>NZ_DAIRUZ010000003.1:0-559393 GCF_036803085.1 Phnomibacter sp. | reverse complement strand
CATTCCTCCTTAGCTCAGTTGGTTAGAGCATCTGACTGTTAATCAGAGGGTCGCTGGTTCAAGTCCAGCAGGGGGAGCTTGATAATCAAGCGGTTACAAACGAAAGTTAGTAGCCGCTTTTTTATTTGCAGTAAGATTTGCAGTAAAACTCTCACGGAATTCAAAGCATATTATGGTCGTATGGAAGTCAAACTGGTTTACCATACTTACTCTGCATTTGTTACAGTTCACAAGGTAGCTACTATTTCATTGGCCCGAATTCTATTAGCTCGAATACGCTGTAAGGTATCCAGAGATGAAATACCCTAAACAGTATTCTTTCCTTTACATCCGGTTTTACTGCCTCTACAAATACAGAACATCCTTTTTGTACGTGAAGGATATCCGAATCAATTACGATTACTCGGAATGGAACAAACAATTGTCTTAGTTCCCCGCTAGAATTAATTACCAGTAAAGAATTACTGCTTTGGTATTCAAGTTTTTGCATTTCAAGGGATTAACACCCCTACTACCGATTACTGGTAGCAGGGGGTATAAGTGAATCAATACGGTTAATTCAGGTACCAACTGGATGAACTGGTTTCTAAGTGGGATGTGATTTCATCCACAAACTCAAAGCTGTTTACCGACCTGTCTAGAAACTGGTCGATGTAACTGCTTTTGTTGGCCTCGGTAAACAGGTTGTAAAGCTTCCACATGTTGATGTTTCCTTGGGCATCACGGCAGAAGCTTTTGTCTCTGTAGTAATCCCGAACCACCATGTTCATTTGTGTGTCTGTCAGCAACAGGTTTGGTATTTCTTTCCTGAGATTGGCAGGCAGGTTGGGATACATTCTGCATCGCCCAATGAGCTGAGCAAACTGCTGCTCGGTTAGGCTATACTGACTCAGTTTGTTCAGGTTTTCTAAGTGCCATTTGTGGTTGTAGTTTTCAATCATACCGTAAATACTGGCCTTCAATTGGGATAGACTACCCACTTTCAGGTCGCTTACAAATCCATCAGACCATACACAGAGGTTGGTACATACCTTGTTTTGAAAGCCAATGAACATTTTGAAATGCTCATCAGCTCCTTTTCTGCTGTACAGGTTGTCCAGGCTATAAGATTTTACTCCACCAATGGTGAGTGACAGCGAATTGCCCATTATATCAGACTGAATGGAAGGCACTTCAATGACGAATGCCATCCGTTCGTAGTAAATGGTCTTCTCGTGCTCATACAGCTCATTCGCAGACTTGTCTTTGGCAGAAGGTATTCTGCCTTTGATTGGGTGTGATAACCTGATAGCGGGCTTCATGATGATTTCACCATGGAAGAGGTCGGATGCTACATCGAAAGCTGTATCAATGAACTCTACATGACTGATGAGCGTCTGGTTATCTTTCACGAACACCGGTATGATATGGTTCTTTCTGATATCAGCCAGTGATGCTTGTATCGTATTTGCCTCTATGAAGGGTCGGCTCGTGCTTTGGTGCTCATCTTCAAATGCTGTTGAGTATTGGCGGCTATCCAATACGGGCAAGTGGTTGTTATTCATGTTTTCCATTGTTGCTGATTTGTTGGGTTGCTAATTGTGCGGTTACTTCTTTGCCAATGAGAATTTGGCGTTTACGGTTTTCGAATTCTGGCTGTAATGCAGCGTTGAATTGAGGGTAGTGCTTGTACAGCTCTAACAGTTCTCCAATACTTTGGGAATCGTTTATCCGAGCTGTGATATCATCGGCAGTTATTTCCTGACCGCTTTCACACCACTTGCGAATGGTTATACCAGTTTCGGGAGATATTTTCTGTTCTGGCTTAGCAAAGAACAAACCGGTTCGGTCCTTTGAAGCCGATGCGTAATTCTTGATATCCAAATCGAATACCAATGTGAACTCGTAATCAAGGCCATCACGCTGGACGGCTTTCAGCCCAACCTTTTCCGGTACCATCTTGCCATTCTTCTCATTGAGTACATAATCCTGTTTGGTACGCAGGGTAGCAATGATGTGGCATGGAGACTGCAGGATGCGTTGTACAAACTCATTGTGCCTTGGCGTAATCTTTCCCCAGTTGGTAAATGAGTTGCCAGGCAGAGAGGAATGGTAGTCGAGCAGGTTGTCCCATTCATGCGAAATGGAGTCAATGATTATTACTTCCATTCCAGCCTTTTCACAGGTAGCCAATGCTTCCATATAACGCTCAGGGTTATACGGAGCTTTCAGGGTGAGTACATTATAATCACCAAGATGAGCGTAGAGGTCGGCTGAGTGGTTCTCTGTATCAATTACAGCGACCTTGTTGTAATTACCACAAAGGCCAAAAGCTAGCAGCAGAGAGGAATAGGTTTTACCTGAGCCAGATGGGCCTTGAAGTGCCATGCGGATTTTTGCACGTTTGCGTTGTGCTTTTTGCAGTTGCATAAACGGAGATTTGATTGTTGAAAATGAAAAAGGGCCGGTAGTGTGTACTACCGACCCTTTGCTAATTCGATGACTTGACCTAACTATCGTTTGATGGGGATATTTGAAAATTGACCAACTAAGTTGACAGAGCGATTTGCATAATCAGGATTATTCTTCCATTCTGAAATGGTCATGCTGAAAGTGCCGGTAGCCTTTCCGTTTTCAATCTTAGTAATGATGAATTCATTGGTATTTCCAGTGCTTGATTGATAATAAACACCATTAAGCGTCAGTTCGCCAACCCAACCTCCACTTGAGCTACAGGGTGTAGGGTCGCCGTGTCTGAATCTGTAAGTACCTACAATTAAGCTACCTCCTACTTGAGAGAAGTAAAGATGTGAGTAGATAGAAAGCGGGCCATTAGTTTTACGAACTGTGAGCACTTGCCCGCAAAATACACTAGTGCTGGAGCCAAATTGAGGACTGAATTCTAGTTCCCTATCTCCTTCATTAAACTCGAATGTTGTGCCGTTTGCCACCACCTTGAGATATGCTTTTGTATTTGTTGGCTGCGAGTTATTACTTGTATCCTTATTACAAGCGAATAGCGTAATCAAACAAAGAAGAACGATCGAATGTGTGATTTTCATGATTCTACGATTTTGGGATTGAACAATGTGATGTATAAAGATATGATTTTGCGAACTTTGTAAGTGGGCTATTAATTGTATAAACGAATAAAAACGCATCCCAATAAAGGGATGCGTCTGGTTTGATGACATTTAGGTCAGTTGTAATTCTTGAACCTGAGTCTGCCCAATCAATTCTACAGAACCTTTTGGCCGGTATGCATAGCTGTGTGCTAATACCATAACCTCACCAGTACGTTTGTTTACGTACTCGTAAGGCTCTACCTGTACCCGTACAATGTCGCCTTCAATTTGCTGGCCAACCATCATTTGGGCTAAAGATTCATCGAAAGTGCTTGGGATACTACACTTACGTACGGTAGCATAAAAGTTGCCGGTTGTTTGGGATTGAACCAATTCAAGACCACCTGTCAATTCGAGCGTAGTGAAGCTGGTGCCATCCTTTCTTTGGCGGACAGCAAAGTTTGTAACCTGTACCATGATTTTAATTTTTTGAATGAAAAATGAAATGACCTACAGCCGTAATCCTGGTAGTGCACATACCAACATTTGCTATAGGGGGGGCTTTCGACCCTGAAGTGTGGAGGGGTAGGTTTTTTCGGGTTGGTACTAGGGGGATACACTTGTGGTTTGAAATACGCACAGCTCTTAAAAATGTATATATTGTGTACAGGATTAGGAAGGCAAAGCCTTTAGATGTTCCCCTTTAACCCATATACATGAGAGCTATACTCTCATATGGAGATATTCGAACCCAGTAAACAAGGGATAAGTATAACCTCAATAATCCAGTTCACTATGAAACAGGTGTCCATTTTAACCATGATTCTGCTAATGTTCGCTTGTAATGTTATAGGTAGCAAAGACGATGCTGATAGCGGCAGCAAAGAAGATACCAGTAAGCTTGAAATGCTTCAAGGTAAGTGGAAGGGCACCTATAAGTATATGATGCGTAGTGGCGATGGATATGGAAATTTGATAATGGTTGCTGCCAAAGAGGGCACTGCGGAGTTTGAGTTTTATAATAAAACGTATAGAATGAAAAAGGTGCAGTTGATTGGTGGTAAGGATGACTTCGATTTCACTAATGACTTTGAATTCATACGGAATGACTCCATCATAACAATGGAACGGTCATCAACAGGACCTTGGGCCTCTGTCCATTTCAGAATAGAATTTTTGACTCCTAACAGCCTGGTGCTTATTAATGGAGAGAAAAATGATTTTCACACCATTTATGATTTGGAAAGAATAAAGTAGCATTCAGTTGTTCACTGCTAAACCGATATCCAAGCAAAACTTGTGTTATTTGAAGGTTCTATTTACAAAATTAGCATGCATCAATTTGAACATTGAACCAACAAGAAGTGTCCTGAATTCTGGGTTTTCGTTATATTCTTTGAATACTTCAAAGTTGCTGTCGATGTGATTAATCATTTTTTCTTTCAAAGTTTCTGCGAACGTTATATGTGCATTTTGAATGTCATTCTTGTCAAGTGAAGCAGAGATGTTATCCATTGCAGCCTTATCATCTTGTACGTCTTGTAAAAGGTCTGCAGCCATTTTGCGGACTTTGTCTTCATTAGTAAACTGTGTCCCAAAACGGTCATTAAATGCTTTTACAATATTTGATAGTAGCTCCAATTCAGGTTCTGCGACTCCGCTGCCCATTTCTGATGCTGGCATTAGTTCATCACCTTGCTGTAGGGTGATGGTGAATTCTCCTTGTTTCAGCAATCGGTAACTATCAAGGTCGATGGTGTTTGTAACGCCACTTGCCAAATCTTCATCCTGCTCTTTTTGAATTTTGTTTTGCAAGTGATTCAGAAAAACGTACAGCCGTTCTAAATAGGGATTGGTAAACGGCAAAATTTGTACAAGGAACACATATAGCCGAATGTACGATTTGCATTTTGCTCGAAAATCTTCTTGTGATATTTCATCAAGCGTTGTTCTGAACACATCGGCTGCTGCATCTAAAATAATATGCAGTTGGTCAACAGAAACATTCTGAACAATTTTATCCGAGAAGTCATGGACTTGTCTATTGGTGTAAACTTGATATGCATCTAATGCATTTTGTAGGTCAAACAACTTATTGGGGTCAGTGGCTTCACCCAGAATAGTTGTTTCGTAATATGGTTCAAATGCATCTTTTATTTCATCAGTAGAGTTAGCAAAGTCCAATACAAAAGTGTCTGTTTTGCCAGCTGTGGTTCTGTTCAATCGAGAAAGAGTTTGTACAGCATTTACACCTCCCAGTTTCTTGTCTACATACATAGTATGTAGCAGGGGCTGGTCAAAACCCGTTTGATATTTATTTGCCACAATCAAAAATCTGTTGTTGGCTTTCTTGAACTCATCTGGAATTGCCTCACTTGCGAAACCGTTTAATGAAGATTCGGTTTGCCCATCTATCTCACCAGAAAATGCGACAATAGCATTGTAAGGTATATTGTTGTCTTTCAGGTAAGTATCAAATGCCCGCTTGTATTTGACCGCATTTCTTCGGCTACTGGTTACAACCATTGCTTTAGCAAGCCCTTTGATTTTCATTTTACCAGCGACCTCGTTGGTAAAATGTTCTATCATTACTGCCGTTTTGCGGGCAATATTCAGTTCATGACTTTCTACATAAACCCTCAGTTTCTTCTGCGCTTTCTTTTTGTCAAATAAAGGGTCGTCTACAATTTTTTTGAGTAGTGCAAAATGGCTGTTGTATGTGATGCAGTTCCGTAGCACATCTACAATAAAGTGCTCCTGGATGGCTTGTTTCATCGAATACAAGTGAAATGCACGGAATTTGTCTTTGTTTTCTTCTGTGAATTTGACACCAAACAATTCAAGCGTTTTTGGTTTTGGTGTAGCGGTGAAGGCGAAGTAGCTGGCATTGGTTAGCATTTTCTTGCTTTCAACCAAATATGCGATGATATCTTCTCCTGTTAATTCTTCACCGGTTTTTCTGTTGATGTATACAATTTCTCCGCCACCTAAATCTTTTATTTCAAAGTCCTTATTTAGTGTGGCATTCAATTTGCCTGCGGTGTTTCCACTTTGGCCACTGTGTGCTTCGTCTATAATGAGGGCAAATTTGTTTCCTGGTAGTTCGCCAATGTCATTGACGATATATGGGAACTTCTGAATAGTGGTAATAATGATTTTCTTGCCTTCTTCCAACGCTTCTTTCAGGTGTTTTGAACCCTTGTCAATATGTTCCACTAAGCCCGAAACTTGCTCAAATTGCTTGATGTTTCGTTGAATTTGTGAATCCAACACCACACGATCGGTTACTACAATGACAGAATCGAAAACGGCTGAAGTATTGGTTTTGTCAAACAACCCTACCAACTGATGTGCCAGCCAACTGATAGAATTACTTTTACCCGAACCAGCCGAATGTTGTATCAAATATTTTTTCCCAGCTCCGTTTTCTTTAGCATCTGCTAATAGACCACGCACTGCATCTAATTGGTGATAGCGTGGAAATATGAGCTTTTTGGTTTTTTCTTTTTTGATTTTGCCATCGGGCAAAATCTTCTCCGATTCCTCTTCTATCAGTTGAACATAGTTTTGAATAATGTTCGTGATGCTGTCTTTGGTTAAAATTTCTTTCCAGAGGTAATCCGTTTTGATGCCTGACGGATTGGGTGGGTTTCCTGCACCGTTGTTATTGCCTTTGTTGAATGGAAGGAAAAATGAGCTCTCGCCTTTGAGCTGAGTGCACATCCACACTTGTTCTGTATCTACTGCAAAATGAACCAAACAGCGGGCAAGACGAAACAACTCTTCTTTCGGGTCACGGGTGGTTTTGTATTGCTTGATAGCATCTTTCACATCTTGCTTGGTAAGTTCGTTTTTGAGCTCAAACGTTATAACAGGCAAACCATTGATGAATACCACCAAATCCAGTGACTTTTCATTTTGTGTGCTGAAATGCACCTGACGGGTCACAGAAAAAATGTTCTTCTCGTAGAGTTCAGCGTTTTTGGGGTTTAAACTGGAAACTGGTTTATCGTAAAACAGCTTGAGCTTGATACCTGTGTTGCCGTCTGTAATGTCGGTGCGAAGCAGGTTGATGATACCACCCAAGCATTTTTCATTGACTACTTTATCGTCTTTTATTTTGCGGTTTACCAAGTATAAAATCCGTTGTCTGAAATTACTGCCGTGGCTTTGCTTTAGTTTGGCTACTTCTTGGGGTTGGGTATCATCCAAGAACTTAAACAGCAGTTCCTCATCTACACATTCAGTGCGATTGTAGTGGTTGAAATGGCGCTCTTCAAAGCCATTCACTAAACACAAATACTGTGTGATGTGTGCTTCTAATCCTTTTTCTGATGTATCTACAGCCATAAGTCTAAGTTTCATCTATTTCTTTCAATATTCTTCTACTTTTCAGAAAAAAATTGATTGATTATCAATGAGTTGTGTTGATTATTTGTCTAAAGTTCATCTAATTTTTCATCTAAGTTCATCTAATTTTTTATCCATTTAGGATAGCGGGAAGTGCCAGAGTTTTTAATCGTTTTATCTCGTTTCGACATGGCGTAGACCAGATTGCGCACCTTGTTGGCACGCTGTTCTTCGTTTAAAACCTTTGGCAGTAAATCGAGCACAAGTTTATTAATGTCCTCTTTGGATGCAGTACCATACTTTTCAATGAACTCCAGAATCATGGCCTTGTAGTGGTCATCTTTAAAACCACGAGTTTTGATATAGTCTGCCTTCTGTTCTGTTTTTTCAGCAACGGAAACTGAAATATGAAAATTTGGTTTTCGCCCTTCAATAAAGTGTTTGGCCTTTAACACCCTCACCTCCGCATCATTGAGTTCCTTTTTCTTTTGCACCTTATCCAATAAGATGATTTCGTCCAAGCTAAGTTCAGGGTTGCGGGCAAGCACCCGGGCATATTCCATATCCAGAACTTTACCAATCAGAGTCACTTTTACTTTATTGCCCGTAAAGTCGTAATCCGGCATAGGGAAAAATCTATCACGCTGAACCCTGAACATTCGTTTGATACCGCTACCAATGGAGTCAATCATATTGAAAGATTCCATTGTTTTAGCCAATAGTGTATTGCGATAAAACGAAGGAGGGTCCTCACTTTTTAATACATCTTCTACACTACCTGGTAAAAACGTGCCGGGATTGGTAAAAGAGATATATCCATCTTCATTTTCAGCAACAGTAATACGGCCGCCAAGCGTAAAATCCATGTGGGCGATGCAATTGCTTAATGCTTCTTTGATATTCTTGGCATCGTATTGTTCTATTTCTTCTGGAAATAGAGTACCATCTTTCAGGTAGCGATATTTCAGGTTACGTATTTTGGCATAAACATCATCTACCGCAAGAATATAAGGAGGCTCGAAGTGCTGATAATCCCTCTCTACTTTGTCTTTGGTGTATAAAACCCAACTAATTTGAGGCTGTAAGGGATTAAGATGCACAACAGCCTCGGGCTTGCCCAATAATAAAATGGCTGTGCGGGTAACATGACCGTTGACCAATAATTTGGTTTTTGTAAGAAAAGTAACACTATCCCACTGCTCTATTTCAACGGCCAATCGTGGGTTTTTAACCTTAAAGTTTAGACGGGCTATCGCTATTGCCGTTTCATCTAGTTCCTGCACTGTGGCGTCTGGACAAACCGCAGCACTCCAATCATCTATGGTATGCAAGGGCTCAATCAAAATGTTTTCCTTACGGCTGGCGGTAAGTTCAATCAGACTATCGCCACTGCGTTGCCAGGCTTTCTTGTGGGCAATTACCGGCTGCCGGGCCGCATGCTTAGGAATGTGCAAAACCCAAATGGTTTTGTGGCTATCGCTTGTGGTAAAGGATTCCACTTTTAACCCCTCGCTTGGTAAGTGGGTACAATTACCCAAAATACGATAAGGAAAATTTTCCGGAGTATAATCGTGCAACTGCTGAATACCTAAGATGGACAAGGTTTTATCTTCTACGCCCATTACTAAATGCCCGCCTTCCATATTGGCAATGGCCGACACATAAGAAATTACATCATCACCTGCACGACCCGATACGTCAGACCGCAGATTGCGGAATGCCTTCCATTCGCAATGCTCATTTTCTTTGGGAAAATGCGATTTGAGGTATTGATGTAATTCTGCTTCTGTCATTTAATATCCATTTGCTTTATTGGGTGTCTGTTAGCTACTACCTATAATGGTTAATCTTTGATAACTCAACTTTCAAATTTCTTAAGTTTGAGTCGTAGCCTTTGACTTTTATTTCTTTTCTTTTCCTACGAATCATCTCATCAATCTGAACAAAATTTGTTTCCTGCTCAGGGCATTTCGGCCCTAATAAAATGCACTTCAATTGAATGGGAAACAACTTGCTGTTTAGTCTGAAATCAATGACTGGGTTTATAATTGAATGGGTGTATGTCATTACCCAGTCTGTTTTTAGCTTAACCAGACTATCATTATCAATGATTAAAAGCCTTACTTCTTCTTCGATAGCATAATCGTTGGCTTTGAAGAAATGCTTCCAATAACCCAATTTCCGAAATTCAAACTTGAATCCTGTTAGCCGTTCAACTTCAACTTTAATTTGTTTCAAAAAGTCTAACTCTTTGTGGTTGCCGTTTTCGTCTGCATACTTTACTTTTTGTAAAAGAACGTGCTTGTTCAAATTACTTTTCTTTACATCAAAGACAAGGCAAACGCCTTTGGCATCATCTGAATACAAACGCCATAGCGTTAAATCATCTTTGCGTTCAATTTTGGAGCAAGATGTAATGTATCGGTTATTGATAGCGATAATGGTGTTGTGATGTTCCTTGATGAGTGGCTTTTCAATGCTGATGGTTCCATTATCCCGATTCAAATAGTTTTCCACATAATTCACTTCCGATTTGTCATTCATTCCTACTAAACCACTCATTCGGAATGACAAGTAACTCAGCATATCGAAAATGGTTTTCAGTCCAGTGTATCGGCAAATTTGCGTGTCTTTAAACTCACCAAACATTTTATTGAAGAACTGATTTTCAAATGAAGTGATTCCACCATCATCATCAGAAAAAAAGTAAGTGTTTGAATTTTGGTCAAACTGGATTCTGCTTAAAAATGATTTACTTTTAATGAAAGTGAGAAATTCAGTATTATCCTGTAAGTGTTGGTTTGCTGCTTGTATAATGATATTTAAAACATCTTCTCTGTCCTTCTTTTGTATCTTGACTTTTTCAGGATTTGAAAGCCGTTTGATGATGTCATCAAATGAAAGCTGAAAAAAATCAAGCTCTTTTTCGTTTCTATCGTAGAAATAAAATGTTTCGTTATCGGTAGCAATACCAAATCTTGCATTGGTAATTGATAGGGCGGAACGTAAAGTATCAGTGGCACGAGCAAAAAAATCTTTATTTTGAAGAGTTGTTTTTACTTCGATTACAGCAAGCGGATGAACATTTTTATAAATAACAATATCGAATCGCCTTTTAAGAGTTGGGGTTTCCCACCTATCCTGAAGACGAACTTCCAAACCACTTTGTTGAAGTGCGGCTGTAAAGCGGTTAAAAACCAACATTTCTAATTCATTACCCTTCGTTTCCATTTTTTACAATTTTATTCGTCCCGTTACCGCCTCAGCTATCATGGCTTCCCGGTATTCTTTGATGAGTTCGATTTCTCTTTCGGCTTTGCTGATGGCAATATCAAGGGTTTTGGTTTCAGATTTTATGTGTTCTAAAATCCTTTTTTGTTCTTCTACAGGGGGCAATGTCACTAATAAATTAGCGTATTTGTCTGCTGATATATTTTCAATTGTTGCCTTAATGAAAATTGAATTTTTCCAGTTTTCATAGTTGCTTGAAAGTGTGTAATTGTATAAGAAATCAGATAAAATGATTTCTTCATTTGGCGATGCTTTAATTAAATAACCTGCGTAGCTGCATCTTTCGTCTCTATCAACCAAACGGAATTGAAAAGATTTACCAACTGTTGCACCACTTCTTGCGAGCAATATGTCTCCATCTTTCAGTTCGTAATCTTTGCCGTTTTCGGGCGATAATGATAGTTTGTTGTTTTCGTCTAAGGTTCCATCAGCAGTAAAGTCGGTTATTCTTATGTAACGATACCAACTTGGATTATAGTAATCACCCGAAGCATTTGCACCATATTTTAATCTTTCATTCAAGCAAAACTTCAACCTTCTCACTTCCCAGTGTTCAGGAATTTCGCCCAACACCGTTTCCTTGATCTTCACCCCATCATCAATGCCTTTGGTAACGGCATTGGTAATAATACTTTGCCGCTGCTCTTTCAGCAATTCAATAAAGCGTTGCTTGGTTTGGATGAAACGGGTGATTTTGGCTGATTCTTTTTCCAAAATCCTAGCTATCGCTTTTTGTTCTTCAAGTGATTCTGGAAATGGGATAAAGACACTTGATATATCATCATAGCTTAGCCCGCACCTTGTTACGCCCTTTGCAGCAATCGTAAAATGATGGTTAACAACTCTTGACTGCAAAACTCGATAAAGAAAATTACTATCAATAATGTGTTCGTTTACTCTTACTTGTGCAAGGTGGTAACCACAGACAAGATTCTCAATATCATCGACAACAAATGCAGGTACTGCTATATCATTAAAGGTTTCCGAATCTTTTGTAAGTAGTATGTCGCCCTTCTTAACTGAAAACCTCTTTATCTCATCATCAGTTGCCGAAGCCTCCATAAACTCCAAATCATTAGTGATGTATTCGTTTTTATAAACATCAACATAATTACAAAGCCTAACTTTCATCTCCTCTTTGTGCGAATGCTTGTCTACTGTGCTAAATTTTACATCAGAAATGAATTTCAAACGTATCAATTTCCAATGTGTTGGGACTTCCGGCATCCATGCTATTCCTGTTTTTTTATATTTCACATTTGTTGCTATCATGCCACAATCTCTTTTAACAGGTTTTCAGTTTCGTGTTCAATGGCAAAGAGGTCGGCTGCAATGGCTTCTTTGCTGCGGGGCGGGGTGTATTGGTAGAAATACTTGTTGAAGTTGATTTCGTAGCCCACTTTGGTTTCGTCTTCGTTCCACCAGGCATCATCGGCAAAGGGTATTACTTCCCGTTCAAAGAAGGATTGTATGTTTTCTTTCAGTGGTATGTTTTCGTAATCTTTCAAGGCAGGGTCGCTTACATATTCTATGCTGCCGTCTTTATGCTTTTTCTTTATTACGGCTGCTGCTTTCGGATCTGTCCAACCTACGGCACTCAACAAATCTTTTTTGTCTTTGGCTGCCAGTTTGATGCTTTGCTTTTTCAACGCCTTATCCAGCAATTCTTCAAACACATTGAAGTCGTCAAACAATTTGTCGCCAATGGTTTCTGCCAATGTTTTGGCGTGGTTCATCAGGCCAAGGTCACGTTGCCACACAGCCGTATCCAGCAATTGTTTTACAATTTTCTGTTTCTTCTTAGGCAATGAAGCAATGGTAAGTTCGCTTGCTTCCTCTTCGGTTTCTTCTTCGTCACTGTCCTGCATAAAGTAATTGAGCAGCCATTGTTCTAATTTGGCAGTGGCTTTTTTGTCATACACTTCGTTGCCAAATTCTTTAAACAGTTCTTCACGCAAGGCAGCATTATTGCTCACAAAGCGAAGCGCTGCAATGCGTTTGGCAGTAAACTGCACCATCAGTCGCAACGGGCGGTGCACAATAATTTGGCTGTAGCCAAACTCGTTGTTGTCAAACAATTTACTGTGTTCGGTTTCTTTAAATTCCAGATAGAGTTTGGTAATGTCGTTGATGTTTTTAGGTACCAACTCATTGCGTTTGCTACCCAATGATTTTTTCATTTTGCCAAAGAAGTTTTCTCCATTGGCATTGATGAGTTGTACTTGACCTTGCCGGTGCTTTGGTTTTCGATTAGTAATGATGAATATGTAAGTCGGAATGCCCGTGTTGTAAAAAATATCGTTGGGCAAAGCAATGATGGCTTCCAGCATATCGCTTTCAATGATGTGCTTGCGGATTTCGCTTTCACCTTGTCCTGCATCGCCTGTAAACAAGGCAGAACCATTGTGAACTGTAGCAATGCGGCTGCCTTGCTCTGTTTCTTTCATCTTACTGAGCATATGCAGTACAAACATCAACTGCCCGTCATTCACTCGGGTAATAGCCGGTTCAGCAAATTGTGCATAGCGTTGTTTGATTTGAAAGCGAGAGTCAATGATTTTGCCTTTGTCGCCAATGCTCAATGCTTTTTTATCGTCAGCCCAGCTCGTGCCATAAGGAGGGTTGGTCAGCATAAAATCAAAGCGAAGGTCTTTTGGGAATCCGTATTGGCTTAGGGTGCTGCCATACACAATCTTTTCAGGGTCTTCGCCTTTCAGTAGCATATCTGATTTCGATATGGCGTAAATGGTTGGCGTATTTTCCTGTCCGTAAACATGAACCGTAGCTTTCGATTTTATTTCGCCATCTTCATCGGTAATGTATTTCTTACTCTCGGTAAGCATCGCCCCCGATCCGGCACAAGGGTCGTAAATCAAAAATGTTCCGTTTTGGATTTGCTCTTTTACGGGCAGAAACAAAACGTGTGTCATCAGCTCAATGATTTCACGAGGCGTAAAGTGTCGACCTGCTTCGGCATTAGTGGCTTCATTAAACCTGCGGAGCAAATCTTCAAACACATAACCCATTGCCAAAGGAGGTAAACTCTCTGGCCGTAAGTCGATTTTTGGCGAAACAAACTTTTCAATGGTTGAAAAAAGTTTGCCTGCTTCGTCCAGGGTTTCAATCTCGTTACGAAACTTAAACTTACTGATGATGTCCTGAACATTATTTGAAAAGCCGTTCAGGTAATTTTCAAAATTGCTGCGCAGGTTTTTGGGGTCTTCCAATAGCTTTTTCAGCGTGTATGGCGAAGTATTGTAAAAAGCCTGTCCGCTACCGTTTTGCTTGCTGGAGAGCAAAGCAGTCATGTCGTTCAGTTTGTCTTTATATTTTTCGTGAGTTTCCAACACCTTGTCTTTGGTTGGCTCCAACACAGCATCCAATCGCCTGATAACGGTCATTGGCAGGATTACATCTTTGTATTTACTCGGCTCGTAAGTATTAATCAATATCTGGTCAGCAACCGAGTATATGAAGTTGATAAGTGGCTGAAGCGACTGTGTATTTATGCTCATGGTTTTTGTATTCTCCGTTGGTTTCTTTGGTTCAGAAAAGCAGAATAACCATGATAGTTGATGCAAACTGATCTATTTCAGTATGCAAGAAGCATCATGGCTATTCTCATCACTTTTACAGGGGCCAATGGCGCCCTTTCTGTTGACTAAATTAAGTGATTGCCCAGATGTAATGCTTGCTAATTTCTGTTTATTAGAGAGCAAGGAATCAGTACCTATTCAAGTAGGATACTCTTTCATGTATTTTGCACACTCCAAAAAATTATTTCTGCGTGTAACCTTTGAGTTGTTATGTACTTGATGATGTTGTTTTATGGGGCTCGAAGGCAAAGAATTTGGCCTGAAATGAGTTAAAAGTAGACATGAATTGTAAAGAATATGTGGATAAAGTAGAAAAGGAATAATATAAGGAGAGTTCATTAAGTCAGAAGTATGGTGTCAAACCCTTTGCTGTATTGAGTTTCGAGCAATCCGTTTTACGATACCCTATAAGGTTGGCAGCACTTGACGATGAACGCTGCCAAACCTTACAGGTGTCGTTTTTCAGCAAAACCATTAACAAATTAGGCTGCCAATTTCATTGATTGCATTTCTGGTGTCCAGATTTCGATGCTTGTTGCAGGAAGGAAGCCGGTAGCTTGCAAGCACTCTTCCAACAGCACGTTGTTCACATAGTCCTGATTTCCTAATGTAGTGACAATGCTGTCATGTATGGTAAACAGGGGAAGGTTAGGCCTTTCCCAGGCAATACGTGTAGCTACCCTGTGTAGGATGATATTTGACTCCATGCTCTGTAACAGGCAGGCCAGATAATTTTTGTACATCATTTTAGACATCTCTATCACCTGGAATATCGAAGGAAACATCTTGCTCATTATCGCTTTGCCAGACTCAAGATTGTTGACGCCCCATCTTGGTGAGCTAAACAGGGTTTTCAGGAAGAATAGTTTAGCCTGAGGTTTTTCGATTATCAATCCTGTCTCCATGGTGTATCGCTGAATAAACATCTCGTAAAGAGTGCCGCCTAATGCAGCCGATTTGTAATCCATCATTTCCTGCTCTGGTATGGAAGCTACTGATTGCTGGATGTTTTCATACAGCTTCTTTGCCTGTTGTTGAGCCTGCTTCATCGACCTCAATTTATCGGGGGTATTTTTGCATTTGCCCTTTTTCTTTTTAGTGGCGATAGCCTTTCGCTGTTTGGTTTCCAGCATTGCTATATCTGCTATGCTAGCATACAATAAACCACTCTTAATGAGCTGCCTAGCAGCCTTATCAAAAAAGTTTGGCTGCAGTATTCTGGTTAATAAGTATGGTTGGCTGTTCTTTATATCCACGCATACCAATGGCTGTTTGTCATAAGTGACATAGGGCCTGAATATTTTGGGCAGATTGCTCAGGTTGCTGTGGATTCGTCCGGCAAACTCATCCTGCTGGAAATAAAAACTTTGGTTGCTGAATTCAGTGAGCTTGTACTTATTATGCTCGTACTTGCTTAATAATTTCGGTTCATGTATGTCCCAGTTTTCATGATAAAACTGCTCGTTACGCTCAACTGCCTTGGTGTAATTCAACCTCAGTTTATAATTGAACCAACGAGCAAGCTCCGGATGTGCTTTTCTTCCACTGAAGTATTCAGCATCCAATTTTTTGCAAATAGCTGGTTTGGTAATTTTTATCTGTTGAAGGTCGGAGTTACGGTACTGTGCCGTAAAGCGATAACCCTTGCTTTTCTGCTCAGGTATGTATTGGTTGTCGCACTCTAAGATGCCCTTTTGTACAAGGTATTTCAGATAAGCCGCATACTCATGATTAAAGGATTGCATGATATTAGAGTGCATACAGGTAAATCCAGCCTTGGTCAAACTCTCCTTGCTGTGAGCTGGGATGCTATTAACCAAATGAAGCAGATGGTAAAATTTGTAAATGTCACGATAGTTATACCTAAATGATGGTGGATTTTGGCTGATGACTTTTGGGAGGTCAAGGTTGACCGGTATGTAAAAGCTGTAATTATACATATAGTAAAATTTGGTGCAGCACCAGGCAGCACCCCGAGTTGGGATGCCGCATTGGTCTGCTGATGATTAAATGGATTTGTTATTTGCTAGTGCCTGTCTGTGGCGTTTTAAAATCGCTCGCCTGAGATAGTTCAACCCTTCAATCCTAACAAGGGTGACAGGTACAGAAAGTCTGATGTTGTTGCAGGTTATTCCCTTCAGTTTGTGAACCATGTAGCCTTTATTCAGCATGGGTTGCGAAGGCGTATTATTCTTCAACAGCCAACCCTGATTGCGTAGGATTCGCATGAAATGGTGGTGTCCAATACCGAACAGTAGCTTACCTGTTTGATTTAGGTCAAATAAGGGTGCACCCGTTGCATCCCGATATACTTTTATTGAATTCATGCTGCCCCCTTTTGATTGTGTACGTGAAGAAAACGGGTGACAGCACTGGTGGCTACAGAAGCCGCAGTAGGAACCAAACCGGCGTACTGATAATCAATGAGTACACTTTTCGGAATGGTGATTTTGCCCTTTGCTTTGGGCTGGCAGAAGGAAATCTCCCTTTGGGCAATCATCTTCTGCAGTTTGGAAATCGAGATTCTTAAAAAAGCAGCGGCCTCTGGTATAGTCAGGAACTCAACGTCTGCTTGATTTTGTTTTACTGTGGGGGCGGGAACTCCGTTGCCACCAGCCACTAAATAAGTAGGATTTTTACATTTTTGTGTTATCATTTTTTTGGTATTTACTCTGCAGCGTTAAGAAATAATTGCTGGGCACCCTAGCTGCGCTGCAGTTATCGCAGATAGAATTTTTGCCCAAGTGAACTGTCTTCATAATTGTCATACTTTAAAAATTGCCTTATTTTCTATTGATGTTATTACCACCTTTTGCCCAGGTAGCTAGGGCCATAATGTATGGGTGAGCAGCCCGTGTGTTAGCTCTTGCTTTCATTGTGCAGTATTTTCAAGCAAAGGTAATGCCATGCGTACGCTTTGCTGAAATCGTCAGTTTTTCTAAGAGATTATTGAGTATCTGCATGCTAAATGAACGTTTAAAATGGTTAATTGAAAGAGCGGCAATTTTGACCTGTTTTTCTGGCAGCTGAAATGACAGACTGCCTGATTTCAAAATTTCAATAGTGCCTCCGTAAATACTTTCGCCTGCTCATCACCGAAATCGGATAGGTAGTTTTCGGTGGTTATGATGCTGGTGTGGCCAAGACTTTCTTTGATGAACTGTGTGGGTGCACCGCTACGCATGAGCCTGGTAGAGAATGAGTGTCGTGCTGCATAGGTAGTGGGTGGTATTTCCAGCTCCAGTGTGTTTGCTATCGCCTTAAGCCCCTCATTTACCTTTTTAATAAATCGTTGGCATCGCTGCTTTTTTGTTTTGGGGCTATCAGTACCTTCTAATAACGGAAACAAGAATACCGATCCCGGATTAGGCGAACGATACTTGTTGATGATTTCGATGGCTTCGGGTGACAGATAAACTTTGATGGGCCGTAAGTCTTTCTTCTTGGTTCGTTTTGTTTTCTGCCTAAAGAACTGCAGTTGGGTACCACTGATGTCGGTGTGCTTCAGGTTTAGTATATCGGTCATGTTCATGCCGTTACACAGATAAGACAGCTTCCAGAAATCAAGTGCCTTTGCAATTGCATTGTCCGTGGGTGTATAGGCAAGTAGTTTCTTAAGGTCGCTGTCTGTCAGGGCCTTTTTTACGTTTCTGGCCGCAGGCACAGTGAAACCTTTGAACGGGTATTGGTCTCGTGACATAACATTGGCGTTGATGGCCTGATTGATAACAGCCCGTAGCTGACGCAGGTAGATACCCTGTGTTGAAGGTGACTTACCGGCTGCTGCCATCCATTTCTCATAATCAATAAGGAACTGCGTGGTGATGTCTTGCAACCTAATCGACTCGTCCTTATTAAATTCAAGAATGGAGTTGAGCGTGGTTTGATATGATGCCCGGGTGCCTTCTCTGCCTTCTTGCTCCAACTGTTTGATGTATTTGTCGAACCATTGTTTCAGGGTGAGCGTGGCTACCGCTGGCGCTTCATCTTTTTGTTTGAACATGAGCCGTTCGAACTCCGGAAAAGAGAAAGCGTCCATCTCTTGCAGGATGCTTTCAGCTGCCTGAACTATTGCGAGCTTTTTTAATCTGAGTTCTTTTATGCGTTCATCTTTAATCCGGTCTCCCTTACTGCGATTCCACTCTTCATTGGTCGCATCAATACCTGTTGCGTAGGCCATGGACTTGCCATTGAAGTATACCTGAAGCTTCACCGGATACTTACCGGATTGCTTCGCCCTCCTTGTGTCGAGGAAAACAGTTGCTGTGGGTTTGAGGGTATTCATTTGCAGTAAATTTGCAGTAAAAGGAATGTGTAAAGGTAAAAGAGAAGGATGCAGAATGCAAAACGGAAAACACACAATACATTGTTAATCAATGAATTATGATATAAAATGCAAAAGAATGCTACAGAATGAAATGAATAAAAACCGTGACTGTTAATCAGAGGGTCGCTGGTTCAAGTCCAGCAGGGGGAGCCTGAAAATCAAAGCGTTACGAATAAAATCGTGACGCTTTTTTCATTATGTGACCTCAAATGTGACCTGAGACTCGGGTAACATCAATAACCACATCACAAAGAAGAGAAAACAACTTGAAGTGTTATGGCAATGCGCAGCCATTGCCATCATTTAGTATTGAATGGCTACCGGATGATTTGGTTCACCGTATTCGGACAAAGGCCCAGATATTGGCAAAACTCTTCGATGGTTACCACCTGATGCGGCTGCTTCTGGAAGTGCTCCTTGATCTTTTTAATCAAGTCTCTGCCATAGCGTTCACTTTTGCCTGTTACTAACTGGATGTCCTTAGGATATATGCAAATTCTTTGCATGGTTCAATACTCTATCTATACTTTATCTATACTGTAATTACCTGTTTGGTATTGTAAAAATACTAAATAGTTTACCATGATAAATAGGTTTAATATGGAAAAATCGGCAAGGATGCCGAAAGCTGGAAGTGCTTAATTGGTAAGGCTTTGAACGTGTGGTAAATTCGGATTGCAATTCGCATCAATCACTAAAATCGTTATCAAATGGCACGTCAAAAAGGTATTATCAAACTCGATGGCACTATTGGTGGCATCACATTCTACAAATCGCAGGACGGGTACCTGGCCCGTGAAAAGGGCGGGGTTGAAGGCGACCGCATTGCCAACGATCCATCGTTTGCCCGTACACGGGAAAATGGGGCAGAATTTGGCCGGGCCGGTAAGGCGGGCAAATTGCTTCGCACTGCATTCCGGGCACTGCTCCAAAACACTGCAGACCCTCGTATGGTAAGCCGTATGACGGCTGACTTTGTGAAGGTGATTCAGGCCGATGAAACCAACGACCGTGGTCAGCGCAACGTGATTGACGGGGAAGCCGAACTGTTGGAGGGCTTTGATTTCAATATCAGGGGCAAGCTGGGCACTACGCTGTATGCACCATTTACCGCCAGCATCAACCGCACCAGCGGTGCGTTGGAAGTGGTTATCCCGCCTTTTGTTCCCATCAACATGATTGCGGCGCCAGGTGGCAGCACTCACTTCAAACTGATTTCAGCAGGTGCTGAGGTTGACTTTGAGTCAGAGAGCTATGTATCTGACTCGACCGAGAGTGCTGTGCTGGCCCTTGATTCAACCACAACCACTGCACTCACCCTGTCGAACACAGTAACAGCCGCCAGCACCAAACCACTGTTCCTCGTGTTGGGTATTGAGTTTTATCAGGAAGTAAACGGCAGTATGTACTCGTTGAAGAATGGTACATACAACGCACTGGCACTGGTGAAAGTGAGCGGTTCTTAATAGCAGCTGAGTTCTTGAGTACAATAGGCCCTGCCGGTTCCGGCGGGGCTTTTTTGTTGTAGGGCCCTTGCAATAGCAAGGGCCCTACGTTTTAGTATTCGGATGGCAGCAGCAGTACGCCATCAACGAGGTACAGGGTACACTGGTCGGCTGCGAAATCGCTGAACGGAATTTCTTGCCGGGCAATCTCTTTGCCATTGCCATCATCAGCCACGGCTACAAAGCGATGGCCGGTAAGCCGCTGCAGCAGCCATTGTTGAAAGCCTTCCTTGCGGACGCTGGCCGTGAGCTGGTGGCTAAATACCAGGTCTATTAACCAATAAGCCTGAAAGGTTTCTGCCATAGCACATACGCCATCGGTGTAGAGCAACCGGCTGAGCGGATGGCGGTAATAATTTTCGGTGCAGGTGTAGGCTCTCAGTTCGTCGTTTGCGTTTTTCATAAAAATTGCTTTTAAAAGAAAAAGAGAAAAAAGAAAGCCCTTGGGGTGCTGCGGGCATTCGTATTTCCAAACCGTAATGATGGCTTTGTGCGTTGGCCTTGCGTTCGGTTTGGAAATACGAGGATGGCTTTGTGCGGTGGGGGCCGCAGCTAACTTTGCTGGCCTTTTTTCTCTTCTTTTAAAAGGAATCGGCAAACGATGCTGAATAGGATATGCCGAAAAATTCCATTGCCCAAATGCAAGCCCGTTGCGTGGATGCTGATTATTGATTCAGTATTTGAGGGATGTCAGAAAAACGGATTAATGAATAGAAACGAAATCGTCAATCAGCGACGGTATCACACCCAAAACCGTAGTACTGCAGCTACAAAGGCTTCAAATGGCTGGGATATGTACTGCAGTTCAGCGCCGCCAGCGCCGAGCCACCCGAAGGCTGGGGCCGGGAGCCGCAACGGCGGAGCGGAATGAGGAACGAATGCAGCGACAAAGTGAGGCGAAGGCACCAGTCCGTATACGCAAGGGCCTGGCACGGTTTTTTGCTTTTCACTGCTTCTTTTTATTACGACTGTATCAATACAAATAGCAGTTGAACAGCGCAACGATGCAAAAACCGTGACCGCAGGCTGTAGGGCAGGTAAAGCGGAGCTGTGTCAGCGGAGCGACTGCCCGGAAGCCGGAGGGTACAGGCCCGCAGCTGAGGGTGGCCAGCCGGCGGCGCACAAGAAAGTGGTGG
Source organism: Phnomibacter sp. (assembly GCF_036803085.1). Taxonomy (NCBI): domain Bacteria; kingdom Pseudomonadati; phylum Bacteroidota; class Chitinophagia; order Chitinophagales; family Chitinophagaceae; genus Phnomibacter; species Phnomibacter sp. Next base: position 538,144 of record NZ_DAIRUZ010000003.1, on the reverse strand, counting down.
AGGCCCGATGGCTGTAGCCGTGCCTATCCTGCAGTGCAGCGACCGCTGACTGTAGCTGTAGTGAGTGGAGCCAATGAAGCCTGGCCAATGAATGGGTATTGTGCGGTGGGCTTGGCAGGCGCAGTGCAGCGAAACGGAACGGAAGCGAAAGGAAGTAAGGGAGCCAACCAAGGTAGGCTGGGCTGCAGCCAGTAAAGGGCCGGACGGCGGCGACCTGAGGGCGGCCGAAAACCATGACAGCCTGCGGAGCTTGCGGAGCACCCGCAGGGCGGTATGGCTCTGCTGCACAAAGCTGCGTGTGTTGGCCTGCAGCAGTGCCATGCCGGGCTGGCGAGGTTTTTGTTGGCCGACCGATGGAAGACCGCCGACCTTTTGTTAGGTCACACTCATGCCCACACAAACCGGAGTTGACAGATGGAATTATTTAGATCATTAATAACTTAAGGAACAGGCATAGTTTTCTATTGCTCCTTAAATGCTGTTGGTGTTAATCCAAATTTCGATTTGAATACTGTAGAAAAATAAGCAGGCGAGGAGAAGCCAACACTATAGGAAACTTCACTAATAGTTAGTTCTTCATGCTGTAGTAAAAACTTTGCTTTTTGCAAACGTACATTCATGATATAGTCATTTACGTTTATGTTCATTAAGGCCTTAACTTTTCTGTACAACTGCATTCGAGAAATCCCTAAGGCCTTTGCTATATCTTCTGCATTTAAAGATTCATTTCCAATGTTGCTTTCAACAATCGAAGAAAATTCGCTGATAAATTTTCGATCAATTTTTCCAACTGATTGATTTTTGAGAGAGGATGGTATTTCGGAGGTATAATGGTCCTTCAGTTTAACTCTGTTTGCAATGAGACTCTTAACTGTTTGTTCTAAGAACTGAACATTAAATGGTTTAGTGATGTATACATCTGCCATATTTTTCATCCCTTCAATCTTCTGCTGCAAATTAGTTTGCCCGCTGAGAAGAATAATGGGTATATGTGAAGTACGAATATCGTTCTTCAAAATATTTACTAAGCTCATCCCGTCTTTGCTTGGCATTACAATATCACAAATTATCAAATCTGGAACTATGTCAAATGCTTGTTGTATACCAACCTGACCATTATCAGCTTGGTGCATTTCGTATTCATCTTCAAATGTTGAACAAATAAAATCCCTCAAGTCTTTGTTATCGTCAATAACGAGTATTGAATTATTCTTTGGTTTTTGAATACGCTCGGGTTCATCATTCTGTTTTGCCACAGTTTGTGTTGTATAAACTTTCTCATCTTCATAAAACATAAATGGAACAGTTGGCTCATCGGTCATTTCAATTTGACGTAGATGTGCATTGCCTATTGGAAGGGATATTTCAAAAGTGCTTCCTTTCCACTTCTCGCTTTTTAAAGATATAGTACCGTGATGCAACTCAATTAATTGCTTTGAAAGCGCCAGCCCTAAACCTGTGCCATTTTCTGGTTTGTAATCACCTTGATAGAACAAGTCAAATGCTTTTTTTACAGCCTCTTCACTCATACCTACACCATTGTCTTCAATACTAATCAGCGCATTCTTTTGCGACTCATCTAATTTAAGATAGACATAGATGTAGCCATTGTCCGATGTAAATTTAAAAGCATTGGAAAGCACATTAAATACTACTTTGTCAAGCATGTTCACATCGAACCATACCTGCAGTTGCCTTTCGTTTGTAATTAGTCTTAAGTCAATTTTTCTTTTTGAGGCTATACTTTGAAAGGATTCAATTATATCCTGCAAAAACTCAACGATATCATTATCTGATGCTTTAATATGCATCTTATCTACTTCAATTTTTCGGAAGTCCATTAGCTGGTTAATCAATCTCAGCAGACGAAGGACGTTTTTATGGATCAGGGTTAAGTTTCGAGATTGCACATAGTTACTTTTAGCAGATGCAGCTAAGGCCTCGAGAGGTGCAAGTATTAAAGTGAGAGGAGTTCTGAATTCGTGGCTGATGCTAGTAAAAAAATTTACTTTAGCATCATAAGCTGCCTGAGCTTTCGCAGATAAAACTTCCAACTGATCTTTTTGTTCTTTTATCTCATGATTTTGGTGTTCCAAAATTTTATTTATCCTTCTTTTTTCACGAAAAGCATAGAAGGCCATACTAGCAAGAACTATACACACGATGAGCGAAGCGACAAGGATATATGTAAATATTCTAAGGTTACTGTAGACGGTTTTTAAACTGGTGAGGTTTGATTGTTGCTTTTCAATTGCTTGCTGCAAACTATTCGTTTTGGCAGCCTGCATTTGCATATAATGAACATTTGTTGAGTCAATTACAGTGGTCTGTAGCTTCGTTTCCCTACTAAACTGTTGTTTATTTAAAATTTTAAGACCTGTACGAATAGCTTCTTCACCGCCAGTAGGGTAAAGTAATGTTGCCGTAATTTCTCCATTTGAAACTAATTCTAGACCTTCTGATTTACCGGGCAACCCGTCTACACCAATAATGTGTGGTTTTTGTAAATGATTCCTTTTATAGTATTCGGATAGTTTAAGAGCAAGAAAGTCGTTTTGTGCGAAAATGACGTCAGCATCTAAGTTTGATTGTATAATACTATCTAAATGATTGTTTGCGGAATCTTTGAGCCATTCCCCATTTACTACTGCAGAAAGTGATAGAGATGGAAATCTGCTTATAGCATCTTTAAAACCTTTTGAACGTTCAAAAGCGGGGGACGAACCGGGTAAGACAATAAATTCAAGCACCTTACCTTTTTGTTTCAAAAGACTGGCAATGTATTCGCCTGCGGCAAAACCTACCTGATAATTATCACCGCCAACGTAGGCTGAATAATAAGTGGAAGATATTTTTCTATCAATAACGATTACGGGTATGCCTTTGGAATATGCAGCTTCAACAACGGGCCGCAATGGTTCTGCTTCATTTGGCGAAATGATGAGTAGGTCGATATTTTCTTTTAGCAATTTTTGGACCTGCTGAATTTGCTTTTGCGTAGCACCGTCTGCTTGTTCATATAATAAGGTGACGTCGGGATGAAAGGAAATCTCTCGTTTCATCTCATCTAACATGTTGTTACGCCAATTGCCTCCGGTGCACTGCGAAAAGCCTATTGTCCATTTTGGCTGCTTGTTATTGAAGCCACAACTTGTTATACCTATAATAAATAGCAGGTATAAACAACTCAGTGATAATAAACGAACGGATTCCGGAAAGTCTTTTTTCATGAGCCAGCGTTAAAATGTTACACGGTCTCCCAAAAGCAATTTACACATACTTAAGCATCAGCACGGTTGACAAAAATGGGAGTTGTTTTTAGTTGTACAAATGAAAATAAGCAGCGCATTTTTATTATTGTAACGAGCCGTTTTGAAAACCTCAGCAATATGTTACAATAACAGAAAAGGTAGTTACAAAATCCAAATTCCTTGTCTGAGCAAATTCGTAACTATCTGATTATGAATATCTAATTGAGTTCCCCCTTTTTTTATAAAGTTATTAAAGAAAGATACAAAAACGAAATGCTGGCCGAAGAGTAGTTATGGAACTTGCTTCCAAATTGCGAGCCACATGAAATTTTTTGGATTCATTTCGGGATCTATTTTATTACTGCTTTACAAGCATTTCAGCTTGACCGATTTTTTGCCAATAACTACCGGGAGCCAGGTAAACAATTACAGTAAAAGCTCCAATTACGGTATCTGGCTGGCTAATCACAAAATCTTTTTATAGGATGAATAAACATGAAGTAGTGTGCTTTGGCGAAGCGCTATGGGATATACTGCCTGATGCGGCAATGCCCGGGGGAGCACCGATGAATGTGGCGTATCATTTGAAAAAACTTGGGTTAAACCCCGCAGTGATAACGAGGATTGGGATAGACAAGTATGGAGAAGGGCTGGTTAATATCTTGGCCAAGCATGGTGTATGTACCGACTTTTTCCATGCTGATAATGTTCATCCCACGGGGCTTGTATATGCTAAAATAAATGAACAGCGTGACGTGGTTTACGATATCGTTTACCCTTCGGCTTGGGATTTTATTGAATGGAAAAACGAGTTTGCCGGATTGGTCCAATCTTCAAAATTTTTCGTATTCGGCAGCCTAGCTAGTCGCAATAAAGTAAGTCGTGACACACTGTATAAATGTCTGGAAGTGGGAAGTACAAATGTAATGGATGTCAATCTGCGTCCACCACACTTCAATCGAAACAGCATGGAACACCTGCTTCGGAAGGCAGACATTCTAAAAATGAATCTTGATGAGTTAGAGCTTGTGACTGGCTGGTTTAGCCATTTTAAGCACAAGGAAGACCGCATGAAGTTGATACAAGAGCGATTCAATATTGAAAAGCTATTGGTAACAATGGGTGCAGACGGATCTGTCTTAAGTGACGGAGGTGATTTTTATTATCAACATGCTTACCGTGTACAGGTACAAGATACAATAGGGAGTGGTGATTCTTTTTTTGCAGCATTTATACAAAGTATTTATAAAGGATTAGCCCCTCAGGAATCTCTTGCGTTTGCTTCCGCAGTGGGGGCTTTTGTTGCAAGTAAAGCTGGCGCTTGCCCCGAATATGAAGTGTCTGAGTTAAAGACACTATTTCAAAGCGATGTAGATGAAAAACTTAAAGAACCATTACTAAAACAATAAAAACAACAGTTTATGCGAAAGCTTGTCTATGTCTTGGTATGCCTCGTAATGGCATTACCAAGTTGGTCGCAGCAAAAAGCGGTAAGTGGGGTGGTTACAGATACCGCCAACGTCGCCGTTATTGGTGCGTCTGTTTCTATTAAAGGCAAAAACATAGGTACAAATACCGATGCAAAAGGCCGATTTTCTATAACTGTACCTGATGGCAGCAATGTGCTTGTTATCAGTCATATAGGTATGATTTCACAGGAAGTTAATGTTGCTGGACGTACTGAAATTGAAGTAAGTCTCAGGCCAATTTCGAGTCTTCTAAGCGATGTCGTTGTTACTGGCTATCAAACTCAACGAAAAGCTGACCTTACTGGAGCTGTTTCAGTAGTAGATGTAAAAGAGTTGAAGAAACTGCCCAATAACAATCCGATTCAAGCATTACAGGGACGTGTACCAGGTATGATTATTTATACAGACGGACAGCCTAGTGGATCCAACGTAAACATCTTAATCAGAGGTTTAAGTTCCATCAACGGAAACTCTCCTTTGTATGTAATTGATGGAGTTGCAACAACAGCCGGAATGCATGAATTAAATCCGAATGATATTGAAACGATTCAGGTTCTAAAAGATGCATCAGCGGCTTCTATATATGGTTCGAGAGCAGCCAGTGGTGTTATTATTATTACTACCAAGAAAGCTAAAAAAGGAGAGTTCTCCATCACTGCTAATGCTCGTACTTCTGCTTCTTTTTATCAAAACAGGATGAAAGTCTTGAATGCTGAGCAATATGGCTTAGCCAATTGGCAGGCAAGTGCAAATGATGCTCAATTGTTTGGCGGCGATCCGATTAATAGTAAGTATGGCTACAGCTTCGACTGGACCAAAAATGGCAATGGAGGCTACACGCTTAATGGTATTACACTTCCAGAATACATCGATGCACCCAATAATACGATGAAGACTGCCAATACTGATTGGTTTAAAGAAATTAGCCAGACAGCTATTATGCAGAACTACGATATATCTGTAGCACGAGGTACAGAGAAGGGAAGCACCATGTTTTCTTTAGATTACACAAATAATGACGGTATAGTTAAAACGACAAATTTCAGACGCATTACTACCCGACTGAATAGTGATTATCGAATGCTCAATGACCGTCTTGTTATTGGTGAAAACTTTACTGTAAGCACCACAAAGGAAGTACAAGGCAATGTTTTGAATGCTGCTTTGCAAGCACTACCTATTATTCCTGTGCGTACAGCGGATGGAAACGGTTGGGGCGGACCATGGGGTGGAATGAATGACAGACAAAACCCCGTTCGTTTGTTAGAAGATAACAAACAGAATCATTACAATTATCTACGGATGTTTGGTAATGCCTATGCAACGCTTGAAGTAATTAAGCACCTTTATTTGAGAACAAGTATTGGTTTAGATTATGGTAATTTCTCTAAACGAGATATGCAATTGGCATACAGGTCTGGTTACTTAAACAATCCTTTGAATAAGGTAACCATGAGCAATTGGTATACAACAAAGCTCACCTGGACGAATACACTTAATTATAAGCGCATAATTGGAGACCACAATATTGATGCTATTGCAGGTATGGAAACATACAAAGAGCAAGGTGTGAGTACATGGGCCAGCAGGCAAAGTTTTGCCAGTGAGGATATTAATTATATGTATTTAGATGCAGGTACTGGCCTTAAGGATAATGGAGGTGGTGCGGGAGAATATAGACTCCTGTCATATTTCGGGAAATTGAACTATGCTTTCAAAGACAAATATCTTGCTTCAGCCACCTTGCGTTATGATGGTTCTTCAAAGTTTGGCAAGAACAATCAGTTCGGTTTATTTCCGGCATTTAGTTTCGGCTGGCGCTTGAATAATGAAAACTTCATTAAAGACAATTTTCAATTTATCAGTGACTTGAAAATTCGTTATGGCTGGGGTAAAAATGGTAACCAAGACTACATCAGTAATACTGCCAACGTTACGTTGTATCAAACCAATTACACTGGTGGCGATCCTACCTGGCGTTCACCTGATGCAACTTCTTACGACCTGAATGGAACCGGAAGCGGGACTCTTCCTTCGGGGTATCAGCTTACGCAACGGGCCAATGATGATGTAAGATGGGAAACAACTACTCAATCCAACTTTGGCCTTGACTTCGGATTATTCAATCAAAAGATTTATGGTTCTGTAGATTATTTCGTGAAGAAGACGAAAGACATGCTAATCAGACCAGCGTATATAGCTGTGATTGGTGAGGGTGGTGATCGTTGGGTAAATGGCGCAAGTCTTCAAAATAAGGGTATCGAATTTTTGGTTGGATATAAAGGTAAAATCGGTCGTAAACTGAATTTCGATATTACAGGCAATATTGCTACTTACCGCAACAAAGTGACGTCATTACCAGAAGAAGTAGTGAACACCTACGGTGGCAATGGAACAACAGATAACATACTAAATCAGCCTTGGGGAAGTGGCTATGGTTATGTCGCTGATGGTATTTTCAAAACCACAGACGAAGTATTGAAGTCTGCTGAACAATTGGGCAAAGGACTTGGACGTATTCGCTACAAAGATCTAAATGGTGATGGTATGATTAATGAGAAAGACAGGACCTGGATTTTCAATCCTACACCTGACTTTACTTATGGTATCAACTTCAATTTTGAATACAAAGGTTTTGATCTTACCATTTTCTTTCAAGGAGTTGGACACCAGCAAATTAATGTGTATGATGTAAAATCAGCGTCAGATTTCTGGAGCATTAGTGAAACTGGTTCAAATAAGGGTACAAGATTGTTGGATGCTTGGTCAACTACTAACCAATCATCAAACATCCCTGCTTTAACATTAACGGACAGGAATAATGAAAGCCGGTTTAGCACTTATTTTATTGAAAATGGCGGATATGCCAAATTGAGAAATTTGCAGTTGGGGTATACCTTGCCTAAGGCGTTATCACAGCGTTTTCATATTAACAGTTTGAACTTGTATGTGAGTGGACAAAATTTGTTCATCATCAAATCAAAGTCTTTTACCGGAATCGACCCTGAAATGCCCAATTACGGCTATCCGATTCCTACTATGCTTACAGCTGGTGTTCGTATCGGCCTATAACGTGTTACTTCTTTCAAAAGCAATTTATCATGAAAAAGATATTTTCAATTCTACTAATAGCCGCTCTTTCGGCATGCTCCAAATCTTACTTAGATGTAGCACCTAAAGCGACGCTCAGCCAAATACAAGTATCCGGTGACTATGAAGGTTTGGTTACTGCAGCATACGCCTCGTTGGGCAATGACCATTACAACACACCTTGGAGTCTTTGGCCATATGGAGATGTAAGAGCAGGCGATGCATATAAGGGCGGACGGGATGAAGCTGACATTCAGAATTTTTATTTTCTTGAAATCTTCAAGCAGGTTCGTAGTGATATCGGCGAATTTGATGGACTTTGGTTTCAGTACTATGTAGCAATATCTCGGGTAAATGCTGCGCTGACCAGTCTCAACGCATTGGGTGATACAGCAGCCAAGAAAAAAGTACGTCAGGCTGAAATGCGGTTTCTTCGGGGGCACTGGTATTTTCAATTGAAAGTGCTGTTCAAGAACATTCCATTTATCGACGAAACTGTACCAACCAATGAGTATGCAAATGTTTTAAATACTGCACTTACCAATGATGCCTTGTGGCAAAGGATAGCAGATGATTTTAAATTTGCTGCAGACAATCTGCCAACTACACAGCCTCAAATAGGACGTGCAAATAAATATGCGGCTCTTGCTTATTTAGCCAAAACAAAACTGTATCAGGCCTATGAGCAAGATGAAAAACACAATGTCACTAAAATCAATACTACAAGACTAAACGAAGTAGTTGCTTTATGTGATCAGGTAATAGCCGGACCATATGCCCTTGAGAGTGACTTTGCCAACAACTTCATGCTTGGAACTGAAAATGGGCCAGAGGCTATCTTCTCTGTTCAGTATTCTAAAGATGACGGAACCATGTTTGGCCGGCTAAACTTTGGCGATGTACTGGGAACGCCGCAGGGTATTGGTTGCTGTGATTTTCGTAAGCCCTCTCAAAATTTGGTTAACTCTTTCAAGACAAGTGCTGATGGACTACCAGAATTCAACTCCTTCAACAATAGTGATTACGTAGCAGCAAACACTGTGGATCCAAGATTGAACCACACTGTTGCTATGCCAGGCCATCCATGGAAATATGATGCAGGTCTTTTGTATCAAGAAAGTTGGAATAGAACGCCCGATGTGTATGGTGTATATGCATCACTAAAAGAAAACGTAAAGAAAAGTCAGTATGTACAAGTAGGCCCATTTTATGCAAGTGCAAAAAACAGGATACTCCTTCGTTTTGCAGATGTAATGCTTTGGAAGGCTGAAGCATTGATTGAACTTGGCAGACAGAATGAAGCATTGCCCCTAATCAATGCATTGAGAAATCGTTCAAAAAATAGTACAAACCTGCTTAAGCTTGCCAATGGTGATTATGAATCGAAGTTTGCAATTGATGTATACAAACCAGGTGTAAACTGTGATTGGACAAAAGACTTTGCAAGACAAGCAATGCGCTTCGAAAGAAGGCTTGAGTTTGCCATGGAAGGCATGCATTTCTTTGACCTTGTACGTTGGGGCATTGCAGAATCTTACATGAATGCCTATTTCGCAAAGGAAAAGGACAAGCGGAAGTACTTAAAAGACGCTTCTTTCCAGAAGAATCGTGATGAGTATTTGCCCATACCACTGAATCAGATTCGTTTTAGCCGTAACCAATATGTTCAAAATCCTGGCTATCTCCAGTAACTCATTAAAAACAGAAAACATGAAATCAAAATATCTGGTAATTATGGGGCTGGCAATGAGTGTTTTTGCCTGCCAGAAAAGAGACTTAGTAATACAATCGGCACAGATTCCTCCAATTAGTGATTTGAGTTATACGCTGAATGGCGATACCGTATTGCTTAGCTGGAAGATGCCTGCAGGCTTGGATGGACTAATTCCAATTGTTAGCGAAGGCGCTTCTTCAAAAGAGCTTGCTTCTAACAGCACAACTTACAAGTACGGAATTATTGAAACCAATAAAGAATACACCTATTTAGTAAAGTTAAAAGATGGTAAAGGAAATCTTTCATTAGGAGAATTGGTAAAATTCAGAAGAGAGGGCGCAGCTCCAATAAAAGATGCTTTCGGCGAACAAAATGATAATGGCGTTTTGTTGAAATGGACTTTACCTGCTTCTCCCGTAGCAAAAATTATTATTAAGATTGGTGGTCAAACTATAGAATTGGCTGGTACCGCAACCTCTTATCAAGTTAATAATGTACCTATTGGAACATACAACATCAGCTTTGTAACGTACAATAGTGCTGGCCAAAGTTCTAATACTGTTTACCTGCCATTTAAAGTTGGCGCAACTGCTGTTGGTTACATTGGTAAATACGCCGACTCATTATCACTATTATCAACCGGTGATGATGACGAAGTCGCTGCAGCAAAATGGCTTTTTGCTAATTATAGCAAGTCGCGTTACATCTCATTTGATAACGTGAAAAACGGGGTAGTCGACTTATCTCAATTTCGGGTGATATGGTGGAACTATGACCTTGAATCCACTAAAGATCTTCCTTCAGTAGCAACAGATGCCACTGTTGTGAGCAGGCTCAAAGCATATTATCAGAATGGTGGTGGATTGTTGTTGAACCAGTTTGCTGTTCAATACTTCTGGACACTTGGACGTATGACAGAACCCTATTTTATGGGCTTTGATCAAGGTACGGGTTTTAATAATCCTGACACGTGGGGTATCGGAGTTAAGATTAATCGTAAGCATGATTTCAGCACACACCCGCTATATAAAGGCATTGCCATGACAACGCAAGGTGATGGCCGCGTAACATTCCCCATCATTGGGCCTGGCTGGAAAGAAAATCACAATGCCGTCATTCTTCGTATACCTGAATACCTGAAACTAGAGCCCAATGATAATGAGGCTGCATACAATAAATTTATCTCTGATAATAATATTGAATGGCTTGGACAATGGGATGGTATAGGAGATTACTGGATGGCTGGAGTAATGGAACTTAAACCAAAGGGCAGCTATCAAGGATCGGCTATTTACATTGGCATCGGCGGTATTGAATGGAAGCAGAATTTTACCACTAATGTTTACCAATCTAACATTGAGAAGATGTATAAGAATGCAATTGACTATCTGAAAACAAAATAGTAATTCATAATCGGTCCCGGTAGGGTATACCGGGACCATTCAAATGTATGTTATGACATTTTATAAGATTGGACTGGTTGTGTGTATGTTTTTGACAGCAGCCTGTTCTTGTTCTAAAAAAAATGACGGAGGAGGAATACTTACAGTGATAACAGACTCTTCTGCATCATTAGTGCCAATGAAAGAAAGTGATTATCGACCAGTATATCATTTTACACCTCCTTCCAACTGGATGAATGATCCCAATGGACTGGTTTATTACAATGGCACTTATCATTTATTCTACCAGTATAATCCTTCGGCTAGCGTTTGGGGGCCTATGCATTGGGGACATGCAACAAGCAAAGATTTGTTTAGCTGGAAAGACAAACCCGTTGCCATTGCACCGGATGCATCAGGAACGATTTTTTCTGGCAGTACAGTTGTAGACGTCGATAATACATCAGGCTTTAAGTCGGGCTCAAATGATCCACTTGTAGCTGTTTATACTCTTGCGGGGTCTCAACAACATCAGGCAATTGCTTACAGCGTTGATGGTGGAGACTCTTGGACAAAGTATAGCGCCAATCCAGTGTTACCTAATCCGGGTATACCTGATTTTAGGGATCCTAAAGTAAGTTGGAATGCAGAATTGCGGAAATGGCTGATGGTGCTTGCGGTTGGACAAAAGGTGAATTTTTATACCTCTACAGACCTTAAAAAGTGGACCTATGAAAGTAGCTTTGGTGAAGGGGTTGGAGCTCACGGAGGTGTGTGGGAATGTCCTGACTTGTTTGAGTTGCCAGTGGCAGGAACCACGCAAAAAAAATGGGTGTTGCTGGTAAGCATAAATCCTGGTGCTCCTAATGGTGGTTCGGGCACGCAATATTTTGTGGGCAATTTTTCTGGCGGAAAATTTACTTCCGAATCAACAGAAATTCATTGGCTTGACTATGGCACGGATAATTATGCAGGCGTAACCTATAATAATGTACCTGTTAGTGATGGGAGAAGAATTTTTATTGGTTGGATGAGTAACTGGCAATATGCAGAAAAGGTTCCTACAAATACCTGGAGAAGTACCAATACTGTACCCCGCGAACTATCACTCGTGAACAATGGTGCTGCTTATATCTTGAAATCAGTGCCAGTGAAGGAATTAGACAACTACAAAGCCGGCGGACCAGATACATCTGTAATAGGAAGTCATAAATCTATTGAGATTGTCAATAACAGTACTATCAAAACAGGAAGTTATGAGCTGAGTTTTACAGCTGATTTTAGCAATTCCGGAAACATGATATTGAATGTTGGCAACTCTAAAGAGAAAATTTTAATCACCGTTGATAAGGGAAGTAAATTAATGACGATTGATCGATCTGCATCTGGTAATACGGACTTCAATAACAGTTTCAAAAACAAAATTGTATGCCCTTTTGTACCCAAAGCAGGCGACAACCATTTTCGGATTTTAATTGATAAAACATCTGCTGAGGTTTTTGTAAATGATGGTGAAAGCGTAATTACCTTTTTATACTTCCCTACATATCAATACAATGGATTAAAGCTATCAGGAGATGGCAGTACGGCAATGTTTAAAAATCTGTCACTAACTGCTATTAAAAAGAGTTTGCGATAATAGTTGCTTATGCTTTTTAATATTTATAGTAAAGGCTTTTTAGTATTGCTCTTTTTTGCTAAGCATGGTACAACCCTTTCGCAAAGCAATAAATTACCGCCTTTTAAAATGGTTACTGAGAACGGGAAATTTTTTACAGCTTCGCAACTGCCGTATAACAAACCAATTTTACTCATCTATTTTGATCCCAGTTGTGATCATTGCCAAGACCTTACAAACAAGCTGATTGTACATGAAGGAAGTTTGAAAACAACATCTATTGCGATGATTACCTATGTAAGTGTAGCAGAAGTAAAAAAGTTTGTTGTTCAATCTAAACTGCAGCAATACAAAAATTACTTTGTAGGTACAGAGGGTAATACGTTCTTTTTACGTGATTATTTCAGGTTGGTAAAGATGCCTTTTGTGGCACTGTACGATAAAGATGGAAACTTCATTCGTTCATGGTATCATCCGGTAGAAGTTAACCATATCGTTTCCACATTGAAACAACAGCATTGATTATTTCATTATTCAAAACATTCCATGTGATTGCAGAAGCATCAACAACGTTACATAAGGGACAGGATAAAATGCCTGTGAAAGCAGCATTGTATGCTGTAAGAATTTCGCTAATTGCAGCAATAGGAGGTTTCCTGTTTGGATTTGAAACTGCGGTTATTTCCGGGGCGGAAAATACAATCCAGGAACTGTGGCAATTATCATCGGGCTGGCTAGGCTTCACAGTTGCATCAAGTCTTATTGGTACAGTAATAGGCTCGATAATAGTGGGCTATCCTGCTCAACGATATGGCAGAAAAAAAATGCTTGTAGGGGTTGCTATCTTGTATTTGTTTTCAGCAATCGGATGTGCTTTAACTCCAATGTGGAGCATGTTCATTTTCTTCAGGTTTATTGGGGGCTTAGCAGTTGGGGCTTCCTCAGTTGTAGGGCCTATGTATATTTCTGAAGTAGCACCTTCTCAAATGCGTGGAAGGTTGGCCGGTTCATTTCAGTTGATGATTGTAACGGGCATTTTTGTTGCTTACATCACAAACTTCCTTTTTGCAGGTTTTGGTGATTCTAGTTGGAGATGGATGTTTGGTATTATGATAGTACCATCAGTACTTTTTACCCTCCTGCTTGCTATGATACCAGAAAGCCCCCGCTGGCTTGTATTGCAAGGCAGAGATGATGAGGCAAAAAAGATCTTTGATAAGACAGGTGTGCATGGTGCGGTTGACCTGATAAAGCAAGAGCATGCATTATCGCAAGGAGGTAAACAGGAAAAGTTGTTTCAGGCTAAATTTCGAAAGCCGATTTTTTATGCGGTTTTACTTGCCATGTTTAATCAGCTTTCTGGTATAAATGCCATCTTGTATTATGCACCAAGGATTTTTGAAATGGCAGGATTTGATAAGGCCGAAGCCTATCTGCAACCTGTTTACATTGGTGGAGCCAATCTTTTATTTACCCTGATTGCGATGACATTGATTGACAAGTTTGGCAGAAAAACGTTACTACTGGTGGGCAGTGTTGGTTTGATTGTTTTTCTTTCCTTAACCGCTTATGCATTTAATAGTGAAGGAATGTTGGGCAGTCAAGTTCTATTTTACCTGCTAGGTTATATTGCCTTTTTTGCCTTTTCGCAAGGTGCAACACTTTGGGTGTTTATATCAGAAATCTTCCCAAATTCAGTTCGGTCGCAAGGTGGATCATTGGGCAGCTTTACCCACTGGATTATGGCCGCAGTAATTTCATGGACTTTTCCTATGATAGTGGAAGGAAGTGAAAATGGTGCTGTGTACTCATTTTCATTTTATGCTGTAATGATGTTATTGGCATTCATTTTCACTTGGAAATGGCTGCCTGAAACTAAAGGCCGCAGTCTTGAACAAATACAAGAAGATCTGGGAATCAGGTAACAATAGTATCATAAGCAAGAACAATTGATAGAACAATCAATTAAGGGTGCGTGTCTACGCACCCTTTTTGCTTAAATGGTAAAACAGATAATGGTAACAAGTAATTTGACTTACAATGTGATGGATTTGCGACAGGACCCCATTGAACATTTCCAATCAAAAGGAAGGAAACTAATAATTACATTTTGTTAGGTCACACTCTTGCCCACACTATTCATTTACAAATGAAAGCTCGATACAATGTAATGCTAGTTGATGAAGCGAACCCACTTTTTAAATGAGCGGGAGCTATACATGAATAATAAAAAGCCACTTAGTATTGTGACAAGACCTAGCATTGAAAAGCCACGCAGCAACCAATTGCCAAAATTATCTCGGCTTTCATAATCCATTGTATGAAGCATCCAAAGAAAGTCGAATGTACGCCATCGGTTGTTACGGAATTTTTGTACCGTACCAAGTTCTGTTGACACGTACACTGTTGTATGTGTGGGATGTTTAAATGAAACTGCATAGGCAGGTAATGGGCTCTCCCGATATTCGTGATGATTATCCGTACTTGTGAGATAGGTAACTGATGTCACTATTGGAGAACCATTAAACACTCTTTTCGATACTTGTATAGCTTCTGCTTTTGTAAGTTGACCACGCAACTGACCAGTTGATGCATTGGCCAGGAATGTTAGCACTTGAGGTTTGTGTTGATGACCAGCCTGAATATTGTGTGTATTTGTACCTCGAATTTGATAATAAGTAATGCCTAACACATCCACCAACTGAATAGATATCAATGAATCAAACTGATGTGATTGTTTTATTGCATTTAACACGAATGAGGGACTAATCAAGGGAATAGTTGATGGTATAAGTGGTGTCTGTTTTTTCATAGGATCACCATGAACTTCATCGATATTACTCCAGCTAAAATACAACCCCCCAATTGTCCAAAATAGAAATTGTATACCTAATAGTAAGCCGAGCCAACGATGGCTTTTGCGTATGTAATAGTGTTTACTTTTCGCCATGTATTATTTTAGTTGAAAGGGTAATTGAATTTTAATTCTTTCCCATGCAACTGTTATGGTTCCGGCATTGTTGTTATTGACATCGATGTAGTACTGTAAGCGTTCCGTATGCTGTGTGTAGATTGGTTTGACTGTTAGCCGCACAATATCCTCTTTTTGGTCGTATTCTGTGGCCAAATGCTGGTTCCAGTTTTTGTTGATAATGATGGTCCATTGTTTCTCTCCAGGTATGGTAAAAAAGGCAAACTTACCGGCTGGAATTTCTTTTCCATTTACTACAAAAGCCTGTGGCATTTCTAATGTTGTGGCATCGTGGGCTCCAGTAACCCAAACTTCATCCAATGGAACCAGTCCTCCCCAAATAATTCTTTTGCGTACGCCGGGAGAATGGTAATTAATTTTAATACTATCACCTTTCACAATGGCAAAAGCCATTGACTTGATGCTTTTTTTGGTAGTATCCTTCACCAGATTCGGATTGTAGCAGACTTCTGATGAAGGTTGTGCTATGACCGATTGAGTAAAGGAAAATATAAGGAAGGAGATTGCAGCGAATACAGTGGGCTTTATCATATAACTTAGATTTGTTTTTATGTATTGACAAGGTGAAGGAATGTTTAGTGATTATGTCCAGCCATTGGGTCGGCTCCTTTTTTAAATACATACTCGCTATGTAACAGGTATGCACCACTGAGTACGACAACATCGCCTTCTTTCAAACCTGATTTTATTTCAATTCTATCTCCGCTTTCGAGACCGGGTTGCACCATTACACTTTTGAATGTATTTTTTCCTGACTGAATCCATACTGTTGCGCCTTTACCATCTCTGATGACAGCATCAATTGGCAGTGAAAGTGAAGTCCGTTGAGGGCTTTTTACTATTACATATGCAGGCATGCCGGGTTTCAACTGATTGCCTGGATTGGGTATTGATACCCTGATAAGATTAATTCTTGTATCGGGATTGATTTCGGGGTTTACAAATTCAATGCGTCCTTGGATTTCCAAGTTATCAAACTCTGGAATCTGGACTATTGTCATACTATTATTATCTATAGCTGACAGCTGCGATGTAAATACCTGTGCTTCTGCCCACAGTGTGCTAAGGTTGGCCAGTTTTACAATTGTGCCGCCCTCCATAACATAATCACCTTCGCGAATATCGAGCTGTGTAATAAAGCCGGTTGCTGTGCTGTAAAATGTGGTAGTGGGGGCTGCTTTTCTTGATTTTGCCAGTTCTGCTATCTGTGCTTCACTTAAACCCCAAAGTGACAGTTTGGTTTTGGCACTTTGAATTAGTTGGTCGAAGTCAATTACAGTTTCAGCAACAAATGTTTTTTTCTTTTCAAGTGCTAGAATATACTCTTGTTTTGCATTGTTTAGATCCTCGCTGTATATCTCATATAGAGGAGTGCCTTGCTTGACGTAATCGCCAACATTCTTATAAAACAACCTTTCAACCCTACCCATGACTCTTGAACTTACCGAGGTTGATTTCAGCTGATTGAAGTTTAAGGTAGCAGTTAGCACTAATTGGTCGCCGATAGTCCCATTGCGTATTGTATCTGTGTAAATATTGCCCATTTGAATTTGCTGTTCGCTCAATTGCAATTCGTCTTTATTTTCTCCTTTTTTTTTCTTTACCGGTGTTAAATCCATTTTACATATAGGGCATTTGCCCGGTTTGTACTCCACCACCTGCGGGTCCATAGAACAGGTGTAATAGGTGTCGGGGTCTGTTGCCAATTGTTCATTGTTACTGCAAGATGTTATGACAAGCAGCAGGAATGCAATGAATGTGATATACCGCATAATCAATTTTTTATTTTAATGAAACTTTCGCTGTCCATCAGGAACTGCGCATTTGATGCTATTGAGTCCTGTGATGTTAAACCGCTTAAGACCTGAACATGATTGCGATGTGTCATGCCTGTAGTGATTTTCTTTGCCACGAAGCCTCCTTCTGATTTTTGAAAAACCACTTTATCTAAACCCAATGATAGAATTGACTCTTTGGGGAGCCACCATGCTTTTTTGGAGTTCGCAAAAATGGTTGCCTTAACCTGACTTCCGATTGGAATTTTGAAGACACGGTTATCGAAATACACTCTCGCTGTAAGTGTTTTGCTTACCTTACGGTAGAAGGGTTCGATAAAATCTATGCTGGCACGGAAGTCTTTATCAGGAGCGGTTTCGGGCACTACCCTTACGGTATTTCCTTTTTCTATCATCGACTGGTTTTCGCCATACAGGTTAAGTATAGCCCAGGCCTTATCAGGATTGAAAACTGAGAAAACAGATTGTCCTTTTTGAAGATACATTCCTTCTTTCAATGAAAGTTCTTCTGTGATTTGTGAAATGTCTTTCATTTTGCCGGGGTCTGGATTCATAGACCCGTCGTTTGAAGACTCGTGGATATGGCCACTGTAATTACTGTAAACAGTAGTTGTGAATGATGGCTGGCCGCTTTTCATGACCTGCTTTAACTGTTCATTGCTCATGCCCAATAACAGTAGCTTTTCTTTAGCTGCCTCAATGAATGCGGTATTTTCTGAATCATTCTTTACAAGGAACAGCAGATTCTGTTGGGCAGTAAGGAGTTCAGGGCTGTAGATATCTAGTATTCGTTGCCCTTTGGTTATTTTTTGGTAGCGATAGCGGACATACAATTTTTCAATTCTGCCTGATACTCTTGCAGAGATACTACCAACTTGTCTTGTATCGTAAGCAATATAGCCCAAGGCGTCCATTTCAATTTGTTCTGATCGCAAATCGATTGAAGTAACCGGGATGGACGATACGACGAATTCGTTTGTTGGTTTTAGCAATGTTGCCATTTCAATATCGTTGGACTTTTCGTTGTTTGCATTTACTTTCACCAATGTCATTCCGCATTTTGGACAAGTGCCTGGCTTATCGCTAAAGACAGAATCTTCTGGCATAGGGCATGTATACTGAGCATTGTTCTGTGGATGATTATGCTTTTCCATCTTTACCAATGTCATCCCGCATTTTGGACAAGTACCCGGCTTATCGCTAAAGACAGAATCTTCTGGCATGGGACATGTATACTGAGCGTTGTTCTGTGCATGATTATGCGCTTCCATTTTTACCAATGTCATCCCGCATTTTGGACAAGTGCCCGGCTTATCGCTAAAAACTGAATCCTCTGGCATGGGACAGGTGTACATTTCTTTTACAACAGCCGCCTGATGGCCTGCATGAGGATTCTTATCATTTTTGCATGCAATAAGTGCTATAGCTATAGCAAGGATGCATCCTAAGTATGTTCTTTTCATAGTGTTCCAATTAACTCAATTGATATTGCAGCATCATGCCATCGTCTTCATGTTCCAGGTTATGGCAGTGGAATACAAATTTGCCTTTGTTGTTTTCAAAGGGTACCAGCACTCTTACGGTTTCGCCCGGCATTACCAGCACTGTATCTTTCCAGCCACTTTCGGAAGCAATTTTGTCTCCCCTGCCACCGGTTCTGTCGAGCACCTGAAAGAATACTCCATGCAGGTGCATCGGGTGTGGTTCATCACCTTTGCTGTTGTCAAATACCCATATTTCGGTTGTATTGGCAGAAACATTTTCGTCAATACGGCTGCTGTCAAATAATTTTCCATTGATTCGGTGCCGCATTTGCATTCCATTATTCATTGGCACACCGTGATGCTCCATTGCATTGGAAATATCAAATAATCTGGTCTTTACGGCTGAGGAGGCGGGAATTGAATTGATGACCGAAAGACTTGCAGGAACTGTAAAGGAATCTGTAAGTGCGACGGCCACTTTGAATTTAAGTATGTTGAAAGATTGTTTGCCTTGTGCAGTACCTCCATGAGCAAATTCTTTACTGACAAGAAAGAGTTCTGTGCCGACTGGTACTCCGCTAAAGTTTACCAATACGTCCAATCTTTCTCCAGGTGCAATTAAAATATCTTTTACGGTAACCGGATTTTTCAATAAACCTCCATCATTTCCAATAATAATCATGTCGGTATTGTTGCTGAACGCAAGGTTGTACAGCCGGGCATTTGAACCGTTGAGCATGCGTAGTCGATAATAACGAGTGGCTACTTCAGCAAAAGGGGAATGAATACCGTTGACTACAATTGATTCTCCCATATAGCCTGCCATTACTTCCTCCATAGAAGGATTGTAGGCGATGCCAGTGGTAGTGATTCGTTTGTCTTGTATGACTAATGGTATTTCGTATTGACCTGACGGCAGATTGAGTGCGGCTTCTTCAGCATCGTTAATGATGAATAAGCCAGCTAAACCCTGAAAAACCTGCTTGCCTGTATTTTCGTGCGGGTGGGGATGATACCAACTTAGCCCTGCCCTTTGGTTTATGGTGAATTGGTAGCGAAATGTACCCCCAGCCATAGCGAGCTGGTCAGGATGGCCGTCCATGAGAGCTGGTATTTTCAAACCGTGCCAATGAATATTGGTGTGTTCGGATAGATTGTTTTGCAAAAAGATATTTACAGCGCTGCCATTGTTCACTCTGAAAGTTGGGCCAAGCAAACTGTTTGGTTGATATCCTAATACCGGAATAGTGGAGCCATTCAGGTTGGCTGCCGTGGCCTGGGCTGTAAGGGTTTGGTTGATACCTGCCTGTGCAGGAAAGGAAAGCGGTTTGGAAAAATTACCTTCTGTAACTGTTACCGGACTTGTCATCAACCCTATGTGGTGTTCTTTTTTGCAACTGGTGGTGCTGACCAATAAGCCAGCAATGGAAGAGCCTGAAACTGCTGCACCAACACTTAATCCTGACAGTTTTAAAAAGTTTCGTCTTTGCATATGAGGCGAATTAGTTTTTTTCTATAATTCTTTCAATCGTTACCTGAAGTTTTAGTGCCTGGTTGAGTAATTCGACATATTCGAGCTGCTTCATGTTCAATGATTCCCAGGCATCGTATAACATGAATAGTTCTTCAGTGTTTTGCTCATACCCCAGCTGCATTGTTCTATAATTATTCCGCAAAGCAGGAATAATAGTTTCTTCATAGAGTTTTAATTGCTTCTTTTTTAACTCTAGTTCATTCCGCATTCCATAGGCCATTCCGCTGAGTTCATTTACCATCATTTCCTTTTGCGACTGAATGGCATAGTTTTTCCATTTCAGGCTTTCAATATTTGCTTTGTTCATTTTAGAGGACCATTTGGCCATAGGAATGCGGACCATGCCCATGATGGTGTATTGCAAAGGCTGACCTCCGAAGCCAATCATATTGTCATAACGAATACCGAATTGAGGTTTTAGTGCAGCCCTTTCTGTCTCTTGCTTCAGTAGAGTGAGATTAATTTCTTTGTCCAATGATTTCAGGTCGCTGCGGTTAGTGTAGAATAATGTGCTGTCGAAAACAAGGCCTGAATAATCGTTTAAAGCATAGGCTGTGTCAATGTCAAAATAAATCATGGCATTTCTGCCCATCAGTGAATTAATACGGATACGTTTTTCTTTTATATCGTTTTCAAACATGAGCTGCATATTCTTTACATCACCCAAAGCAGCTTTGGCTTTGAAATAGGCGCTGATTTTCTCTAACCCGTTCTTATATCGTATCTCAGCATTCTTTATCATGAAATCCAGAATCTTTTCATTCTCTTCAATGATCACGAGCTTCTTTTCCAGAATTATCCATTCATAATAAAATTGCTTTGCATCATTTATTAATTCATTCAGTGTTGCGTTTTTTCTTTCCTTCTCCACTGATGACATGGCTTTCATGTAGCTTTCATCTGCATCAAGCTTTTTTTTGTTCGGAAACATTTGTTCACCTGATACCATGACAGAGCCCATTCCCGGAATATCACCTTCCTTGTGCCAGAGCCGAACATCATACGGCGTCATAAACTGGCCAATGCCGACTTGCGGAGGCATCCAGCTTCTTGCACCTTTTGCGGCTTCATCCATGGAGCGGATTTCATTGTCATACATTTTCACTACAGGATGTGAGGCTTTGATACTGTCAATAACAGCATCAAGATGTAATGTTTGCGAACTGCTGCTTAAAGCAACCGTTACTGCAAATAATGCCAGGAGTAGTTTATTCTTTAACATCTATCAATTCAATTTTGCCGTTGCGTTTAAGTTCTCTCTCCTTCACGATTTCAAAAATGACCGGAGTAATTAGGAGTACATAAATGGTGGATGAAATAGTGCCGCCAATTAAAGGGATGGTGATAGGACGCATAATATCGCTGCCTACACCTGTGGCCCATAATATAGGAATGAGGCCAAATAAGCCTACGGATACAGTCATTAGTTTGGGTCTCAGCCGCTTTGCAGAGCCTTCAACCACAAATTCACGAATAATGGCAGGGGTTAGTGTTGCTTTTGAGTTGCCATGTTTAGCCACCATATTATTCATGGCCTCATTTAGGTAAATGGTCATGAGCATGGCTGTTTCGATTGCCATTCCGAATAGGGCGATAAAGCCCACTGCAACCGCAACCGATAAATTGATGCCATAGAAGTATACCATGAAAACGCCGCCAATTAATGCAAAGGGAACTGTTATCATGGTAATAGCTGCTTCTTTAAAGGAATGATAGGTGAAATACAATACCATGAAAATGATGACGATTACGATTGGAAGAATCATTTGTAAGGTTTGATTTGCCCTTATTTGATTTTCCCATTGGCCACTCCATTCGAGAAAATATCCTTTAGGGAGTTTTGTGATCATTTTATTTAACCTTTCTTGTGCTTCTTTTACGGTGCTGCCCAAATCTCTCTCACGAACATTGAACAATACAGTACCCCTCAACATAGCATTCTCTGAATTAATCATTGGAGGTCCATCGCTGAGTTTAATGGTTGCTACAGCTTCCAGTGGAATGGGACCAAAGTCCATGGTTTGTACTTGCAAGCGTTTCAATGCTTCAAGGTTATTTCGGAAATCCTGACCATACCTTGCATTCACTGAGAAGCGTTGGCGGCCTTCTATAGTAGTGGTTAGTTTCATGCCGCCCAAAGCACTTTCGATAACTGTATTTACATCATCGACACTTAGTCCATAGCGGCCAATTTCTTCCCGCTTGATGACAATGTCTACATACTTTCCACCGGTGATGGGTTCTACATACAAATCTTTGATACCGTCGATACCTACGAGTTGTTTTTTGATGGTTTGGGCAAATGCATAAATGCTGTCGAGATTTTGCCCGTATACTTTCAACCCTACATCGGTACGAATACCGGTAGACAGCATATTGATTCGATTAATGATTGGCTGAGTCCACCCGTTGGTGACACCTGGTATTTGCATTTTGGCATTAAGTTCATTGATAATACCATCTTTGGTCATTCCTTCTCTCCACTCATTTTTGGGTTTAAGAAGTATGATAGTTTCAATCATACTGATAGGCGAATTATCGGTAGCAGTGTTTGCTCTTCCGGCTTTGCCTAAGACGTGTGCAACTTCAGGAACAGACCGGATAAGTTTGTCTTGTACCTGAAGGAGGCGTTTTGCTTCGGCATTGGAAACATCGGGTAGTGTAACCGGCATAAACAATAAAGAACCTTCATCTAAAGGAGGCATAAATTCCGATCCGAGCTTTGTCAGCATAATGACACCGGATGCTAATGCAATAATGTTTAATGCGATGGTAGTTTTGCGCCACTTCAAACACCACTTGAGAATTGGTGTATAAATCTTCTCCAATGTTTTTGTAATTGGATTAGCAGATTCGGGCTTCAATCTTCCTTTCAGAAAAAAAGAAATTAATACCGGGGTTAGCGTAATTGCGAGAAAAGCATCGATTAGTAGGATAAAGGTTTTGGTCCATGCCAATGGATGAAAGAGTTTTCCCTCCATGCCTGTGAGAAGGAAAACAGGAAGAAAGGACGCCACTACTATGATGGTAGAATAGAATACACCCGGGCCAACCTGTTTGGATGATAATTCGATGATGCTGTCTCTTTCTGCAGCCGTCAGCGGGTCTATATTTCGTTTGAACCACTTTGCCATATTTACGCTTTGTCGGATGAGTTAATTTTTGCTATTTGTGCTTCACTAATGTGCCGGTAGGCATTTTCAACCATTACAATGCCATCATCAACTACTACACCAATAGCTAATGCAATACCGGTTAAGGACATGATGTTAGACGAAATGCCAAACATTTCCAGAAAAATGAAGCCTGCAGCCACAGATATGGGCAACTGAATAAGAATGATAACGGCGCTGCGCCAATGGAACAGGAAAATGAGTACAATAACTGAAACGGCTATCATTTCTTCAATCAATGTTCCCTTTACAGAGTCAATAGCTTCCTGAATCAGAGTGCTGCGGTCGTAGGAGGTTTTGAAAGTGACTCCTTCGGGCAATCCCTTCTCAACTTCTTTTATTTTTGCTTTTACTGCTTCAATGACTTTGTTGGCATTTTCATTGTAACGCATCACTACGATGCCACCTACTACCTCACCTTTTCCATCCATATCAAAAATGCCTAAGCGCAAATCGCCACCCATTTGTACTGATCCGATGTCTTTTACCCTTACAGGAATGCCGTTGTAATTGGCCAGAGCAATGTTTTCGACATCTTCTTTGTTTTTAATGTAGCCAAGGCCACGAATGATATAGGCCATATCTGCCATTTCAAATTTTCGGCCCCCTACGTCGTTGTTGTTCGCCTTGACCTTGTTCATTACATCCATCAGTGAGATGTTGTAATACTGCAGTTTCACAGGGTCTACTACTAATTGGTATTGTTTTTCAAAACCTCCAAAGGATGCTACTTCGGCCACACCGGTTACTGTTTGCAAGGCAAACTTGATGTACCAGTCCTGTAAGGCTCTTTGTTCGCCTAAGTCCATTTTGGGTGCATCAAGGTGATACCAGAAGACGTGACCTACACCTGTGCCATCTGGGCCTAAGGTTGGAGTAACGCCCTGGGGCAGTAATCGTTGAGCAAAATTTAATCGTTCCAACACCCGTGTTCTTGCCCAATAGATGTCGACGTTCTCTTCAAAAATCACATACACAAAACTCATCCCGAACATGGATGATCCCCGGATGTTTTTTATTTTAGGAATACCCTGCAGGTTGCTTACCAAGGGATAGGTTACCTGATCTTCTATTACCTGCGGACTTCGTCCCATCCACTCCGTAAATACAATGACTTGATTTTCACTCAGGTCAGGAATAGCGTCGATAGGGTTTTGCTTTACGGAGTAAAGGCCGTACGCAAACAGGCCGCCTGCAAAGAGCAAGACAATCAGCCTGTTGCGTAACGCCAGTTCAATTAATTTTTGAACCATGATTTTTGATTAATCATTAATGAATGATTTCTTCTACCGTGCCGCATTTGAGCATTTGGGCACCGAAATAGGGGTTATTGATTTCTTTGGTTTCACTCAACCACATAGCACCCTGGTTGTCCCTTGCCATTGGACAATGGTCGTGGTAGAGCGGCCTGCCTGCACCGAAATTTTTTACCAGCAGGTAAATTACTTCGCTCAATTGAATAAAGTGGAAGCGTTGGTGCTTTATGTTGTCGGCATTTTTGGCAATATGCTCAGCGTGTTCGCTTAGTTCTGCTTCGTTGGCATCGTAGGCGGTTTTTTGCTCGGCAGTCAATAATGATTTATCGAGCTTACCAATTGCATTTTCCAATGCTTTTGCTGCGGTGGCGGCGTCGGCTGCATTGTCATTGGCCAATGCGTTTTTGATGTGGAGATAGTGGTTTACCATTTCTTTGATGCTTGCTGCTGCTTGTGCATCTATGTTGGTAAAAGCTGCTGTAACTGTTTTAACATCAGCGGTATCGGTTGATGAAACATGCTGAGTAGTAGTATCATTATTCATGCTATGGCCTTCATGCTCGTTTTTGGGTGCGCTGCCATTACATGCTGAAAAGAGGATCGCTGAAAAAACTACTATCGAAAAGAATATTGCTTTCATTGTTTCTAAGTTTTCTGGTGATTAATGATTGTGATTTGAATGATCTTCCTTTTTTTCCTTTAAACCCATTCCGCATTTGGGACATTTGCCGGGGTTATCGTAGGTTTTGTCAGCTTCGCATTTCATGGGGCAGGTATAGGCTTTAACTGCTTCCATTTTCATTTTTTCTTTGGGGGACAAGGTTAGGTCTGCCCCACATTTGTTGCATTTACCCGCCTTATTGCTTTGTACTGTAAGGTGAGTGGGGCATGTATATTGCCTGGTAATCTCCGCTTTCATTTGTTCTTTAGTTGAAGTTTGCAACTTCATTCCACAAACGGGACAATTGCCTGGTTTTTTCATTGCTACGGTATCGTGCATCGTGCATGAATAAAACGTGGAATGAGTATTGGTATCTTTTTTGCCGGCTTTTTCCTGTGCAATGGCAGATATAGAAATGATGGTTAAAGCTGCCATCATCAGCATTTTAAATGATTTCATTGTTTTGTTTTTTGAAGTGTACAAAAGGAAGGTTGGGCATACAGAAATGCCGATAGCCCGGCATATTCATGCCCGGCAGAAAGAAAATAGCCAGTCTTAAATCAGGAAAGTACGGTTGAGGATGTAAACGGCAATGCTATTACTTCGGGGAGGAGCATTGCTTACAGGGTGGATTTCACAAATTGAAACTACCGCTACATTGTGGAGCGGTGGGAAACTAACGGGGAGGTCGATTGCCTGTGCAGAAAGATTGCTTATAAATGATTCAACGGCTTTTTGGTCGTTGTCATTTTTGATGAATTTGTGTTCGTCTTTGCAGCAACCGTTATCATTTTTTGCTGACTTTTCCATGCCGCAGTTGCTGCATGTATCCTCGTCATTGTGCATCAACACGCCCCAATTGGCCAACTCGCCCATGCAATAGTGCATGTGCACTGTAGCACCCGAAGCGGTGCTCAGGTACAGCAAGGCTAAAATGGCTGTTATGAACTTTTTCATGTGTAGATGCACAAACAAAAGTATATGCATTTGTTCGATAGAAATATATAAAAAAACTGGAGCACTGCTTATCTGTTGATTATCAATGTGTTGTAATTGGCATGCGGATGGTCTTGTCATTTGAGGATTTGACTGCTTTAAAGCGAACAGATGTTTTACAACCTGATAAGCATGGAGGCTCTCATACCAATCATGAGTGCATCTTCAATTGCCTTACGCTAATAAGCATCGATTGCAAACTATATTTTTAAAATGTTGTGCTGGTATCCACCGAAAGTCATGCATGGTGCAGCTTTCGATAAGCTCAGACCGGTAGCTTCCTTTTATGTTTGGCATGGCGAAACATTTATTGGAAAAGAGGTTCCGAGTGAATCTGTTTTTTAATAGCACAGCATCTTTTATTCTTATAGTGAAGGTTTATCGCTAATTGTTTAGAGGAACCATAATGATTCTTTGCCAAAATCGGTAAGGACGGGATTCTTGAAGTAAGGAAAAATTTCTGCTACCATTTCGGGGTACATAATGGTAACAGGCATGTTTTGCTGGCTGATGCTTTTCCAATACATGCGACTAAATTGGTACACCTGATCGAGGAGCAATTTTATCAGCTCAGGGTCGTTCAGTAACTCCAATTGGGTACTGGTGATTTTGATTTTCACCGGAAACTTATAGTCCTTTTTACCAGGTACGGAATCTTCTTTGTAACGGGCGTTGTTGAAGAGTAAATATTGCCGTTCGGCAATTTGTACATAGGTGCCGCTATAGGGCATTAAGTTTTTAGAAGGGTCGGAGATATCGAAAGCCAATATGTTTTTACTGGCGGTACGGTTGATGGTTAATACAATGACTGGTATAGAAACATCGAGTGCATACAATGTATCGAGGATGGGTTTTAGCTCTGCTTTGCTTATGACTTTGTAGAAATGAATAATGAGCCGGGTAGCATTTGGATTTCGATTGGTAAAGTTGACGACGGCATCGTGAATAGAGCCTGCAAGGGATTTGGTATTGTCTGCCGGGAAGGCATTGAAGTGTTGGAACTTGCCTTCGTTATCGAAGCAGAATGCAGAGCCAAGCATTCTTGATTTGGCATGTTTTACATAGGCTGCTCCAATGCCTACAATGAGCTCATTGGCAGGGGTACGATTGAGCCGCCAGGGTACGCCACCTAATTTTGCCAGCATGGCTACCATAATGTTTGGCAGGAAATATTGGAAGTTAGATTTTACGATGTTGTTTTTGAAAATGACCTGCGACTGGTATTCGTAAAACAGGAACATATCCTTCAGCCTGTAATAGGTACGCAGGTGCTCGGGATTGTGTTTTTCCATTTTTCCGATAGGGCTTATATAGATAATCAGGTATTTCACCCCCAGCTCTTTTTGTCTATTTTTTAATGCATCTAAGCATGTTTTTACTGCATCGGAAACATGTGTGAAGCTGATGTTCCATTCGTCTTTGTAGGTATACACTACCTTGATGTATTCCTTAATGCCTTTGGCAGCGCCAATTCCATTATCGAAGGCATCTTTCAGGCGTTGTACATAGGGTTCGTCGCCCTTTTGATAGATGAAAAACAGTTTTACATTCTGTGGCTTTGGTATGGTGGCATAAGGGCCATAAGATTTCAGGTCATACTTGGGCTCCAACCCAAGGTTTTTTTCACCGTATTCTAACATGCCTGCTTCGCCGGAAATTATTTCATGTTCTTGTCTTGTTTTGATGATGAAACCTTTTGGGGAAAGCGGAATGATGTTAAGAAAATCGGGCTGATTGAGGTATTTGGCATAAAAGCCCTGGATGAGCTTGTAGTAAAGCGGATAGCGGTTGATTGTTTCTCGAGCAGGAAAAACTATTTCGAGTTCTGTACCCAGTTGGTTGCTGAGCAGTGGATACACTTCCTCTAAGTGAAGCATAGCCTCATCGGGTAATGATGTACCCCACTTATAGAGGAAGCCTTTGTAGAGCATCCAAGGATTGAGCAGTGTATCAATATTACAATCCTGCATTGATTTTTTCAGGATTCTTGAACGACCATCATAGGCAATGGTGAGCATAGGTAAGCCCTCTGTGTTGTGCTGTACTATCAGTGTGAACAGGTAATATTGATCATACTCCGGGTGATGGGAAGTGGTATCGAGAAGCCATACTTCTACATCTTTTGTGAAACTGCGCCGCATAACAGGGGCAACGGAACGGAAATAGGTGCTGATGAGATAGCGGTAGTAATGCTCTGCAAACTGGATGTGCTCTGTAAGGTTGATGCTGGCAAGAATGGCGCCTTCTCTGGGTTGCTGAAAGTCTGTATACAGCCAACGAGACTCTGGGATAGAGGGGTCGGGCCTGTAGCCGTTTAAAAGAGGAATGAGCTCATCTGAAATGTAGATGGAGGAAAAGCCCTCTTGGCGATTGGTGTAGAATGAGCAAGTAAGTGAGGTTGTGGGTGTGGAAAATGGAATGCTGTTGAGCATGAGTGTTTGTTCCATGCGTGGGTGTTTGGTTTTGAGTGAATGTGAAATAATGTAATACCCTAACGGTTATTACGTTCTCTAAATTAGGGGAAAAACATATTCATAATAATTGGGTTAAACTGGTCGTTGAGTTGTCTTTGGCTATATTCTTTTGTTTTTCAGGCTCTGGCAAAGATTAGTAAAGGTTGAATATCGTGTAAATCGGCTGATTTCATGGCTTGGAGGTATGCAGTACGGGCAGCGGTGGTGGCGGGATAGCTACGGCCCCATGTGAATACCGGGAGCCCGGCCACTTTTTCGATGAGTACATCGGCCATGAGGCGGCTGTGGCGGCCATTGCCATTGCTAAAGCAGTGGATGCTTACGAGCCTGTGCTTGAAGCGTATTGCCCACTCATCGGGCGGGTAGGTGTTGTTTTGAATCCAATACCCGGCATCGTCGAGCAGGTTTTTGAGTTCGGTGGCGATTAGCCATTTGTCTACGCCAATGTTTTTGTTGCTGTGGCGAAACTCGCCTGCCCAGGCCCATACTTCGCCAAACATGCGTTTGTGCATGGCTTTTATGAAGTCTTCGGACAAGATGGTGTCCACCCGTAGGCGCCTGCCAAAGGTCCACTGGATGGCATGTTCGATGTTTTGCTGTTCAAATTCATCGAGTTCGGCCCGGGTGGCAATGGTCGGAATGAGCAAGCCTTCTTTTTCGTCTTCATCGAGGGGTGTTTGCCCATCTTCATAGTCGAGTATTAATCCCATAGTGCTTTCGGCATTTCGGCAATGAGTAATGCAGTACGTTCTTCGATGGCTTGCTGAATGCGCAGGTTGCTGTTTTCCTGGTCTTCGAGGCGCATGGATTGAGAGGTGCGGGCAACGATTTGGGAGGCCAGTTCACGGGCTCTGCGTTCGATGAGGGCATCGAGGGAGCCATCTTTGGGTACCAGACCGTATACCAGCTGCATATCGAGGGCAGCGGCAGCTTCTCTGAGGGCTTTGAGGGTGATAGCACCTTCTTTCTCCCGGTTTTCAACCTCCTGCATGCTTTGTTTGGTAATGCCCATTTTGGAGGCCAGCTGCTGGAGGGACATGCCAAGGGCCAGCCGGGTGGCTTTGAGCCATCCGGTGGGTGGTGGTACTACTTGTGCAGCCGTTGAAAACTGGCTGAGCTTATAGTTGAGCTGTTGTAACTGGAGCTTTTGTTTGTCCATACTGTAAGGTTAAAGCCTGACTTTGTACGGGCAAAAGTAAGGTTAAAGCCTGACAATAGTTGTTTATTCGTCAGGTTTTAGTATGACAAAAGTGTAAGGAAAGTAAGGGTATAGGCTGACGGGGGGAGAAGGCAGGCCCATTGCAGGGCTATATAATTGCAAGGATTGCAAAGTTTGCAAAGAGTGCAAAGGGGTTAACAAGATTTGAATCTTCTGCTATGTACTATAAATTTAGTACAAGTTTGTTACCTTCGCTAGCTGCTACCGTTAATGAGTATACCTGCCATCAATATTGCCCAAAAAATTGTTGCCACTTTAAGTGACCCTGAAAAGGGGGAAATAGTTACTAACTTAAAGGTTCAAAAGTTGCTGTACTATGTACAAGGGTATCATTTGGCCTTTTTTGATCAGCCACTTTTTGAAGAAACAATTGAGGCATGGATGTACGGCCCAGTAGTTCCTGAGGTTTACCATCAATATAAAGACTTTGGTAGCGGTCCAATAACATTTGAAAGTACTGATGCCTCTATTATCCAACTAGATAATGCAACAGAGGACATGTTTAATCAGGTAATGCATGAATATGGTAAGTTCAGTGCGATTAGGCTCATGGAAATGACTCATGCAGAGCGTCCTTGGACTGAAGCGTTCAACACTGCACACAAGGTGATCGATTTGAGTTTGATGCGAGATTATTTCAAAGGCTTGGTTGATGAGTAAAAAGATTAAAAAAGTTGAGGATAAGCCCAATATGAAACAACCGGAGCATCGCTATCCGGTTTTTTGTTTTAAGTACCTACAGCCTTGTTCTTATCTTAAATGTAACGATGCCTCTTTTTTTATCGAGTTTTTGGAAAGGATGCAAAAACTAGGTGAACTTGGATGGAAGGAAATCGATAAGTCAGGGAGACATTCCTTTGGCACAGAAAAGATTCCTGTAAAGCAGATAAAGCCGCAACTTAAGCCCAGTATTTTGACTCCAGATGTCACCGAGCTCACTGTGTTTAGAGCCACAGGGAATAATCTACCTTTCTTAGGCATACGGTTGAATGATACATTTCAGGTGATTTACATTGAAACGCAGTTTGGTGATATATACAATCACTAGGAAAATAGCTTTACTTTCCTGTAGTGTCCAGCTTTCAGTTTTTCTACTCCATTCCCCAATACATTTTTAAGTATGTCGTCGACAGTGCGGGGAGCCAATTTGAATT
Organism: Phnomibacter sp.; assembly: GCF_036803085.1. Lineage (NCBI taxonomy): Bacteria > Pseudomonadati > Bacteroidota > Chitinophagia > Chitinophagales > Chitinophagaceae > Phnomibacter > Phnomibacter sp. The sequence goes on along the minus strand of NZ_DAIRUZ010000003.1, from coordinate 506,881 downwards.
GGGTGCCCAGCTCGGTGGCTTGTTGTCGGGTAAATTCGGCCGGCAAGGCTTCAAAGAACCGGCGCTTATTGTCGCCACCCTTGAAGTGAATGGTTTCGGCCTGTTTGGGCAGGTTGTTGAACATGAGCAGGCTGTGGTGTAGTTAGATTTCTGCCAACCGCAGGGCGGTAATAAAATCTTCATCGGTGCAAACAAGCCGAGTGGCTGCTTCATCGTACTCGAACTTGCGGAGGGAAGTAAAAATCATGAACATGCGATACAGAGTCAAGCCCAGGCGTTTACCAATACTGGCGGCTTCCTCGACTGTGAACATGGTCACTTGGTTCAGCCGTACCTCACAATGTTGGTTCAATTGCTGCCATTGTTCGGTAGTTAACTCTATAACGGTTTCCTTTCGTTGCTGGAACTTGACCATGTTAAACATCTTTCCTGAAAGGACTTTGAAAAGTTCCGTAAGGTTGAAGTTGTTGGCATTGGAGGAAGTATTATAAAACAAATTTCATTCTTTGTATTCTTACTGCATTTAGTATTGCCATCAAGGCTACACCTACATCAGCAAACACAGCTTCCCACATGGTGGCTATACCACCTGCGCCCAAAGCCAATACAATAATTTTTACGGCAAATGCCAGAACGATATTCTGAATAACAATGCTGCGGGTGGCTTTGCCAATTTTAATGGCGGTGGCTATTTTTGAAGGCTGATCGGTTTGTATTACCACATCAGCTGTTTCAATGGCTGCATCGCTGCCCATTGCCCCCATTGCAATACCAAGATCGCTTAATGCCAATACGGGAGCATCGTTGATACCATCACCCACAAAGGCAATAATTTTTGTTGTGTCCTGCTTTAATTCCTCTACTTTCTGCACTTTGTTTTCGGGTAATAAATCGCCAAAGGCTGTATCAATACCAATGTGCTTTGCCACTTTTTGAGTGATTGCATTTTTGTCGCCACTGAGCATTACAATCTGAGTAATGCCGTTCAAATGCATTTGCTTAATGGCTTCCTGTGCATCTTCTTTTACTTCATCGGCAATGAGCACATAACCTGTATATTCATTATTTATGGCGACTACCACTATGCTTTCTACAATTTCATCCAATTTCGTATCGTACCAAATACCGAATTTATTTAACAGCCTGGTATTGCCCGCCAACACTTCTTTGCCATTTACTTTTCCTTTTAAACCATGCCCGGAAATTTCTACTACATCCTCTGCCTGATAAATCTGTGTTTCGTTCTTTTCATATTCGGCTATGGCTTTGGCAATAGGGTGTGTGGATTTGCTTTCTAATGCAGCCAACGTTTTTATGAACGCTGTTTTATCCATACCATTGGTAACAATTTCCTGCACTTTAAATACACCTGCTGTGAGTGTGCCTGTTTTATCCAGTACAACGGTATTTACTTTTGTCATTAGCTCCAGATAATTTGAGCCTTTAAATAAAATACCGTTTTTGGAAGCTGCACCAATGCCGCCAAAATAGCCCAACGGAATTGAGATAACCAATGCACATGGGCAACTGATAACCAAGAAAATTAAAGCCCTGTATAGCCATTGGGTAAATACATAATCGCTTACAACGAAGTAGGGAATTATGACCAACGCTACCGCTAAAAAGAAAACAATGGGTGTATAAATTTTTGCAAACTTCCTTATCAGCAGTTCTGTTTTTGCTTTTCGGGCTGTTGCATTTTGTACCATTTCTAAAATTCGTGCAAGAGAACTGTCGGCAAATTTTTTGGTTACTTTCAGTTCAACAACTTTATCAAGGTTTAGCATACCTGCCAATACCTGTTCGCCTTTATAAATGGATTTTGGTTTGCTTTCTCCTGTAAGTGCTGCTGTATTAAAGCTGCTTCCATCACTCAACATTTCGCCATCCAATGGTACTTTTTCACCAGCTTTAATTTGTATGGTTTCGTTTATTTGAACTTCTTCGGGCTTTGTTTCTTCATACTTACTATTTCGTAAAACACTGGCAGAAGATGGTCTTACATCCAGTAGGGCTTTGATGTTGCTCTTTGCTCTATTTACTGCTGCACTTTGAAACAATTCACCAATGGCATAGAATAACATTACCGCCACGCCTTCGGGATATTGTCCGATGGCGAAAGCACCAACAGTTGCCAATACCATGAGTGTGAACTCTGTAAAGAACTCCTTTTTAAGAATAGCTTCCCAACCTTCTTTTATTACAGGAAAGCCAACTGGCAGGTAGGCCATTGCATACCAAACAAGGCGAACATAGCCCGTAAAGAATGCAGGTTTGAAATAATTATCTGCGGCAATGCCAATAAGCAGCATACTAAAACTGATGATAGCCGGAAGATATTGTTTGAGTATACTACTTTCAGCTATTTCTGTTTTTTGAACAGGCTTACTGTCATCTGGATTTACTCCATGTAACAAATTATCTGCACCGGCTTTACCGTACACTCTATCTTCTAAAGTACAGCAAGTAATCTTTCCTTCTGCATTGTAGGTATGAACATGATTTGGATCTGTATTTATCATTTTATCCCATTTATTTTATTATGCGAGGAAATGTAATCCTTAAGTTGTTCCTTAAGGGTTTTAAGGTATTCTTCTAAATCTGAAATACAGATTTCATTTTTATTGGTTTCACAAATCTTGAAGGGAGTTTCATCCAAATATTTGTATAGTTCAGGATAATCTGATTCAATCGTTGAAGAGATTGAGATTATTTCTTGCATAAGTTGATTTACATTTTTCATTGATTTTTATTTTTTTATGTTTAAAACTTCATTTTTCGGTATTCTTTGAACAACGGAGAATTGTGTTGTGTTTGTCATAATATACTTTTATTATTCTTCTTCGCCCCCTGCTGCTTTTGATAGAACATAGAAAGCACCTTTGGTAACTATCATCGCATCTTTAGGCATTTCTTCAAGCGGTGTTATTTCTACATAGCCTAATTCTGTTACGCCTGTAATTACTTCAACCTTTTTAAACCGGATACTTTTTTCAGGATTGGCACCGATAGCTTTTTCACTCTTTTCATTAGGCCCTTTTTCTTCTGTGTTTTCTTCCTCCCCACTTACTATAAAGATGAAGGTTTTACCTTCTGCATTTACCACTGCATCAACAGGAACAGCCTGTACTGTTTGATTACCTACATTAATCAATGCAGATACATACATGCCGGGCAATAATTTGATGCTGCCTGCATTGCTAATTTTGGCGTGTACAATTACGGATTTATTTTCGTTTTCAAATGATTGGTTGATGCCGTATATAGTACCTGTGATTTGCTTGTTGTTTTGATTGGTAAGAATAAATTCAACTTTTTGTCCATCCTTTACTTTAAACAAATCTTTCTCGTACACCTGCAAATCGCAATGCACCTGCGAATTATCTACAATATCCATCAGGGAGGTTTGCATATCTACATAGCTGCCGGTCTTAATTCGTATATGACCTATGACACCACTGATGGGTGCATTAATTGGAATTTGGCTTACAAATTTACCATTTACTACGGATGCAGGGCTGATGTTCAATTGCTGTAATTGTGTTTCCATTCCTTGCAGTCTTGCTTTATCTGTTTCATATTTTGATGCCGCCTGTTGAAATACCTTACCAGTACCAGCACTTTCGGTATTGAGATCTTTTTGACGTTGATACTCCTGCTGTGTATAAACAAATTCTTTTTTGAGTGTAAGATAATCTTGTTGCATCCTCACTATATCTGTGTTTTCCAATACTGCCAATGTTTGCCCCTGGCGAACATAGCTACCTTCCAGCACCATTATTTTTTTAATGATACCCGGCACCAAAGAGTTTACATCAGCTTTGTTTTGTGGCGGTACTTCTAATTGACCGCTTGATTTTACCACACTGTTCAGGTTTTTCATTTCTATTGTACCTAACTCAATGCCTACGGCTTTCATTTGCTCCTCCGAAATCTCTATTGCCGCTTTGTGTTCTTCTTCTGTCTTAGCCGCTTCCTTTGTTTCCGTTTTATTCCCCTGCTTGCAGGAAGAAAAACTGATTGCACTTACAAATACTGCAAATGCTATGATTGATTTTATATTACTTGACTTCATTTTATTGGTTTCCTTTTAAGTAGTTTAACAATATGATGGACTGATTGAACTGGTTTATGGCATCTGTGTATTGCAGTTTTGTATTGATAGCGGTCTGTAGATTTTGGATATACTCCATGTAACCTATTTCACCTTTGTTATATGCCGTATTTGAAATACGGATAATATCATCTGCCTGTTTCAAACCTGTGGTTTCGTAGTATTGCAGTCCCTCTTTTGCTTTGAGATATTCATTGTACTGCATAAGATAATTGCTTTGCAGGTATAGCAGCGTTTGCTGTTTCTCTGTTTCAATAGCTGTAGTGTTTATTTGTGCTGCTTTTATTTTTGCCTTTTGAGCACCAAAAAATAAAGGCACGCCAATGCCTACCTGAAAACCTGCTATCCGTGTACCATTGAAATAATCACGGTTGATTTTTGCAGGGTCAAAACTTTTGATTAGCATTTGATGAAAATAACCCACATTCAAATCGGGTAATAGTTTGCTTTTTTCAACTTTAACCTGTGCTGTATTTACATTCAGTTTTTGATTGTAATACTGTATTAAAGGATTTGATTGTAAAGCAGCCGTATCAGCCATAAAAACATCAGGCAGTTTTGCCAACTCATTTTCTTTGGGGATAATTTGTTCCGTAGTGTTCACCCATTTTTGCAATGCCAGTTGATAACTGTTTACGGAAGTGTTTGCCTGTTTTAACTGCAACTGGTTTTCTTTATACCTGCTTTCAGCCTGCATCTTTTCCAACTGGTTTGTTTCACCGGTATTGAAACGCAGTGTAGCCCTTTTTAAGAAATTGCTGTATATGCTATCCTGCTGCTGTAACAGTTTTACTTTTTGCAAGCCATACACAAGATTGTAGTATGCTTCGGTTACTTCTTTTATTATTTCATTCTGTGATAGCGTCTTTGATTTTTGTGCTAATAAAGTTTCCTGTTTCAGTAATTTGTTTTGATTGGCATATACTGTAGGAAATGCTATGGTTTGAGTAATGCCGATGCTGTTGTCAATGTTGCCTCCACTGGTGGGGTCTTGTGTGAGTTGCAGGTTTGTTTTATCAGGATTGAAGCCTGTTTTTTGCAGTGCTTGCGATTGCAGAATATTTAGGTCTGCCACTTTCATTTGCAGGTTATTCTTTAATGCTACATCAATGCACTCCTGCAATGTTTTTTGATTGCCTTGTGCATAAGATTTTTCTGCAAACAAACTGATGAATATAAACAGCAACAGTACAGCCGTTGTATTGCCGGGTAGTTTTACCTTCTTCATTTTATTTAATTTGAAATTGATTTTAGTATTGAATAGGATGTATAGTGCCGGCAATACCAATAAGGTTAAAAATGTGGCTGTTATTAAACCGCCAATAACTACGGTTGCTAATGGCTTTTGCACTTCGCCACCTGCACCTGTAGAAAGTGCCATAGGCAGAAAGCCTAATGAAGCAACTGCTGCCGTCATTATTACCGGACGCAACCTTACTGCTGTTCCTTTTCTTACTCTTTCGTATATGTCGGTAATGCCTTCCTCTTTTAACTGGTTGAAATAACCTATCAGTACAATACCATTTAACACTGCAACACCAAATAAGGCAATGAAACCAACACCTGCAGAAATACTGAATGGCATTCCCCTTAACCACAATGCGATGATGCCACCAATGGCAGATAATGGTACGGCTGTAAATATGAGGAAGGATTGTTTTACACTTTTGAATGTGATGTAGAGCAATACTAAAATGAGCAATAAGGCTACAGGAACTGCAATGCCTAATCTTGCTTTTGCTTCATTCAGATTTTGAAACTGACCGCCATAAGAGTAATAATAACCAGCAGGAAGTTTAAGATTTGCATCTAAAATAGGTTGTATTTCTTCTACTGTACTTTCAACATCACGACCATGCACATTGAAGCCTACAAAAATTCTGCGTTGCCCATCTTCATGACTTATTTGTGCCGGAGCCGTTTTAAATGAAATATCTGCTACCTGGTTAATAGGCACTTTATTTCCAGATGGCAATGGCACATAGAGATTTTCAATGTTACTGAAATCTTTACGCAAATCTTTTTGTAACCGCACCACCATATCAAATCGTTTATCCCCTTCAAACACCACACCTGCAACATTTCCTGCAAAAGCAGTTTTCAGCACCATGTTTACATCGCTGATGGTTAACCCGTATTGGGCAATTTTATCACGATTGTATTCCACCTGTATTTGAGGCAGTCCACTTACTTTTTCTACGAAGGGCTCACTTACTCCTTTTACATTTTTGATAAGCCCTGCCACTTTATTTGCCTGTGCACTCAGGATTTCCAAATCGGAACCATAAATTTTTATTGCCACATCCTGTTTGATGCCTGTAATGAGTTCATTAAAACGCATCTGCATAGGCTGTGTTATTTCAACATTAACCCCCGGCAAAATACTTAGGGCTTCTTCCATTTTTTCCATCATTGCCTCACGGGTATTTGCCGATGTCCATTCTTCTTTCGGCTTCATGGAAAGCATCATATCGCCTCTTTCGATGGGCATAGGGTCGGTAGGTATTTCTGCACTTCCTATCCTTGTTACCGCCTGTCTTATTTCGGGGAATTTATCCTTTAATATTTTTTCTGCCTTGCTGAATGTTTCTACCACCTGTGTTAATGATGTACCTTGTTCCATCCTTATTTCAACAGTGAGGTCGCCTTCTTCCAATGTGGGTATAAACTCACCACCTAAGCTGTTAAAGAGTATTAAGCTCCCTGTAAACAGTACAACCATTACAAGCACTATAGTTTTCTTCCACCGTAAAGCCCAATTAAGCATTGGTGCATAAAGTTTTTGACAGAAGGCAATTATTCTGTCAGAAATATTTTTTTTATGTGCAGTCTTTTTACTTAGAAATAAGGCACTCATCATGGGTACATACGTTAATGAAAGTATGAATGCTCCTAAAATTGCAAAAGCAACTGTTTGAGCCATTGGCTTAAACATTTTACCTTCGATACCTACTAATGCAAACAGTGGCAGGTAAACGATTAAAATGATAATTTCCCCAAATGCAGCACTACTTCTAATTTTTGATGCTGCTTCAAACACTTCATCATCCATTTGTGATTGAGAAAGTTTAGGTACACCGATATGGTGATGCTTGCTCATATAAATTCTGTGAACGATTGCTTCTACTATGATTACTGCACCATCTACAATTAACCCAAAGTCAATAGCTCCTAAACTCATCAAGTTGCCACTTATACCAAAAAGATTCATAAGTATAACAGCAAAAAGCATGGCTAAAGGAATTACAGAAGCTACAATAAGACCCGCCCTTAAATTACCTAAGAGCAATACCAGTATAAATATTACAATCAATCCTCCTTCAATCAGGTTCTTTTCTACCGTACCCATTGCCCTGTTTACTAATTCTGTACGGTCAATAAATGGTTCTATTACTACACCTTCAGGTAATGATTTTTGTATTTGTACCATTCGCTGTTTTACGTTGGCAATTACCTGTGCAAAGTTTTCGCCTTTGAGCATGAGTGTAATACCTGCCACTACCTCGCCCTCACCGTTTCTTGTAACTGCTCCGTAACGGGTGGCAGTACCAAACTGTACTGTTGCTACATCACGGATTAAAACGGGTATTCCGTTTACATTCTTCACCACAATTTTCTCAATATCACTCAACGATTTTACCAATCCCAAACCACGAATGAAGTAGGCATTGCTTCGTTGCTCTATGTAGCTGCCTCCGGTGTTTTCGTTGTTGCTCTCTAATGCTTTATAAATTTCAGGAATGGTAATATTCATTGCATTGAGCTTTTCGTTATCCAAAGCAATTTCATACTGCTTTACATAGCCACCCCAGCCGCTCACTTCTGCTAAACCCTCTGTACCAGCTAACTGCCTGCGGACAATCCAATCCTGAATAGTACGCAAATCAGTAGCGGTGTATTTGTTTTCATATCCTTTTTTTGCATGAATGATGTAGTGGTATATTTCGCCTAATCCAGTAGTGATAGGTGCTAACGAGGGTTCACCCAATCCTTTCGGAATTTGTGCTTCTGCTTCTTTAAGCCGTTCATTTATCTGCTGTCTTGCCCAGTAGATGTCGGCATTGTCTTTAAACACAATAGTGATTACCGAAATACCACTACGACTAATGCTCCGCTTTTCAATTACATTGGGAATGTTGGCCATTGCCAACTCAACCGGAGTGGTAATGAATTGTTCTACTTCCTGAGCACCCAATGTTGGGGCTTGTGTAATTACCTGTACCTGGTTGTTTGTGATGTCGGGCACTGCATCAATAGGCAACTGTATAGCGGATATAACGCCCCAAATAATGAGAGCCAATGTAAAAGCTCCCACTACTAATTTGTTTTTTATGGAGAACTGAATTACTTTTTGAAACATTGATTTTTTCTATTTGGTTATATACCTGAAATAATGAACAATCCTCTCCGCAATGGCTGCTAAAAGAATGACACAACACAGGACTATAACAATGAACTTAATTACTCTTATTGCCAATGGCTGCTTAGCCTTTTTGGACTTTTTTACTTATGCCATTATGGAATGGGAAAAGGATAAATTAAAAATGCAGCACAGGCCTATTCAACGGCAATGCAGAAAATTCAATAAAAGATGTAATTAGGCTATTTTAGGCGGTTGCCAAATAGAAAAAGAAACCTCTGTAGAAAAGGAAGAATTATAAATAGGATATTTCAGGGATTGAAATACCGCTGTGGCTATATTGTTATGAGCAACAGGCTGGTAAAAAGCGGATGGCGGACAATGGGAGCAACTGCAAAAAGGAGTACACGCTTCGTCTGTATCTTGTGGATGTTGATGCTGTGAAGTAACAGAAAATTTTTGCTCAGCCTTTATATTACACTCCTGTCTATCAATGCACGGAAGGCATGACAGCACCAAAAGGTAAATGCTCATTATAAAGGCAAAAAATTTCATTGCGGCGAAAGTAAGCAAAGAAATGAAAGGTTGTTGCCCTTACTTTCAAAATTGCAAACTACACTTTTGATATGAACCAGCCTTTAGTTTATACAAGGTTTTACCAGTGGCATTGTGCAGGATTTCATCCACTGTACGGGCAGAAAGCTGAAAGAGTTTGGCAGTTTCAACGGCTTGCTGACGGCTAAAGCCCTGGGGCAAAGCCTCAAAAAATTTGCGTTTACTATCGCCTTTTTTGAACTGGGTGGCTTCGCTTTTTTTGGGCAGGTTGTTGAACATGAGGAGGCTGTGCTGCAGGTAGGTTTGTACTATGGCCAACGCATTCTGAAAGTCTTGGTCGGCGCAGTACATTGTCGGCGTTATTTCGGCGTTTTCCGCTTTGCGCATGGCCGTGAAAATCATGCACAGCCTGAAAAGTACCAGGCCCAACCTGAACACCACGCCTGCTGCATCTTCACCTGTGAAAGTGGCGACATCGGCCAGAATACCTGCGAAAGCAGTATTGAGCTGCTGCCACTGCTGGGGAGAAAGCTGCACTTCGGTGGGCGATAGTTCGAGGAACCCAATCATGGCCAACACGTCATCGGCCAGTTGGTCGAAGTGATCATTATATACAATGGTTTGGTTGTTGGGCGAAGGGTCCTGCCAAACCAGTTCATTTTTGAACGCATAGAATAAAAAGCGGCTAAAGAGACCGTCTTCGGCCGAAGCGATGAGCCGGGGTGCCTGGGCTGGTGTGCCTGATAGGGCCACAGCCAGTCGAGGGTCGTTTATTTCAATGTATTCGTTGTTGGTTTTGCGAGTGAGGGTGATTTTCTCGTGATGAAATGCTGACCTAAGGGCGGGGGAATAGTCGCCCCAATCCTGTTTTTTGGCTCCACTCATGGTGTCGGCCTCGGTTTCGCAAATGATACCCTGCCCGCCATTGTTTTGGAGGTGTTCAATCATGCGGGCATGTGAACTGTCGGCCGGAATGAAAACAATGCGAAATGGCGGTGTGACAGGTTTTTCTGGTGGCGGATCGCCTTTGCGTCGCTTATTGAGCTGGAGCTTGTAATCGGCCATCTCGGCTTCATGGCGGGATTGTTTCTCCCGGCTTGCCGCCAGTACCTGCTGGTGGTATTTGTCGGCCAGGCGTTTGGCATTTTTCAGCACGCCTTTACCACTGGCAGCCGGTGCTATGATGAAGGTAAAAAGGTGCGGGTGTACTCTCTCCTGATGGTAGATGCCGGTGACTTTGGGCAAACAACCGCTGAGGATGGCGATAGCACCCGTAAAGAATACATCACGTTTGCGCCGATCGCAGAATGCAGCTGCGCCCGCCGCCAGAATGCCAGGTAGTGTGTCGAAGATTTCATCCGGCAATGTTGGGGTTGATTTCAGGTAGTCCTCATTGACATCATTCTCTGGAACATGTGTATTAGTTTGCTGAGTTTGCAGCTTTGCAGTGTTTGCATAACGGGCAAATTCGGCACTATGGTGCGCATAGGCGCTTTTTACGGCTTTCTGAATTTCCTGATCAGGTAGATCAAAATGTTCAGCAATAAGATCAGCAGCATCCAGCTGAGGTATGCCTGCACGGTTACAGTTGGAAGCAAGTAGATAGACATAATTATTACGGTTGCCATCCTGGTAAGTGGCTTTTTGATTGGTGAATAGAATTTGTTGTTGGAAAATGAGCAGGTATTGATCAGATGAACATGGAGTGTTTGGCTTCATAGCTGGAGGCTCGAAATGCTTTTCAGGCAAGGCTTTACTTTCAGACAATCGAAATTTCTGGTTGTAGATATTGTGGTACAAGCCAGGGTCCCAGCTTACAAAGCAGAGGCGGGTGATGTCTTTGCATTTTTCGTCGGCTTTGAGGCCTGTTAATTTTTCATAGTAATGCAGGACATACTGGTAGGTGGTCTCATGTTGTTCGGGGCCGGTATCCACTTCGGCAAACACTTTGAGGCCATTGCCACTGGGGCTGATAAAAGACAGATAGGTATGAGGGTCTGCTATCAGGACCTCAAAGGCTTTGGAAAGGGTGTCGGGGGATAGTTTGTCGAAGTCGAGATGGATGTACCCCGAATACATGTCGAGCTGTGTGCTCAGTCTTTTTTCGTTGAAAACACCGGAGGGCGTGAAGGCGGGCAGTTTTTGCTTGAGGCGTTGCGCTTCTTCTTTTTTGCCCTCTGCTATGCGCATACGGATTTGTGATACCTCTTGTTTGTAGGTATCTGCGGAGAGGCGTTTTGCCAGCATGATAAGCGATACTTTCTCGACGGGTTCGCTGAAGTTTTTCCAGACGGTACAAGTAGCCATGTTGAAGATTTGAGTGAGTGAACAATGGATTACTTGCGGCCACGGATAACGAGGTCGGAGGCGTCTGATTCGGGATCGTCGGGAGTAGCCTGGCGATTGCGCTGGAGCCAGTTGTCGAGCTCCATGCGTTTGAAGTACAGCTTTTTGCCCTGCGGGCAGAAGTGAGGCACCTGCTTGGTAGAGGTTAGCTTATAGAGATGAGAAGGGCTAACGTCGAGGTACTTACAAGCCTCATTGAAGTTGAGGACTGTTTTCTGGAGGAGGTTCTGCTCGTCGAGCTTGGAAGCGATTTCGGTGAGCTTTTCGAGGATTTGAGCATTGTCTGTCATTGCTATCAATTTTTTGCGGTGAAGAATTGATAGCAAAAAGAGCAAACAAGAAGAGGGTGAAATAGAGGTGACGTCACCTCACCAAAATCACCATTTCATTTTGGAGATATCATCATCGTAATTGGGCGGTTTTTTAGAGAATTTCTTTTTGGTTGTACTTGTACTTGCATCCTTGAATTGAGTAAATAATAAGTGAAGGCATTGTATCCAAGAATCATGAATGGGACGTGTGCCTAATAAATTTGAATGAAGCAAGTAAAATGTGTATCTGATAAACTCAGCCGAGATATTGGTATAAGGAATTGGATTGATTTCACTTGGTAAAAAATCCTTCTCTACAAGGAAAAAAACGACGTCAATCATGTACTGGAATTGTACATCACTCATTATTTTATCGCCTTTGCGATTTACACCTTTAAGTATGCGTAGGTGCTCATATGCGATTTGCTTTTTCTGTTCGATTGTCTTTTGCGGTTTTTCTTTTTTGGGACCTGTTACGGCACTGTCGGTTGCAAACAACTGACTAGCATTTAACAAATAGACCTTCTGTTGATTTTTTAGCCAGGACTTAATCTGTGCCGGAATAGATTGTATGTGTGTATCTTCTTCCAAAATATATTCGAGGTTAGACAGAGCCATATTGATAACCTCTAGTTTTTCAAATCCATAAGCATGGGCGTTGATGCTCTTTGAAAGTTCACTTTTCTTTTTTTCAATGGCAGCAGCAATTAAATCCTGATTGTTGATGGTCTCATTGATGATCGTAGAAGATTCGGTTTCGTTTAAGAAAATCGCATTGTGAATTTTCGAGAGTACCTCAATCACTTTTTTGGGAGCTGTATGGTATTCTTTTAGCAGCGATAAGTAATCATCTTTTGTTGCTGTACCGCAATTGATCAATATCGAAAGTTTGTGCTCAAAGTATTGGGCTGCCGGAATGAGCAAGTTTTGATTGTATTCTTCCCGCAGGATGTTCTGAAAAAAGAACTTGGGGTTTATTCTATCCGTCAGCTCATGTCGAAATACATTTTGCAACTCAAAGAACAAGACTACCATTAAGTACTTGGCCACATATAAGGCATAATGCATTGGATTCTCAGAGGCGTTTGGAATGCCATGCATGCCTTGCTCTTTCAGCTCTTCAGATAACCTAATTGTGTTCGATTTAATGCTATCGAGTAACAACTGAACTTTATACTCCCGATGAACAGGATTTAAGGGCATGAATTTGATAATCGCCACATTAAATATCCTAAGTGTTTCCTGCAAGTACAGCAGGTAATAAAAATGCGAATAGGTGTTTTTATGGTTGGGTAAATCTATCTGATAAAAATGGGGGATAAGCGGATTTGCAGTTGAGAGCTTTTCTTCATTGAGATACTTTAACAACTCAGGAAAATGACGTAAAAGTGTTGTGAGCTGTTGGTAAAGCTCAAGGGTATTTTTTGGGGTATACTGCGTTGCTTTCTGTAATGCATGGACCGTTAAATCATCGAAACCTTCATTTGTATTGAATGCGGGTCTAAGATTTCCATTCAATATGCTGGTGAGTATGGTAATTTTCATGTGAGGTCTGTGAGTAGGTTGGCGTATTGAAGTTTCACATCGTCAGTAAAGCTATCAAGATAACTCTCAGTTGTTACTAATGAACTGTGCCCCAGCGATTCTTTGATGAACTCAGTAGAAACGCCTTTGCGTTTGAGGACCGTGGAGAATGAGTGACGAGCTGCATAGGTGCCGATTTTCTGGTCTATTTCGAGTTCTATGCGGATGAGGTCCATGTGCTTGTTTACCCACTTGATGAAACGCTGGCACCGGTGTTTGATGGTTACTGGTGATAAGCCTTCTTCCAGTACCGGGAACAGGTAAGGGTTTGCCGGGTTTTCATTGCGTTGGCGCTGGATGATCTCCACTGCTTTTGGATTGAGGCCAACCCGAATGGGGCGGAGGTCTTTCTTCTTGGTGCGTTTTGTTTTGGCTCGTATGAAGTGCAGGTAATCGCCTGAAATGTTTTCTGGTTTGAGCTCAATAATGTCGGCAAAGTTCATGCCGTTGCAGAGGTATGAAAAGAGCCAAAAATCGATGGCTTTCTGCTTATCGGGTGAAGTGGCCTGATAGGTCAGCAGCTTGTTGAGGTCTTTTTCTGACAGGGCTTTCTTGACATTTCGGCCGGCAGGTACCTGGTACTTTTTGAAGGGGTAGCGTTCGGCAGGAAATACATTGGCATCAATAGCCTGGTTAATGATTGCCCTCAGCTGCCGCATGTAAATGCCCACCGTGCTGATGGACTTGCCATCTTTGAGCAAATAGCTTTCATAATCGTGCAGAAAGGCTGGCGTTACATCGTGCAGGCTGAGGTGTTTGCGGTAGCCCTCGATAGAATTGAGCGTGGTTTTGTAAGAAACTGCAGTGCCGATTTGCCCTTTGGCTTTGAGTAGGTCGATGTAGTTGTCAAACCATGCTTTTAAAGCGGTGGAATGTCGGCCTGCAGTTTTGTCGAAGAAAGCCTCCTCGAATGCCACGAATGAGAATGGCTCCAGGCGGGCAATGACTTTTTCTGCTTTGGCTAAGATGTCGGCCAGCCCTTTCTTAACCTTCTTGAGTTCTTCATCCCGCAGGTTTGGGCTGTTGATTTTCTCCCACTCCGCTTTGGTGGCATGGAAGCGGGTAGCATAGCGCTTCTTATTGGGTTTGTGGTAAAGGTTGAGTTTGATGAGGCATTTGCCGTCATCGTTGGGTCGGGAGGCGTCGAGGAAGAAGCTGACGGAGGTGTTGAGTGTAGGCATAGCTGAGGTCACATTTGGGTAATGTGACCTCAAATGTGACCTGAAAGATACGAAATAATGCTAAATAATGTAGTAATAAAGGAAAGAAAGGGGAAGATAAATATTGATAATCAATATGTTAGAAAATAACAGAAAACAAGAGAAGGGATAATGCTGTGACTGTTAATCAGAGGGTCGCTGGTTCAAGTCCAGCAGGGGGAGCGAAAAGAAAAAAGGTCGTACAAGCTTGTACGACCTTTTTTGTTGCCCGTTTCAGAGGGCAATTTTAGCCGGACTGTTTTTCTACAATCGCAAAAAAGATATGTCTGTTGAGGCGGTAGCCCAGTTGCTGATACACTTTGAGTGCTGGTACGTTGGTAGTAAGGCTGTGCAAAAAAGGCACTTCGCCACGATGAATAATTTGCTGACTTACCTGCGATAAAATATACCTGGCCAAGTGCCTGCCGCGATAATCGGGATGGGTGCAAATGGCACTCACTTCTGTATAGCCCGGTACTTTCAGGCGTTCGCCGCCCATGGCAATGAGCTGGTCGCCATCAAACACGCCTACATAACCACCAAACTGTATGGTTTGTGCCAAAAAAGGACCCGGCTTGGTGAGAGCTGTTAGTGCCAGCATTTGTGGTATATGCTCTTCGGTAAGTGGTATCAATGTATGTTCTTGAAAGGTGGGTTGAAAATCCACACAAATCATTTGGTACAAGGGCACAGTTAAATGAACCTGCAAAGTAGCAGGAATGATGACTGGGGTTTCTTGCATGAGGTACATGCGCCGCTGTGCAGGAATGTTTGCTTCAAAATGATGCAGCGCCGCTGCATCCCAGTTTTCCATGCCTGCAAATGGGGCTACATCCGGCGCAAAAAAACGAAGCTGTTGGCTACCTGCATTCAAATGCTGCTGCACGGTGCCAAGAGCATGCCATACGGGGTTGGCCAAACTATTGCCGAGTGGATGCATGTAGAGGTATTGAAGAATTCAGATGATTGGATGCTTGCACAAAGCGTCCTTTTTTTGTTGCCATTGGCATGCAATCTTCGTTTGCAAGCTACTGGAATTGCCTGTTTATTTGGTAACGGTTTCTATATTACTTTATTCGCTTTTACTAAATGCTGCTTGTGTTGCTTTGCGCTGTAGCATGTACTATTTACAACAAAATAAAGTGCAATTTTTTGATGGTGTGCTTGCAAAAGCACAACCCTGAATACTTCTCTTTTTTTACAAGGGAATACAGTGCCGTTTACAATGAATTTTTCGCTTTGTAGTACATGTACTACAAGCCCGTAAACATGAGCTTTGCCAGCTTATACCTGCAAAAGTTTTAATATATTTATACAGTCTTACAACAGACTTGATTACCTCCTTATCTGCATCAGTTCTTAAGGGATATTCAGGTTTATTTCCTGGTGAAATAAAACGACTGAAATGAGAACGACAATGGTTAAGCCCGGCACATTTTTGCTGGCAGTATTGCAACTTTTTTTCTTCCTTTTTTGGGCAAAGCCAAACAGTTATGCAAGCATTACCATAACCGTAAACGGACTGGCCAATGGTGCTTCAATGGCACAAGGAGCTCCGTTTACCTGGAATATTGGTGGCCTGCAAAACGGCGCCGTTGTGTACAATGAATTGTGGGTAGATGTAAACAGCAACGGTGTAATAGATGCCGGCACCGACTTTTTGTTTGTGGGCTTTCCACAGCGGGATGGCGATCCGGGATCAGATGGACCCGGCGATGATGATGCTATTGCCAACGGCATCATTACTACAACCATTGCTGGTATGTACTTTCCCGTGTCTTACTATGTGTTTAAAGTAAAATCAGGAACCGATTCGGCAACCTCTTCTTATCAGGAAACAGCTATGTCGGCGCCAACGTATAGCGTAAGCGGAAGGGTAACGCAAGGAGGTGTAGGCAAAGCCAACGTAGCAGTAGCTGTACAAACAGACAACAACGGCGAATTTTATGCATTCACTACGGCTACCGGTTATTATACTGTCAATACGAATCTTGTAGCGGGTACCAATGTAAACGTTCGTATTCCTGTTGATGCTTTTAATAGCCAGCTAATGGGCCTAATTGTTACACCCGGAGAAGTGCAATTCAACCTGTCGGGCAATTTATTCAACGTCAATTTTACAGTGCGAACCGGAACGGTTGTAACAGGTAGAGTTGTAGATGCACAAAGCAATCCCATAGCAGACATGCAAGTACAGATTTATCCTGACGGTGGCGGAAATGGATACGATGGAAGAACAGATGGCAATGGACGCTATTACATTAGCGTAGACGTTGGTAATTATGTAGTGCAGTTTGGGAGTAATGAGGATCCGAAAGGATACATCAAAACTTATTACAACCAAAAGCATGTAGGTTGGATGACCGATTTAGTGCAGGTAGCATCTGGTGTGGATACCGTTAGAAACATTAATGCAACGTTGCACAGAGGTGGAGTTATCATGGGTACGTTTATAAAAGACGGTGTACCAGTAAGAGGAAACATTACCGTATTCGATTACAATAATCCTGGCAACGCTCTATACGAAACCTGGCACGACAATACCAATCCCTATTATTATCTCATAGTGCCACCCGGTACTTACAGTGTGCAGTTTAATTTGGAGAACGGGCAATCGCAGTGTTACTACAATCAAACATGGTTTTCACCCGGCAACTCCGTAACCGTAACCTCTATATCAGATACGGCTAAAAATATTGATGTCAACTTTTCTACCCTGCCAAAAGTGTATCAATTTTTAGGCTGGGGCGATTGGAACAATCCTGGCAATTGGCAAAACAATCAGCTGCCACCGGCTACATTGCCTAAGGGCGATTACATCATCATCAATGGTGGTCAGTGTACACTTAACGGATCACAAACAATTTCTATCGGCGCTTACCTGGTAGTAAGGCCAGGTGCAACATTGCAAGTCAACGGAAATTTGATACGACAATAAACTATCATGTTTGTACAAAGCGGTCGCCACTCAAAAAGGCGACCGTTCTTTTTGATAGCTGCTGCTGTAGTCTGCGTTTTCAGCAGTAGCTTGCTGCAGCATTTTTTCTACCAATACTTATGGCGTATGTTACAAATACATCCTTTTCGATTGAAACCCGGCGAAGATTTAAAGGCAGGTATTGAGGCCTATGTGCAACAGCATCAGCTCAAAGCTGCATTTGTGATCACCTGTGTAGGCAGCCTTACGCAGTACCATCTCCGCATGGCCGATCAGCCAAAAGGAGAAAAGAAAAACGGCCATTTTGAAATTGTAAGTCTTGTAGGCACCTGCAGCATAAATGGATCGCATGTACACCTCAGTATCAGCAACGAAACAGGTACTACCATTGGTGGCCACTTGCTACATGAATGCTTTGTATACACCACTGCAGAAATAGTATTGGGCGAAAGCACCGAACACGTATTTGTGCGGGAAAATGATGGCACTACCGCATGGGAAGAACTGCAAGTGAAAACAAGGCAATAGCAGCGTTTACAAACCCAGTGCTTTCATCATGGCTTCGGCTACCAGTTGGTTGCCGGTATCATTCAGGTGCACCCGGTCGTAGCTGAGCTGGCCTTTCTCCTGATTGTTGGGGTTGTTGGCTTCATTGTACGATTGCCAAAATGCACGAAGATCCACAAGCTTCAATTGGTGCGCAGCAGCCAGTTGACGAATAGCATCTGAATACTTGTTCAAATCAGCATCCTGCGGATTGGCATTGCCCTTGAGCTCACCAATACCCGCTGGTGTTACCAGTATCACTTCAATGTTTTTTGCTTTCAGCTTGTTGATGATGGCAGTATAAAATTTGCCAAACTTATCATAGTCGGTACCTGTTTGGCTGGTGGCTTTGTGCCACACATCGTTTACACCTATGTAAATGAAAACGATATCCGGATTTTTGTCGAGCACATCTTTTTCCATACGCAGGTACAGATCGTATACCTTGTTGCCGCCAATGCCGGCGCCAATCAATTCATATTGGTTGCTCAGTTTTTTTTGCTCCAGCATTTGCTGCATGCGCCAAATGTAGCCGCCATTGTTTACGCCCATTTGGGTGATGGAATCACCAAAAAAAACAACCTTCTTTTTGGTTGCGGGCAGCCAGCTAATCATCATACACAACAAGGCAAATAAGGCAACAATGCGTTTCATAGTACTAGTAAATTAGAATGGAGCAAGCTACCGAAAAATGCATCAACCTTTGCTGTCTTTTAGCACCAGTAGTTTGTAAAAACGCAGCAGCTCATCCAGCTCTTGTTTGCTGAGTGGTGTATGCGTTTCATATTTTGCTTTGAACAACAACACAGGTTTGTGTGTCGGATATTTTTCGAGTATGCTGGCAATCACAATGCGTACCGGCAGGCTTTCTTCATGAATGGGTGCCGAAGTGGGTGCTTCCGATTTTTGGCGCACCGGCATTTTTTGAATGATGGCTTGCAAAGTGGCCAATTTGCCTTCGGGCATGTTGTGCACTTTCGAGGCTTTGTGCATCAGGCCTTCCAGCTGCTTGCGGGTAAGAAAGCCCCGCTCCTGATACTGCTGCAGCAGGCTGGCCGCAAATGGCGAATGCGGAAATGTACGCACCGTGATGCGTAAAATATCCAGTATAACATCCACTCCTTGTTTCTGCTTGTCCATGTGTATGCGGCAAATAACATATAAACTGGTGCAATCTGTTTGATATTTTATTACACAGCCATTTTTTGCTGAAACGACAGCACTAAAAACTCAGCAGGCCTTACTACAGATATCATAATTTGTACACGAAGCATTCCTTCCAACAAATCTGTATTAGTCATGGTTTTACCCAAACCAATTTGCACTGCAAAAGCATGTTCCGGTTTAGCGCCTTGCAATGCTCCTTGCTTCCACAGTTCCGTCAAATAGTTTTCTATCAACGCTTGAATGTTTATCCAGGTGTTGGCATCGTTTGGTTCAAATATAAATTGCTGCAACGCAGCGGCAACGGCAGTTTCAATCATGATGCAGGTTCTTCTGACTGGTATGTAACGCCAGTCTGTGGAGTTACCATCTAAGGAGCGGGCACCCCAAACCAGTACACCTTTTCCTGTAAATGAACGAATGGCATTAATGCTTTTACCATCAATCGGAGCGTTCAATTCAGCCTGTTCGTTATTGTTGATTTGTATCACCGGTGATATCACGTTATTGATACTTACATTGGCTGGTGCATTCCATACACCACGAGTGTTGTCTACCAAACAATACAAACCGGCTACGGCACAGGAGGGGGGCAAAGTAACTCGTAATGAACGCAGGGCTAAAGACATGTCAATCGTCGTTTTTGCTGGTTCATCAGCCATGGTAAGCCCATGCAGTGAACCATTATTGCTGCTATCAGCTTTGCCAGCTTCTTTAATCAAGGTGTTATGATTAATGCTCACCTTTTCGGGTGCATAGCAGGCTGCAATTCCCGTTTGCAAATAAGGATAGTAGGCAGCGCCATACCGCAATCCCTCTGCTTTACCACCCGTTATCATCTTTCTGAAAAACGAAACATCATTGCCTTCCGGCACAGGTTGGTTGCTTACATCACAGAGCACAAAACGGTCTTGTGTGCTGGCAGCTTGTTGCATGGCGGTATTGTATAAGGCATACAACTCAGCAGGATTTTGCATGGCGCCCCCTTCGGGAAAAACAAGTAATGTAATTCCCTTTTGCTGCTGCGCTGCCTGCAAACCACGCAGCAAGTCATGGGCATAAAGGTTTCCTGTCGTTCTTCCAACAGAAATGATGTAACACGGCCCACCTCCATTGGCAAAATATATTTGTAGCTGATACCAAAAAATGTGCGGTGAAAAGCTACTGATAACAGCATCCACTTTTCGTTGTATCAGCTTTTCTGTTGCCCCGGTTTTTTCTATTACATCATCAATCGTCAATGTAATTATTTCAGCAGGCATGCTGCCAAAATATTGTTCAAACTCATGTAGACCATTGATGCGGAACGGCGTAAAATCCAAATCATCAGCTGTTGTTTTTTTCGCCATTTGCGTGTACCCGATAAATGCAGGCACAGCCGTGGAAATATCCATCGGTAAGGAGTTTGGAAAAGCAGAAACCTCCTGAATATAAACGCCGGGTGTTTTGTATGAAGTAGCCATACTTGCTGAATACGGTTGATGTGAGTAGATATGTTGCGCTGCAGGCACAACAAGGTAGCTGTACTGCTACGCAATGCCAACAGTTGATGCATTATTTTTACAACTGTTTCATTCAACTCCACTTATGCTGGTTACTGCACAAATTATTATTCATCGGCCTTCTTTAGAAGTGCTGCAATCTTTTTTGCATACCCAACATACACAGGCATGGTGGCAGGGTTGTCACACATTTGCCGATGTGGCTGCTGGCTACATCAGCTGGCAATGGCGAGATGCAGGCGGGCGTTTTCAGTACATCAGCAGTGGCGAAATACAGCAGTACGAACCGGGTTTATTTTTGCAACTGCGCAATATGTGGCAATACGATTTTGAGAAAGCCAACCCATTAGGCCCTATTGATTTGCTGATAGAATGTACGCCACAATCGGGGCAAACTTTGCTACATATACAGCATGGGCCATTTGCCACACACAGTGCCGAATGGCAGGCGTATGCGGCGGCGGTAGAAAGCGGCTGGCAACAAGTATTGCCACAGCTAAAACAATATTTGGAAAGGGCTACGATATAGCAACATCACAACGCCCCATTTTGCAGAGTGTATTCTTGTGTACTTTTACTGTATGAAAATGGAATCGCCCAATCATGCAGCAGTATTTATCGATTACGAAAATATTTTGTATCACCTGAAGGCTGAGTATGCACAACCACCTCAGCTTACAGATGTCATCACCGGCATTCTTCGTAATCTCAGAAGCTACCTGAGTAACGAATTAAAACTCGATGTGATTATTACCAAAGCCTATGCCGATTTTGAACGTCAGGCAAGTGCGCTGGGGTCATTATACCTCATGGGTATAGATACACACAATGTGCTGGGCACTGAACATAAAAATGCTGCTGATATGCGGTTGTGTATAGATTTAATGGAAGTGCTGTACACCCGGCAAGATGTGCAACATTTCGTACTCGTAGCCGGCGACAGAGATTATATACCCATTGTACAACAATTGCGCCGCCAGGGGCGTAGTGTAAAAGCGGTTGCCTTCAGGGCAAACCTTTCCGGCGATTTATTGCAGATTTTGGGTGAACAAAATTTGATTGAAGCTGATCAGTTTATTGTGAATGCTGATAAGAAAGAACTGCTGATTCACAAAAACGCTCAGGTGGGTAGTATCGGTCTAAAAATTGTAGATAAAATTGACCTCAGCGAAATTGAAGCCAGAACAAAAAAGAAACCAACCAGCCTCCTTGCCGATCAGCAAAATACTGCAAGTACTACTACGGCAAAAGAGCTTCCCAAAAAATCTACCGCTCTCCAGTATGCTTCGGCCTACGACACGGCTGAAGTACAAAACATGTTTGAAACCACCAGAAGCATTACTCATGCTAACACCAAAGAGTGTCTGGAAATTTTAGTGCAGTTTGCAGTAGACAGAAACTTGCGGGAAGTATGGCTGGCTCCTTTTTTGCGCCACATAACCGATGTAATGCCCATGCTGGCTGATTATGAACGGAAAGAACTCATTACCAACATGCGTATTTATGGTGCAATTGCCATTGAAAAACGCCCCGGCGAGGTAAATGATTTTTCTGTTATTCTCATCAACTACAATCACCCCAACGTAAAAGCCTGCATACCGTAAAGGGTGATGATTGGTAAAGGAACATTATTCAATGAAAATTGAGCTGCAAGTAGTGCGGCTAATAAGGTTGTTTACAAACGAGCCACCAAGCGGCCAACCAGTGGAAGTTTCACCAGCTCTCTTTTTTCCATTTTTGCAATAAAGAGAGCATAGCCTGCAAACAATGCCGCTGCAATTAAACCCTTGCCCCATAGCGATGAAATAAATGGATTGATGCCCCAATTGTGGAAAGCATACAAACCAACGGCTATCAACAAATAGGCAAGGTATTTTTTCCAGGCATAGGGTACCGGATAATAGCGCTGCCCCATGCGGTAGCTCACCAGCATCATGGCAGCATAACAAATAAACGTGGCCCATGCACTGCCAGTATAACCAAACAGTGGAATCCACCACACGTTCAGCAATACGGTTACCAATGCGCCACCCAATGTAATCCACGCACCGGCCCAGGTTTGGTTGGTGAGTTTGTACCAAATGCTGAGGTTGTAATAAATACCGAGAAACACACTGGCCATGGCCAATATGGGAATAATAGCAGAGCCTTCGTTGTAGGCTGCAAAATTTTCGCCATAAGCCAAACGCGTAATCAGCGGCAGGCCCAGCGCAATACCCAGCCACATGAGGCTGCAGGCAATTACAAAAAACTTCATTACACGGGCATAAGTACGTGGTGCGTTATCGCCGGTGCTTTGTTTGAAAAAGAAGGGCTCGGCGGCCATTTTAAACACCTGAATAAACATGGTAATGAGTACCGCCACTTTGTAGCTGGCACCAAAAATGCCCAGTTGTCGTTTCTCTTCTTCTAATGGCAAATCGAGCACATGGCTGTACACCAGGCGGCTCAGCATTTCATTAATCATGCCGCCAAAGCCAACAATGATTAACGGATATGCATACTGCATTACCTGCTTCCACAGTTTGGCATCAAACTCAATGCGCAGTGCTTTCCACTCTTCCCACAGCAGCAAGAGTGATATGGCACTGGCTATTGCATTGGCCACTATGTAATAGCCAATACCAAAGGAGGGATTGTAAAACAGGAGCAAAGAATCGTTGGGGTCTTGCGCATAGCGCAGCGGACAAAAACGAAGGAAGTAAAAGCTGAGCAACACTGTAAGGCCAATGTTCATCACTTTTACAAAAGCATACTTGCGGGGCCGCTCCTGGTGCCGCAGCCGGGCAAAAGGAATAGTGGAAAGAGTATCAAAAAACAGGATGTACACCATCCACCTGAAGTACTCGGGCTTTGCTTCCAATGAAGTGAAGCGGGCTAATGGCTCGGTAAACAACAACAACAAAACGGAAAACACAATGCTGCTGCTGATGATGGAAACACTGAGTGTGTTGAATAGTTTCTTTTCTTCGGTATGTTGTACAAAGCGGAAGTAAGCTGTTTCTAACCCGTATGTAAACAAGATGTTCAGAAACGGTATGAGGGCATACACCTGTGTAATATCCGCAGTAACCGTAGGGCCATACCACCTGAACAAAAAGATGGATAAAAGATAGCCCAAAAATCGGGTAGCAATGGTGGGTACTCCGTACCACAAGGTTTGTCCGGCTAACTTTTTTACACTACCCAATTGGTCTGTTTTATGCTGCAATTTATTGAACTGTATAGCAATGCAGGTGCCAAAAATGTGGCCTACCGTTATTTATGTTTATTTTTAACGGAGTAGCCCGATGCATGCATCTACAGGCCACCTGCAAAAAACAACAACTATGAAAAAGCAACTCTCTTTTGTAATGGCCATTTTGCTGGCCTGCACCGTATTTGCACAAAATCCGGCTGCTGTAGCCATCACGCCAGCTCACCCAACCCATATTGGTCAGGTTACATTTAATGGCATCGATTATCCCTGTACCATTACCGATTACGATGCAGCAACAGCTGTAGTGGAAGATGCCATCAAAACGTACATGCAATCGCTTGGGTACAAGCCCGACAGCCGCAAAGGTTTTATGGTGTACCGAAATGTACGATTAACCAATGTGAACAATGGCCAACCGGCAGACTTATTCATTTTGGTTGAAAGCAAAAGCCGTCAGGAAAAAGATAAATCCACCGTGTACAGCATTACCAGCGAGCCGGGTAAAATACCCGATAAGAAAGCAGACAAGGGTAGCATCAATCCGTCAGCCGTGGCAATAGCTACCGGTGCAGGTATGCTGTTAGCAGATCTCAACCAGCATGTGGTGGCTAAGGAATTTACACGCCAGCTGGGGGTGCAGCAAGAGCTGGTAGCCAAAACTGAACGCAAACTGAAAGACCTGCAGTCAGATTACTCCACTATGCAAAAGAAAGTAGAACAATTGCAAAAAGACATGTCGCAAAACCAAAAAGATCAGGAAGCAACCAGCAAACTCATTGAAGAAGAAAGGAAGAAACTGGCTGAGCTGGAAGCGAGAAAACCCGGCACCGGCAATTGATATTTTAGGGCTGTGCCAGTTTTTTGTTTTTCAGAAATGCAGAGTCCGTTAGTGCTGTAAAAAAAGCCACCAACTGCCCCTTTTCAAAATTGGAAAGGGGTATTTTATTTTTCACCAGCGGGTCGGTGGTGGGCCCGTTGATAACGCCGCTGTTGTAGTGCTCCAGCACTTGGTACACATCAAAAAAGCGGCCATCGTGCCCGTAGTAACTGCTCACCATAATGTTGCGCAACGAAGGCACCCGAAACTTGAGGCTATCGGCCGGGTTTTGGGTAATGCGCATCCGGCCTTTGTCTTGCAGCACTGCATCCATCGGTATGCCGGTGTTGCGGTAGCTGAGGTCGGTAAACAAAGGCTCTTTGTGGCAGCTGGCACATTTCTGTTTAAAAATGTCGTAGCCCAAACTTTCGGGGAGATTGAACGTCGATTCACCCCGCATTACTTTATCGTATTTGCTATCGGCACTTACCATGGTAAGCATAAACTGGCTGAGGGCCTGCGTCATGCGTTTGGTGTTGATCTCTTCACTACCGAAGGCTGCTGTAAACATCATTCTATACGTAGCATCGGCCCGCAGTTTGTTCAGCACATTGTCGATGGTTTCAGCCATTTCTACCGGGTTGGTTATGGGTGCCAGCGGTTGCAAATCGAGGTGGGTAATGCCACCATCATGATGAAACTCGCTGTACCAGGCTAGGTTTTGCAAGGGTGGTGCATTGCGTAGCGTATGGCTATTGTTGAAGCCGTGGCTGAGGTCGTGGGCAAAAGTGCCAAAAGCTGCATCTTGCTGATGGCAACTGGCGCAGGGAAATTGTCCGTCTTTGCTGAGGCGGCCATCGTAAAACAATTTTTTACCCAGCGCAATGCCTTCTTCTGTCAATGGATTCTCCGCAAAATTGTACACGGCATTGGGCCAGCCAGCCGGTTGCGTAAAGCTGACAGGCGTTACAGGCTTCACCGTTGTCGAATCATTTTTATTGCAACTCAACAGCAGCAGTACACCAAGGCTTAATATGGAAAGAAAACCTCGCATCGAATCAATACTGTACTTCTTTGAGTGAAAACATGTTGGCGTAGTTGTTGGCTATTTTCAACGCCAACGCACCCGGCTCCATGGTAGTACTTTCTGTAGCAATAGAAATATTTGCGGCATCGGTAAACCATTTTAGTGCATCGGCCTGCAAAATAATATTGAAGCGACTGCCAGCAGTAATGGGTAATGAAGTGCTGAAAGGAATGCTCACCTGCCGCAATGCATTTTGCCCGGTACGGAAACCACCAATGTGGTAAGTAACCGCTTGCAGCGGCGCCGTGCTCACAAACGAACGGCCTTCGAGCTTGGCAAAAATGTAGCCGCTGTTCCAGGTCCAAAACATACCATTGGCAGGATCGAGGGCACCGGTTTGTACGCCGCTTACATTGCGGGCACTGTCTACACCAATCCAAAAGCGTAGGGTTTTTACCTGACCGGCTTTTAAGGGTATGCTGAATGACTTGGATGTAGCATTGGCTTCATCTACCAAAAAATAACTGTCCGGTATTTTTTGCTCTTCATTATTATCGTACACCACCGAAAAGTTGGAGAGATAATATTTGAACACATTGATGGTAACCGGATCGCCAGAGGCAATGGTCACCTGTGTGCCCAATTGCAATGGTGCTGCACCGGCTGCATGTTGTATGCTGATGGTTACCGGAACATCAGTAGCCGCAGTGTCCGATTTTTTTCGGCAACCCAGGGCTACAACTATTATTATCAAAAAGAGTGAAGCAAGTTGTTTCATACGTCAGGTGTGTTAATCGGTGATGTTCACTTTACCACGACTCTTTTTAATATCGCTGCGCTGCTTTTTGCTGGCAATGCGTTTTTCTTTGGCGGCCTTGCTGGGCTTGGAGGCTATCCTTGCTTTTTTCGGCGTCAATGCTTTCGCCACCAACTCCTGCATTTTGCGCAGCACTTCGGCTTTGTTGGATAGCTGGGTGCGGTGCGTTTGTGCTTTTACATGTAGCACTTGCTCAGCCGTGAGCCGGTGTGCCAGTTTTTGCAGCAGCAGCTTCCGCTGGGCATCGCTGAGCACAGCAGAGTTGGCCAGCGACCAAAAGCCGGTTACTGCCGTTTCTACCTTGTTGACGTTTTGACCACCTTTGCCACCACTGCGGCTAAACTGGTATTGTATTTCGTGTGCAAAATCGGGCTGCATAAGAGGCTAAAGATAACACGCATGGCCCGTAACTGATGGTGCTGTACAGTTTTAGGAGAAAATTGGAGCGGCGATGGGAGGTAACCACAAAGGCGCAAAGGAGGCACAAGGAGCACGAAGTTTTTACCACAGAGGCGAAGGAGGGAACACAGTGGGTATGGAGATTTTTTGATTCAGCAAACACTACATGCTTCAGGTTCATTATACTTTCTAACAGGTATAGAAAAAAGGTTTAAAGGACACTTGTTGTATTGCAAATTTCATTTTATGTTTGGACAAATATTGTCCCAAATGGCATATTCAAAGAAAAAAATAGCAACCGTTGGTGAACAACTCAGGTCTGAAAGAGAGGTAGCGAAACTTTCACTAAGAGAAGTTGGAATGCATACGGGAATAGACACATCACTTCTAGGTAAAATCGAGAGAAATGAAAGACACCCAACGAAGGAACAGATTAAGCAGTTAGCTGCATTTTTTAAAATAAATGAGAAAGAATTGATAAAAGAGCTGATTAGTGACCAACTAGCTTTTAAAATTTTATCAGAGGATATTGATATTGATACTTTCAGAGTAGCAGAGGATAAAGTTGAATATTTAAAATCTAATTACGATGGGAAAAAAAATTAGAGTTGTTGAGCTTTTTGCGGGAGTTGGTGGATTTAGATTAGGTCTAGAAGGTTGGAGAAATAAATCAGCTTGCTCTGGATATACAAAAAATTTAAAGCAAACCTATGAAGTCATTTGGAGCAATCAATGGGAGCCATCTACAAAAGCCCAACATGCATCTTATGTTTATGAACATCGATTTGGAAAAGAGGGACATTGTAATAAGGATATATCGACTGTTGATGTAAGTGAGATTCCAGATCATGACTTACTTGTTGGTGGCTTTCCATGTCAAGATTATTCTGTTGCAACTACTCTCAAAAACTCAAAAGGTTTGATCGGAAAAAAAGGAGTTCTTTGGTGGTCAATACATAAAATTCTGAGTGAGAAACTTAATAAGCCAAAATATGTATTCCTTGAAAATGTTGATAGACTCATTAATTCACCATCAAATCAACGTGGCAGAGATTTCGCAATAATATTAAAGAGCTTAGGTGACTTGGGGTATGCAGTTGAGTGGAGGATAATAAACGCAGCGGATTATGGAATGCCACAAAGAAGAAGAAGGATTTTCATTTTAGCGTATTTGAAGTCAACTTCAATTTACAATTCCATTAAAAAACAACGCCCACTGGATTGGATACTATATGATGGTACGCTTGCTACAGCATTTCCTATTACTTCGGTTCAAACGTTATTCCCAAAAGAATTTGAACTAAAAGTAGATATTGTGGACATATCGTCTAAATTCAATATTGATGGTGGGGAATCAATTTTTGAAAACTCTGGACTTTTTATAAATGGAGTTGTAACGACATTAAAATCTTCTCCTGTATTTAATGGCAATTCAACGGTTCTAGGAGATATAATTCTTAATGGTGAAGTAACTGACGAGTTTTATATTGACGAATGTGATTTGCAAAAATGGCGTATTCTTAAAGGACCTAAAAATCAGGTACGTATTAATGCTGACGGTCATGAATATAAGTATAGTGAAGGAGGAATGGTTTTTCCTGATCCGTTAGACAGACCTTCAAGAACTATAATAACGGGCGAAGGTGGAGCATCTCCCTCTAGATTCAAACACGTTATTAAAACTATTAAAGGGTTTAGAAGACTTTCACCTATTGAGCTAGAAAGACTAAATATGTTTCCTGATAATCATACTAAATTGGATGGCATATCAAATTCAAAAAGAGCATTCTTTATGGGTAATGCTTTAGTTGTTGGTGTTATTGAAAAAATTGGAATTGCTCTTAACGAAAAAGTTCAAGAAGTAGCAAACGTTCGATTAAAGAATCAAATTGAATCTTTAATCGATTAAAATAGATTTGAGTTACACTATTGAATTCGTTTGACAACACCCGAATGTCTTTTAGTAATTGGGTCTTTTATCTTCTCAATGATAAAGCCTTCAGGTGGAAGCAGTCCAATCAATACCATTGGAGTTGTAAGCTGATTTTGCATTGGTAGAAGGTAATCAAGATATTTTTCAAATTCGCCAACGGCACTATCGAATGCTCCTGCTTGCTTTAGCTCACTTGTTGCAGTAATTACTACAGCAAGTTCAGTTTGAATTGCTTTACTAATATGGTTTAGCTCACTTGCCATTACAGGCTTAAGCAAATTCCATGAAATTGCTTCACCATGATTAAATCCTACTTCAATTGATACTGGTGCTTTTGCAAAGTCAAGTCTCCATTTATCACCTTGATAATTATCATTTTGGAAAATTGGAGACTCTGGAATCCAGCCTTCAGAAATAAACCGTTCTTTTAGTAAGTGATTTATAGCATGAGACAAACTCATTTTGCCAACATATTTGTTATGCTGTATTATTAAATCTTCATCTGTTATGCTGGTTATTACATCATGTATATTGTCCCAAATGTCTTTATAGCTTGGGTCTTGAAAAATTATTTGCCCATTTCTGTGTGAATGAGTGATGTATTTCATTTTGCTTTAATTTCTTGATGTAAAAGAAAGAGTAAAAACTATCCGCCTGCTTTCAATGCAGCAATAGCGGCTTCCAGTTCTTTCACTTTCTTTTCCAGTTCGGGCAGGCGACGGCTCACAGCCTGGCTGCGCAGGGCAGAAGTATAATCGTAAGCAGGCGAGCCGGTCACAGCCTTACCATTGTCCAGCGATTTGCTGACCCCGCTTTGTGCATTGATTTTGGCACCATCACCAATTTTGATGTGGCCCACAATGCCTACCTGTCCGCCAATCATTACGCCCTTGCCCACTTTGGTACTACCGCTAATGCCGGTTTGCGCCGCTATCACGGTATGGCTGCCAATTTCTACGTTGTGAGCTATCTGTACGAGGTTGTCAATTTTAGCACCGGCATGCACCATGGTGCTGCCAATGGTAGCCCGGTCGATGGTGCTGTTGCTGCCCACTTCCACATCATCTTCCAACACCACATTACCCATTTGGGGCACTTTTTTAAACGTGCCATCGGCCTGTGGCGCAAAGCCAAAACCATCACTGCCAATGACGGTGCCGGCATGCACAATTACGTTTTTACCCAGCACACAGCGGTGATACACTTTTACGCCGGGGTTCAGCACGGTGTTGTCGCCAATGGTTACATCATCGCCAATAAATACCTGCGGGTAAATTTTTACGTTGTTGCCAATGCGAACATTCTTGCCGATGTAGGCAAATGCACCAATGTACACGTCGTTACCCATCGTGGCGGTATCATGTACAAAAGAAGGTTCTTCGCGGCCACTCAGCATTTGGCGTTGCATGGCTTCGTACTGGCTCAGCAGCGCAGCAAAAGCACTGTACGCATCGGGCACCCGTATGAGGGTAGCCTGCACAGCCTGCTTCAGCTCCAGCGATTCATTCACGATGACAACAGATGCCTGCGTGGTATAGAGGTATTCTTCGTATTTCGGGTTGGCTAAAAAAGCTAACTGTCCGGCCTGGGCTTCTTCAATTTTGCCAAAGCCACTTACGGCTGCCTGTGCGTTGCCTTCAACACGGCCACCGGCCAGCTGGGCAATTGTTGCTGCTGAAAACGTCATAAATCTAAAGTAGTGTTGTAGCGATGAAGGATGGACGATTCCACGGCCTTACACGCTGAGGTAGCAAATATACTGTTTGCCCACCGTGGCGGCGAGGCTCTGCTGTATCAAGGCATTGTCGACCTGCGAAATATCCCGCACATGGCCATCCTTAAACAGGATGTTGATGCGTTCATCATCGGTTTTGTAGGTGGTGTTGCGGGCTTCGCCGGTAAACACCAGGTAGCCAAGTTCCTCCTCCGTTACATCGGGATGCGCCTGTCGGATAGCAGCTTTTTTCTGCTCGATAACTTGTGGCGCAATGGGCTCCGATTGCAGTTTGATTTTAAACAGGTTGCGGTTGAGCAGGCAGGTACACATGGTAGCCAGCACCCGGTCGGGGTGTTGCTGCCACTCTTTAATGGCCATCATCACATCCACATCGTCGAGCATGGTAAAGCGGCGCAGCAGTTCAGCAGCGTCTTCGGTATCGGGGCGGTTGTGCAGCACATAGTGCAGGTTGGGGTGGCAGCCGGCGCCAATTTCACGGGCACGGCGAACAATACGTACCAACATTTGCTCGGCCGCCAGTACGGTTTTGTGCAGGTACACCTGCCAGTACATGAGGCGGCGGGCCACCAAAAATTTTTCGATGCTGTACACGGCTTTCTCTTCCACCATCAATTGGCCGTTGTGCACGGTCAGCATTTTGATGATGCGGTCGTAGCCAATTACCCCTTCGCTTACGCCGGTAAAAAAGCTGTCGCGGTTGAGGTAGTCCATGCGGTCAACATCCAGCTGCCCGCTTACCAGTTGGTGCAAAAAAGGTTTGTGGTAAGTATTGTTGAAAATGGCCAACGCAATTTCCAGCGCACCATTCAGCTCGGCATTGAGGTGCTCCATGATGAGGCGGCTCATGGTTTCGTGGTGTACGCCCTGTACCAGTGTGCCTTCGAGGGCATGGCTAAACGGCCCGTGGCCAACATCGTGCAGCAATATGGCTACTTTGGCGGCGGTGGCTTCTTCGGGGGTAATGTCAATGCCCTTGCGTTGCAGTTCGCCCAGCGCCTGACACATGAGGTGGTAGGCACCCAGGCTGTGGGCCATGCGGGTGTGCACGGCACCGGGGTACACCAGGTGGGCAAAAGCCATTTGGTAAATACGCCGCAGCCGCTGGTAATAAGGATGACTGACTACCCGAAACACCACCGGATCGTCGATGCTGATGAAACCGTAAATCGGATCGTTGATGATTTTGCCTTTGAAACTCATGTGGGGCAAAAGTCGGTCATTAGGGGGAAATGAAAGAGGCTTGAGAATTTTTGAACCACAGAGGTAAGGGAGGTAGGCACAGAGGAACATGGAGATTTTTTAACCACAAAGGCACAAGAGTGTCACAAAGGAGCACTAAGTTTTCAGGAAGCATTACTGGAAAATAATCCGTGAAACTGTGGCCAATACAAAACTTGGTGGTTGATAGATGATGGTTGGTGGTAAAATCCGTGCACATCCAAACTCATCCTGCACATCCGCGTCCCATTATCCGTGTCCCATTCTTCAAAGGCTTCGTATTTTGTGCTGGTGGAACCACTTTTCGACGACGAATATTTTATGCGCAGGGCGCTGCAAGAGGCACAGATTGCTTTCGACAAGGATGAAATTCCGGTGGGGGCGTTAGTGGTGCAAGACAATAAAATCATTGGCCGCGGCCACAACCAAACCGAGCTGCTGCACGATGTAACGGCTCATGCCGAAATCATTGCGCTTACAGCAGCCTTCAATCATTTGGGTGCCAAGTACCTGCCCGATGCAACCTTGTATGTAACACTGGAACCCTGCCACATGTGTGCAGGCGCTTTGTACTGGAGCAAAATTGGCCGCATAGTATATGGTGCTTCCGATGAGAAGCATGGCTACCGGAAATTTTATGGACATCAGTCGCCCTTTCACCCCAAAACGGTGGTGGAAAGTGGCCTGCTGGCCACCGCCGGTGCCGAACTCATGAAAACATTTTTTCAGCGAAAAAGAACCGCCAAATGAAACAACTGAAAATATGTATGCTATTGGTTTTGCTGGCAAGTGCAGGAAATAGGGCATTAGCACAGCAATCAGCTTTTAGAGTCATCATCAACAGTGATTATCTGGAAGCTGGCGATACTCTCGAAATTAATGCTGAGTATGCTGTGGGCGACCGGCAACTACCTCCCGCTACTTTGGCCGTAACGCTGATGAAAGAAGGTGAGCCCGAAAAGTTTTGGCAAATGCGCTGGCCGTTGGTGAAAGGCAAGGCTACCGCAGCTGTAGTGCTGCCAGATAGTATGCCTGTTGGCCTGTACAATATGGCCTTTGCTGTTCAGCCCAGGTTTTTAAAGTTCTATTGCGATTATATCTATCCGCAAAAGCCTACCCATTTACAGGCTGTTTTTTCGCACCTGGGAGGCATTCAGCGCCTTCCGTTTAAAGCTACACCCAATCGGCGTTTTGTAATGGAGGATATATTAATTACCGGAGATGTAACACTTAGTTTTCAGCAGCCAAACGATGGAGATGGAACCCCTGTGATGATGCGGGTGGATGCCTGGCTCGATTCCAGTTTTACGCCAGCGGCCTACGGGGTAAAACAATTAGCAGTGAACACACGCAACGATTCTTCCTACAAGCCGCAGCGGTTGTACAAGGAAACTTTTTTCAAAAGCGATTTCAGTTGCTTTCAGGGCAATTACGGGGCTAAGCTGAAAGCTGAAAAAGTAGCAGGTTTGCCACTTGCTAAACAGTTCGACAGCTTGTACATTCCGGCCGCTTTAAAAGAAGGGGCCAGCCATGTGTACGATTGTTTGGAAGACAGTGTTGCTACTGCGGCGAGTACTGTGTACGACTTGCTGCAGCAACGCCTGAAGGGTTTCGACATCAATTATTGGGGTTCAGTAGAAAATGTGCGGATATATAATCAATCATCATCCGACCTTCAGCTTTTGCAAAATGAATTGATGCTGGTTTGGAAAGATCAGTTGTACCGCTTGTATTTCGATGGGGTGTATGGAGATGCCAGTATAATGATATTACCACCCAATGCCTTTGGCAGCATCCGCATTTTCGATCCGCCTTTTTACACAGAGCCTTCTACAAAAAAGCAATTTGGCACCATTGCCGTTTTTAGTAAGCGGTATCCGTTTCCGCAGCCGTTTCCGTACCGCAGCCATTTTCAAATTCGGGGCTACACGCCGGTGGTGTTCGATTTGCCCTTGCAATAGCTGTTATCATTTCCTGAAATCGCATCCTTGGCCAACAATGCTTGTTTACCTTTGTTAGCTCTTCAGTTATTTATTTTCAAACAATTAAAAACTCAATAGCATGGCTTTTACATTAGATCCGCTGCCTTACGCCAGCAATGCGCTGGAACCTTACTTCGATCAGCAAACCATGGAAATACATCATGGCAAACACCATCAGGCCTATGTAACCAACCTGAACAATGCCATTGCCG
This sequence comes from Phnomibacter sp., assembly GCF_036803085.1. NCBI lineage: Bacteria > Pseudomonadati > Bacteroidota > Chitinophagia > Chitinophagales > Chitinophagaceae > Phnomibacter > Phnomibacter sp. The sequence goes on along the minus strand of NZ_DAIRUZ010000003.1, from coordinate 472,920 downwards.
GTACCCCCAACGAAGGCAAGAGCCTCGAGGAACTGGTAGCCAACGCTGGCGCTATCGGTGGTCCCGTTCGCAACAACGGTGGTGGCCACTGGAACCACGCTTTCTTTTGGGCACAACTGAAAGTAAACAACGGCGCAGCACCCACTGGTAAGCTGGCTGCCGCCATAGAAGCCGACCTGGGTGGCTACGACAAACTGAAAGAAGAATTTAAAAAAGCTGGTATCGGTCGCTTTGGTAGTGGCTGGGCCTGGTTGATTGTGAAAGACGGCAAACTGGTCATCAGCAGCACGCCTAACCAAGACAACCCGCTGATGGATGTAGCCGAAGTAAAAGGTACGCCTATCCTCGGCCTCGATGTGTGGGAGCATGCTTACTACCTGAAGTATCAAAACCGTCGCCCCGACTTTATTGATGCTTTCTGGAATGTGGTAAACTGGGATGTAGTAGCAGAACGCTACGAAAAAGCCCTCGGTGCTTAATACCAAATACAAGCATAAACAATAAAGCCGGTCATGTACCGGCTTTATTGTTTTGTGAAATGATGTGTGGAGGAGATTTGAACTACAGCGGTTCTTAAAATCTTATGGCATTTTTACAACCGTTTGTTCAACCACTTCGTAACTAGAGATGTTTGGTTCCCACTTTCTATGCAACATTTTCGCCCACAATTACAACGCACACTCCGCCGGCTCGGCCGCACCCTGCTGGCATTGTATCTGTTGGCCATTATCGGTGGCCTCATTGCCGATCAGTACGTGCAGTTCAGGCAAAGCGATGCGGAAACGCAACAGTTTTTTGCCAACCGCCAACAGCCCATTTACATCGGCTATTACAACACCCAGCAAAGACAGATGCGGTACATCTATACCGAAGATGATGCCAGCAAACCTGTGATATTATTCATACATGGTGCCCCGAGTAGCAGCAGTTATTTCCGCGATTATCTGAGCGATACCAACCTGCGCAAAGCTGCCAACCTGTTTGCCGTAGACCGCCCGGGTTATGGCTACTCTGGCTTTGGTGAGCCCGAGCCTTCCATTGCCAAACAGGCAGCCATGATTGCCCCCATTTTGTATCAACTGCACAAGCAATCGAGGCCGGTGCTGTTGGTGGCCGCTTCGTATGGCACAAGCATTGCAGCCCGCATGGCCATGGATTATCCGCAACTGGTAGATGGCCTTGTACTCTTGGCCCCCTCACTGGCCCCGGGGCAGGAAAAAACCTACGACGTGAGTTATGTACTCGAATCAACTTTCTTTTCGTGGGCACAACCCCGCATGATCCATTCAGCCAATGTAGAAAAGCTAACGCACCGCCAACAGCTGGAAGCCATGCTGCCCTATTGGAAAAACATCACCGTGCCAGTCACTTATTTTCAGGGGGCGGATGATGAACTCATTTACACCAGCAACGCAGCCTTTGCCAAACAACAACTCATCAATGCCAGCGAATTGAATGTGCACATGCTGCCGGGACTGGGCCACCTCATTGCCTTTAAAGCAAGACCAATCATTGTGCCTGCCATTGTAAACATGCTGCCCAAAGCAGCGCAGTATTTTGCGCAGCGAAAGCAAGATGTAGTGCAACCGCAACTTACAGCTGTGCTGCCTGCTGCAACATCAACCAATCGCCAGTAGTTACTATTTTTCATCAGTTTTTTTACCCGCATTAGCCATTAACTTGTTGGCCTAAACAAGCTATTGGCATCGTCTACACAAATACAAGCAGTTGACACCTGGCACATGCACCTCAGTGGGTTGGTGCAGGGCGTGGGCTTTCGGCCACTGGTATACCAGCTGGCTAATGCTGCAAGTATGCAAGGTGCTGTGTGCAACGATGCAGATGGATTACACATTTGGGTAAATGCATCAGCACAGGCAGCAGCTCATTTTTTACAAGCAATATTGGAGGCTGCACCGCCCCGTTCGGTGGTTACCAATAGTACGTTGGTAAAAGCCGAACCACAAACGTTCAACGGATTTACGATTGTGCTGGCTGATACCCCGAAAGCACCCCGCTTATGGATACCACCCGACTTTGCATTGTGTGAAGATTGTAAACGGGAGTTGCATGAAGCCGGTAACCGAAGGGAGCATTATCCATTCATTACCTGCACTACCTGCGGGCCGCGGTATTCCATCATACAGCAATTGCCTTTTGAAAGAGCTTTCACTACGATGGAGCCTTTCACCTTGTGCGACAGCTGCGCCGCAGAATACAACGATGTAAACGACCGCCGCTTTTTTGCACAAACTACTTCCTGCCACAGCTGTGGTGTGCAAATGACTTTGGCCATGCCGGATGGCAGCGTCATCACCGATACGGCCGCCGTATTGGAGCAACTGCTCACCACTTTACAGGCAGGAAAAATACTGGCCATTAAAGGTATTGGCGGCTTTTTATTGCTTACCGATGCGGGCAATGCCACGGCCATCGACAGGCTCCGTAACCGTAAAAAACGACCAGCCAAACCACTGGCAGTCATGTATCCATCTTTGCAGATGTTGGAGCAGCAAACCAGCTTAACAGAACTGCAAAGAACCTGGCTTACATCGCCCGTTGCACCCATTGTATTGCTGCCGATAACTGCACAAATGCAATATGAGTTAGCTACAGAACAATTGGCTCCGGGCTTGCAGAAGCTGGGCATAATGCTGCCCTATGCGCCGCTGTTTGAATGGCTGTTGACAGCCTACAAAAAACCAGTGGTGGCTACCAGTGCCAACCTGAGTGGTTCGCCTATCATTTACCAAAATGAACAAGCACAGCAGCACCTGCTGCAGGTGGCTGATGTGTTGCTATATCACAACCGGAATATCGTGATGCCGCAGGATGATAGTGTGCTCAGCATTGCTGCACAAAGCCAAACACCGGTATGGCTGCGCCGGAGCCGTGGCCTGGCGCCGGCATGCTCATTTTATACCCCACAACGCCAAGAGCCCATGCTGGCTACCGGGGCGTTGATGAAAAGCAGTTTTGCCATTGCACAAGATGGGATGACTTACATCAGCCAGTACATGGGCAGCACCGAAAGCTACGATGCACAACTCATGTACAGAGAGGGTTTGGTGCATGTGCAACAACTCTTGCAGCACCGGCCTTCGGTGATGATTACTGATAAACATCCTGCGTATTTCAGCCATGAGCTGGCTCTGGAGTTGGCTGCTGAACACAAGTGTCCCTTGTTGCTGATACAGCACCACAAAGCCCATGCTGCGGCGGTATTGGCCGAAAATTATTTACTGCATCAATCTGAACCCGTGCTGGCAGTGGTGATGGATGGCACAGGACTGGGCGATGATGGTAACAGTTGGGGCGGTGAGTTTTTCATGTACCACAACCACTGCATGGAAAGAGTAGCGCATTGGCAACCCTTCCCGTATTTGCTGGGCGATAAAATGGCCCGTGAACCACGGCTGTCGTTGCTGAGTGCATTGCCAGCCGGCATGCGGCATGTGTGCAAGCAATGGTTTACCGAAACGGAATGGACGCTCTACCAAAAAATGCTGCAATCGTACAAAGGCATAAATACCACAGCGGTTGGACGGTTGTTTGATGCGGCGGCCTGTTGGCTGTTGCAAATGCCGGGGCAGCAGTACGAAGGCCATGCTGCGATGCGGTTGGAAGCAATGGCAAATGAGTACGTGGAAACACATGGCATACCCGCTGCGTTTGACCTGAGTATTGAGGACAATACATTACCCGGTAGTCGCTTGTTGGCCATGCTCATACATGCAGAATCTGTGGGGGCCACTGCTCCCGAACTGGCGGCTCGTTTTCATGCCAGCATCAGCCAGGCTGTTTGTCAAATGGCCCGCCATTTGCAAGTGCAACAGGTGGCTTGCAGCGGCGGCGTTTTTCAAAACAGTTTGCTCATTGATATGCTGCACCTGCATGCCGGCAATGGCCTGCAATTGTATTTCCATCAGCAGCTATCGCCTAATGATGAAAATGTTTCGTTTGGCCAACTGGTATATGCCGATTGCAACATCGACGATGTGTGGGCTTCCGCTTTACATCAGGTGGCCGATTGATTTTTATCATACTTGCTCCGCAGGCTTTGTGTCATATTGCAGAGAACAGCCATCTGTATATACGCCTGCCATCATGAAGTATTTATCGGAGTACCGCGACCCGGAGCTGGTCGATCATTTACTGAAAGAAATACATGCCATTGTTACCCGCGACTGGACCATTATGGAAGTATGTGGCGGGCAAACGCATAGCCTGGTGAAAAACGGCATTTTGAACATGTTGCCCGATAAAGTGCACATGGTGCACGGGCCGGGCTGCCCGGTGTGCGTTACGCCGCAAAGCCTCATTGATAAAGCTGTGTATCTGGCCGATGAAGCAGGCGTGATATTGTGCTCTTATGGCGATATGCTGCGGGTGCCCGGCACTAAAAAAAGTTTGCTGGAAGCAAAAGCCGGCGGTGCCGATGTACGTATTTTGTACTCGCCACTGGAAGCGGTAAACATTGCCAAAGACAATCCGGATAAGGAAGTGGTGTTTTTTGCAGTAGGCTTTGAAACCACGGCACCGGCCAATGCGTTGAGTGTGATTCATGCACAAAAGGCAGGCATTAAGAATTACAGCATCTTAACGTCACATGTATTGGTGCCACCGGCTATCGAAGCCATTGTAAATGATCCGGGTAATGTAGTACAGGGCTTTTTGGCCGCAGGCCATGTGTGCACTATTATGGGTATGCAAGAGTATGTGCCCATTGTAGAAAAATACAAACTGCCGATAGTGGTAACGGGCTTTGAACCGGTGGATTTGTTGCAGGGCATTTACATGTTGCTGTTGCAATTGGAAAACGGCGAATACAAACTCGAAAATCAATACAGCCGGGTGGTGAGTGAAGAAGGAAATCCGGCGGCGCAGCAAACCATTGCCGAAGTGTTTGAAGTAAGCGACCGCGAATGGCGGGGCATTGCTACCATTCCGAAAAGTGGGTATGAATTGAAAGCCGACTACAGCCGGTTTGATGCCAATGTAAAATTTCAAATTCCGGATTTGCAATCCATGAAAGACAATGGTTGTATTGCCGGCGAAATATTGCGGGGTAAAAAGAAACCTTTTGAGTGCCCGCAGTTTAGCAAGCAATGCACACCGCTCAATCCATTGGGTGCACCCATGGTGAGTAGCGAAGGTGCCTGTGCTGCTTATTATCATTTCAGCAATATTGCTGTAGTGTAACACACAAATACCTGTTCGTGATGAGTGATACTTTTCAACTCCAATGCCCCATGCCAACATTCGATTTTGATGCCATCAACCTCGGGCATGGCAGTGGTGGTATTCTATCGCAGCGGTTGCTGAACAGTGGCGTGTTTGATGTACTCAAAAACGACAAGCTGAATGAACGCCATGATGGAGCAGTGTTTGAGCTGCCCGGCAAACTGGCTTTTAGTACCGACAGCTATGTGGTGTCGCCCATCATTTTTCCCGGTGGCAATATTGGCGATTTGGCGGTGAATGGCACCGTGAATGATTTGGCCATGTGTGGCGCCAAAGCAAAGTATTTATCGCTGTCGTTCATTTTGGAAGAAGGCCTGCCCATGACCACTTTCTGGCAAATACTCAGCAGTATTAAAACGGCCTGCGATGCAGCAGGCGTACAGGTGGTAACCGGCGATACCAAAGTGGTAGAGCGGGGTAAAGGCGATCAAATTTTTATCAATACATCAGGCATAGGACAGGTGCATGCAAAAGCGGCGCTTGGTTGGTCATCCATTCAGCCCGGAGATGTGGTGCTCATCAATGCACCCATAGCGGCGCATGGCATTGCCATCATGAGTTTGCGTAGAGGTCTCGAGTTTGAAACGAGCATCACCAGCGATACCTGTGCTCTGCATCACACCGTGCTGCAACTGCTGGATGAGTACGGCGATGCCCTTCATTTTTTGCGGGACGCTACCCGTGGCGGTTTGGCCAGTGTGCTCAACGAAATAGCCAAAGACGGCTCGCATGGCATTGAGCTGTTGCAAAAAAATATTCCGGTGGATGAGCAGGTATCGGGTGCCTGCGAAATGCTCGGACTAGACCCATTGTATGTAGCCAACGAAGGCGTATTTGTGCTATTGGCAAAAGCTGATGCGGCAGCAAACATTTTGCGCAGCATGCAATCAAACGGCTGGCCGCAGGCAGCTATTGTAGGCAAGGTAGTAGCCGAACACGCAGGTCAGGTAATTATGCAAAGCAGCATTGGTGGCCGCAGAGTGGTGAACATGCTGCCGGGTGAGCAGCTGCCCCGCATTTGCTAGGGCATGCGTTTGGTTTGTTGTACAAAATCTTTCAATCCATTCAGGTAGATGGCACCTCTTTTTTCTGCTGTATAATCTGCTGCTAGTGAAATAGCTGCTTGAACCGCCAAGCCTAATGCTATGCCATAGAGCATCAATTTATCGGGTTGGTTTTTGAGTAAAAAAATACCAACCAATGCTACCACCAGCAATACAATTTCCGTCCAGCGATAGACCACAAAATTGCGCATCACTTTTTCCATGCGGGGAATTTCCTGTGTGGCAATGGCATCGGGATTAAGATCCATTTTGTATACGATGTCTTTGCGTTGCGCATCGCTGCGGGAGTATACGGTGTAGCCAACCGTCAATTGCAATAAGCCAACAACGATAAGAGGTACGGCTGCGCCTTTATGCAACGGCGTTTTCAGCCAAAACCAAAAGACTACAGCCACTACTATAGCAGTGATGCCGAGCAACACAAAAACAAGGCTTTCTATTTTTTCACCAGTGAAATACGCTTCGGCATCGGCTTTGGTAAACATGCTATTACAATAAAGGGTGATACAATCTGTATGCCTTAAGAGACTGTTTAAAATCCATCCACTGCTATCCCCATGGGTCTTTTTGGCTGCAACTGCGTTGGATTTTTCGCCGTAGGCCTCCAGCTACGACTGCAAAATCCGCCTTGTTTCGCTCAAAAATTACCCGATGGGTATTTCCAGTAATGAAAATTAAACAGTCTCTAAGATAAATGTTTTGTAATGGCAGCATCTAATGGATCTACACCAGCCGGAAAAAATTGAATGAGTTGCCCTTCGGGGCTCACCAGGTATTTGCAAAAATTCCAGGTAGGTATTTGTTTGTTCCAGCCATTTTGTTCGGGTTGTGTGAGCCACTTGTACACGGGTTGCATGCTGCCACCTGTTACGGGTGCTTTTTGCATCAGCGGAAAGCTCACCCCAAAATTCACCTGACAAAATTGAGCAATCTGTGCATCATCGGCTGGCTCTTGACCGCCAAAATCATTAGCCGGAAAACCCAACACCACCAGCTTTTCCGGGTATTGCTGTTGCAATGCTTCCAGCCCGTTGTACTGTGCGGTGTAGCCACATTCGGAAGCAGTGTTCACCAGCAATACATGCTTGCCTTGCAATGTTTGAAATGGCAATGGTTCCAGATTGTTTCGGATGGCTTGCAATGAGTAAAACGATACGGCAGCCGTTTGTTTTTGAGCAGGCGCTGCAGCCGCTGCTTTATTGCCGGTAAGCTTGTGCATGAACATGAGTACAGGGTACAAGCTTTTGAGTAAACGTTGTTTAACGGTCATAGGGGTTCTATTACAATTTATCGTAATAATAATTGAAGATAAGGGTTAGGCAAATTTCTGTTTGTTGGAATAGCAAAGGACTTTGTTCAACCAATGGTATAGCATGATACAAATAGCCCACGGTTGAAACCGTGGGCTATGCATATTGTCTAAATCACTGAACATGGATTCATCCATTTGTCTAACAATTATTGGAAGGCTTCCCACAGCACTTCTATGGGATGCAGGGCTTTGCGGCCCGTGCCATCTTTTACCTGATGGCGGCAGCTGGTGCCGGGTGCGGCTATAATCACTTCTTCCGCGGCCGACCGCACCGCAGGAAACAAGACGAGTTCACCAATCTTCATGCTCAGTTCGTAGTGTTCTTTTTCGTAGCCAAAACTACCCGCCATGCCACAGCAACCGCTGGGTATGGTTTGCACGGTATAGTTGGCCGGCAGCGACAAAACTTTTACGGTAGGTGCTACCGAAGCCACGGCTTTTTGCTGGCAATGGCCATGCAGTTTGATGCTGCGGGGTGCTTGTGTAAACTGCGCTGCTGTGATATTTCCTTTGTCGATTTCTTGTGCTAAAAATTCATCTATCAGCAAGGCATGTTTGGCCAGCTCTTTTGAAGCTGCCAGGTTTTCATCAGTCGCCAAATCGGGATACTCATCGCGGAAGGCAAGGATGGCTGATGGCTCAATGCCAATGAGAGGCGTGTCGGCAGTAACCAGCGGCGACAACATTTCGATGTTCGTATTGGCAATCACTTTGGCTTGTCGCAGCAAACCCTTACTCAGCCAGGTTCTGCCGCTTTCTATGTGTTGCGGAATGATGACTTCATAACCCAGCTTTTCCAACAGCTCAATGGCTTTGATGCCAATGTGCGTGTCGTTGTAGTTGGTGAATTCATCGCAAAACAAATAAACAGTTGGCAGTTGGCGGTTGGCAGTTTGCAGGGCTTCAATCTTCTCCCGACTCCCGACTCCCGACTCCCGTCTTTCCGTCTTCCTGTCTTTCCGTCTTTCATACCATGCTCTCAATGTCTGCTGCTGCAAAGTGGGCATGCTTCTTTCTGTAGCAAAGCCACTAAATTTTTTCACCAGTGTACTAATGCCCGGAGCGGTCATCACAACATTGTAAGCACTGGGCCAAATGGCACCCAGCTTAGCCATGCGGGTAAAGTTGGCAATCATACGACTGCGCAGTGGCACACCGTTGGCATCGTAGTAGTGCTGTAAAAATTCAGCTTTCAACTTGGCTACGTCTACGTTGCTGGGGCATTCGCCTTTGCAACCCTTACAGCTCAGGCACAGGTCCATCACTTCTTTTATTTCCTTGTGGTCGAAGCGGTTGACCTTGTTGCTGTGCGTCAAAAATTCCCGCAGAATATTGGCTCTTGCACGGGTCGTATCTTTTTCATTTCTCGTAGCCATAAACGAGGGACACATGGTGCCGCCGCTCAGGTGTGTTTTGCGGCAATCGCCACTGCCATTGCACTGCTCGGCATGCTGCAGTACATCCTGATTGTGGTAACGGAAAATGGTATTGAACGTTGGCGTTTGCTGCCCCGGCTCATAACGCAGCATGCTGTTCATGCTGGGGGTATCTACAATTTTGTTGGGGTTGAAAATGTTGTGCGGATCCCAGGTGTATTTGAGCTGGCGCAGCAGTGCATAGTTTTTGGCACCAATCATTTGTGGTATGAATTCGCCCCGCAGTCGGCCATCGCCATGCTCGCCACTCAATGAGCCCTTGTATTGTTTTACCAGCGTAGCTATTTCTTCGGCTATGATGCGGAAGAGTTTGTTGCCCTCAGCGGTTTTGAGATTGATGATGGGGCGCAGGTGAATTTCGCCACTACCGGCATGGGCATAGTGCACACTGTACAAGCCGTGCTTTTTCAAAATCACGTTGAAGTCGCGGATGAATTCGGGCAGGTCGTTTACATCCACACTTGTGTCTTCAATTACGGCCACGGCTTTTTCATCGCCGGGCAGGTTGCCCAGCAAACCAAGACCGGCTTTGCGCAGGGCCCATATTTTTTTGCAATCATCGCCATACAACACGGGGAAATGATAGCCCAGTCCTGCAGCCCGCATTTCCGCTTCCATGGCGGCAAAAACGGGGGCAATGTCTTCGCGGTTATTGCGCAATATTTCTACTACCAATATGGCGCCGGGGTCGCCCTGTACAAAAAAGCGGTTTTTGCGCTGCTCAATATTGTCTTTGGTGCATTCGAGTATGTAGTGGTCAATCAGTTCGCTGGCGCTGGGCTGGTATTTCAGCGCAATCAGGTTGGCCCGCAGGCTTTCGTCTACCGAGTTGAAATGAATGCACATCAGTCCGCCTTCTTTGGGTGGCAGGTCGTTTACATGCAGTACAATTTCGGTAATGAAACACAGCGTACCCTCGCTGCCCGCAATGAGGCTGCAGAAATTAAAATCGGGTCCGCCGGCGGTAAAAGGCGCCATGTCTACCAGCAGATCGATGGCATAGCCGGTGTTGCGGCGTTCCACCGTTTTTTTCGGAAACTGGCTGCGTATTTCTTCCTGATGTGCTTCCACACTCAGCATGCTGCGTACCTGTTGGTACACTTTGCCTTCGAGGGTAGGCAGTTCACATTTGGCATGAAAATCATCGAGGCTCAGGGCTTTAAAAACCACTTCGCTGCCATCGCTTAAAAAGCCTTTTACTTCCAGCAAATGCTCCCGGGTGCTTTTGTACACCACGCTGTTGCTACCGCAGCTGTTGTTGCCCACCATGCCACCAATCATGGCCCGGTTGGCGGTGCTGGTTTCGGGGCCAAAAAAAAGGCCGTGGGGTTTTAAAAACATATTGAGCTCATCGCGGATGACGCCAGGCTGCACCCGTACCCAATGTTCGTCTTTGTTCAGTTCCAGTATTTGGGTAAAATGCTTGCTCACATCTACCACAATGCCATTGCCCACCACCTGACCCGCCAGGCTGGTGCCGGCCGTGCGGGGGATGAGCGACGTTTTGTGCTCGTTGGCAAAACGAATGAGTGTTTGCAGGTCTTGGTTGTGTTTGGGGATGGCGACGGCCAGAGGCATTTCGCGGTAGGCCGATGCATCGGTGGCATACAGCACCCGCATGGCCTGATCGGTATATAATTCGCCTTGCAGTTGGGTGGCCAACTGGCGCAATGGTTCAGTCATGGTTCTAGTTTCCTTGTAAAAGAAAATCAGGCAGCACTGCGAATGTAAGACCTGCCGCCGGCATTGCATCCGGTACTGTGGAAGAGCTGCATGCTGTAGGGTTGTTTTTCAAAAACAATCCGTGGATGACAGGTGAAAATAAATAGCCTGAAGGAGCATTGTTCTTTCTTATTTCAAATGAATAAGTCCAAACAGGCCAATCCGTTTTGCCTCTATTTTCCGCAGCATCATTTTTAAAAATTCTTTGCAACTACCGCTTGTTTTGTATGACCAAATACAGCTGCCACATAGCAGGTAATTTTTACATTTGACAGCATGAATATTAACAGGAATTTGCCCGCCGTCAGTGGATTATAGCATTCCTTTACCACTCCACATTTCGTTGCTCACACACCAACTTTTTATAACCGTAAAAAATTGATATGAAGAAATTGATGATGCCGGTAGCAGGCCTCGTGGTATTGCTCAGCAGCTGTGTCAGCAGTAAAAAATTTAAGCAGGCACAAGATGATTACACCGTACTGAATAATAAGTACACACAACTGCAGGAAGACCTGAAGAGTTGCGAAAAAGACCTGGTAAAAGCCAGCAATTTTTTGCAAACATCTGAGAACAACAATGCCAATTTGAAAGAACAACTCAAAACGTATAAGGACCAGGCTTCTAACCTGCAAAGTACAAATACGCAGGTACTGGGCCGCCTCGAAGACCTGAGTGTGCTGAGCAGTAAGCAGGCCGAAAGTGTACAGCAAAGCCTGGCCAAACTGGCCGAGCGGGATATTTACATCAAAGACCTGCAAGGTGCCATGGCCCGAAAGGATAGCCTGAACATGGCGCTGGTGATGAACCTGAAAGGATCACTCGGCCCCATTGCTGACGACGACATCAATATTGAAGTGGACAAGGGTGTAGTGTACATCAACATCAGCGACAAGCTGTTGTTTACCACCGGTAGCTACGATGTAAACCCCAAGGCCATGAATGTGTTGGAGAAAGTAGCCACTGTGCTCAAGAACCAACCCAACATTGAGTTTATGGTAGAAGGCCATACCGATAATGTGCCCATTAAAGGTGGTGCCCTCCGCGATAACTGGGACCTGAGTGTGCTGCGGGCTACTTCAGTGGTACGCACTTTGCAAACCAAATTCGGCATCGACCCCAAGCGGATGACCGCCGGTGGCCGTGCAGAATATGTACCGGTAATGAGCAACAGCAGCGCCAGTGGAAAAGCCGCCAACCGCCGTACCCGCATTGTGGTACTGCCCGAACTCGATCAGTTTTTCCAACTGCTGAACCCCGGCACTACGGCCGAAAAACCAGCAGGCAAATAAGCCTTACGAAAGTGTAGTAATGAAAAGGGCACCGAAATAATTCGGTGCCCTTTTTTGTTGATTTTGAGAAGCTATTCTAGATAAAAAGTTGTCCTTGAATGCTAAACATGAAGTGAGCAAAACGGTATAATAACAAATCACACAGGGGGAGGCGCAGGCCAGGCAATCCCGATTGCTATCGGGAGGCCGGAGGCATCGGGTTTGCCTTGATCCCGATAGCTATCGGGATTCTTTGTACGCAAGCTCCCATTCCGCTTGCCTTTCTTTTTTTCAAGAAAAAGAAAGTAACAATGCTGAACCAACACGCTTTTCAAATGATGAAAGGATTCCTTGCAAAAAATAGATTGGCAGGTAGCTTCCGACATTCAATTCTAGATAGCTAACGGCAGCCGATTTGTGGCAATCGAATTCCTACTTCAAATACTTTTCCCAAAACGCCAACGTACGGCTCCACGAAAGTTTGGCCGCGGCTTCGTTGTAGCGGGCTGCAGAAGTATCGTTGTGAAAAGCATGATTCACGCCTTCGTACATGTATTGTTCATACACTTTGTTGTTGGCTTTCAGGGCATCTTCGTAAGCTTTGGCACCAGCGTTGATGCGTTCGTCCAGCGCCGCATAGTGCAGCTGCACGGCGGCTTGTATGTTGGGCACTTCGCTCAGCTCGGGCTGGCGGCCATAGTATGCTACAGCTGCTTTAAGGGCTGGCACACTCACCGCCAAACTATTGGCCATGGCACCACCCCAGCAAAAGCCTCCGCAACCAATCTTGCCCGTACAATCTTTGCGGCTTTGCAGGTACGGTACGGCACCGGCAAAGTTGAGCACGTTTTGTTTGGCATCCAGTTTGGCAAACAAGCCACGGGCTTCATCTTCATTGGCCGGTGTACCACCCAGCAGCGATAAGCCATCTACCGCTATGGCTACATAACCCGCCTTGGCAGCTCTGCGGGCCACATCTTCGATATGGGCATTGAGGCCGCGGTTTTCATGAATGATAATTACTCCCGGATACTTTCCCTTTTTGTTGGGCTTGGCCAGATAGCCTTTCATGGTGCCGGCGGTTACGGTGTAGGTTACCTGCTCTGTGGCAATGTCTTCGTCGAGCTCTACGGTTTGCGCCATGGCATAGTTGCCTTCCAGCTGTGGCAGTATGGCCAGTGCAGCAGCGGTGCTGCCGGTAAGCATGGCCAGGCGTTTTAAAAATACCGTGCGGCTAAGTGGCTTGTGCGTGTACTCGTCGTACAGGTTGATGATTTGTTGATCCATGGGATTCTTAATTATAGTAATCAGACTCTAAAAATGCGCAATTCTTTTTATGAATCTTGTATTCGTTCGCATACCCGCTACAATGAATAGACGATTGTCAAGACGAAACGCCTGATTATCTGACAAACGCTATTAGAAAATGAAAAGCTGCGTTCAAAAAATCTAATCACTTTTTAAAACAGGTTATGCGGTTGGAGAAAAAATCTGAACTATATTGAAGAAAAATACCTCACTTATGAAATCAATCCTACCCTTAATGATGGCCATCCTTATTGTGTCTACAGCCGAAGCTCGTGTACTTCGCTATGGCTTTGCTGGAAGCAGTTACTATGCCGGAACAGCGGTTACCAATTTTGATTACACTACAGCCAGTGCCTTATTAGCCGCCGCAAACAATGGTGATACTGTTCAAGTGTATCCCGGTGCTCCGCAAGTTACACTTACCAAACGTTTAGTTTTTATTGGAAGTGGCTACTATACCAGTGGAAGTTCAAGTAATACTAACTTACAGGTAGTGCCGCAGGCATCACTCAACGTAATATTGCAAGCTGGCGGCAATGGCTCTGTTTTTATTGCTCTCTTAATAACTACTTCTACACCCACCAGTGCTACAGTTGAAAACATTGTATTTAGAAATTGCAGGTTTAGCACAAGCGGTCTTAGCCTTGGTACCAGCAGTATAGCCCGCAATTGGCAGATACTCCGCTGCGCAGAAGTAGATTTCGGCGGCAGTACAGGTAGCCGTTTCGAAAACCTGATTATTGAAAATTCTTTAATAGAAAACTCCAGCTTCATCAATAATACAAGTACGGGCACTATCACCAACTGTGTATTTAATGGTACCATCAATTTTGCCAATGCAGCAGTAGTAGTAAGAAATAGTGTTTTTACTGTTGCTTCCACAACAACACCTGCAAATTATATTGCTTGCAGTTTTACCAATTGTCTTTTTGAACGTACCGCAGCAAGTTTGCCCGGTCTTACAGGTACAGCTAACCAGTTTTCTATCAATCCTAATGATGTGTTTGTCGCATTTTCAAGCAATCCTAATAATTTGGCATTAGATAATCGCTTTGTACTTAAGCAAAATTCTCCTGCAATAGGTGCTGGTATTGGTGGGGTAGACTGCGGTATTTTTGGCGGACCTAATCCATATAAGTTATCCGGATTGTCTACTGCACCTACCATTTATAAGCTAACATCTTCAAGCCCTCAGGCCTCAGGTTCTACTTATACCATTACATTTTCTGCCCGTAGCAACGGCCAATAAAACACACTTTTTTCCTTCAATTTTTAGCCATGATAAGATATTTATTATTGGCTTGTGTTTGGCTTATGCCCATACGGCAGCTGTCTGCACAATCCAACTTGGTTCAAGCCGAATATTTTATAAACAATGATCCGGGCACAGGTCTTGGCACACCAGTGAGTATAGTACCTGGGAATCATTTGCAAGATGTAAACTTTCAGGTCAATACCGCTTCACTGCCCACGGGCATTCATTATTTATACCTGAGAGTAAAAGACGCTAACGGAGTTTGGAGTCATGCCGGACAATGGATTTTTGCAAGACCCTTTGCAGGTGCACCCGTGCTTCCTGCCTTGCCAGCTGCGGAAAATATTGTACAGGCAGAATATTTTATCAATAACGATCCGGGCATAGGTTTGGCAACGCAAATACCTGTGGTAAGCGCCTTAAACCTACAGGATATAAACGTTACTGTAAATACTGAACCGCTACCAACCGGCATCCATTATTTGTACCTGAGAGTTCGCACAGCCAATGGATTGTGGAGCCATGCAGGGCAGTGGATTTTTGCAAGGCCCTTTGCTGGGGCGCCCATTCTACCTGCACAGCCTGTAGCTACTTCTGTTAGCAAGGCGGAATACTATATAGACAATGATCCTGGTTTGGGCTTGGGTAAACCTGTGGTGTTACCCCCATCTCAAGTACAATTGGCAGATTGGTTGATAGATGTAAATGTGACAGGGCTTAGCACCGGAGGCCATTTTTTATACTTGCGTACACAAGATGCCAATGGCGTTTGGAGCCATTTAGGTAAATGGGATTTTGGGGTAACTGCTGCTGCCGCGGCGCCTGCAATCAATATCAATAGCTTATTGAATACGCCTCAATTTTGTGCAGCAGATAGTTTATACCTGAGTTTTGATGCTTCGGGTCAGTATAACGCTGGCAACATCTTTCAGGTACAATTAAGCGATGCCAACGGAAGCTTTGCAAATCCTGTCCAAATGTTTGCTGTTTCTGGTACTACAAGTAGCATTTTAGGTATGCGATTACCCAGCCAGGTGCCTGACGGTACAGGGTATAAAGTGAGGGTACTAAGTACGAATCCATCAGTGACAGGACAAGCAAGTAGTCAAACTTTATTGATAAGAAACAGACCCTACCTCGGACCAGATACACTTGCAGCAATTGTTTGTTTAGGTGAAATCGTAAACCTCAATCCTTTATACAATACCACCGGCCTTACAGCCCAATGGAATACATCCAATACAGTGACGGCCCCACAAGGCATATATCAGTTGATAGCCACAAATTCATTTGGATGTAAAGACACGGCAGTGGCAACCGTAGGCCAGGAAATAAACCTGTGGAGCGGAGCATCTGATAACAATTGGCACAATCCTGCCAATTGGAGCCGTAATAGAGTGCCGGGAGAAAAAACCCATGTAATTGTGAACACCGCAACAAATTCACCGGTAATATCACAGGCTGATGCCCAGGCTGCAAGTATACAAATTCGAAACAATAGAAACATTCAATTGAGCAACAACCGAAAACTTACCATCACTGCCAAGTGCACAACACTGCCTACACAATAATAATAATGATATTTAGAGGTTTCCTCTTTTGGGCGTAGGAATGATTTCCTACGCCTTCTTATTGATAAAAAAGGCATACCAATAATCTCAGCGTCTAATAAATAGCTTCCGTATTTTCAACGCCCCATTTCTTAAAATTATGATTCGCAAAAAATTCATTGCATCCGCTTTATTCTTGACTGCAGGTATGGCAGCATTTGCTCAGCAAGCAGTTCCTTCATGGCTTCGCTATCCTTCCATCAGCCCCGATGGCAGCAGCATCGTTTTTACCTACAAAGGCGATTTGTACAAAGTACCTGCCAGCGGTGGTACCGCTTCGCTGCTCACCATGCACGAAGCCCACGACTACAATGCCATCTGGAGCCCCGATGGCAAATACATTGCTTTTGCCAGCGACCGCTATGGCAACTTTGATGTGTTTGTAATGCCCGCCACCGGTGGCGAAGCCAAGCGCCTCACCTTCCACAGTGCCGGCGAAGTGCCATTTTCTTTTACGCCCGATGGCAAAAACATTTTGTTTGGTGCCGCCCGTATGGATGCTGCCGGCAACCGACAGTTTCCTACCGGTAGCATGCCCGAGTTGTACAGCGTGTCGGTCAATGGTGGCCGGGTGCAACAGGTACTCACTACACCGGCAGAAGATGTGAAATACAGTGCGGATGGCAAACGCATTTTTTACCACGATAAAAAGGGCGGCGAAAACACCTGGCGCAAACACCATACCAGTGCCATTGCCCGTGATATCTGGATGTACGACGTAACCACGGGCACACACAAACGCCTCACCGGTTTTGCCGGCGAAGACCGTAGCCCCGTGCTGGCCGATGGCGATAAAACCGTGTATTACCTCAGCGAAGCCAGCGGTAGTTTCAACGTGTACAAGATGAATGCGGATGGCAGCAATGCAACAGCTGTTACCAATTTTAAAACGCACCCTGTCCGCTTTTTAAGTGCGGCTAATAATGGTACGCTTTGCTTTGGGTACGATGGACAGCTGTACACGCATGCCAATGGTAAGACCAACAAACTCAACATCAGCATTGTGGCCGATGCCCGCAGCACCAATGAAAAGACTGTGGCAGTAGGTGGCGGTGTAGGCGGTATGAAAGTATCGCCCAATGGTAAAGAAGTAGCATACCTCTTTCGGGGCGATGTGTTTGTAAGCAATGCCGATGGCAGTGGCACCAAGCAGGTAACCAAAACAGCAGAAGCCGAAGAAGACATCAGCTGGCACAGCGATGGCCGCATGCTGGTGTACAGCAGCGAACGCAATGGCAAGTGGAGCATTTACAAAAGTGAAATCGTTCGTAAGGAAGAGCCCTATTTCTATGCCAGCACGCTGGTAAAAGAAACGGTGCTGCTAACGGGCGATAAAAGTGTACTCAACCCCGACATGAGCCCCAACGGCAAAGAGCTGGCCTACGTAGAAAACTACAACACCCTCAAAGTGCTGAACCTCGCCAGCAATCAGAGCCGCACTTTGGTAACCCAAAAAGAATGGCTGAGCTGGGGCGATGGTGGCCATGGTGTAAGCTGGAGCCCCGATAGCAAATGGTTGCTGGTGAGCTTTTCGGAGCAAACCATTGGCAATGGCGAGATTGGCATTTTGAGTGCTGATGGCAAGCAAAAAATCAAGAACATTACCCAAAGCGGTTTTGGCGATAGCGGCCCCAAGTGGATGATGAATGGTAAGATGATGCTGTGGTTTAGCGACCGCGATGGCTTGGCTGCTAAGGCCAACAGTGGCGGTGCCCAGCGGGATGCTTACGGCTTGTTTTTTACACAAGATGCCTGGGACAATTTTAAGCTGAGCAAAGACGAAGCCGCATTGGCCAAAGAGCTGAAAGAGAAAGCCGAAAAAGCCGATACTACTAAAAAAGCAAAGCCCGCCAAAGACAGCGTCATGATTGATTGGGCTGGCTTGGACATGCGCAAAGCCCGCCTTACCATTCACAGCAGTAGCATGAGCGATGCCTTGGTAGACAATGCTGGTGAAAACCTGTATTACCTCACCCGTTTTGAGCGGGGTGTAAACCTGTGGAGCACCAACCTGCGTACCCGCGAAACCAAAATACTGGCGCCACTGGGTGCCAACGGTGCGGGCAATATGCAGTGGGATAAAGAAGGCAAAAAAATATACCTGCAAACCGATGGTGGCATTGCCAAAATAGACCCTGCCAGCGGCAAGGTTGACCGCATTGGCATTGGTGGCGAAATGCTGCTGGATGTGGCGGCAGAACGCCAGATTATGTTTGAGCATGTAGTGCGTCGTACGGCAGATATTTTTTACAAGCAAGGCTTTCATGGTATTGATTGGAACAGCATGAGTGCAGCCTACCGCAAGCAACTGCCACACGTGGGCAATGGTTACGAGTTTAGCGAACTGCTGAGCGAACTGCTGGGCGAACTCAACGTGAGCCATTGTGGTAGCAGTTACTCTTCCATGGCGGCCATGGCAGATGCCACCGCTTCATTGGGTGTGTTTTACGATTATCAGCACAAAGGCAATGGCGTTAAAATTGAAGAAGTGATTGCCGGTGGTCCGTTGGATAAGGCGGGTTTCAATATTGCAGCGGGTACCATCATCGAAAGCATTGATGGCGAAACCATCACTGCCGATAAAGACCTGGCGCAATACCTCAACCGCAAAGCGGGTAAAAATGTGCTGTTGGTATTGAACGAAAATGGTAAAAGCCGTGAGCTGGTGGTAAAGCCCATTAGCACGGGCGAAGAAAACGGCCTGTTGTACAAGCGTTGGGTAAAACGCAATGCCGATGAAGTAGACCGCCTCAGCAACGGGCAGTTGGGCTACATTCATGTACCCGGCATGAACGATGGTGCCTACCGTACCGCTATTGAAGAAGCCATGGGTAAATATGCCGGCCGCAAAGCCCTGGTGGTAGATACCCGCAACAATGGCGGTGGCGATTTGGTGGCCGACCTTACTATGTGGTTGAGCGGCAAACGGTTTATGGAATACAGCAACGACAAAGAAGTGTCTAACTACGAACCTACTTTCCGTTGGAACAAACCCAGCATCAGCCTGGCCAATGAGGCCAACTACAGCGATGGTCATTGCTATGCATTTGCTTACAAATACCTACAGCTGGGCAAGCTGGTGGGCATGCCGGTACCAGGTACTTGCTCCTTTGCCGGTTGGGAAATGCTGCAAGACGGACAAACCCGCTGGGGTACCGTACCCATGGGCGTTCGCATGATGGATGGCAGTGGTAAATATTTGGAGAACTTCCAAACCGAACCCGACATCAAACTGATGAACGAATACACGCAGGTAAACAAAGGCAAAGACCAGCAGCTGGAAGCAGCGGTTGCAGAGTTGATGAAGGAAGTGAAATAAATATTTGCCTATGCAATAAAAAAATGCCACCTGTTGAGGTGGCATTTTTTTTATGAGCAGCAGCCTGAAACACAAGCCACAAAAAAAGAGCCTATCAAATAAAGCACCGATAACCAACTCGGGATTAATGAAAGGCTCAGGTACAAAAGTAAGCAAGGTAATGAATACGCAGGGCGACTTTTTTCAACGCAAAGGCGCAAAGCCGCGAAGGCGTTTTTACCGCAGGGAAAGGAGGAGCGGAGAATTGAGTTGTGTCCATTCAAATACATTCGTTATTCAAAACTCAAATCAGCTTCAAAGCGTTGCATGTTGGGGGTGCAATATGCTTTGCAGCGAAGTACATCCTCTACAAACTCCGAAAGTGGCCCGGACATGTAGCCAACGTACATGCCTTCGGCTTGCTGCTGGTTGCTAAAAAAAGCGTGATAATATCTGGCATCCACGCTGGGGTAGCCGGTGGTTGCATCATCTTCCGATTCGGCAACAATATATATGTGCTGCTGCTCGAAACTTACATACCACCACCTGTTGTAAATGCCCGGCGGTATTTCGGCACCATTCCAAACATCTTCGTGGTAAAGGCGCAATTCAATTTGCCAATTACAATTTGGCGCTACGGCCGGCGGCGTAGCATTGGCCAACCATTGTTGTAGGGCTGCTGCTGCATGTTTCAGCTTGGTATCATACGGATGCATGTCAACAATCAACGATACAAAAGCACTCAGCGGCTGCAGCCATGCATGTAGCTGCGGGTAGGTAAAAAGTTGGGGTTGTGTTTCGTTGTTAAGTTTGCTCATTGCAGAATGATTGCTGATGGATTAGCATATTAGCGACAGCTATACAAAATCATATTCTTCTTACTGTGAATGAGACAATAAACGTACATCTTCTATCATCATGAATTGGTGAAAAGCATAATCATATTCCGAAAGATTGTCGGGAACAGTGCCCGAGATGGTGGTTCTTGTGGCTATATCCCATATGACTAAGTTTTCAGCTTTTCCTCTTTCAACCAGGGTTTCCACGGTATCCTTATAATCCCAATCAAAAATTTGGTTCATGAGCTTATCGCCCATGTACAGTACATTGTTATGGCCGAGCAATTTAGCCGCTGCCAGTGTTGCGTTTCTGTATGTACCAAAAAAATCCTTTTCACCAGTATCAAATACAACATCTGTAGCAAAAGATGTCCATTCGTAAGACTGTTCGAGATACAGTTGTACCAGCTTGGGGAAAATGGTAATGGTAAGATCAGATTCTTGTTCGCTCTGGTAGTATCGCAAATCAAAAGATTGATTGTGCAACCATGTAATGTCAGGATCATCTACCCAATCTCCACTGTTGTCCGACAACAGACTCACACACCATTGTTTGGTTGGAAAAAACTCCTTATGCTCCCTTTTCCGCTGAAAAATATTGATGGATAAACGGTCTGCCACCTGTGCAAGAATGGAAGCACCACCTTGCTCAACATCAATTGTATGATTGGATAATGCGCAAATATTGGTACCCATGTGTTGGTGCTTTTTTTTCTTATCGATTGGTATCCTTACCTACCAAAACGGTAGCGATTATTTTTTGCGCTGCTCCTGTTTCATAAAGCTTTCAGCAAGTGCAATGCCAACCATTGTTTCTTTTTCAATTTGTGTTTTGGCATAAACACCTAGCTTCATTACCCACTGTATTTCTTCGGGTAAATAGTGCCAGCGATAATTGTTGCAGGTTGCACAAGCAGGCAAGTAATTGTCAACCGAATGTTTGCCACCGGCTACATGTGGTACTACGTGGTCTGCATGAAAATTATCTGCCGTAAGCTTGCCGCCACATACATGACAACGCTTGCTGGTTTTTTGCAGCACCGCCAATCGTTGCGCTGGTGTTAGCCTGCCTGTTCTGGCATGTTGCTGCTTTCCTGCTTTTCTTTTTTGGTGTAAGTAGGCCAGTCTTCGGCTGAGTTGCTTGGCGGATTGCATGAGGCGGATTTTACCAATAGAAATGGTTGAACAACCATTATGTGTGTGGGGCGGAAGGATTCCTTTGACCAACATGCGAACAAAAATTGCTTATTGACATTTCCATGGATCAAATACAACATCACCTGTACCACCAACAACTGAATCTACCACTCCATAGGGAGAGGATGAAACATCGTAGCAAAAACTGAATTTTCGGGCAGTGATTTTTACAATGTCAATCGTAAGTCTAACCCCTCTTGTACTGTTTGGCGCCGATACAATATCACTCGATTTAGGGGCTATATCTGCAACGGTTATTGCTTCTGTTTTGTAAAGACCTCCCCCTTCTTTCCAGTAGGAAACCTCTAGTACTAATAAATCGATTGGATACTCAGATTTATTACTCACTTTAAGTAATATATTTTCAAAACCACCAAATGAAACCGGTGTGTAGGACTCGATTTCTGCTTGCAAAAAACTTGTCCAATTATTCCGTAAGTACATTTGACGTTCCGAAATTTCTCGAATCCTTTTCTGTTGATCTGCTTGCTTTTTTGCTAATGTGCTATCATTTATTTGCATCTGTTGTTGAGTGGACTGAAGTGAATTTGCTAAGGATTCATTTTCTTTTTGAACCTTTTCTTTTTCTTGTCGAAGTTGAAGAGTAAACACAACAAGAGCAATTATAGCTACAACTGAAATGGCAATTAATAAAGGTTTTTTATATGGTCCTTTTCTTTTTGCAATTACAGCCGACTCTTTATCGGTTTGGAAAAATGGGGGCGGAGCAATCGGTAACGGCTGATTTGAATTTGATTGATACGAAAAGGGAGGTGGTTGTAATTGAACAACAATTGATGCAAGCTCAGGCAAATGTTTTGCCTGCATCCATTCTTGTAAACCCTCCCGCCAAATCATGGTTTCTGAATTTATTTTGCCGGAAAGTTGGTCAATATTGAATGGTCCTTCTTGGCGACTGCCATCATGGATAAAATATTGATGCATAAAAGGTTTTTATTGTTTTAGGAAAAAGAGGATTAAAGAAAATAAGCAATCAACTTATTGGCTGGTAACGTTCAAACGGCCACCTGTTGCAACATTTACTGAAGCCCCGGTTTCCGCTTTAATACTTCTACATATGCCTGTTACTCCATTTGCTATAATGGGTGAAAAGGGCGTTCCTGCCTTTATAATGATATCATCGGTATTGGTGGGTAATCTACCAGCCGACCAGTTGTTTACATTATTCCAGTCACTATTAAATTCACCAGTCCACAAAAATTGATATGGTGTTCTTGTTATTTGTACATCAAGTAAGTATGTGCCAGTCATGCCTTCGAAAAACCCACCGACCTTAAAGTAGAGCGTACTGCCACCACTCACCACCAAGTTTTTGGGCATGGTATCATCGTAATTGCCAAACCAGTTAGTGCCAGCATTCTTTGAATAACTAAATAATACATCTGCTGAATATACATTGCCATTTGAGGCGTTGTATGAATCGTGAGCCCTTGCCCGAATGCTGTAATTGTAGCCTGCCGGCAAATTAATTTTATAAAAATCAGAATCCGTAGCTACATGTAGATTGGCACCTGTGGTGAGTACAGCTGCATTGTTGCTACTAAAAGCAAGTGGCAAACTATAGGCTTGTGCTACACCATTATTAGCTTCATATATGTCTGGGTTCGGCCCTTGTATAGTCACCTTTATGGGATTGGGATAATAGCTTGCCCCTGCAATTATCCAACTACCATTAGTTTTTTTTGTTTGAACTACCAACAAATAGGAGCCAGGCTTAGACACGATTGCATTCGTAGTAAAATTTAGGTAGGGTGAACTATAATGATAACCAGACCCGAGGCCTGTAGATTCTGAAATGGTTCCGATTGTTTCGGCAAACAAGCCATCTAATTGGTACAAATTCACCTGATACTGACCAACAAAAGTTGTGGCACCTGTATTAGCAATGTCAAGATTAACGGTTGCGGTTTGTCCTTGTTTTAATACTCCTCCGTTGGTGATGGTTATGGGTGAATACAACTCCATGTCTGCTTCATTTACCACCGAAAGCGGCACCAGGTTTTTAAAGTTTACATTATCACTTACGAGTGTCCAGGTGCCTCCTGGGGGCCTAGAAAAAATGCCTATGAAGTAATTGCCCGGCACCATTTCTAAAATACCAGGGTTGGTAAATTGAAGATTGCTACTGTAGGCATAGCCCGCAGCCAAGGCGTTGTTCGATTTTATTTCTACAAAATCTACAAACTGATATGTATTATCAAATACGGCAGCGCAATAGTCGCCGCTAAATGCCCCTGTGCCAAAGTTTGCAATATTGGTAGAAACAGAAAAAGCACTGCCGTAGTTGATAGAAGTAGCCGATGGCGTTACATAGTCGTACAGTTTTAAATTAAATGCCGGGGTACTGTTTGCTGCATCACAGGCATTGGAGAATGGCAGGGTAGAACGATAAGTACCATTTTGCATGGCCGTTTGCATTCGGGTCATTTGATCCCGGGTGAACATATTTTTACAATCATCGCTTGTGTAATCCATGTAATTCATGAACATTTCTCCAGTAGTATTGCCCTGACAAAAACCAAGATTATGAGGATGAGTGGGGCAACCAAAATTCTTATCATAAGCTGGAGGTGTATCACCACAATAATCGGTTTTGCAGGTGCCGTCACCCCAAATGTGCCGTAGCCCAAGCCAATGTCCAACTTCATGAGTTGCAACTCTACCTTTATTATAAGGGGGAATTGCAGTTCCAATGTTGCCAAATGCATTTTGATTCATTACTACTCCAGAGGTTGTAGCTGTTTCGCCAGTAAACATTCCAGATAGATTACTTCCAGCTGGAAAAGTTGCGTAGCCCAGCAAGCCTTCTGCATCCATGTCTACAACCCATATATTCATATATTTTTTGGGGTCCCAAATTGTATTTGGTTTTACTGTATTCTCCATGAATGATTTAAAACTGGCTATTGTATAAAATGAATTCGGATTCTGCCAGCCCCTTGCCTGCCAGTTTATTCTATCCACCCCAACTTCACTTAATGTGGCTCCACTCGGATTTACCTTGGCCAAACAAAATGAAATGCCCGTGTTGCCTGCTTTTGCTGCTGCAAACACAGCTGGCACATTACCTATGTCTGCATTCGTACCCGAAAAATCTGCATTCAGAATATTGATTTGTGATTGTACCTGCGCCAACGAAATGTTTTCATTGCTACCAACCGCATCTCCGTTATGGAGTATATGCACTACTAAAGGAATATTGTAGTTGGCCATTTGGGTGATACCACTTGCTTTATTCTTTGTGTATTCCACCACTTTTTGGCTAAACCAATCTTCCCACGCAGCTTCTGGCACTTCGGTAGCACAGATCCTTTTGGGTGTTGTGCCCTGACCATGAACTTGCATTGAACAAAAAAGCAGTGTGATAATGTAAACAAAGAGTTGTAGTGTTTTTTTCATAAGTGTGTTTCTAAAAATGTTTGAATTTTTAATCCCCTCACTCCTCCGGCATCTCACCCACCACCTTCATCGTTTCCACACTTACCCGGCACACCCGGTCGAGTAGGTCTATCACTTGTGTTTTGTAATCGGCAAACTTGTAGGTGTTGAAATGTTCGGCAATGGTGGGGTCGCTGGGTTTCTTTTCTTTGTATTGGTCGAGTATCCATTCGAGGGCACTGCGGTTGCCGAGTTTGTAGGCCCAGGCGCTGGGTGGTATGCCGTGTAGCTCGGTGTTGTCGTCCAGCAGAATGATGCCCCTGTCTTTATCGGCTTTCAACTTGGCTTTGGGCTCAGCCTTCGCCTCCATCTCTTTTCTGATTAGGCCCCAAGGTGCTACGGTTTCATAATGCAAATGCAACTCCATGAGCTGCTGGCCCCAGGCGGCCCATTGAAAAAAGTTGTTGTACAACGGTATGCGGGGAAACTCCCGTTTCAAATTCAGCGCATACTTGCTGCGGTACGCCGGATGGTGCAACACCGCATAGACGTAATGAAAAATGTCCTCCTTCTGAATGGCTGATGTACGATGTACGATGTCTGATTGGTAATGCGTGGTAAATAAATCGAGGGCCCAATCGGTGATGTTGTCGAGTCTTTTGTTTTGGGGGAAATGAAATAATGGGACGACTTTAGTGTCTCCAGTGAAATGCCAATCGGAAAAGGTTTCTGATGCAAGAAATCTTAAATCCAACCCATTGACATTAAAACAAATCGACTTGTTTTCAGCTGAGAAATAATCTTTATTGCCGCTAATTACATCTTGAAGAATTGGATGAATTGCAGCATGAACTTTCACAAATGGGCGATAATTAACTTGACTAAAAGTGATATCGGAAAAATCAATTTGCATTCTTCTCTTTGCTTTTAGCTTCAGATCACGACTCCATTTTATTGATTGATCCAGTTTTTGTGCGTCAGTTTCGCCACATGACAAATTGAATCTCTCTGCGAAAAGTTTCACTTTATCCTTCAATTGCAATTCATCAAAGTCATATACCCATTCATCACGTGCCGTATTTATTCCATTTGAAAATTCAACGCAAATACAATTTGTTTCCTTCTTATCAATGAAAGGAATCAATTCTTCCCAATCATTGTCAGTTTGTCCTAACCAATTATTATTCTTGTCCGGCACCACATGTGCAAACTCAATTTTCTCTATCGGGTGTTCGGCTATCCATTGCAGTTTTTCTTCTTTGCGCATCTCATCTTCCAGGGCAGCGTATTCTATGCGGCAGTCGTGGGGCTTTAGCTTGCCGGCACTGGTTTTTACCAAAAACAAAATAGCTACACCAGCTTGTATGCCAAATACATTGTGCGTGGTGCCAGCTATTTTGGGGTTGGCCCGTACATCGCTTTTGGTATCGAGTATGTAGGCGTAGTCAAATTCGGTTTGCACTATTTTCCGAAAGCCATCAAAAGTGCGGCTGTCTATAAAGCTGCGGTTGGTAATAAACGCAATCACGCCATTGTCGTTCAGCCGGTCCATGGCCCAGCGGTAAAAGCGGCTGTACATATCGTACAGTTTTGTTTTTTGCGCCGTGCTTTGTTTGATGAATGTGTCTTTTATGCGTTTGTCTATTTCGGTATAGTTGCGGTTTTTGTTGTTGTCGTTTTCGTTTTGCTGGTTGGCATTGTACGGTGGGTTGCCAATGATGACGCTGATTTTGCGTTGGTTTTGTTTTTTAATACGGGCGGCGTTTTCGGCACTTACGCCAAAGAGGTCGCCCTGTTTGCCTATCCAGTTAAAGCCGGTATTGTCTAGCGTATCTACCAGGCAAAGGTTTTCGTACTCGGCGTATTCGCCCGTTTTTTGCTTGTAGGTGTATTCAATGTTGAGGTTGGCTATGTAGTAGGGCAGTATGGCCAGTTCGTTGGCGTGTATTTCGTGCAGGTATTTATGCTGCAGTTTGTTTTTGGGCAGGTAGTCTATAATGTCGCAAATAAAAGTGCCGGTGCCGGTGGCGGGGTCCAGTATGTCTACGTTTTTATCGGCCAGTGTTTTGCCAAAGTGTTTGTGCAGCAGCCAGTCGGTGCTTTTAATCATAAACTGCACTATCTCGTTGGGTGTGTACACTATGCCCAGTCGGTCGGCCGCTTTGGGGTTGTAGGCTTTGTAAAAGTTTTCGTACACCACTTTCAAAAACTTTTGTTTCTCGTGGTGGTCGGCTATGCCAGCGGCGGCAGCATTGATGGTTTGGTAGTAGTGCTGAATGCCGCTGAGTGTATTGCGGCGGGTGGCACCGGTAAAAAAAGTTTCTACCACCTGGTTGAGCTGGCGGGCTATGTTGTTGTCCTGATGAAAATGTGGTTCATCAAAAATGGTATTGAAGATATCGGCACTGAGGATGTGCTGAATCATCATTTCCCGGATGTCTTCGGTACTAATGTCGGGGTTGATGCTGCTTTGGCAGCTTTCGTGAAAGAGTTTGAATTCGCGGTGGTAGGCTTCGTTGCTGCCAGCATCTTGTTCGGCTATCAGCTGGCGCAGGGTGTCGGTTACCTTGGGTATGTCTTGTTTAAACAGGTCGATGGCCTTGCGGAAGTCGCTGATTTCTTTGCGTTGGTAGGCAATAAAGCGGTCGAGTATTTTATCGAGCTTGTCTTCGTCTTGCATGGGCACCCGCATTACTTCGTGTCCATCTTGTATGAGCACGGCCGTTTGCGAGTCTTCAAATAAAATGTTGTCGTTGGGATAGCCCTTGTCAAATTTCTTGCGGATTTCTTCGTCTATGTTATCGGCTTCGTCTTTGCTTTCCCAATAGCCATGGTCGAGGCGCAGGGCATCTTTCATGGTGCCATCGGGCGTTACATTTTTGCCATTGCGGTTTTTAATGGTGAGTTCGGGCACCAGTACGAGGTTGACTGTGCTGGCGTATTGGTTCAGCAGGTTGTAAAAAGCATTGCGGATGGCGGTTTCTTTTTTGCTGCCGCCGTAGGTAATGATTTTCTCTAGTTCGCGGTGGTAATTGCGGATGGCGTAAATAGACATGCGTGGTGATGTATAAGATGGGGCAAATTAAGGAATGCCCGCCGTACATAGCCACGGAGTTTGTTGTTGCAGCTGTTATCACCCGCAACTAATTATTTCAACGCAAAGGCGCCAAGCCGCGAAGGATTTTTTACCGCTGGGAAAGGAGCAGCGGAGAAGAAAGCACTGTTTTGCCTTGTGAATAAGTATCCCTATCCACCAAACAATTCGTGTCATTCGTGACCATTCGCATCAATCTGTGCTAGTGTTATCCCCATCACTTCCTGCAAAAAGCGTTTCACTTCGCGTTGTACAGCAGCTACATCTTTGCTTTTGATGGGAGAGCCCTGCACATGGTCTCCTGTTGTAGCTAATTCAACCAATTGTTTTTTATCAGCAGCAGTGCCCAGCGAAGTATGCATCTCCCGCATGGCACTCACTTTTACCACGGGGTCTTGTTCTTGTTCGTTTTTGTAATAGGCGAGAGTGAGTACGGGTTGCTTCACTTTCGCAAATGTTTCGGGCACCATGGCAGTTTCTAAATATTCCTGCAAGGCCACCAAACTTTCTATGCGGTACTCGTAGTTCCAGTACTGCTTGTAAATAGGCCGGTTGTCTGTCACGGTACGTGTATTGCTGCCAATGACCAGCTCGGCTATTTGCTGGCCCCAGTGGTTGTTGAGCAGCCATGCATTGGCATCGTTAATGCGGATATTGGGCGATATCAAAATAAGCCCTGCAATTTCCGGATACGTGGCAGCCAGTTGCAATGCCACCGAGCCGCCGGTGCTGGTACCCATTAGAATAACTTTTTTACCCAACTGCTTGCCAATGGCATACGCCATTTGTGCCGATTGCCACAGGCCTTCGGGGCTGTAGTGCAGTAGCGGTGCGGCGGTATCTACTCCATGCTGGTCGAGGCGGGCCAGGTACAGGTTGGCTCCCAGTGCTTTGGCGATGTCGCGGTGCGTAGGGTTGCCTTCTTCCTGGCTGGCACTAAACCCGTGCAGGTACACCAGTGCATACTCGGTTGGTTGCTGCAGGCTATCGTTGTACCAAACAATGCGGGCTTCATTGTTGGGTTTTAGTTTGTGTTGTGCTTCTGTTTGCTGCACAAATGCAGGCAGTGCAGCAGCAGTGGGTACATTGGGCAAAGCAGTGTTGTACACCGGTTGTTTGGGCGAAGGCCCGGCTACATACAATACCATTACTACAGACAGCACAACCAGGGTGCGGGTAATCCAGCTACGCATAGCACAGATAATTTTTTACGAATGATGAAACAAACAGGTTGAGGCGGGAAGATAATATGCAAAGCCTACACCAGCCGGCACAAAAAAGCTGCTACAAGAATGCAGCAGCCTTAAAATAGCCCATGGGGCCAGAGTGGGGGGAAGATCGTTTAAGGGTTTTTCAGATGCTTCAGCGTGTTGGTGAGTGGAAACAGTTGATGGGTGATGTTTGGACTTCGAAAATAGCCGCCAGCATGTATTTTTGGAAGCGCCATTCTATTAAACCAGTAAATGGATATGTAAATGACGGTGTATAATATGCCGACATTGTTCATTAAAACCGTGAAGCATGAGCCAGAAGCCAATGACCATAGTGATAGCCGACGACGATCCTGTATTTCGGGAGTATTTGCGGTTGATACTTTCGCCCATGACGGATGTGCATATTGCCGCCGTGTTTGAAGATGCTTTTGAAACCCTGAAATATTTGCAAACAAATGCGGTAGACCTGGCACTGCTCGATGTAGAAATGCCGGGCCTTACCGGGCTTGAGCTGGCCCGCAGCCTGCAGGTAAAACCCATGTTCATGTTCATTACATCGCACCCCGGTTATGCACTTGAAGGGTTTGATGTAGAAGCCATTGATTACATTTTAAAACCCATTCAAAAAGAACGGGTGTACAAGGCCATTCAAAAAGCACAACAGCTCATGCAACTGAAGCAGGCCGCCGCCGCACCCCTGCCCGCACCTGCCGGTACCGACGATGGAGCTTTCATTTTTGTAAAAGAAAAAAATGATTACATCAAACTGGAGCTGGCCCATATTGTGTATGTAGAAGCCCTCAGCGATTTTGTACAAATACATCTACAAAACGGCCATAAGCATTTGGTATTAGTTAATTTGAAAAACCTCGAACCACAACTGAAAGCTGATTATTTTTTGCGCATCTCCCGTACGCACCTCATCAACATTAAAAAAGTAACAGCCCTGCGCAATCATCAGGTAGAACTGGAGGGCATGAGTTTGTCCATCGGTAAGTCGTATCTCGATGCGGTGGAAGCCAGCTTGCTGAAGGACAGAACGATTAGGCGGTTTGCTGATTAACTTCACCGCATGAAATCAATCATTGGCAGCTTATTCCTGTGTATGCTACTGTGCTGGCAGCAACCGTTGGCGGCACAGGCCATTCAAACCATCGATAGCCTGGCGGCCGTGTTGGAAAAGCATCCCGATGCCGACAGTATTCGCCAGCAAGCCCTGCAAGATTTGGGGGCAGTGTATCAGGATGTAGACAATAAACGAGCGGCGCAGTATTACCTGCAAGCTGCAGAGCTGGCGCAGCAATTAGGCTTGGCCCTGCCCGAATGGCGGGCTTGGTATAACCTGGGCTACAGCCACTTTTCATCGGGTAATTACAAAGAGGCTATTGAGTATTACCTTAAAGCCATTCGCATAGCCGAAAAAGAACAATACAAAAGCCGGCTGGCCAACTCATACATGTCGCTGGGCAATGTGTTTATGGAAATGGGCGACTTCAAAAAGGCCAAATCCTACCACGACCAATCCGCAGCAGTTTACATCCGCAACAACGACACACTGGGCCTTGCCAGTTATTACAACGAAATAGGCCTCGGCTTTAGCCGTACCAAACAGTTCGACTCTGCCGCTTTTTATTTCAACAAAGGCCTGTTGCTGGCCCGCCAAATAAATGATGGGTTGATGCAGGCCGACCTGCTGAGCAATCTGGGCCTCAATTACAAAAAACAACAACGCTACCCCGAAGCGCTGGCCCTGCTGAAAGAAGCCTGGTGGCTGGGCCCGCAGCACTACAACACGCCGGATTACAAAGCCGCCCTGCTCAACAATTTGGGTGCCGGCTATATGGTCAACCGCATGTACGATTCGGCCAAAGCCGCCTACTTTGCCAGCATAGCTTACAGCAAGGAGTCGGGTAGTAAAGCTTCGGAAATGGAGAACTACCGCAACCTCGGCGAACTCTTTAGCATGATGAACCAGCCCGATAGCCAGCTGGCCTACATGCAACAATATTATGCCCTCAAAGACAGCCTGCTCAATGCCGACATCAAAACGGCCATTACTCAAAAAGAAGCCGACTATCGGATAGATAAAAAGCAAGCCGAAATAGATACCGAGAAACGCAACCGAAACTGGTTGCTGGCCCTGGTAGCCCTGAGCCTGCTGGCTGGTGGTGCTGTATATGTGGCCTGGCGGCAAACAAACCGTAGCAACAAGCAACTGCTCGAACTCAACGAACGCATTTCGGCACAAAAAAACCAACTCGAAAAACTAAATGCCCTCAAAGACCGGTTGATGAGCATCATCAGCCACGACCTGCGCAATCCGCTGGCCACCATTCAAACCTTTTTCGACATGAGCACCAGCGGCGACCTGAGTGCCGAGCAGCTAAAGCCTTTGCAACAGCACACCAGCAATGTGGTACAAAACACCAGCCACATGCTCGACAACCTGCTGCTGTGGGCCAACCTGCAGGTGCGGCAGGAGCAGCCGGTGCTCAAGCCCATTGCCATCAACCACCTGCCGGCCGAAGTAGCCGCTCAGGTGCAGCCCCAGGCCGATAAAAAAGACATTCAGATTGAAGTACACGTGCCTGCCCAAACCATACAGGTATTGGCACAGGAAGAAATGCTGCGCATTGTGCTGCGCAACCTACTCACCAATGCAGTCAAATTTTCCCGCCCCAATTCTGCCATACAGCTGCTGCTGAAAGAAGAAAATGGAGCCGCAGTGCTGTCGGTAAAAGACAATGGCGTAGGCATGACGCCCGACCAATTGAATGCCCTGATTCAGCAGACCAACAATAGCACCACGGCAGGTACCGGCAACGAAAAGGGGAGCGGCCTCGGCGTATTTCTGGTGCACGAACTGCTCAAGCCCATGCAGGGTCGCCTCGAAATAGAAAGTGCTCAACATGAAGGGTCTGTTTTCAGCGTACGCATACCGCTGTTGCAAACGGCTGAAGGGTAAGCTGCAGCAGGCCTGTTTGTAGAAGCCCGGCCGGCTAAAAACACGGCAGTCTGAACATTAACAGGCACCTCCGCCCGAAAACAACTACCTTCAACGCATTCTGAAGAACCATCACCGGATAAAGAAACCGGTAGTAAATTCTTACAAAACACAGAATGACCGTACATGAGCAGATCACAAGATTCCTGGAACAAAAGAGAAAGAGAGAAAAAGAAGCAGAAAGAAAAGCAAGACAAAGCGGAAAAGAAAGCTGAACGCAAACAGCAGGGTACCCGTGGTATTGATGAAATGATGGCCTACATTGATGAAAATGGCAACATCGTAGACACACCACCCGATCCTACCCGCAAAGTAGAAGTGAAGCTGGAAGACATCGTAATCGGTGTGCCCAAAAAGTCGGAGCTGGATGAGGCAGAAGCCGTTCGTACTGGTATCGTTTCTTTCTTTAATGAAGCCAAGGGTTTTGGATTTATCCGCGATTTACAGTCTGGCGAAAGCATTTTCGTACACATCAATGCCTGCCAGGATCGCATTGGCGAAGGCAATAAAGTACAATTTGACGTAGAAAAAGGTCCCCGTGGTTTGCAGGCCGCACAGGTAAAACTGGCACCCTAAACCATTCATTCATACATCATTGGCAGCAGCCGGAGCTTCTTGCTTCCGGCTGTTTGCTTGATACCAACGGGCAAGGCAACACAATCTTCACAAGCCATTTCGGCCAAATGGCTGTACCTTCGCCGCCATTTTACACCGGGCCCTTCATCGAAGGACAAATCCGGGTCATTTTTTGAACCATAACCAAGCATCCCTGTCAGGGGGACGAGAAAGGTTACTTTTATGCAAATCCGCAACATCGCCATTATTGCCCACGTAGACCATGGCAAAACAACACTGGTAGACAACATCATCCGCAGCTCCAAGGTTTTCCGCGACAATCAGGAAGCCGGTGAACTCATCATGGACAGCAACGATCTTGAAAAAGAACGGGGCATTACCATTTTTTCGAAAAACATGAGTGTAGTGTACAAAGACGTGAAAATCAACGTGATTGACACGCCTGGTCACGCCGACTTTGGTGGCGAAGTAGAGCGGGTACTCAAAATGGCCGACGGTGTTATCCTGCTGGTGGATGCCTTTGAAGGCCCCATGCCACAAACACGTTTTGTACTGCAAAAGGCCCTGCAGCTCAACCTGCACCCCATTGTAGTTATCAATAAAGTAGACAAGCCCAACTGCCGCCCCGACGAAGTACATGATGCGGTGTTTGAACTCTTCTTCAACCTCGACGCTACCGAAGAGCAGCTCAACTTCCCTACCTTCTATGGTAGTGGTAAAAACGGCTGGTTCAACGATAGTCTGACCCCAACCGACAACATATTGCCGCTGATGGATGGCATTCTGAAGCACGTGCCCGAACCAAAAATTCAGGAAGGCACTTTGCAAATGCAGATTACCAGCCTCGATTACAGCAGCTTCCTCGGTCGTATTGCCATTGGCAAAGTAGCCCGTGGTATCATTAAAGAAAACCAACCCTTCAGCCTGGTGCAGGCCGATGGCAGCATTAAAAAACAACGTATTCGTGAGCTCTATGTGTTTGAAGGCATGGGCAAGCGAAAAGTGACCGAAGTATATCCCGGCGACCTTTGCGCTGTGGTAGGTGTAGAAGGTTTCAACATTGGCGATACCATTGCCGATTTTGAAAACCCCGAAGCCCTGCCCATCATTAGCGTGGATGAGCCTACCATGAGCATGCTGTTCAGCATCAACAACTCACCCTTCTTTGGTAAAGACGGCAAGTTTGTAACCAGCCGCCACCTGCGTGACCGCCTGATGAAGGAAACCGAAAAGAACCTGGCCCTGCGGGTAAAAGATACCGATAGTGCCGACTCTTTCCTGGTATACGGTCGTGGTATTCTGCATCTGGGTGTACTCATCGAAACCATGCGCCGCGAAGGCTACGAACTCACCGTAGGCCAGCCGCAGGTATTGGTAAAAGAAATTGATGGCCACAAAAATGAACCTTACGAATCGCTGGTAGTGGATGTGCCCGAAGAGTTTGCTTCTAAAGTAATTGACCTGGTTACCCGTCGCAAAGGCGAACTGCATGTGATGGAAACCAAGGGCGAAATGCAGCACCTCGAATTTGAAATTCCCAGCCGCGGTTTGATAGGCCTGCGTACCAACATGCTGACCGCTACTGCCGGCGAAGCTGTAATGGCGCACCGCTTTCTCGATTACAAGCCTTGGAAAGGACCCATCCCCGGTCGTAACAACGGTGTGATGCTGGCCAAAGAAGCTGGTTCTACCACTGCCTACTCGCTGGATAAACTGCAGGATCGTGGTTTCTTCTTTGTAGACCCCGGTGAAGATGTATACGCCGGTATGATTATTGGCGAAAACAACAAGCCTGGCGATTTGATTGTAAACCCCAATGAAGGCAAAAAGCTCACCAACCACCGTGCCAGCGGTAGCGATGCCGCTACCAGCATTGCCCCCAAAACGCTGCTCACTTTGGAAGAGTGTATGGAATACATTCAGCAGGATGAGTGCATTGAAGTAACACCCAACTTCATAAGGATGCGCAAAGTGATTTTGGATGAACACGAACGCAACCGCATTGCCAAGCAAATGAAGAGCGAAGCATAAGCCCTCATGGCCTTTCTGAATAAAGGCCGTGAGATTGAGAATATACCATACAGTCCCGGTAGTGCAAACTGCCGGGATTTTTTTATTGGCATATACCGTTACCTGCAACAGCCAACCCTCTCTTCAGCTGGTTGTAGTCACCTGCCTATATTTGTTTCAGGCTTTTGACAGCCCGCAATTGCATGGTACACCTTCAAATTGAAATACCCACCTGGACAGAGTTTGAAAACCAGCTTTTATACAGTGCCCGGCACTTAGCTGAATCCGGCACCATCAAATTCACCTACCGATTCAACACCAGCCTCAGGCCAGCCACCTCTTTGTTGCACATCAACGGCAAAACCTGTTTTATGGATTGCGCCGACCAGGTTCAATTCATGGAGGACCCCAACCGTTACCATTGCTATTTCAAACGATCGCTGTTGCCGGAAGATTTCAGGGGAAATGTGCACCCCTTGAATCTCATGGTCAATTTTTCTTACAAGCCTTTTAAGATGCTGGCCAAAATTGGGCCGGAAGGCAGCCTGCACCTCATCAGGAAAAACAAGTGTCGGAAATAGTGCGGATACTGGATGTGACAGCCAAAAAAACCAACCAGTCGCACCACGCTATGGACATTCGCCACTTCCCTACCAGTGTGGCGGACAACGGTGGCAAAATTTTATACCTCGCCCGCCTGTGGGACCCTGCCCGCCACACCAATCCGGAAGAGAAGGAAAGAAGAAGGATTCAATCAGAAACCCGTATTGCCATATGCCGCACCATTCGCCGTCATTTTCCAGGCAGCATAGTAGGCCTCGCCAACGAACCCTACACCCAGGCAATGGCGCCCGACCTGGTACTGGACAATTCTTTCACTTCGAAGCTGGCATTTATGAAGGCCTTGCGCAGTACCGACATTTGTTTGGCCGACGATGGCCTGGGTGATACACCGGGTTGGAAAATTGGGGAATACCTGAAGCATGGCAAAGCCATCATTACCACACCCATCCGCACGGTAGTGCAGGATTTCAACAAGGAAGGAATTACCTGGAACTGGAGAAAAACAGGGTGGAAAATGACCTGCTCGACCTGATCAACCAACTGCTGATCAACAAACGCTATACAGCAATGGGCAACGAAAACCTGGCCTGGAGCCAACGCTATTTATACACCGACAATTACCTCAAAAACCTCTTGCACCTTGCCGGTGAAATGCCATAGACTTATGATACCCAAAAGCAGCCGGTTTCACAATTTGTAGTTTGTATATATTTGGCCTTCGGGAACATTACCAAACCATTTGTTACATGCCCATACCGGAGGATGACAATGACAAAAGCCTTCTGCTGAAGGTTGCAGCTGATGATACTGCAGCCTTTGACCAGCTCTATAAGGCACATTGGCAGCCGATGTACAAACTGGCTTTGTATTTTTTGAAAGATGAGGCCGCCGCCATGGACATCGTACAGGATGTATTTGTATGGATTTGGCAGCAGCGGCAACAAATTAAAGTACACACCTCCGTTCAGGCCTACCTGAAAACCGCAGTCAAGTACAAATTGGCCAATTATATTCGGTCGGGAAAAGTACGGCAAGACCTGCTGGACAACTGGGTGATGGAAACCACCTATACCCACACCGGGCAGGATAGCGCCGAACTGCGGGAATTGAAAGCCATCATACAACAAACTATTGAGGGCCTTCCAGAAAAATGCCGCGAAGTATTTACACTGAGCCGGAACCATGGTCTTACCAACCAGCAAATAGCTGAGAAGTTGGGCATTTCTGTGAAAACAGTGGAAAACCAAATGACCATTGCCCTGCGCCGGCTGAGGGCACATACCAGGGAATACATGGTGCTGTTACTGGTAGCTATTCTCTCCCGATAATTTTTTTTGAATGGCTTAGGGGTTAGGGGGCACTTGAGTGCCTTATATGCGTAATGAGTGAAAACAGCACACCAAGCAGGCTGGAAGAAATAGCCGCCAGGATAGCGGATGGCAGCGCCTCCGATGAGCAGATGCAACGCTATCTCCACTGGATGGAGGCAGCAGAGACCAGTGCCAGCCAGACCGACATTCCCGATCCTTACGAAATTGAATTCCTGCTCCAACAACGTATTTGGCAGGCTGCCGGCATTACCCCGGTTCGCCAGGTTCGTCGACCGGTATTGCACTGGCTGGCCGCAGCTGCCATTTTGCTGGTGATTGTAACTGGCACCTGGTGGTACCTGCAGCCCGGCAAGCCATCCGGAGACCAGTTGACCAATCAATCGCAACCAAAGCATGACCGCATGCCCGGTGGCAACAAAGCCATGCTGCGGCTGGCAGACGGCACCTTGGTGCCGCTCGACAGCAGTGCCAACCTAAGCTTTTTACAGCAAGCCGATGCACGGCTCGATGCCGGCGAGGGTCAGCTATCCTATTCCGGCCATGATGCCACTATTGAAAACCATGAACTGATAACTCCGGCGGGTGGTCAGTTCCAGCTTACCCTACCCGATGGGAGTAATGTATGGCTCAATGCCGCCTCTTCCATCAGCTTTCCCACAGCTTTTGGTGGCCAGGAACGCAGGGTGCGCATAAGCGGAGAAGCTTACTTCGAAGTAGCCCATGATGCCGCCAAACCATTTAAAGTAGATATAGAAGGTAAAGCCACAGTCACCGTATTAGGCACACATTTCAACATCAATGCCTATGCCGACGATAATGCCATTCGCACCACTTTGCTGGAAGGGAAAGTGCAGGTGGAAACCGGAAGCAGCCAGCGACAACTGCTGCCCGGCGACCAGGGCATAGTACGCGGGGCCGAGCCTGTGCAAGTACGCCAGGTGAATACGGAAGGAGTAATGGCATGGATGAACCAGCAGTTCTATTTTGACAATGCCGATATACACCTGCTCATGAAAGAATTGTCGCGGTGGTATGGTGTGCAGGTGGAATACAGGAACCAGAAAACCCTGAATCATTTTAGCGGGTACCTGCCACGCCAGGCCAGGCTGAGTGAGATAATTAAGATATTAAAGCTCAGTGGTATACAACTTGAGCTGGATGAGAAAACACTTATCGTAAATGACTAAAAAAGCCACATTGCCTATGCTGAAAAACAAATGCTGAAAAGCTATGAGGCCAAAAAAAACCGGAAATGCTGCAACACTTCCGGCGATAAAAATGGCCACCGCAAAGACTGTCTGATCCAACCTTTTTTGATGAAACCAAAATCAACCAAAACTATGCAAAACGAAGTTTTTTGCAGTAGGAGAAATGCTATTCCAACCTCTCTGATCAAAAAATTACTGGTAATGAAATTATTCGCTGTATTCATGCTCGCTTTTTGCCTCCAGGCCGGAGCCTTCGGCTATGGGCAAAAAGTAACGCTTACAGCTAAGAATGCCTCCCTGAAAAGTGTATTGACGGAGCTCAAAAAACAAACCGGTTACCTTTTCTTTTATAACGATGCCTGGCTCACTAAGGCAAAGCTGGTATCCATTCAAGCCAAAGACCTTCCGCTTACCGCTGTATTGGAACAGTGTTTCAGCGATCAGCCTTTCAACTATGCTATAGTAGAAAAAACGATCGTCATCTCCGAAAAGCCAGAACAGCCAAAGCAGGAAGAAGTGGCGGACTCTACCATCACCATTACCGGTACGGTATTGTCGGCCACCACGGGTCAGCCGTTGAATGGGGCTACAGTGACCTCCAAAAACGGAGGAAACAGCACTACTACCAATGCAGATGGTCATTTCAAAATCCAGGTGACTGAGGGCGACCAATTGCTGATTTCCTTTGTAGGTCACGAAAATTTCAGCGTAGCCATTGGCAAGAACCACCAGTTGAGTATCAGCCTGCAGGAAAAACCGAATGAGCTGAACGCTACAGTGGTGGTAGGCTACCGCACCGTGAAAAAAGGCGACCTCACGGGAGCCATTACTGCCATTGGCACAAAAGACTTTAACGTGGGCGTAGTTACCTCTCCCACAGAATTGATGCAAGGCCGCCTGGCCGGTGTTTCTACCATGGCAAATGGAGGCGAACCCGGTGCAGGCATTGCAGTAAGGGTGCGTGGCTCCAACTCTGTACGTTCGGGCCAGGATCCACTGTATGTGGTAGACGGTGTGCCACTCGACATTACCGACCTGCAGCCTGAAGGTGGTAGCGTAGGCGGCGTGGGTGGTTCAGCCCGCAAAAACCCGCTCAACTTTCTGAACCCCGATGATATTGAAAGTATCGCCATCCTGAAAGATGCCAGTGCTGCCGCCATTTATGGTTCTCGTGGTTCAAACGGGGTCATCATGATCACCACCAAAAAAGGTAAAAAAGGAAAAGGACAACTGGCCTATTCCGGCTATGTAGGATTCTCCGAACTGCCCAAGCAACTACCCATGCTGAGTGCTGAAGAGTTCCGCACCTTCCGCAAAGCCAATGGTGCCACCACCGGCGATATGGGTGCTAACACCAACTGGCAGGATGAAATTTTCCGTACCGCAGTTTCTCAAAACCATAGCCTGTCTTTTGGCGGCGGCTCAGACAATACAAGCTACCGTGCATCGCTCAGCTATATGAACCAGGAAGGTATCATTCGCAAAACTGGTTTGGATAAAGTAACGGCAAGGGTGAACGTAGCTCATGCAGCATTCAACAACAAACTGAAACTTGAAGCCAACCTCACTACAGCCCGCACCAACGACCAACGAGTACCCATTGGCGAAACGGGTGGCTATGAGGGCGACGTGTTGCTTAGTGCCCTCAAGGTGAACCCTACCTTCCCGGTATACAACACCGACGGTTCTTTCTACCAGTATAGCAAAGATGTGCGCAACCCGGTAGCCATGATTGAGCTTACCAACGATAAAACGCAAACCGACCGCATACTTGGGAATATCAGCGCTACATTAAATCTCTTCAAAGGCTTCAGCTATAAAGTAAATGTGGGTGTAAGCAATTCGAAAGCCACCCGTAAGGTTACTCAAAACAAACAGCTGATTTACCTCACCAACTATGGCACCGCCAATGTGAATGACGTTACCATGAACAGCAGCCTCATTGAAAACTTCATCACCTATGATTTCAATGCAGGTAAGTCCAGCAAATTAAATGTGCTGGCTGGTCACAGTTACCAAAAGTTCAACAATTACGTGCATACGCTGAGTGTAGACGGTTTTACAGTGGAAGGCATTGACTACCTCAATGAACTTTCGTTTGGAAACTACACCCGCGCCATTGTTTCATCAGACATCTCTGAAAACGCACTGCAGTCATTTTTCGGCCGTGTGAACTATGACCTGGCTGATAAATATTTGTTTACTGCTACCCTGCGTGCTGATGGTTCTACCAAGTTTGGTGAAAACAATAAGTATGGTTTCTTTCCCTCTGCTTCATTTGCGTGGAAACTGAGTAAGGAAAAATTCATGGAAAACTTCACGGCCCTCAGCGACCTGAAAGTGCGCCTGAGCTGGGGTATCACCGGTAACCAGGAAATCCCCAACAAGATCTCCCAAGTATTGCTGGGTACAACCGGCGGCGCCATCCTGGATGGTTCTACAGGCAATGTAGTAGCAGGGATTACGCTCAACCGTACACCCAACCCTGATATCCGTTGGGAAAAAACGGAGCAGCTGAACCTGGGTGTGGACTTCAGCTTCCTGCGCAACCGCTTTACCGGTTCTATCGATGTGTTCAACAAAAAAACCACCGACGTGCTCTTGCAGGTGTATAGCATAGCACCCGCTCCTACCACTTCAGTATGGACCAATGTGGACAATATGAGCATCATCAACAAAGGCCTTGAAATGGTGCTGAATGGAACACTTATCAACAACAGGAACTTTACCTGGGATGCCGGTGTAAACTTCACTACCATTCGCAATGAAGTGAAGAACCTGCCTATGAGCCGCATTACCACCGGTAGCCCCAGCGGCCCAGGCATCACTGGTTATTCTTCACAAGTGATCATGAGCGGTGAACCCATCGGCACTTTCTGGGGACGTAAGTTTTTGGGCTTTGATGCCAGCGGCAACAGCCTTTTCGAGAAGGACAAGGATGGCAAAGAATTCGACCAGGTTTTGGGCAATGCCATGCCGAAATTCAACTATGGCTTCAACACGTCACTGCGCTACAAGCAGCTCGACCTGGCTATGTTCTTCAACGGCGTGTATGGCAACAAGGTATACAACAACACCGGCAACATCCTGGACCAGCGCACCCTCATCATGAAGGAATGGAATGCAACCAAGGATGCCATTACGCTTCCTGAAAACCTGAATGGAACGCTCACCTACAGTAGCCGCTTTATTGAGCCTGGTTCATTCTTCCGACTGGGAAGCGCCTCCCTGGGATACCGCTTCAATACAGCTGGCATCAGCTGGATGAAGAGCCTGAAAGCTTATGTATCTGCCAACAACCTGTTTGTAATAACGAAGTACAAAGGATACGACCCCGAAGTAAATGCGGACCATGCTTCAAACGGAGTGCCCAGTATTGGTATCGACTGGACCACTTATCCGAAGGCTCGCACCATTACGGCCGGAGTAAACGTAGAATTCTAATCCTCATAACAACGCAAGTTCACCATGAAGAAAATAGCTTTTTATATAGTTTTCGCTGCCGGCCTTTTGGGCATGGCAGGATGTTCGGTAAAAGAAAAAATTCTTGACGAACAGGATGGAACCCAGGCAGTGCTGGATCCGAAGAACATGGAATCGCTGGTGTCGCCGGCGTATGCTTACCTCCGCGACCTGCAAAACCGCAGTGGTGTATGGGGCACGCTGGAAGGCACCACCGATGAACTGGCATGGCCTGCCCGCGGCAGCGACTGGGTGAGTCCCGATTTGCAGACACTGTATACCCATGAGTATACGCCAACCAATTCTTACATCCGCAACACCTTCAACAGCTTCATGCTGGGCATCACCCGTTGCAATGTGGCACTCATGTACCTCACCAAATTTCCAAGTGATGACAAAGTGAATACCTACATCGCAGAAGTGAAATTCATTCGTGCATTGTGTATGTATCGCCTGGCAGACAACTTCGGTCATTTCCCTTTCCGCGAGGCTGAAGAATATGATTATTCATCGTACCCACAGATCCTCGATCGCCAGCAGGCTGTTACCCGAATCATTGCGGAGCTGAATGAGATCATTCCCCAGTTGAAAACAAAATCACAGCTGCCTTACGGTCGTGTGTCGAAGGCCGCTGCGCAAATGTTGCTGGCCAATGTATACCTCAACCACCAGGTGCTTACCGGCACCGCCAAGTGGACTGAAGCTGTCGCACAATGCGATGCCATCATCAGCAGCGGCGATTACAAACTGGCCGATGATTACTGGGCTATGTTCCAGTACAACAATGGCGCATACCTGCATTCCACAGAATCGATCTTGTCGGTTATTTACGATGAAACCATTGCATTGACGGGTGCCGATTGGGTACGCATCACGCTGCACTACAACCAAAAGTTTGGCAATTTCGCCAGCCTCTTCAATGGCTGTTGTACTTCGCCCGAATTTGTAGACACCTGGGACACTACTGATGTGCGTTTCAAAGACACCCGTAACAAAGCTGCTCTTGGCTTCAACCAGGGATTGCTTATTGGTCAGCAGTATTCACCAGCTGGTGTAGCACTCAAAACAAGAACCGGCGAAGACCTCATCTTCACTAAAGATTTTAGCATCAGCAACTCAAAAGAACAGCAGGGTGTTCGTGTATTGAAGTTTGCGCCAAACCCCCGCACCACCAACACCGGTGCTGCCGGCAACGACTTTCCTTACTATCGTTTGGCCGACACTTACCTCATGAGGGCTGAAGCGAAATTGCGCAATGGCGATAACGCCGGCGCATTGTCCGACATCAATACGCTGCGTACCAAGCGTAATCGCCCTGCACTGGCAGCAGTAGCGCTTTCAGATATTTTGAAAGAGCGTGGCTACGAATTTTACTGGGAAGGCAATCGTCGTACCGATATGATCCGCTTCGGCACCTATACTGCAGCACGCAGCCAAAAAGCGTCGGTAACGCCTGATTACAAAATCCTGTTGCCGATCCCGATCAGCGCCATGGAGGCCAACCCCAATCTCAAACAAAATCCAGGATATTAGCAGTCGTTTTAACTACAGGGATTCGGGCTTAGGCCCGGATCCTTTTTTTATTCCCTTCAATCTATGTGTAGCAGAAAAATGCTCATCGCCCTGCTGATGAGTGGCGTGAGTGTATTAGCAACAGCGCAGGATGCCTGGCGCATTGCAGCAGATTCAATCGGTACCGGGTACTACGGCATTACTTCAGGTAACGGTATGATCGGTATCATTTCATCATCCGAACCGTTCAAGGTAAACAACGTGGTATTGGCCGGTGCTTACGACAGCTATGGCCGTGGCAGGGTCAGCAATTTCATCAACAGCTTCAACCTGTTGCAGGCAGACCTGCGTATTGATGGAAGGTCACCCAACCCAAAGGAAATCATCAACTATCGGCAACAGCTAAATGCCAGGAATGGCGGTTTTGAGGTAAGTTTTCAATACCCCGGCAAAGCGGAAGTGAAGTATACCTATTATGCGCTACGCCACTTGCCGTATTGTGTGCTGATGGATGTGGAAGTAAAAGCCCTCAGAAATATTTCGCTGGGTGCATCCAGCATTTTGCAGGCACCGGCAGAGCTGCGAAATACGCAACAATACTTCCAGGAAATTGATCGCAGTCATGTCGGGTTCCCTTTGCAAACCAGTTTGGCGCAAAGCCCAACCGGTGCGTTGCAATTATGTGCTACCACCAGCTTTTTATTTGAAGGAAGCAAAGCATCACAACCCGATATCATTCACCAGACACCCGATGATGGCCGCCATTTCATGCGGTTTCAAACAACGGTGGATTCAGGCAAAACTTACCGTTTTGGTATTGTTGGTGCTTCCATTACTTCGGCCCATCATCCCGATCCACGCAATGAAGCAGAACGCCTCACCATTTATGCCCGCCTCGAAGGTTTCAACCGTTTGCTGAACGGGCACAACAAAGCCTGGGATGAAATCTGGAAAAGTGACATTACCATCGAAGGCGATCCACAAAGCCAGCAGGATATCCGAAACATGCTGTACCACCTGTATGCCAGCATTCGGCCCGGTACTGGTTATTCTCTTTCTCCAATGGGGCTTAGTGGGCAAGGCTACAACGGCCATGTGTTTTGGG
The DNA here is from genome assembly GCF_036803085.1 of Phnomibacter sp. NCBI lineage: Bacteria > Pseudomonadati > Bacteroidota > Chitinophagia > Chitinophagales > Chitinophagaceae > Phnomibacter > Phnomibacter sp. Next base: position 428,885 of record NZ_DAIRUZ010000003.1, on the reverse strand, counting down.
ATGCGGATGTGTGGATGTTCCCCGTGCTTGCGCTGCTGCAGCCTTCCATGGCCGGGTCGATGATCGAGTATCGTTTTCAGCGATTGCCACAGGCTAAGCAAAATGCTTTATCCCATGGCTACAAAGGAGCTATGTACCCTTGGGAAAGTGCAGTGTCGGGATATGAAGAAACGCCTGTGTGGGCCTTATCTGGCCCATTCGAGCACCATATAACCGCCTGTGTGGCGCTAGCCGCCTGGCAATATTATTGTGTGACACAAGACAAAGACTGGCTGCATGAAAAAGGGTGGCCAATTATTGAAGCTACCGCAGCATTCTGGTGCAGCAGGGTGGAAAGGAACGGGCCCGGCAAGTACGACATCAACAATGTGGTGGCTGCCGATGAATGGGCCGAGAATGTAGACAATGATGCCTTCACAAATGCAGCCGCCAAAGCCAACCTGCAGATTGCAACGGAAGCCGCCTCGCTGCTTGGAAAGTCGGCTGACCCCGATTGGGCATTGGTGGCAAAAAACATCCCGGTGCTGCAGTTTGAAAATGGGGTAACCAAAGAACATTCCACCTACAATGGCGGTGGTATCAAGCAGGGCGATGTAAACCTGCTGGCATTCCCGCTGAAAGAAATAACACAGCCTGCACAGATTCGAAAAGACCTCGAGTATTATGAAACCCGTGTGCCGGTTTCAGGCACTCCTGCCATGACGCAGGCCATCTTTTCGCTGCTCTACAGCAGGCTGGGCGATAGTGCAAAGGCATGGCATTTCTTCCAGGATGCTTATCGTCCCAATCTCAACCCGCCCTTCAGGGTGATGGCAGAATTCAAAGGCGGCACCAACCCCTATTTTCTAACCGGAGCAGGCGGCGTATTACAAGCCGTGCTGTTCGGTTTTGGAGGTCTCGACATTACTGGTAAAGGCGTTACGCAAATGCCTTCCACCCTGCCTGCCCACTGGAAAAAGCTAACCATATCAGGTGTCGGCAAAAACAAACAAACCATAATAGCAGAACAAGCAAAAAGTATAAGAAAATGAAGCGAATCATCATCATGGCAATGCTCATCGCCTTCTCCATGAGTGCCAATGCCATTTCATACGATACCAGCTATAGGTCTGGCAGAAATTATGACAAAGCCATGTTTCGAATGTGGCATGCTGATACAGCCAGGCAGCTGAAAGCATGGCTGGTACTGATGCCCGGAAGTAACAGCGACGGACGACCAGAAGTGGATGACCCGCAATGGCAGGCCTTTGCCGCCAAAAATCAACTCGCATTGGTTGGTTGTTATTTTACCGATAAGCCACACGAATTCATGATGGCTGAAGAGTACATGTATGTGCCTGCAGGCAGTGGCGACACTTTACTGAAAGCACTCAGGCAATTGGCTGTAAAAAGCGGCCATCCTGCATTGGCAAATGCGCCCATGCTGCTTTGGGGCATGAGTGCCGGTGGGCAGTTTAACTATGAAATGGCCTGCTGGAAACCCAACCGCATCATTGGGTTTGTAGTAAACAAAGGCGGGTTTTACTACACCGCCATGTCGCCGGTGGCTACCCGCAATGTGCCAGCGCTGTTCTTTACCGGTGAGAAGGACATGGAATACCGCTCCACCGTAGTAAAAGGCGTGTATGCGCTCAACAGGCGTATTGGCGCCTGCTGGGCATGGGCGCAGGAAACAGGGATTGGCCATGACGTAGGCCGATCGAAAGAAATGGCCCTTCAATGGTTCGATGCTATACTAAGAACTCGCTTTGCCAATGGTCAGCTACAACCCATCAACCAGCAGCAGGGTTATATAGGCCTCCAGCCTTCATTGAACATTGAGCCTGCGGAGAGCTGGAAAAAAACCGATCAATTCATCAGCAGCTGGCTCCCCAATAAAGCGCTGGCTGACCTGTGGCAATCGGTACAGCAGCCTTCCAAATAAACTTACTACAACCATTCATCATTTTGGCGTTGAAAGGGTTTCAGGTGACTCCTGTGTTTTGTATTTTACTGCACTAAACCCTTTTACTATGTCAATGAAAGAAGCCTTTCTTGCCGAGCTCAAATACGAAGCTGGCAACACCCGCAAATTACTGGAAGCGATGACCGATGAATCGCTGGGATACAAACCTGATCATAAGAACTGGAGCATGGCGCAATTAGCCAGTCATATTGCCGAAACCTACAACTGGTACACCGACACATTTTCTACCAACAATTTTGACATGGGCACTTACAAATACGATAAAGGAGACATAAGCAAAGCCTCCAATATTGTAGCCAAATTTGAAGAAAACCTTCCCAAGGCAATTGCTGCGTTGGAAAGTGTACCCGATGATAGCGTTTTCATGGAAACCTGGGCCATGAGTATGGGTGGCCAGGTTTTGATGCAAATGCCCCGGGTGCAGGCCATCAGAACCTTCCTGATGAATCACTTGTACCACCACCGCGGACAGTTTACGGTATACCTGAGGGCAGCAGGCTGTAAAGTACCGGGCACTTACGGTCCATCGCAGGATGAAATGTAACCACCAAATGAAGTATAAGTCGATAGCCGTAGTAATTGCTTGCTGCGGCTATTATTTTTTAGAGAAATACAGGTACAGGTTGATGACTGATAAGAGGAATCCAACCAGCGAAATAACCAGGGTAATCCAAAATCCAACCAAGCGGTAATGAGTGAGTTTAAGCCGGGCTTCCAGGAGCTCTACCTTTTGCTGGTCTTTTTCATTAGCAGGAGGCTTCTCTTTTAAAACATGCTGATCGCTGAGAAATGAAGTATACCCTCCTCGAAGTATCCAAAATTTTCCATAGTTGGTGATGTTCAACACGGTATGTTCAGGATCGCAGTAACTCGCCAGTTTGTCGCGTACCAACTGATGTGCCCAAAGCCTGCATTGCCCCCAAAACGCTGCTCACTTTGGAAGAGTGTATGGAATACATTCAGCAGGATGAGTGCATTGAAGTAACACCCAACTTCATAAGGATGCGCAAAGTGATTTTGGATGAACACGAACGCAACCGCATTGCTAAGTCGATGAAGAGTGAAGCGTAAGCTGTTGAGTAAATAAGTGAATCCCGGTAGTGAAAGCTGCCGGGATTTTTTTGTGCATGATGGAATAGGGCAGTAGCATTCATAGAACTCCCTTTCTTTGCGCCACCTTATTTCAGAAAGTTCAACTCATTTTGCATGAAGCAATTTTTTACACTCTGCTGCGGGCTGCTGGCCATGCAGGCATCCGCACAGTGGAACAACGATCCATCCCTCAACAATCCCATTTCAGTTCAAACCAATTTGCAGTACGCTGCATCCATTACTACCGATGGCGCAGGTGGTGCCATCATTGTATGGAGTGATTGGCGCAGTGGCGAAGGCGATGTGTATGCACAACGGATCAATGCAGCCGGCCAAGTACTGTGGGATGCTGATGGCAAAGCCGTTTGTACCGCTACAGGCAACCAAAATTTTCCAACAATATACAGTGATGCTGCCGGTGGTGCTTTTATTGTATGGCAAGACAATCGTGGCGCTAATCAGGATATTTACATGCAACGTATGGATGCCAATGGCAATGCACTGTGGACAGCCAATGGCATTGCTGTTTGCAATGCTGCAGGTACGCAATACAACCCCAATGTACTCAACCTTGGTGGTGGTGCCTGCATGGTAGCCTGGCACGATGACCGAACCAGTGCAAATAGCGATGTGTACATGCAAAAAATAAACAATGATGGTACTGCAGCATGGGCTGCCAATGGCGTACTCATCAGCAATGCATCGGGGTATCAGCTATATCCAAAAATGACAACAGATGCAGCAGGTGGTGCCATAGTGGTGTGGCAAGACAGCCGCAGTGGTGGCAGCAACTACGACATTTACGCACAACGGATTGATGCAACCGGCGCTGTGCAATGGACAGCCAATGGCGTGGCGGTGTGCACAGCTTCGGGTATGCAGGGCGATGCTGAACTGCTGGCCGATGGTGCAGGCGGCGCATTGATTGTATGGGAAGATTATCGCCCCGGCACCAGCAGCGATGTGTACATGCAGCGCATCAACAACAATGGCGTAGCTCAATGGAACAGCAATGGCAACGCCATTTGCACAGCGGCCAATTATCAGAATGACCCTAAACTGGTAAGCGACGGTAATGGCGGTGCCATCATCACCTGGTTCGACTATCGCAGTGATGGCGGCTCATTTACAAACTTTGATATTTACGCCCAGCGGGTAAACAGTGCCGGTGCATTTGAGTGGACGAGCTACACAACGGGCTTGCCTGTATGTACTTCGGCAGGTCGCCAGCAACTGCCACAAATTGTAACCGATGGTACAGGTGGTGCCATCATTGCATGGCAAGACAACCGCAACGGCAACAACGATGTGTATGCTGCAAGAGTAAGTGCAGATGGCAGCACACCCTGGACAACCAACGGTGTGGTGGTAGCCAATGCGGCTAACGGACAAGACAATCCGGTGTTGGTAAGCGATGGTAGCAATGGTGCTATTGTAGCTTGGGCCGACAACCGCAATAGCAATTATGATTTGTATGCCAGCCGCATATTTGCCGGTGGTACATTACCTGTTGTACTCAATAGCTTCACCGGGAAAAAAGCGGGGGCCACTAACGAACTCAATTGGGTACTTGATGCTACAGCTGCTCACTACCAGGTAGTGTTGCAAGTGAGTACAGATGGTATTCGGTTTAATGATTTGTACAAGCATAGCGTGGCGGTTGCATCTTCCCGTAAGCAATACCAGCACTCAAACGTTGCAGGCACTTTGTACTATCGATTAAAAATGATACAGCCCAATGCTGCTGTTTCTTTCAGCCATGTATTGGTGTTGGGCGCACCTGTATCAGGCACATTTAAATTGTACCCGACTGTAGCACAAAACCAACTGACTGTGCAAGCACCCACCGCTGGCGAACTGCGCATAGTACAAGCCAACGGACAAGTAGTTTACCGCATGATGGTAGCTGCCAATAGCCAGGTGCAAATTCCGGTAACGCAATTAACACCCGGAACCTACTACTGTGTGCTGGGCAATGCACAACAAGCATTCATCAAGCAGTAAAATATTATACAACCGCTGTACAATCCCGGTAGCAACAGCTATCGGGATTTTTTTGTGTATGAAAGATATCATATCACAACAGGTAGAGAGTATATACCTTGCTGCATCCATCAATCCTATTGGCACATGTCCGTTTTTTCTATCAGCCGCCGCAATAAGTTTTTGTTGCATTCTGTGCTGCGTCACGATGTAAAAGCCAGCGTCACTGTTTTTTTTGTAGCACTGCCTTTGTGTATGGGCGTTGCATTGGCGTCGGGTACGCCGGTGTATGCGGGCATTGCAGCGGGCATCATTGGTGGTATCGTGGTGTCTTTGTTTAGTAAGTCGGAGCTCAGTGTGAGTGGCCCTGCTGCCGGTCTTACGGCCATTTGTGCTTCGGCCATTACCGATTTGGGTGCTCCTGAAATCTTTTTTTTATCTGTAGCGGTAGCAGGTGTATTACAATTTTTACTGGGCGTACTCAAGTTGGGTGGCTTCACCCATTTTATTCCTTCTGCCGTTATCAAAGGTATGCTCAGCGCCATTGGCGTGTTGCTCATAGCCAAGCAGGTGCCCTTGCTTATAGGGTATGATAAACCCGATTTCTGGACCAACGAATTGTTTAACCTGCTCACATTTACGCATGGCTTTTCCAAGGTCAAATCTTTTTACGAAGCATTGACTCCCGGTGCCATGGTAATTGCTGCCGGTTCGTTTTTCATGATGTGGGCCTGGCAAAAATGGGCGGCTAAGAAAGTATCGTTTCTGCCATCTTCATTTGTGGTGGTGGTACTGGGCAGTTTGCTGGCGTTGTTGCTCAACAACAGCATTCCATACCTGCAGTTGCAGCCTGCGCAATACGTGCAGTTGCCTGCCAGCATTACCGATGAAATTCGTTTTCCCAACTTCAGTGCCTTGCTTTCCGATGCCAAAATTTGGCGCTATGCAGTGGTTATTTGTTTTGTGGCTTCGCTGGAAACATTGCTGAGCATTGAAGCCATTGATAAGCTGGACCCTTACAACCGGCTGACGCCACAAAACAGGGAGCTGATGGCACAAGGCACAGGCAATATGCTCAGCGGGCTGGTAGGTGGCTTGCCCATTACAGCTGTAATAGTACGCAGCTCGGCCAATGCCGAAGCCGGGGCCCGCAGCCGCATGTCGGCTATTTTGCATGGAGTGTGGTTGCTACTGGCAGTATTGTTGTTGGTGCCACTCATCAACAATATTCCGTATACCGTTCTGGCTGTCATACTCATTCGCACCGGTTACAACCTGGCCAAACCATCTATGATAAAAGCGGTGTACAAGCAGGGCCGCGAACAGTTTTTGCCCTTCATCTTTACCATTGTCGCCATCCTCTTTACCGACCTCTTGATTGGTGTACTGATTGGCATGGTGTATGCGGTGTACTTCATCATCAAGCATACTTACAGGGCAGGTTTTACCATGCAGCATTTACATCACAACGGCCTGCATGAAATACACATTGAATTGGCTTCGAATGTGAGTTTTCTCAACAAGAAAAAGCTACTCGAAACACTCGATGGTATTCCTGAATACGCAGAGCTTACTATCAACGGCGGCGGCAGTGTATATATCGATCAGGATGTGTTGGAGATCATTCAATCTTTCAAACCCAAGGCGCACAAAAAACACATTGCCTTGCACCTTATTAATATACCGGAAGTAGCCACTATCGAACTGCATTAGTGCAGAGTGTGCAGCATTTGCTGTAGTTTTAAAAGGCATTAAGCGATGCATCTTAAAACTACCCTATGAAAAAACGTACAGACAAGCGTCAGTGGTTTGAGCAATACCTGCAAACCCTTCGGGTAAAGCCCGGTAAAAAAGTAAATCTCCGCAAAGACTTTGCTACAGATTACGACCACAAAGCACTCACCAAAGAAGAAGGCGAAATACTGCTGAAAGAAGGGCTGGAGCATGTGTCACAAATGCAGGATAAGTTGTATGCGCAGGATAAGTACAGTGTGCTCATTGTACTGCAAGCCATGGATGCAGCCGGTAAAGACGGCGCTGTAAAACATGTGCTGAGCGGCCTAAACCCCAGCGGTGTAAAAGTGACCAGCTTTAAAACGCCATCGAAGGAAGAGCTCGACCACGACTACCTGTGGCGGCACTACAAAGCCTTGCCTGCCCGTGGCGAAATCGGCATTTTCAACCGCAGCCATTATGAAAATGTATTGGTGACGAGGGTGCATCCGGAGTACATTCTCAACGAGCATATTCCCGGCATTAATTCGGTAAAAGACATTAAGTCATCTTTTTGGGAAGAACGCTACAAGCAAATCAACCGCTTCGAAAAAAATTTGATTGATAACGGCACCATTATCCTGAAAATCTTTTTGCATGTATCGAAAGATGAACAGCGCAAACGCTTTATTGAACGCATCGACAACCCCGAAAAAAACTGGAAGTTTTCTGTAGCCGATGCACAAGAGCGGCAGCATTGGGATGCGTACATGCAAGCCTACGAAGAAATGCTGGCGGCCACATCTACCAAAGAAGCGCCATGGTTTGTACTGCCTGCCGATGACAAATGGTTTACCCGCTTGTGTTTGGGTGCAGTGCTCACTTTTGAATTTGAAAAATTACACCTCGCTTATCCTGCTGTAAGCGATGCTACCCGCAAGCAATTGCAGGAAATAAAAACCGCTTTGTTGGCAGAAGAGCAACCCGCTAAAAAGAAAAGCAAGCAATCCTGATTACTCGTCGGATAAATTGGGTACATGCATGGCAACCGATTTAGATTTTCTGAAATCGGGCGTGTAGTAAAAAAACAACCGGAACGTATGATTCATATCGTACTGGTAGCCGCTGTATTTCTGTTGGTATACATTCATGTAGCCGGCATCGTAGCTCCACGCATGGCCAAGGTTTTGGCGAATGCCAATGAAAATGCGGTTTTGATCGAGTGAGTTGTACACCACTTCTTTGCCTTGGTGCATCATGATTTCATCGGCCAGCACCAGCGACAAACGATGCGGTTTATTGTTGAGCGGAATATTGAAATTGATAAGGTACCGAAGGCGATTGGTAAACCGCCATTTGCCGGTGGGTTGATCGTTGGCTATTTTTTCTACCCAGCGTTGTTCATTGCGAATGCGTTGTAGCATACCAACTTTTCCCAGAGCTCCTGCATACTGTGCTTGCTGATGGATGCGATGCTCATCGCCAAATGTTTTCCAGCCTGCTGTGCTCGGAGCCAGCCAAAGATGGCCATATGCCAATGAAAAAGTGATCTTCTCATTCAGCCAATAGTTGGCACCAATTCGGGCAAAGTAAAAGCTGGCATCTTTCACGCCATTGTTTCTGCGAACATGTACATCGGCCATCATACCCCAGCGGTTGGTAAACCGCATGGTACTATTGATGCTTGTCCATGTATGAAAATTATGCTTTACCTGACGTGCAGGTATTTGTGCAAATGAAGTTGTAGCAAATATCAGTACCGCAAGGCCAGCAAAAAATAGCCGGATGTGATGAAAGGAAGAACGCTTTTTAGAGAAATGCATACTGCAAAGCAACAACATTGCGGGTACTGCTGACGATGATATTCATCAGCTGTAAAAGGAATTTAGGAGCAGGACGGGCAGGATGGTTGACATGGCTGAAAAAAGAAGGTCTCCTGTAGAAACAGGAGACCTCAACGATTGCTTGCCATATGAAAAAAAAGTTCGAAATCTACTTTGTAGGTGTCTGTGCTCTTTCGATTTTCACTCCGGTGTTACCCGTTGTTCACATTCACAATGCAATATTACTACCCCGAAATGCCTGCTACAAGCTAATTTTGGCTGCATTTGATGATGTCAAACCAACACGAAACGGCTGAAAAACCTTGCAGCACAAGGGTTTCGGCCTAAATAGCACATGATGCCCAACCGCCAAACCGACATATTATTTCAATTGATACAAGCTATGGAAAAGGCGGAAAAACGTCATTTCAAGCTGTATATCAAAAAAAACTCCAGCCGCGAAGACCTTAAAATCGTCCGGCTGTTTGATGCGCTGGATAAAATGACCGAGTACGATGAGCGGCAATTATTGAAGAAACTGGCAGGGGTAGAAAAGCCACAACTGGCCAACCTGAAAACGCATTTGTATAAGCAAATCATGGCCAGCCTGCGAGATCTCAAAAGCAAGGATAGTGTAGAACTTCAGCTGAACGAAATGCTGGATTATGGCCGCATTTTGTACAATAAAGGCCTCTTTGCCCAAAGCCTTAAGTTTTTAGATAAAGCCAAAGAGATTGGCTTTACACATGGCAAGTATAATTTTCTGAGCCAGGTTATATCGCTGGAAAAAAAGATAGAGGGTTTGTACATTACCCGCAGTATGCACGAAAGGGCAGAGCAATTATCAAAGGAAGCGATAGAAGTAAGTGCCCATATTTATCAGGTATTTCAGCTCAGTAACCTTGCAGTACGGTTGTATAGTTTTTACATTCAACACGGGCATGCACTCAACCTGGAAGAAGAAGAAAAAATAAAGCAGTTTTTTGAAGAAAATCTGCCTGCCAATGCCCACAGCCTCGATGGTTTTTATGAGCGGTTGTATTTGTACCAGAGCTATTGCTGGTACTCTTTTATACGGCAAGATTTTTTGATGTATTACCGCTACGCCAAAAAATGGGTAAGCCTTTTCGATCAGGATCCGGTGAGGAGAAAAGTAGAAACAGGCCACTACATCAAAGGCTTGCACAACCTGCTGAATGCACATTTCGATTTGCGTAATTTCAAAGCATTCGAAACATCACTCAAAGAGTTTGAAGACTTTTATAAATCGCCGCTTTGTCAGCAGCACGACAACTTTCGCATTCATACTTTCATATACCTTACCAGTGCCCGCCTCAACTGGCACCTGATGTGTGGTACATTTAAAGAAGGCTTGCAACAAGTACCTATTATTGAAGAAAACATCCGCAAGTTTGAGCTGCACCTCGATAAGCACCGGGTGCTGGTGTTCAATTACAAAATTGCATCGCTGCACTTTGGCTATGGCAACTTCAAAGCGGCCATCGATTACCTGCAAAACATCATACACGAACCATTAGACCTGCGTTACGACCTGCACAGTTATGCAAGGCTTATGCACCTCATGGCGCATTATGAGTTGGGTAATGATATGATTATTGAATCGCTGGCAAAATCGGTGTATCGCTTCATGGCCAAAATGAAAAACCTGACAGCGGTAGAAGAAGCCATTTTTACTTTCCTCCGTAAGAATATTCACCTCTCTCCAAGGCAATTAAAACCCGAGTTGGAAAAGTTGCTGGCGCAAATCAAGCAGTTTGAAAAAGACCGGCATCAAACCCGGGCTTTTGCATACCTCGATATCATCAGCTGGCTGGAGGGCAAGGTATCTGGCAAGCCAATGGGGGTGATACTGCAAGAAAAATTCAAGAAGAGCAAACACCGCACTATTGTGCCGCAGTAGTTGCTTTATATGTAAAAACATCTCCCTTTTGTAAGCTGTTGCTATACTGCTGTTGCAACCATTGTAGTTGCTGTTTATCATTTTTTAAATAGGCATCGAAAAACGCAATAGCACCGGTAGTAATGGCCGATAGATGCCGCGTATTGGCAGCACCAAACCTGGGCCTGCTACCACCGCCAAACGTAGCATGAGTGGCTCCGTTGAGCACCAGTAAATACTGAGGACTGCTGCTGATATGTTGATACGGCAACTGCCGTTGTGCCGGATCAAAATTGCCGGTTCTGTCCAGCGGATAATCGTCTTTGGTGCCCGTCATGTGAAAGAGCGGAATGCGAATGTTGGCATAATAATCTTTCAAATTGCCATTCACTTTTTCTGGCGTGTTGGGGCTTAGCACAAGCCCTGCTTTTATTTGTGGCACAGTATATTGATCAATGCGGCCACCCAACAATTCGCCGGCAGCAATCATGGTACTGCGGGCACCGTAAGAGTGACCAGCCATACCAATACTTTCCAAATCCAGATGGCCTTTCAATAGGGCATTTTGCTGTTGCAGTTGTTGCAATGCTTGCACAATAAATGGAATATCTGCAGCACGGTTGGTGAAGTTGGCAGGCTCTTTCAAAGAGTTTTTCAACGCTGCCCCTGCCTGTGTAAGTGGTTTTCCTTTCCACACGGTTTCATCGCTGCCATGGTGTTGTATAAAAAAACATACATACCCATGCGTGGCCAATGCTTCGCCGAGGTAGCCGGCAGCTTCTCTTGAGCCACCCAAACCATGCGAAAAAATGATGACCGGATGAAGCCCGGTAAGCGTAGCTGGCCGGTATAGTTTTACCGGAATGCTGCGCTGGCGGCTATTGTCAGTAAGGGTAAATGTATCTGTAACAAAAGACTGTGCCAGCACCTGCAAAGAAAAGAAGGCACAGCAAAGTGAGGTGAGCAGTGATTTCATGCGGGTGAGACGAGTAAGACTGCTGCAGGTTTAAAAATGCATCAATCCCTGCTCCGGAATTTTGCCTTCAATGGGCCTGTAGAAGTTGGTGATTCTTTCGAAGTCAGCAGCTTCGTTTTCGGTGGTCATAAAGGGTTCATCAAAAATGACTTTGTGATTTTTGAAATCGAAACCCACTATCATAATAGGCACGCCTGCCTGCCGGGCTATGTGGTAAAAACCGGTACGCAGTTTCTCTACTTTTTTGCGGGTGCCTTCGGGGGATAATGCAATCACCAGACTTTCACTGTCATTAAACTTTTGCACCACGGCATCTACCAGATTATTGTTATTGCGACGGTCTACCGGGGTGCCGCCAAGCCAGCGGAAAATGAAACCAAATGGGGGCTTAAATAACTCTTGCTTCCCCAGAAACTTTACATATGTAAAACGATAAGCACTGCGGACAGCTACACCTAAAATAAAATCTTTCCAATGTGTATGCGGTGCCACAATAATCACCATTTTTTTGAGGTGATACGGAAAGTTGCCTTCCACTTTCCAGCCTTCGCTCCAGAGATACCATTTCCAAAACCAGCGCATGCAATCGTATTTATGTCAAATAAATTTGAACGCCTAAATGTAAGGGCCACGCCAATGCGTAAATTAAAAAAGCACCAACTACTGTTGATGCTTTTTTGTCCGGGCGGAGGGACTCGAACCCCCATGCCTCGCGGCGTCAGATCCTAAGTCTGATATGTCTACCAATTTCACCACGCCCGGATTTGGGCTGGCAAAAATAGGGGAACCAGCCTAAAAACGGTGAGTAGCCTTTATCCTTGCTGCCGCAGGTTCTCCTGAAACTTCTTGAAAAAGTCTTGTGCAAAGTGTTTCATTTCATGCGCCAGTGCATGCTGGCCCGTGCTACGGTCGAAGGTATCGGCCATACCCATCATGCTTTGGTAAAAGAAATCGCCCATTTCATCTACCATCATGTCTTTGGTCCAGAGGTCTATGCGCAGGGCTGCTTTGTCGGCGCCATCCCAAAAACTCACCATCATGGCTTTGGCCGGCTGGCTATCGGTGGCGGTGCTGTCGGTGGCGTTCCACAAAATATTTTCAGGTACTTTCTGCTCATCGAGTTGTACGCCTATCGTAATGGTTGATTGTTTCATGTATGTAGTTGATTAAAATGTTGCAGGTATTTTTTGCGGCAGCAAATATCCGTTGGTAGCGGCAAACGCTGTCTAGTTTTCGCAGGTCGTTTGGAAAGCTTGCATTAGCCTGTCTGCCATCAGCGGCAGCGGGTGCCTTGCCAGCCAGTGTTGCGCATTGGCCAGCAGGGTGTTGCGGTAGGTTTCGTCTTTGTATAGCAGCATCAGTGCCTGTGCCAGTTGGGCCTCTTCCCAGCCGGGCAGCAGGTAGGCAGCGGGGCCACAGGCGGCTTCACTCACAGCGCTGCGGGGGGTAAGCAGGGCAGTGCCCGTTTTCAGTACACTCAGCATGTACCAGGCAGGCACAGCCGGATTGAGGAGCACCGCATAGGCAGCAGCACTCAGGCTCCACAGTTGTTGGCTGGTACATTGGGGCAGCACCTGCACATCGCTGCGGTATTTGTAGGTAGATAGTTTGTCGGCAAAATCAGCCGGCGCATTTTCCGGCAGTGCTATCAGCAGGGGCATGCTGCTTTGCTGGCGTTTTCTAAATTGAGAATACGCTTTCAGCAAGGCCAGCAGTTCATCACCCGAGGCTTTGCCATAGCTCAAAAAATACTCCAGCCCGCCGGCATTTGTTTGCTTCAACTGCTCCCGTTGTGCCCAGGCCAGGGCCTGCGCCGCAGGGTGTGCTGCCAGCCCAATGTAATGGGCTTTTACCCCTGCAGGCAATACCCGCTGGCCCAGCTGAAACGCAGCACTCAGCGCCACAGTGCAGGGTGTAGGCCATTTGGCAGGCAGGCCGTTTACAGCACTATAACCGGGCTGTAACCATAGTTGCGGGCAGCTAAGTCCGGGTATCCAGTCATCGCATTGCAACACGATGTTTACCTGCTGTTGCTGAATGATGTGCTGCAGTTGGCGTTTGTATTGAACCGCCCCCAACAGCGGCAACCTCGATTGCTTCAGCGGCAGCCATTGTACCTCAGCGGCCAGCGCCTGTGGCAGGGCTGTAGTACCTGCCAGCAACCATGTGGTTTGCTCAAACTGAGTGCTGAGTTGCAGCAGCAATGCCTCCAGCATGGGCTGCTGTTGTAGTGCTATACTTCCGGTATGAATGAGGATGCGCATGGGGCAGCAAAGGTAAGGGCCACATTTGCAGTCATTTTTAGTACTGCATGCTCAAATGCCCTATTTTTGACCCACGGCCGCAAACATAACGGGCCGTTTTACATCTGACAGGCCAGCGGGCACTTGCCCTCACACACATTAGCGCCTTCAGCAATTACACAGCAATACTTAGTATGGAATACAATACCGGCAGAGGATCTCTGCAAATGAAGGAGTATGGTCGCCATGTGAAAAAGATGGTGGAGTATGTACTTACCGTAGAAGACAAAGAGCAACGCCAACGCAATGCCGAAGCCATCGTAGAACTCATGGGTTTTCTAAACCCACAAATGAAACAGGTAGAAGACTACAAACACAAACTGTGGGATCACCTGTTTGTGATCAGCGATTTTAAACTGGATGTGGAAAGCCCCTACGGCAAGCCTACCCCCGAAGAATACCATGCCAAGCCCGACCCGCTGCCTTACCCCAAGTCGCGGCTCAAATACAACCACCTTGGCAAAAACCTCGAACGCCTTATTGACAAGGCCATGGTAGAAACCGACCCCGAAAAAAAGAGCGGCTTTGCCCATACCATTGCTCACTACATGAAGCTGGCTTACAGCACCTGGCACAAAGAGCTGGTGCACGACGATGGTATTCGCCAGGAGCTCGATGCCATTACCAAAGGCGAACTTACTTTTACCAATACGCCATTTGTACGGCACCGTCCCGCCCCTTTCCGCGACGAAGATTCTTACGCCCCCATCAAACGCAACAACAACAAGTACAAGAAAAACCGACCCGGTGGCGGCGGTGGCGGTGGCAACAACCGCAACAATGGTGGCGGTGGCGGCAACCGCAACAACAATGGCGGCGGCGGCAATCGCGGCAAATTCGTACCCAAAAAACGCTACTAAGTCAAACCGCTTTACATCAATACAAAGCCCGATAGCAATTACTATCGGGCTTTATTATTGGGGGCAATCAGCAGTGGTACATAAATGAGCTACCGTTGGGGCTATCACTTGTAGTGGCCTTCGTGCCTCAGGCCAGCTACCCGTTCTATCCCCCTGCCTTTGTGCAGCAGTGCAGGTAGCAGCATAGACTATTTTACTACTTCAATACTTCTGTATTTGAAAACAGTAGCCGCTTCGGGATTACCTTTTGCTGGAGCAAAACCTGTTGGATAACCTGCATTGGAAACCACTTGCCCTTTTACTTTTATCGTTAGTGGTAAATGTACTCCATCAAACAAATCATCTGCAACTGTCAAGCGATTGTTGGCCGGCTCCAAATAGTAGTATTCTTTTTCTTTCTTAATGCCTGTAGCGTTTACCGCAGACCATTGTGCACAGGTGCAACTAATGGCATTGAAAGTAAAAGTCATCACGGTATCTTCAGCTGGAAGAAAAGGAATTTCATCTTTTTCGGCAATTCGGACACTGGTAAAACGAAACACTTTTGCTCTGTCAAGTTTCTCTTCTCCTTGAATGGTTCCTTTTGGGTAATCCGGCTTTTCATAAAACTGACCTACCACCGTGGCTTTATGTCGTGAAGCATCAAAAAAAATTCAATAACCGCGACAGTGAATCATTAGCAGGCTCCAAAAAGATACAATGTGATGCCAAGTCACTGTTCTCGTATTTACGATAGTCTGCAGCTGTAATCCATTGGGCACATGCACAACCCCATGCTATGTATCGCAAGTCTAAAGTTGTAACCTGTGGCAATAATGTATTGGAAGGATCAGAAATGTCTTTTTCTACAATCTGATCCATCGTCATTTTGGCCTGCTCATAAGCCTGCTTTGACTTACAAGCAAAGCCAATACAACACATCATCAACATCACCACTTGCCTCATTGGTAAAGAGTTGAATGCACGTTACAATTCAAACACTTTTCCACCCACCATCACTTCCTGCCGCTGGCTGTCGAAGCTGGCTTTTTGGCCGGTACGCACCGCTGCATTGGTCATGATGCTGGCAATGGAGTGGTAGTAACCTGCTTCTACAGGGGCGTTGGGTTGCTGCCGGCTGCGAACGCATTCCATCCAGTTGAGCATGTGCATGCTGGTAAGCGGGTCGGCACCCATATTGGCTGCTGTAGCTACGGATACGGCTGCAGCCTGTGCATTCAAATCGCTTTCTGGCAGCAGGTTGGGCGCCATACCCATGGCCGCTGCTTCTGCTTTTTGCAACCCACCCTTCGGCGATACTTTATTGGTGAGCATGTTGAGTTCGCCACCGTTGCTGTAATAAATTTCGCTCATGCCACCTGTACTGTTGTGCATGCGGCTGGTAAACACCACCTGAAAACCATTGCGCATGTCATCCGCCGGACCGTAGTCAAAAACGGCCGTCATGGTATCCCAGTTTTGGCGGCCATCTTTCCAGGCATAAATGCCGCCGTTGGCCACCACACTCCTTGGGTGTTGCAAATCAGTAAACCAATGCACGGTGTCTATCTGGTGGCACATCCACTGGCCGGGCATACCCGATGAGTAGGGCCAAAACAAACGGTACTCGAGGTACTTGCGGGGGTCCCATTTTTCAAAAGGACGATTCATGAGGTAGCGTTTCCAATCGGTATCTCTTTCCTGGCATTGGGCTACCAGCGATGGGCGGCGCCAGCGGCCGGGCTGGTTTACATTCCACACCAGCTCTACCGTGGTAATGGGCCCAAACTGGCCGCTGCGGATAAACCGGTTGGCCGCATGATAGTTGGGCCCGCTGCGCCGCTGCGAACCCACCTGTACAATTTGCTGGCTGGCCTTAATGGCTTTGAGTGCTGCCCGGTTATCGGCCATGGTTTCGGCAAATGGTTTTTCTACATACGCATCGCAGCCGGCCTGTACGGCTTCTATGGCATGCAGGGCATGCTGAAAGTCGGCGGTGCTTACAATCACTGCATCCACACTCTTGCTGCTGTACAAGGCTTCGTTGTTGGCAAATGCTTGGATTGTGGCGTCGTTGTTGTTGGCTTTCAGCCAGGCCACGCCTTGCTCCCGGCGCAGCTTCCACAAATCGCTGACGGCTACGAGTTCAAAGTTTTGTGCCTGCTGGTGTTGCATAAAGCAGGGGCCCAGCGTGTCTTTGAATCGGTCAGAAAAGCCCACTACGCCCACCCGCACCCGATCGTTGGCACCGATGATGCGGCGATAGCTGCGGGCACTAAAACCGGCGGCACCCAGCATCAGCGAGGCACTGGCCATAGAAGAAGCTTTGATAAATTGGCGACGAGATGACATGTGGTAGAGGTTTTTCTGTCGCAGGCCTCCCGGCCTGTGACAAGCTGGTTACTAATCGTTTTTATTCATTCAAAAATGAAATGGATAAAGGTCCTTGTTGGCGTGACCGACAATAATCGGCTGCACTGCTATACAGCCACTCTTGTGGTTCCGCCACAAACCCTGCTTTCACAGGATTTGAATGTACATAGTTTAGTCGTGATACATACATGGCTGCATTCTCCAATTGAATGGGGTGATTTTCATGTTGCCAAAACTGAAATCGATGTGTACTCCTGTTTTGCTCTCCATATTTCTCGAACTCATTCAACATCCAATGCTTTCGGCTTTCCTGCGGATGATTGACAATTGCATCGATGATTTTCATGGCTGTATAGCTTTTTATTTCTTTCAGCACAGCAGCAGGCTTATGCGGCTCAGTACATGAAAAAATTAAATGCAGGTGGTTGGTCATGAGTACCCAGCCATGAATTTGCATGCCTTTGTTTTGCTGGCTGAACCGAATGCTGTCCAGCAGTATGTTTCTATAGATATCTCTGGTAAAAACATCTATCCAGCCAACTACAGTACTAGTGCTGAAATAAATGGCATTTGCATTCCGGAATTTGTATTGCTGACTCATGTGTTGGTGTGTTATGTGTTATGGGTGAAAATGGTACGTTTCTATCGCAGGCCTCCCGGCCTGTGATAGCCTGTTACTAGAGCTATATTTTGTTGCGGTTGCATAACTGTGAAGGGGTTGAATGAGTAAGCTGAGTAACGTGTTGTCACTGGCCGGGAGGCCAGCGACAGTTATTGCAATTCTGGTTCTATCGCAGGCCTCCGTGCCTGTGATGGCCTGTTACTAGAGCTATATTTTGATGCGGTTGCATAACTGTAAAGGGGTTGAATGAGTAAGCTGAGTAACGTGTTGTCACTGGCCGGGAGGCCAGCGACAGTTATTGCAATTCCTGCACTTTCAAACTGCGGTAACTCACTTTGTTGCCGTGGTCTTGCAGCAGCAGGCGGCCATAGGCTGCCATGCCAAACTGGGGCCAAGCGGCATACTTGCTGCGGGCTACCAAGGCGTAGTAGTAAGGCGTGCCTCGTTGGTACTCCAGCAGCTTCCAGCCATTGAGCCAGTGTTCTACGCGGTTGTCGGGGTGTACCACAATCATGCCGCGGTTCCACTCACCAATGTTGCGGCGGGCACGGGTCTCCCGCAACGATGGAATCAGATCGTACAAAGAAGCCAACGTGCGGTTGCCAATGCTGCCCATTTTGGCATCGGGATGTTTGTCATCATCCAAAATCTGATACTCCAAACCAATGGCCGAGCCACTGTTGTTTTCTCTTTCGGTCACAAAATATTTTACGCCACTATTGGCACCTTCACTCAGTTTAAAATCAAACTGGAAAATGAATGCTTTGAACGTATCGATGCTGACAATGTCGCCACCGTTGGTGCTTTCGCCACCATCAGAGGGCAGCACAGTGAGTTCGCCGTTGGCTATTTGCCAGCCCTTTTCAGGAAAAGCATTTTTGTAGGCGCCCCGCCAGCCATTGTTGGTTTGCCCATCCCACAGCAGGCGAACCCCATTCTTTTTTTCGGCTGCACTCAATTGGTTGGGCAGCAGGTTTACCACAAACACATTTCCAAGTGGGGTAGGTTGCAGGTTTTTTTCGCGGATGCGAATGTTGCGCCACATGATTTTTTTACCAGCATCGGCAGGCTTGTTGATGCTGTGCACCTGAAGCGCAATAAAGCCCCGCAACGTTACATCGTCTACAATGCTGGCCGCTTCTTTGCCGTTCACAAATGTGCGGATGTTGGTACCAATACATTCGATGCGGCACTTGTTCCAGCTGCCATGTTTGTACTGCGGTTTGGCGGCAGGATTGAGGTCGAGTGGATAGAGCCAGTCGCGGCGGGCTTCATCATAAATACCGCCGGTCCATGCCCGTGGCGATGGATCAATTTCAAACTGGTAACCATGCACCCTTCCATTCATGTAGTCGGGTTTGCTTTCGCTGCGAAACTGTACCCCCGAGTTCATTTGACTGTCGAGTTTGAATTCGAATTCGAGGATAAAATCGCTATAGGTTTTGCCGGTGATTAAAAAAGAGTTGGGTTCGCCATACACGGTTTCGCCCACAATCACTCCATTGTGCACCGTGTATTTTGCCTTGCCATTGAGTTGTTGCCAGCCTTGTAAATTGTTGCCATTGAAGAGGGGCGTCCAGCCATCTTGCTGCGCCAAACTACTCAGCATAAAAGAGGTGCTGAGCAGCAGTAAAAAAAGTTGTTTCATACGGGTTGCTTGTGCGGAGGAAAAGTACCGAACAAATTTGAGAATGAGCTCATGAAGGGGGGATGTCAGAAGAGGGGAGTTATTTGCCTTTGGCAAATGAGGTAATAAGTTTCGCACAACTTGTCCCGCAGCAGGCGGGAGAGGACACAGAACTCTCGGAGATATATTAATACATCAGCGAAAATCCTGTGTATTCATCTGTGCAAATCCGCGTACAATAGACAACATTTTTTAAGCCACAAATGCACAGATTACAATGACAGTTTTTTCTCATGAATCTGTGTATATGCGGCGAGTAATCAAATACAATAAAGTAACGGGTACTCACAGGCCGGGAGGCCTGCGAGAGAAGTGATATTTTAATACATCAGCGAAAACCCTGTGTATTTATCAGTGCAAATCCGCGTACAATAGACAACATTTTTTAAGCCACAAATGCACAGATTACAATGACAGTTTTTTCTCATGAATCTGTGTATATGCGGCGAGTAATCAAATACAATAAAGTAACGGGTACTCACAGGCCGGGAGGCCTGCGAGAGAAGTGATATTTTAATACATCAGCGAAACTCCTTTATTCATCTGTGCAAATCCGCGTCCCATAAAATGGTTGGTGGTAGATGGTTGGTAGTTGATAGAAATACATCCGTGAAAATCCGTTTTCATCCTTTCAATCTGTGTCCTGTCGACTTTGCGTTGTAAGACATTTATTGACATACATCAATCCAACCCACCGGCTTTGCCTGCTAATTTGTGCAGCTAAACAACACAACACATGCGATTGATTGCAATGGCCGGCTGCCTGCTGCTGTCGGCACTGGTGGCACAGGCACAGCCCGCTGTTTCGGCCAAAGCCGCTGCACTGGTAGCCCAAATGAGCCTCGAAGAAAAAGCCCGCCTGGTAGTAGGCATGGGCATGAACATTCCCGGCTTACCCAACATGAGCAACGGCCCTACTGTAGGCCAAACCATGGACAAAGTGCCCGGTGCTGCCGGTACTACTTTTGCCATTCCCCGCCTCGGTTTGCGCACCACCGTGGTAGCCGATGGACCTGCCGGTGTACGCATTGCCCCTATACGTGAGGGTGATAAAAACAAAACCTACTACTGCACGGCTTTTCCTATCGCTACGCTGATTGCCAGCAGTTGGGATACCACACTGGCAGCCAATATTGGCAAGGCCATGGGCAATGAACTCAAAAGCTATGGCATGGATGTGTTGCTGGCGCCAGCCCTCAACATACACCGCAACCCACTCGGTGGCCGCAACTTTGAATACTACAGCGAAGACCCTATCGTCAGCGGATTTATGACGTCGGCAATGGTGAATGGTATTGAAAGCAATGGCGTAGGTACCAGCATCAAACATTATGCCGCCAACAATCAGGAAACCAACCGCAACCAGGTAAATACCATTGTGAGTGAACGGGCCCTGCGGGAAATATACCTGCGGGGTTTTGAAATAGCCGTGAAGCAAGCACAACCCTGGACGGTGATGAGCAGCTACAACCGTATCAATGGTGTGTCGGCGTCGCACAGCTACGAACTGCTCACCAGTATTTTGCGCAAAGAGTGGGGCTTTAAAGGCATGGTAATGACCGACTGGTTTGGCGGCTACGATGCGGTAGCACAAATGCAAGCAGGTAACGATCTGCTGATGCCCGGCACACCCAATCAGGTAAAAGACATAATAACCGCTGTTGAAAACGGCAAACTCTCTATGGCTGTGCTCAATGAAAATGCCGGCCGTATCACCGATTATATTTTGCGGACGCCATCGCAGCAAGGCTTTGCTTTCAACAATGCGCCTGATTTAACAACCCACGCAGCTATTGCCCGACAGGCTGCTGCCGAAGGCATGGTGCTCTTGCAAAACAAAGCACAAGCTTTGCCCCTGCCTGCAAGCGTGAAAAGCATTGCAGCCTTTGGCAATACCTCATACGATTTTATAGCCGGTGGTACCGGTAGCGGCGATGTAAACGAAGCCTACACCGTAAGCCTGGCCGAAGGATTGCGCAATGCAGGCTATACTTTGGATGCCACGCTGCAACAGCAATACACACAATACATTGCCGATGCCAAAGCCAAACAACCCGCCAAGAAATTCTTTTTTGAACTGCCGCCACCCATTGCCGAAATGCCCATCGACCATGCCCTGCTGGAAGCAAAAGCCAACAGCTGCGATGTAGCATTTGTAACCATCGGCCGCAATGCCGGTGAGTTTCAAGACCGGCAGCAGCCCAACGATTTTGACCTCACCACTGCAGAGCAAAACCTACTGCAGCAGGTAGCCACAGCCTTTCATGCCAAGGGTAAAAAAATGATTGTGATACTCAACATTGGTGGGGTGATTGAAACGGCCAGCTGGCGCCAACATGCCGATGCCATTTTGCTGGCCTGGCAGGGCGGGCAAGAAGGCGGCAATGCCGTAGCCGATATTCTCAAAGGCAAAGTGAATCCATCGGGCAAGCTCACCACTTCGTTTCCGTTGCAATATGCCGATGTGCCTTCGGCCAAGAACTTTCCTGGCATAGAGCTGAGTCAGGAAGAAGTGAAAAGTTCCTTTGGCATGAGCATGGGCAAGCCTTCGGAAGTAACCTACGAAGAAGGTATTTATGTAGGCTACCGCTACTATCAAACCTTTGGCAAGCCGGTAGCTTTTCCCTTTGGTTTTGGACTGTCGTACAGCCAGTTTCACATCAGCAAGCTGGTGCTGAGCCAATCACAATTTAAAGGCAGCATTACCGCTACTGTAACGGTTACCAACACGGGCAAAGTATCGGGCAAAGAAGTGGTGCAGCTGTACCTGAGTGCTCCGGCCCGTGCCATGCACAAGCCCGGTATGGAGCTGAAAACATTTGCCAAAACCAAACTGCTGCAACCCGGCGAAACGCAAACGCTGCGGTTTACCCTGCAGCCCAAAGACCTGGCTAGTTTTGATACGCAGCAAACCGCCTGGGTGGCCGAGCAAGGCACGTACATTGTGCATGCGGGCAATGCGGTGAACAGCATACACCAGCGGGTAAGTTTTACCTTGCCCACCAGCTTGCTGGTAGAGCAATGCCAAAAAGTATTGGTACCTCAGCGGGCCATCAACGAATTGCAACCGCCCCGGTAAACCTAATTGCAGGTGTGTATTTTCTACAACGGCTGTTGCGCAGGCAATGGCCGTTTTTTGTTGGTGTGGTGGTTAACTTTGGTGGTATGGCAGATGTGCATGATGCACTTACCCGCAGTAAAAACATGCGGGCAATCAAAAACAAAAACACAAAGCCGGAAATACTAGTCCGCAAATTTTTGCATGCACATGGCTATCGGTTTCGCCTGCATGTAACCAACCTGCCGGGGAAACCGGATATAGTGCTGCCTAAATACAAAACAGCCATTTTCATCCAAGGATGTTTCTGGCACAGGCATCAGCCTTGTAAGTATTACAGCCTGCCGAAAACCCGCACCGATTGGTGGGCGAAAAAAATAGGCCGCAACCAAACCAACGACAGCCAAAAGCAAGCCGCTTTATCAGCACTGGGCTGGAAAGTACTCGTTGTGTGGGAATGTGAACTCAAGCCGGTGCATCTCACCAACACATTCGCCAAACTTCTTTGGACGCTTTCCTGATGTCGGAAAGCAATTTCTGCAACGTGACTTAAAAGCCAACGGACTTTAAGTCACATATTCCAATTTGCCTGGATGGAAATTCAGGAAAAAATCGGAGCCCGGATTAAGGAGTTGCGGACAGAAAAAAATCTGACGCAAGAGGCTGTAGCATGGCGTTCTGAACTCGACAGAACATTCATGAACCATGTAGAAAACGGGCGTCGCAATGTTTCAATTCAAAGTTTAGAGAAGATTATAGTGAATGGACTGGATAGTTCATTTAAGGACTTTTTTTCCGCTGATGCTTTTTCAAAAAAAGGGAGGGCAAAAGCATGAAAAAACGTAATGGTGCAATTTTAGAAGAGAGTAAAATAATTGCAGTAGCTGAAAGGCTTTGGAAAGTTGCAGTGTTTGGGCCTGATAATTACAAGACGGCATTAATCAGTCATTATTTACGAACTAAGAATAGAAAGCAAAAGAAGGAAGCAATAGAGTTTGCTATTGATTTGCTGGAAGGATATTTTGAAGGCCCTATCTCTAATGAACTGGCTGAACAAGCATTACAGCAAATAATCAAGTTTGATGATGATGTCCTTTTCCCAAAACCAGCAAATCCAAAATTCACTTTCATTGATTTGTTTGCTGGCATCGGCGGATTCAGAATAGCTATGCAACGCTTGCAAGGAGAGTGTGTGTTTTCTTCTGAGTGGGACAAAATGGCACAACGAACCTACTACGCAAACTTTGGTGAGATACCGTTTGGAGATATCACGAAGGATAAAACGAAAGAATACATTCCCGATAGCTTCGATATTATTTGTGGTGGATTTCCATGTCAACCATTTTCAATTGCTGGGGTGAGTAAGAAAAACAGCCTTGGGCGTAAACATGGTTTTGACGATGAAAAGCAAGGAAACTTATTCTTCCATATTGCGGAGATAATTGAGAAACACAGACCGAAAGCTTTTTTTCTTGAGAACGTAAAGAATCTTGTTTCTCATGATAAAGGCAACACTTTTAAAGTGATAAAGGAAACGCTTGAAAGTCTGGACTATTCATTTCATTCAAAGGTGATGAATGGAAAGCATTTTGTGCCTCAACACCGAGAGAGAACCTTCATGGTTGGATTTGATAAAAGACGATTTAACGGCAACGAAGATTTTAGATTTCCTGAATTACCAGAGCCGACAAAGAAGGTGAAAGATATACTTGAAAAGAGAGTAGATAAGAAGTATACTTTGACCGATAAGCTGTGGCAATATCTTCAAGACTACGCCATCAAGCATAAAGAGAAAGGGAATGGTTTTGGATTTGGTCTTGTTGATCTCAATGGCATCAGTAGAACCATTAGTGCCAGATATTATAAAGACGGCTCTGAAATTTTGATTCCTCAAAAAGATAAAAATCCACGGCGACTGTCTGTAAGAGAAGCAGCGAGGCTGCAAGGATATCCTGATCATTTTATTGTTGAAGCCGTTTCGATGAATCAGGCCTATAAGCAATTTGGAAATTCTGTTGTAGTTCCATTGATAGAAGCTATCGGCGAAAACATTGTTGATCAGCTTTATCGCATAAAAACAAACATTCACACGTACACATATGAATCAGTCAATAAGGAAGTATTTTAAGGGTATTGCAGCTAAAAGGCTAAGTGAAGTTGAAATAAGACCAAGTAGATCTAATCAACATGAATTCAACGGCACTTCAATGATGAGGGAGCTATTAGGTTCTGAGCGTAGAGTATTAGAAACGACATTTCTTTTTATTAGTGACGATGAAAACTCAAAAGCTAGCGAAGATAGTACTACAACCTGGTATGATGCTAGAGAGAAACACTCAACACGAATAGAATATCGACTATACTATAAGGATGTCGCTGTTTTATCAAAAGTGAACAAAGATGACCTTTTAGTATTTTGCTTACTAGAATCAGGTAAAGCACTAGTGATATTAGCACCGAAGGATTCAACTATTGAGAAACAAGTATTATGGCTGTTTGGCTTACTTGAGGTAGATAGAAAGTTTATAGTTAAGAACTTTGATACAGAAAATCTCGAAATTTCATTTGCTCGAAATTATATATTGGAATCGATAGGATTCGAAGTCCAAGTAGAAGAAAGCAATTTTATAGATTTGATATTGGCAAAATTTGGAGGGACATTTCCGAGTACCGAAGTGTTCTCTACTTTCTCAAGGAGTACACTAACTGGAGTGTCAGCCATAGATGATCCAGATCTTGCATTAATACTTTGGATGCAACAGGAAGAAAAACTTTTTAAGGTTTTAGAAAAGTATTTAGTCGAAGAAAAACTGAAAAAGGGTTTTGGGAATGATGGTGTTGATGTCGATGATTTTATTAACTATTCACTATCGATTCATCAGAGAAGAAAATCAAGAGCCGGTTGGGCTTTTGATCATCATGTTGCAGAAGTATTAAGACAAAACGGGGTGTTGTTTTCACGACAAAGCTCTACAGAAGGGAAAAATAAACCTGACTACATATTTCCAAGTATTCAGCATTATAAAGACCCAGCTTATTTAGATGGCTTATTAACTATGCTTGCTTTAAAAACTACAGCAAAGGATAGATGGCGGCAAATACTTCCTGAAGCAAATAGAATTAAAGTAAAGAACTTACTAACATTAGAGCCTTCAATTTCTATTGATCAAACAAACGAAATGAAGAATGCTTCAGTAAAATTAGTAGTGCCTAAAGAAGTGAAACTTTCATACACTCAAGATCAACAAGATGAAATTTTAGACATGAGGATGTTTATTTCTGAAGTGTTATTAAAACAGAACTCGGTTTGAATTATTCTGTGTATTGTAATCTAAACCCCTCACCCCAACTTCCACCCATTCGCATACTTCGGTAGCAGCAGTTTGTTCGCGGCTTTTTCGGCAAAGCGTTGTTGGGTGGCGTTCCAGTGCAGGCTTTGGTGGGTGCGGAGGGCGGCATTGCCCATGTGGCACACCTGTGCTACCAGTGCACCCGCTTCTATGGGGCAGTTGAGGCTGGCGGCATCGCGGCTTTTCACCGCCGCTACAAAATTGGCCGTGTGTAAGTCCAGCCCGTTGTCTACTCTTTTTTGCCAGGCAATGGCTTCCATTTTCGGTTGCTTCTTGTCCATTTCGGGGCGTACTTCCCAGCCATCGCGGTTGAGCAGCAGGGTGCCTTTGTCGCCGGTAAAGGCAATGCCGTGATTGAGGCCATACAAGCCGTATTGCCGGCCCATGGTGTGCTCCCATGTCAATTGGAAATGCGCAAACTCATACAAGGCCGTTTGTGTATCGGGGGTTTCCCGTGCATCGGTGGGGTAAGCCAGGTGGCCACCAAAACTGCTGATGCGTTCGGGCATTTGTGCTTTCATGCCCAGCAGCACCATATCTATGAGGTGCACGCCCCAATCGGTCATGAGGCCGCCGGCATAATCCCAGTACCAGCGAAAGTTGTAATGAAAGCGGTTGGGGTTGAAAGTACGGTTGGGAGCGGGGCCCAGCCACATATTGTAATCTACCCCCGCAGGCACCGGCGCATCGGCGGCAGGCGGCAGTATGCCGTGGCCATTGTACATCCAGGCTTTGGTTTGGGCAATGGTGCCCAACTTACCACTGTGCACAAAAGCTATGGCATCTTTAAAATGCTGCTGGCTGCGTTGCCATTGGTTTACCTGCACCATGCGCTGGTGTTGGTTGGCCGCGGCTACCATCAGGGTGGCTTCGCCAATGCTGTTGCTGGCAGGTTTTTCTACATACACATCTTTGCCGGCGGCACAAGCATCGGCCAGCATGAGGCAGTGCCAGTGATCGGGTGTGGCAATGATGACGATGTCCACGTCTTTATTGGCCAGCATTTGCCGGTAGTCTTTGTACAAGGCAGGCTGCTGCTGTAGTTTTTCGAGTTCGCTTTTGCGGCGCTGCAATACGGCGTCGTCTACATCGCACAAAGCCACGCAGGTTACTTCGGGCAGCTTGAGCATGCTGGTAAGGTTGGCCCAGCCCATGCCGTTGGCACCAATGAGGGCCACGCCAATTGTATCGTTGGCACTTACCCGCTTGCGGTAAGCAGCCAGCAAATCCATGGGTATACCTGCCAGCAGGGCCATGCCGGCGCCAAGGGTGGCACCTTGTTGCAAAAACGAACGACGTTTCATACAGCGGAAAATTTTAGAGAGCTAAATATAAGGAAGGGAAGAGCCAATGAGCCAATGATTTCGCACAGAGCACCCGGAGGGTTATTTGCCTTCGGCAAATGAGGATTATTTCGCACAGAGGTTAGGAGGGCCCGGAGAAATGAAAATAGCATCCGTGAAAATCTGTTGGCATCAGTTTTATCTGCGTCCCATGTTTTCGCACAGCTTGTGCCGCAGCAGGTGGGAGCGGTTAGGGGGCGGAGAAATGAGAACAGTATCCGTGAAAATCCGTTTTTCATCCTGCCAATCCGCGTCCCTTGTTTTCTCCGTTACCTCCGTTTCTCTGCGGTAAAATAATCTTAGCGGCTTCGTGTCTTCGCGTTGAAACACTTTTGTGTCGCTTAGTGCCTTCGGGTTGAAACGCTTTTCTTTGCAGCTGTATGAATAATCCAATACTCAACAAGGGGTACAGCCATCTGGGTCAGCTGGGCATTTTGCTCGGCCTTATTGGTATCGGGCTGGTGGCCGGCAGTTTTGTATCTATGGGCGTGTGGACCGGCATGACCGGCCAGGGTATGGCCACCATGCTCACTGATATGCAGCAGCCCCGCTTTGCCAACGCTGCCAAAGTGGTGCAACTCATG
This sequence comes from Phnomibacter sp., assembly GCF_036803085.1. Lineage (NCBI taxonomy): Bacteria > Pseudomonadati > Bacteroidota > Chitinophagia > Chitinophagales > Chitinophagaceae > Phnomibacter > Phnomibacter sp. The sequence goes on along the minus strand of NZ_DAIRUZ010000003.1, from coordinate 401,273 downwards.
GGCACATTGTTTGGTTTCTTTTTACCTGCTGTTGGCTATGCTTTCATTTGCTTTCGCAATGGATGGGATGCATTGGGCTTTGCCAACAACTGGAACTGGAAACTGATGGGCCTGAGCCTGCTGCTCATATTGTGCAGCGGCCCACTGATTGATGCTCTTACCAGCATCAACAAAGCCATTCCTATTTCAAAAGCCATGCGTACCTATTTCGATAACATGGAGCAGAACTATGAAAAGCAGGTGAAAGCTATTGCCGATATCCGCAACGGCGGCCAGCTGCTCATGAGCCTGCTGATGCTGGCCCTGCTGCCTGCCGTGTTTGAAGAAGTATTGTTTCGGGGTGGCTTGCAAAGCCTGCTGCTGCGCTGGTGGAAACAACCTTGGGTGGCCATTGTGGTGGCGAGTATTGTATTTAGTGCCATACATGGCAGCTGGTATGGCTTTTTGCCCCGCATTGTACTGGGCATGTTGCTCGGCGGTATTTTTTATTACACCCGCAATATTTGGTACGCCATATTGGTTCATTTTGTAAACAATGCTATGGTAACCCTGTACATGTATTACCTGCATGCACAGCAAAAACCAGTAACACTGGCCAATGAAAGCAGCCTGCCTTTGTGGGCGGGAGGTATTTCGCTGGTGATTGTGGTGGCTGTTTTTTTCGCCATGAAAAAAACACAGGAAGGCATCGTGCCACGGGAAGTATTTTACGACCGATTCAACCCTTTTGACGAAAGAAATAACGTAGCATAAATATGAACTGGGTACTACTGCACAAAACCGCCATTTATACCGAAGCGGCCATATTAAAAGGCAAGCTGGAAGACAACAATATTCCGGTACAAATACTCAATAAGCAAGACAGCATGTATATGCTTGCACTGCCGGGCTTGCACGAAATATATGTGCCGGGACAACTGAAAGAGTTGGCGCTGTCTGTTTTGCAGGAGGCACTCAGCAATTAAACGACCGATCCTTTCATTACAACCCATTTTAGTATGGCACTCAATGCAGCAGTTTTCAGAACCCGGGCACTTAGTGCCATTGTGTTTGTCATCATTATGCTCGGTGGTTTGCTTTGGAACCACTGGAGTTTTCTCTTGCTCTTCAGCATCATTCATGTAGGGTGCTGGTGGGAGTATTTCAATCTGCAGGAAAAAATTCAGCAGACTACTTATAGTTTTTTAAGCCGTGTGGGTATGATATTGGTGGGCTACAGTGTAGTACTGTTGCAATGTGGTGATGCGTTTCAAATCAACGGGTACCATCTTTCGGGTAGCAGCATTGGTGTCACCATCATAGCAGGGCAAGTACTGTTTCTGTATGGATTGTTTACCGATCGAAAGAACAAATCTACCGGCACCATTGTATCCGCTTTTTTGGGTGTTTTTTACATCAGCCTCAGCATTGGTTTTATGTTGTCATTGCGGCAGCAAAACATGAACAGTTTTCTGGGCGATTTTGGCTGGCTCTACCCTATGCTACTCATTGCTTCCATCTGGATTAATGATACCATGGCCTACATTGTTGGATCGATGATTGGCAAAACACCACTCAGTAAAATTTCGCCGAAGAAAACCTGGGAAGGCACTATTGGCGGGGCGCTGCTGGCGGTGGTAGTGGTTACAGGTGTAGCTGTGTGGTGGCTGAAAGCCGATTGGAAAATAACAGCCGCCATTGCTGCTACGGCTGCAGTAATGGGCACGTTGGGCGATTTATTTGAAAGCTACCTGAAACGCCGTGCAGGTGTAAAAGACAGCGGTAATATGATGCCCGGTCATGGTGGCTTTCTCGACCGCTTCGACAGCCTGCTGATAGCTACACCGTTTGTGTGGTTGGTGGTGAAAATATTTGAGTAATTTTAAAAAAAGAATGCCATGGACTGGAACACATACATTGAACATAATCCGGAAATCATGTTTGGTAAACCAGTGATTAAAGGAACCCGGATTCCTGTTGCCCTCATCTTGGAAAAACTAGGTCATGGCATTTCAGAAGAAGAACTATTGAAAGCCTACCCAAGGCTTTCCGTTGAAGCTATAAGAGCTGCACTACTGTATGCAGCAGACAATGCTACGCATGAAAAAGTAATGGTTTTTTGATGACTAACAGCATTGCCATTGTTACCGATGAATGCGTGGATTACGCCATTACCACAACGCTCAGAAACGCTGGTTTTGAGGTATATGCCATCAGCGAACAAAACCCCGCTATCAAAGACAAAGATGTTTTAGCCATTGCATTTGCACAGCAAGCTTTGCTCATAACCGAGGATAAGGATTTTGGAGAATTGGTGATTCGTTTGCAGCTTCCAAACAATGGCATTTTATTGGTGAAAATGATGGAAGCACACTCACAAATAAAAGCAGCGTTGGTGCACCAAATTCTTCAACAATACAATACAACCTTGCTGAAAGCCTTTTCTGTATTGGATGCAAACAAGTTCAGAACAAGAAGCACCACGTAGCTGTTCGATGTGTAATTCGGTTTTTTGTTTCGGGTTTGTCGTTTTTGGTTTGATGTTTTAGGCAGCGTATGATTTTGCTACAACAAAGTCTGTAAAACCGTTCACACGTGTACAGGCCGCCGGACAAATGAACAATAAACACCAAACCAACAACCAAAAACAGCATTCGCAATCATTCAGGTTCAACGGTGCAAACCATTACTTTTGCCGTTCACAATAACCAGTACTTTTCATGACCATTCATAAAGAAGGATTTGCCAGCATTGGCATTGCCACCCTCATTTTAGGCGCCATCAACGGTTTATCGGTGTGGTTTCTCAGCCAGCAATACCCCGTGTTGTCGCTCCTCATTTTCATTGTTACGTTTGGCTTGTGGCTCTTCATCATTTCTTTTTTCCGCCTGCCCAGCCGCCAGCTCACCATCGACGATAAAAAAATCATTTGCCCCGCCGATGGCAAAGTAGTGGTGATAGAAGAAACCGTGGATGAAGAATACTTCAAAGGCAAACGCTTGCAGGTAAGCATCTTCATGAGCCCGTTGAATGTGCATGTAAACCGCAATGCCGTAACCGGCGAAGTGGTGTACAGCAAATACCACAAAGGCAAATACCTGGCTGCCTGGCATCCCAAATCGAGCACCGAAAACGAACGCCACAGTGTGGTGTATCAGGTGGGCCACAACGAAATTTTGGTGAAACAAATAGCCGGTGCCCTGGCCCGCCGCATTGTCAATTACCTGAGCGAAGGCATGCAGGTAAAGCAAGGCGACGAAATGGGCTTCATCAAATTTGGCAGCCGTGTAGACTTACTGCTGCCATTGAATGCACGGGTAAAAGTGAAGATGGGTGAAATGGTAAAAGGCGGTGTAACCGTGCTGGCCGAATGGTAACGCTCTTGTATTGCAGTTTATCATTTTTACGAATAAAAAAACCTCACAGCATGCTGTGAGGTTTTTTGTTTTCAGTGATGTGGGTACAACACTGCGGTGTATTTACCAACGATCATCGTCGTTAAACAGTGGCGTTACAGGTGCCACATGCTTGCTGTTGAAATCGTCTTTCACTACTTCCTTTTTGGGCGGCATGGTGAGAGCACCAGTTGGCTTTTTAAACTTACGTGCCGGTGGCTGCGCATTGCTTTGCTGTACCTGTCCGTTGCCTGCCATTGGCTGCTGTGCCGGGCGTGGCTGCGGCCGCTGGTGCTGCTGCTTCGGCTTTTGCACGGGTGCTTGCTGAGCAGCTACAGGTTTTTCCTTCTGGGCTGCAGCAGGTTGCTGTTGCTGCGGTCTTGGCGGACGTTGCTGTTGTTGCCTTTGACCTTGTTGCTGGTTACGTGCTGGCTGTTGTTGGCGGCGCTGTTGATGCTGCTGACGTGGCTGTTCTGCTTTTACATGCACCGCATTGGCGTTGCCCACAAACGGATGATCTTGCACCACCGGTATTTGCTTGCCAATGAGTTTCTGAATGTCTTTCAGGTAAGCTCTTTCTTCTGCTTCGCAAAAAGAAAATGCCACACCACTGGCACCTGCACGACCGGTACGGCCAATGCGATGGACATAGCTTTCGGGAATGTTTGGTAATTCAAAGTTGATGACATGACCGAGATCGTCGATGTCGATACCACGGGCAGCAATATCTGTAGCTACCAACACCCGTATCACGCCTTTCTTAAAATTTTGCAAGGCCAGCTGACGGGCATTCTGGCTTTTGTTGCCATGAATGGCGGCAGCTGTTTCACCAACCCGCATCAGGTCTTTTACCACCCGGTCGGCGCCATGCTTGGTGCGGGTAAATACCAGCACACTTTTTATTTCAGCATGTTGCTTCAGCAAGTGTTGCAGCAATGCAGGCTTGTCTTTTTTACTCACGTTGTAAATGAACTGCTCAATGGTATCGGCCGTTGAGCTGGCAGGCGTTACTTCCACTTTTACCGGGTTGGTCAAAATGGTATTGGCCAGTGCCTGAATATCGGGCGGCATGGTAGCGCTGAAAAACAAACTCTGTCTTTTTTCAGGTAGTTTGGTAATCACTCTTTTTACGTCGTGAATAAAACCCATGTCGAGCATGCGGTCGGCTTCGTCCAGCACAAATACTTCCAGTTGGTGCAGGCTCACGAAACCCTGCTGCATCAAATCGAGCAGACGGCCCGGTGTAGCTACGAGAATATCTACACCACGCTGCAATGCATTTACCTGTGGTTGCTGGCCCACACCACCAAATATAACGAGGTGCTGCAGGGGCAGGTTTCGGCCATAGGCCTGCAGGCTTTCTTCAATTTGAATGGCCAGCTCACGGGTAGGTGTTAATATGAGGGCACGAATTTTTTTTTTGTGCGACGCCTTTGCCGGCTGTTGATGCAGGTATTGCAAAATGGGCAGCGAAAAAGCGGCTGTTTTTCCGGTACCTGTTTGGGCACAACCGAGCAGGTCGCGGCCTTCGAGCAAGTGCGGAATGGCTTGTGCCTGAATGGGTGTGGGCGTTGTGTAGCCTTCGTGTTGCAAGGCTTTCAATAGTGGGTCTATCAAACCCATTTGGTCAAATGTTTTCATAACCAGGTAGGCAGGTGGAGCATGCACAAAGCATGTTTCACTTGTCGTTTCTTGTTTAAATAATGTGAGATAATCGGCGTTGCCAATGATGAAATGGGAGCTGTTTGGATGGCACATCCACTGGAGAAGTGGTGAATGAAAATTTGCCAAAAACGCTGCCAGGCTACACCTTAACAACAGGAGTTAGCTTTTGCTAATCCGCGGCGAAGATGCAGCTTTTAATGTTAATGCGCTGAGAAAGAAAGATTGATACCGATTTTCAGTCATCAATGCCATCTTATTGCCCAAGGTGGGCTTGCTGTATCTATATCGATTTGATATACTTGCCTATTGCACAAACCCGAAGTAGTGAAAATGTTTAAACCATTGGTCGTAGTCATTGCCATTTCATAGCCCACGGTTTAAACCGTGGGCTAGCAGCAAACCATCAACAGCTTAAACCGTTTTAACGGTTTACAATAGATGAAATAGCTATATCGATTGGTATTGGGAGGTAATCTGTCACCCCTTCGGGGTTCAACCAATCGTTACATGTAACTGCGCTATAATAATGCCATCCCTTCGGGATTGGGTGTTCTGCATTGTTTATGTCTTCTGGTTATCAAAACAATTAAGGGGTGAAGCTTGTAAGAATTAAAAATCAAAAGCACAAAACCCCGAAGGGGTGAAATGATTATAGCAGCATCCAAAACCAACTGCATTGCTAACTCCGGAGGGGTGGCATAAAATTGTACATAAAGCAGCTGTTGCACCGCTTATAAAATATCCTCCAACTCTTTCAAATGATGAATGATATAGGTGGGTTGCAGGTCGGTTTTTTCATGAATGTGGTTGACAAAAATGGTATCCAATCCGGCATCCATGGCGCCTTTGATATCGGCATCGAGATTGTCACCAATCATAATGCTGTTGTGCGTGGCAGCACCGGTTTGCTGCATGGCATAGTCAAAAATTTCTTTGTGCGGTTTTAGCGACATGGCTCTTTCGCTGGTAATCACTTCGCCAAAAAAATGCTCGATTTGACTATTGCGCAATTTGCCCAACTGCACTTCTTCAAATCCGTTGGTGATGAGGTGCAGCTGATAGCCTTTCCCTTTCAGGTACTCAATAATTTCAATCGTGTACGGAAAGAGTTTGGTTTTGGTAGGCAGTATTTCCAGGTACTGCTGGCTCATGAGTTTGGAGAGTTTTTCATCGCCCAGTTTAAACTCCAACAAGGCATGCCACATGCGTTTCCAGCGCAGTTCTTCTTGCTTAATGAAGCCATGATGATAGCGATCCCACAAGCGTTTGTTGTGGTAGGAGTAGCGTTCAAAAAAAGCATTGAAATCGGGGGTGAGTGTTTCGTGCAGGCGGTTGTGGTGATACACTTCGTGCAGCGTGTCGTGGCTGTTGGCTTCAAAATCCCACAGGGTATGATCGAGGTCGAAAAACAGGTGCTGGTATTTCATAGATGGAAGAGGTGCTTATGGTTTTCGGCTTTGGTATGTGGCTGATTTTTAGGACAAATACTCAATAGAATTACAACTCTTGAGCCTTGCACAAATGTGCATAGAAGAACTTCAACCGCCATATTATCAAGTCGATATTACCTGCTATGGTGGTCTTTATCGCATCCATCCTTCTATTTTATAATTCTTGCTAAATAACTTTCTTTCTTGTCCGCCATTGCCGGGCTTAAACCAAATTTCAAATCTAGCGGCATATGGCTGTCCCCAATCTCCTTCGTAAATAGTAAAATGCGAAGTTGTTCCAAATTTTTTAATGCTATCTGTTGGGTTATAAACTTTAACCAAACTTGTCATTGGAAGCCTGTCAGTTGATAAAGCATACTCTTGTGTGATTTCAAACGCCTTCAAATAAATTGTTCCACTTTCTATTTTGTTAGTCCAAAAGTCAAATTCATACAAACCTGGTTGAAATGAATTGTATAACTGAAAGTCTGTTTGCTTTACGGCTCTATTTGTAATGCTGTCTGGTTTATTTTTTCCGAAATCAAGATCAACGGGTTCGTTAAGCTGGATGTTTGTGGGAATTTGTAGATTATTTGCCCATTCGTCAGGTCGTCCTTGTTCAATAAAAAACATTGCTATTGCATAAAAAATAAAAGCAGCAATTGTCCCACCGAAAATTGCTAAACTCAATAAACCTGTCCACCACTTTTTTCTTGTAAAAAGATAAATCGCAGAAATGAAAACAGTGAGTAATCCAAGGCCAAATAATGGGAAAGCTATGCTTCCCAATATCCTTTTTCTAAAAATTTCAGAAAGTCCAAATGTCAAACAACACGCAAACCAAAATAATATTGGTCGCCACCATTTGTCAAAACAGAACCTTAGAAATTTTCTCATTTGCTTTAAGTTAGTGGTATGTCGTCCGACCATAGCAGGTATCACCGATATTTGCGCAAGCTACATTGCTTCCATCAAACTGTTTCATTTCGCATGATTATCCTCATCACCGGTGCCAGCCGCGGCATTGGTTTCGCCATCGCCGAACAATTTGCTGCCGCCAGCGAACCGAACCTGCTGGTGCTTGTATCCAAACAAGCAGAGCCCTTGGCCAATGCGGCTGATACCTTGCGCAACCGCTATCCTGCACAAACCATTGTACACTATGCCTGCAATCTGGCCGATGCACAAGCGGTGCAAGCCTTGGGCGATTGGTTGCCGGCACATGTAGGCATACCCGATGTGTTGGTGAACAATGCGGGTTATTTTTTGCCCGGCAGTATTCACAACGAACCTGCCGGCACACTCGAAGAAATGTTGCAGGTAAATCTGCTATCAGCTTATCATCTTACCCGTGCTCTTTTGCCCGGTATGATGGAGCGAAAAAGCGGCCACATTTTCAACATGTGTTCCATTGCCTCATTGCAGGCATACAGCAATGGTGGCAGCTACAGCATCAGCAAGTTTGCCCTGCTGGGTTTTGGTCAAAACCTGCGGGAAGAAATGAAGTCCTTCGGCATTAAAGTAACCAACATTATGCCCGGTGCCGTATGGACGGATAGCTGGGCGGGCAGCGGTGTGTCGCCCGACCGCATTATGGAAGCCAACGATATTGCCAAGCTGGTGGTAACAGCGTCGCAACTGAGTCCGCAGGCTTGCATAGAAGACCTGGTAATACGACCGCAGCTCGGCGATTTGTAAAGAAATCTTTATCAAACTTCAGAACCTGACGAATGGCATAGTTGCCCGTTCGCATTCAACTTAATTTCGGGGCCAATCAATCATTTGTGTATGGAGTTGGAAGCCCTGAGGCAGGCTACTGCGGCTCACATTCAGCAGTTGTATCAGCAGCAACAAACTGCAGATTTATGCTACCACCACCACGGGTACCTTACCCAAACGGTGGAGCGTATCCGCCTCATTGCGGCAGCCAATCATACAGCGTATGAAACAATGTTGATAGCAGAGCTGGCGGCCTGGTTTCATGCCCTCGGTTTTTTGCAACGGCAAACAGAACACCCCGAATCGTTTGGGGCCATGCTGGCCAAAGAATGGTTGCACCAACAGCAAGTACCCGAAGCCACTACCCAACAAATAACGCAATGCATTCTGGCCGCTTACGATTTGCCCGTACAGCCAACTGAAGCTCAACTGTTGCTGCACGATGCTATTCACTTCGACTATGGCAGCGCCGATTGGGATATCAAAAGCAAACTGCTGCAGCAAGAAATGGAATGGTTGCAACACCGCAGCATCAGCAGCCGTGAGTGGAAAATGCTGCAGCTGGGCATGCTGGAAAAACATCAGTACCATACGCCTTTTGCACAGCAAACACTGGAGCCGGTCAAACGCTTTCACCTGGAGCAGTTGCACAAATCGCTGGGCAAAAAAAGCCTGAAAAAAGAAGAAGAGCAACAACAACTGCCCTATGCCAATGTAAGCCGTGGGGTAGAAACCATGTTTCGCTTGCTCATTCGTACCAACTTCGATTTAACCGGCCGCGCCGATACCAAGGCCAACATTCTTATCTCCATCAACACCATCATTGTGTCGGTGCTGTTTACCACGGTAGCGGCCCGTATTGATGAATTTCCGTATCTGCGCATTCCGGTGATAGTAATGACGGTGTGCAACCTCAGCACCATTGTGCTGGCATTGCTGGCTACCATTCCGCGGCGTGGCCGCAAACCGTATTGGGACATGCACAACGAACCCAAAACCGACCTCTTGTATTTTGGCAACTACACCCGCATGACCCGTGAAGAATACCACGCTGAAATGTTCAAGATGATTGCCAACCCCGAAGCAGTGTACACCTACATGATGGACATGAACCACGACATGGGCCATGCCCTCAACAAAACTTACCGCTACCTCAATGCAGCGTATTATGTATTCCTGTTTGGCTTTGTGGTATCGGTGATTCTGTTTGGTGTAGCATTGTTGTATTTTAAGTAGGGTTGAAGTTGATGAGTAAAATGGTTGACAGGTTCCAATCATCAACAACCATCTGCAGAACTATCTGTTGCCCATACCTTCGGCTGTCGTTTTTTTGTGCCTCATTCATTTGCCCAAAACCAGCTGCATGCAATACCAGCGTTTTACTGCCGATGTCGTTTTTACCGGTGAAGCCGTGCTTACCCAACACGCCGTTATTGCCAATGCACAAGGCACCATTATTGACGTAGTGCCACTGAAGCAGGCCGGCAGCGAGGTGCAACACTTCAAGGGTTGGCTTTGCCCCGGTTTTGTAAATGCGCATTGCCACCTCGAACTCAGCCACATGTTGGGGCGCATACCCGAGCATACAGGCATGGTCGATTTTTTGCTGCAGGTCATGTTTAACCGGCAAGCCGATGCAGAGCTCATACAATACGCTATGCACAATGCGGTCGAGCAAATGCTGGGGCATGGCATCGTGGCCGTGGGCGACATTTGTAATACCGCCAACAGTGCCGCCATCAAACAACACAGTTCTCTTTATTGGCATAGCCTCGTAGAAATATCAGGCTTTGTACCAGCAGCTGCGTTGCAACGTTTTGAGCAAGGCATCGCCGTCATGCAGGCATTGCAGCAACACCAGCCCGCTGCGCAACTGAGTGTGGTGCCCCATGCTCCCTATTCAGTATCGGGCAAGTTGTACGAGTTGATTGCACAACAAACACAAACGGTGGTGAGCATGCACAATCAGGAAAGTGTGGCGGAAGAAATGTTGCTCACCCAAGGCAATGGAGATCTCTTGCGTTTGTATGAAGCCATTGGCGTCAACATCGATTTTTTTACACCAAAAGGCAACAGCAGTTTGCAGCATGTAGCCGATTGGTTGCCGCAGCAGGGCAACCTGTTGCTGGTACATAATTGCCACAGCACCGCCGATGATATTGCACTCATGCAACAACGGCAACAAGCTGTGTATTGGTGCTTTTGCCCAAGGGCCAATCAATACATTGGCAACCCGCTGCCCAATGTGCCGTTGTTTATAGAAAAAGATGCCCGCATTTGCCTCGGCACCGATAGCCTGGCCAGCAACCACAGCCTGAGCATACTGGCCGAAATGCAAACGCTGCAAGCGGCGTTTCCGCAGCTCCAACTGGCGCAACTGTTGCAATGGGCAACGTACAATGGTGCTGCTGCGCTGGGCATTCAGCAGCAGTACGGCCAGCTGAAACCCGGCATGAAACCCGGCTTGCTGTTGTTGGAAAATGTGGCTGCCAATGGCGACATCAGTCACAGCAGCATACAGCGTTTGTGCTGATATTTGCGCCGTTCTTTTGCTATCGCAACAATGTTATCTTTTTAAATCGCTGCTATGAAAATTATACCCGGTGAAGTTCCAGTAATGCAATTGCATCAATACATGGTGGGTGCTGTATCGCCACGCCCTATTTGTTTTGCCAGCACGGTAGACAAGGACGGTAACGTGAACCTTAGCCCGTATAGTTTCTTCAACATGTTTGGCAGCAATCCGGCTACGTTAATTTTTGGTGCTACCCGCAGACTGCGCAACAATACCAATAAAAACACCTTGGAAAATGTGCTTGAAACAAACGAGGTAGTGATTAATGTGGTGAACTACAACATGGTGCAGCAAATGAGCCTGAGCAGTTGCGAGTATCCTAAGGGTGTAGATGAATTTGTGAAAGCAGGTTTTACAAAACTGCCCTCGGAAAAAGTGAAACCACCACGGGTAGCAGAAAGCCCGGTACAAATGGAATGCCGGGTAAAGCAAGTGATTGAAACTGGCAGCGAAGGTGGCGCCGGCAACCTCATCATTTGCGAAATACTGGTGATGCACATCAACGATGCCGTGCTGAATGTACAACAACAAATAGACCCCCACAAAATAGATTTGGTAGCCCGCATGGGTGGCGATTACTACTGCCGTGCCAGTGGCGATGCCGTGTTTGCCGTACCCAAGCCCAACACCGCTTTGGGTATTGGCATCGATCAACTACCCGAAAGCATCCGCAGCAGCAACATACTTACCGGCAATCATTTGGGCATGCTGGCCAATGTGCAGCAACTACCCGAAGCCGATCCGGCTTTTACTGATGATACCTGCAAAAACATTGTGCAGTATTATGCCAACAATCCGGAAGAGATGGAAAAAGAATGCCATCGCTACGCGGCTCAATTGCTGCATCAAGGGCATGTAAATAATGCCTGGCAGGTATTGCTACTAACGATGTAATTTTTTACTGCAAACTGCGCATTGCAAACTGCAAACTTTTTAAAGGTTCTGTAAACGCTTAGCGAACAATTTATATTGCTACGCAACCATCATGGGTTGCTGCTGTAGTGCCAATGCAAGCACATGCTCCACTGTCTGTGCTACGTTATTGGCTTGCTGCGCAATAGCAGGCTGTGGTTGTTGCAACCAGTTGGCTATGTCCTGATGAAAATGTGGCGTGTCCGCATCGTCCAACACTTGTACACCCATTTGCTGCAGTGCTGCTGCATTGCAGCGTTGCTCATACTGCCCACGAATGGGAATGCTGAGCAACCGTTTGCCGAGATACAACGCTTCGGCTGGTGTTTCAAAACCACCGCCGGTGATGAGCCCGTGGCAGTGAATCAAACTCTTGTTGAACAATTCCTGATCCACCGGGAAATAGGTAATATTTTCTACCCGTTCAATTGCTTCAACGTCCTTCAAAAACCAATGAAAGTGTACATGTTTCATTTGCTTAAAATGGCGAAGCAGGCAGTGCTGTTCGTAGGCAGGTAAGTACACAGTTACGTGTCCGTTATCCAACGGATCGGCGTTCAAAAAAGATTCTTTAATGACTGGCGGAAGGATAAAAGAATCGTACTGCTGAAAGTGAAGGCCCACATAATGCGTGGCAGGTGCGTACTGTTTTAAAATGAGTTCGCCCATGAGGCTGCGCTGCGCAGGGCGTGGTGTTTGTGCACTCATAAAACTGGCCTGATGTCCAAATTGCACCGAAGGCAACCCTTTCATTTTGCAAGCTTTGGCAGTGATAAAATCAAAGTCGTTCAGGATGACATCGTACTGTTCCAGTGGTAGGTCTCTGGCTTCGCGGGTAGCCCTGAACAAACTGTTTTCACGCCACATTTTTTTATAATCCAAACCACCACAGGCGCTGTAAAACAAACTCATGCCTTTGCTGCTGTATCGTACAGGCAGTTGTGCAGGAAGCGTTGCATTGGCGCCACTCAAAAACACATCTACCTTACCATGCTGTTGCAGGTAAGGCAGCAATTGCGTAGCCCTGCTAATGTGCCCGTTGCCCGTGGCTTGTACGGCATAAAATATTTTCATGTATATCAGGTTGTATAGTCCAGCACCAGTGAGTGGATGTACAGCATCACTTCCTCACTCATTACATTAAGGCGGGGTTTTTCTTTGCTGATGAATGTGGGGGCAAGTGGCGTTCTTTCATCGTATTGATAGAGGTGCCAATCGTTGTTGTAGTATTCCAGCGCTGTCAGGTTTTCTACCCAATCGCCGCTGTTGAGGTATTGCACCGATCCTTTGCCCGTAGTAATGGTGCGTTGTTGTGGCTGGTGTATGTGACCACAAATCACATAGTCATATTTCTTTTCGATGGCAAGTTCTGCAGCGGTTTGTTCAAAGTTGTCTATCCATGCTACCGCCTTCTTAACACTGGCTTTAATTTTTTTGCTGAAGCTCATTTTTTCTTTGCCAAAAAGTTTGAGCGTCCAGTTGATAAAACTGTTGATGAGGATGAGCAGGTCGTAGCCTTTGCCGCCCAGTTTGGCCAATATTTTAGCACTACCCTTGGTGCTGGCATCAAACACATCGCCATGAAAAATCCAGCACATCTGGCCGTTTATTTCCATCACCAGCTTGTCGGTGATTTGAAAATTGCCGAGGCTTAGATCGCTGTATTTGCGCAGCAGTTCATCGTGATTGCCGGTGATGTACACCACACGGGTACCACTGCTGGCCAGCCGGCATATTTCACTTATCACTTCGAGGTGTGCAGCAGGAAAATAACGTTTGCTGAAATTCCAGATGTCAATAATATCACCGTTGAGAATGAGCAGCCGTGGCTGAATGCTGCGGAGATAATGCAGCAATTCCGCTGCGTGACATCCGTAAGTGCCTAAATGTACATCGCTGATGACGGCCACATCTACCGGACGTTTTTGCATGGCGGCTTGTGTTTCTCAAATGTTGCCTTTACATGTTACCCTGCCGTTACCGCCGTGTTACGAAATATTGACGTTGGCATTAAGAAAACATGAACAGTAACGTTGCTCTGGTTGCTGTTTCGAACGGGCTTTTACAAAACCATGGCTTGTTACATGCGGCTTCAATGGGCGAAAGCTTACCTTTGCCGCCCTCCAAACCAGCAAAGGTTTTTATTATGAGTCAACAACTGAGTGAACAGGAAATCATCCGTCGGGAAAAACTGGACGCCCTCAAGGCTGCCGGCATTGAGCCTTATCCCGCCGCCCTTTATCCGGTCAATAGCTATTCTACCGATATCAAAGATGGCTTTTCCGAAGAACAGAAAGATGCGTATGCCAACGTATGTGTGGCCGGTCGCATCATGAGCATCAACGATAAGGGCAAGGTGTTTTTCATTAAAATACAAGACAGCAAAGGCATCATTCAACTCTACGTTCGCCGCGATGACCTCTACCCCGGCGAAGACAAAAACGAGTGGGAAGTGCTGGTAAAGCGGGGCCTCGACTTGGGCGATTATATTGGTGTAACCGGCTTTGTGTTTGTGACCAAAACCGGCGAAACCAGCATTCATGCCCAAAGCCTGACCCTGCTGGCCAAAAGCCTGAAGCCCCTGCCCGTAGTAAAGCGGGATGAAGAAGGCAATGTGTTTGACGAAGTAACCGACCCCGAATTCAAATACCGCCAGCGCTATGCCGACCTGGTGGTAAACCCCGACGTAAAAGAGGTGTTCTTAAAACGCACCAAACTGGTAAATACCATCCGTGAGTTCCTGAATGAAAAAGGCGCTATTGAAGTAGATACGCCGGTGTTGCAAGCCATTCCCGGTGGTGCTGCAGCCCGCCCGTTCATTACACATCACAATGCGTTGGATGTGCCCATGTACATGCGTATTGCCAATGAGCTGTACCTGAAACGCCTCATTGTGGGCGGTTTCGATTGGGTGTATGAGTTCAGCCGCAACTTCCGCAACGAGGGCATGGACCGCACCCACAACCCTGAGTTTACAGTGCTGGAATGGTACACGGCCTACAAAGATTATTTCTGGATGATGGAAGTAACCGAGCAGTTGTTCGAAAAAATTGCGCTGGCATTGCATGGCACTACCGAAGTGGTACTGGGCGATAAAATCATCAACTACAAAGCACCGTTTAAGCGCATCAGCATTTTTGATGCCATTAAAGAAAATACCGGCATCGACATCAGCGGCATGGATGAAAACCAACTGCGGGATGTGTGTAAACAACTGCACATTGATGTAGCACCCAGCATGGGCAAGGGCAAGTTAATTGATGAAATTTTCGGCAGTACCAGTGAGCACACGTTTATTCAGCCTACGTTCATCATCGACTATCCGGTGGAAATGAGCCCGCTGACCAAGAAGCACCGCAGCAAGCCCGGATTGGTGGAGCGTTTTGAGCTCATGGTGAATGGTAAAGAACTGGCCAATGCTTACACTGAGCTGAACGACCCCATTGATCAGCGTCAGCGTTTTGAAGATCAGGTAAAACTGATGCAGCGTGGCGATGATGAAGCCATGTTTATCGACTACGATTTTCTCCGTGCCCTGGAATATGGCATGCCGCCAACCTCTGGCATCGGCATTGGCATCGACCGCCTCTGCATGTTCATGATGAATCAGGTGAGCATTCAGGATGTACTGTTTTTCCCCATGATGCGTCCGGAAAAGTTTGACGAATAATACAAGTACATTTTTTCTTCGGGGAAAAGAAAAAGGCACGGCGGTCAAATGATCGTCGTGCCTTTTTATTGGGAGAAATGTTATGTATTAAAAATCGAAGCCGAGGGCAAAATACCATGCTGGCTTGCCTTTGAAGAAGCCACCCATGGGCCAGCCGGCATCCACCTTCAGGAAGTAGCCGAGCAAGGTACTGCGGGCACCAAAACCATAGCCACCAATGAAGGGGCCAACGCCACCGGCTTTGATGTTGATGCGAACCGGATTGTTGGGGTCGCCGGCGCCATACACCACATTGGGGCGGGAGATGCCTTTGAACGTTCCTTCCCAAGCACTACCTAAATCAAAAAACTGAATCAACTGAAAGTTGCGGAGGAAGGCATTGTTGATGGGCTTATTGAAGAAAGTGCTGAACACGGGCAGCCTGAATTCGCTGTTGATGACAACGGCGTTGTTGCCATTAGCCACATTTTGCTGGTAGCCACGCAGGTTTACGGCCAAGGTTTGATAGAGGTAGTTTACCCCTTGTGTTGGGCGGTTAGCGTTGTTGAACTTGGGCGATATCCAACCATCGGCACCACCCAGGTAGTAAATGAGTTTTTGGTTACCCCAGCTAATGTCGGCAGCACCACGCACTGCCCAAATAAAGTTGCGGTAAATGGGTACGTAGTAGCGGAAGTCGGCCCCCATGTTGTAGGTAAACTGGTTGGTGGCTTTTTGGCCGGCCAGCAGGGCAGATTTTTGCAAGCCCATGATGGTTTCCATGTACACTTTCCAGCGGAGACCATTCCAGATATTGGTGGTTTTCAGCAGTGAGTTATCGTGCACATATTCGGCCCGAAGGTTGGCGTATTCCAGGTTTTCGTCTTCTTGCTTCAGCGATAACGGATCCACGGCACTCACAATTACCCGGTCGAAACGAACACCACCAATCAGGCGTACACTCCGCACTTTATCCAGCGGATAGGTAACATTGCCCTGATACAGGTTGGTGATGATTTTGCCGGGATAAATAAAGGATGCATTGGGGAAAGTAACGCCCACATTGCTGTTTTTGGAGCGGTAGTACATGGCACCCCAGTCAATGCGTTTGCGGCGGTTTTGGAAATCGATAAAAAACTCATTGTCGGCAAGATTTGCACCCGGCTTCATACCACCGCTGATGCGGTAGTCTTCCATTACATCGCTCAGGCTGGCCATGAGCAACCAGCTCAGGTTGTTGCCATTGTTGAGCTGTACGGGGCCACTGCCACCCTGGTAGGGCTGGTAGCGGGTGAGTACCATAGTATTGGTTACACCAACCGATGCCAAATCGTTGCTGAAACGGAGTTTGTATTTATACAGTTTGGCCGATTCCAGCAGGCGTTTTCTTTCCAGTGTTTTATCTACTTCTACCGGGCCGGTTATTTTGGTGATGCTGTCATTCTTCTTTACAAACTCCCCAAGGAAAGACATATCGCCGGTGCTGTCTTCTTTGGCGGTTTGGGTTTGGTATAGGGTGCCTGTTCCTTTCTCCCGCCGTAGTTCGGTTTGTACTTCTTTTACGTAGTCGGTGGGTCGGGCACTTACGTTGCGTTTCCGCAGGGTTACACTATCTACCCTCAGGCGGTACAGCATTTTCAGGCCGCTTTGCTGGGTTACTTCGGTTACCTGTCCTTTATCGCCGGCTATGCGGCTTTCGAGCAGGCTGCTTTGGTAGTTGGTGAGGGGGAAGGTGTAGGTAGAATCTTTGGTGAGAGCAATGAGGCCAATAGAATCGGGCTCGGAGCGGTCCCATGCTTTCAGCGTACTGTCTACTTCTTTGAGTGAAGGGTTGCGTAGTATTTCATCGCCAATAATCACCAGTGTATCGAGGCCTTCGGCTTTGGTGGTAAAAAAGCCGGCGTAGCGGTTAGCCACCCCACTTTCGTCACTCACAAATGTGAAGTGGTTCATGTTGTACTGCGTGGGGTAGCGGGCATTGCCAAACTGCAGGTTGGAGAGTTGCGTAATCTGGCGGAAGCCACCTTTGTCATCTACATCGGCCAAAAACACATTGTATCGGTAATCGCTGGGCAATGATGTATCGGCACCCACAGTGGTTGCAGTAGGGCGGTTGCTGCTGAAAATGATGCCATATTTATTGGGGAATGAAACAAAAGAAGCGTCTACATCATCCCACACATCGTTGGTAATCTGCTCTACTTTGGCCGTTTCTATGTTGTACACAAAAATGTCCGTATGGCCATTTTTCACGGCACTCAAAATCAGGCGTTTGTGGTCGAGGAAATACTGGGCATCCTGTACCTGGTCAAAAGGCAGGTCTACTTTTTTGGTTACGCTGGCATTCACCAGATCGTAAATCATCAGTTTCACTTTATCCTTTTCCCAGTAAATAACGGCGAGCCGGCTGCCCTTGCCATCCCAACTCATTACGGGGTACACAGGGTTGCGTTCGTGCTTGTACGTACGAATGCCGCTTTTGATGAGCACTTTGCGGTTTACAAAATTTTCGTACAGCGATACATTGTAAAAGCCTTTTTTGTACTCAGCTACGGCGTACGTGTACGACCGTGCATTGGGGTTGGCAGCAAAGTGGTAAAAATCCTGATCCTTGTTGATGTCTTCTGTAACGGCAATGCTACCCTTGGGGTAGTTGCGGCGGCCACGGATATCGGCATAGTACTTTTCCGTTTCCTGCTCCATCATATCTTTCAGTACATCTTTCAGCTTTTTGCGGCAAATGCGTAGCGAAGCATTGTTGGTGTTTTTGTACAAAATGGAGAGGTACAAAAAGTAGGTGACGTTTTCTTTTTTGTAATTATTGGCCAGGTAATGAAAAAACGCCTGCCCTGCCAATTGAGGCCTGTCGAAAGCCAAGGCATAAAAGTTTTTGTACTCATTGGCCAGCAAGGCATTTTTCAGTTCATCATCTCTTTCAATGCTCCAGTTTTCGGCAGCGTAGGCCACGTAGCCATCGGTGAGCCATTTGGGCAAATCAAGCAGGGCGGCGTTGCTGGCTACTTCGCCCAGGTTTTCGCCAAACAGGCGGTTGTCTACCAATATGCGGGCAATGCCCTGCCGAATCTGGCGACGCAGGTCGGCGTGGTTGCCGTTGAAGTAGAGAATCATTTTATTGTTCACCAGCCGTGTCATACCACCGGGGTCGGCTTCGGCATTTTCCAATCCAATGTTGGTGGCTTCGGCATCGTCGTAGCTGTTGTACAATACCACATTGGCCCGGCGTTGCAGGGCTATTTCTGTAAAAGCTTCCAGCTGCGGCAGTTCTTCTTCGGCCACTTGCAGCACATATTTGGCCAGCTCCAAACCACCTTCGGTAAAATGAATATTGAAATTGTCGGTTTGATAAAAACGCCAGTTGTACTTGCGGTACTGAATACGGTTTTTGCCAAACTGTACCGCCGATACCTGTGCCATGCCTTCGGCAACAGATACCAGTGTGAGCAACAGCAGGGCAAAACGCAGGAACAGCGAATGATATTTGGGCATACGATTGTTGGATATAAGCATGATAATGAACGAATTTTAAAGGTAGCAGAATATTGCTATTGGCATGGGCTACCGTTTAAGGGTTAGTTGTTTTAACAGTACGCTGACAGCCAAAAGAGTGCATTTTTGCCGGCAGTAAAACGTATCAACCATGCTGCACATTGCGAAGTTTACTTTCAGCCCCATTCAAGAAAACACTTACGTGCTCTACACCCCCGATGGTTTGGCTGCCATCATCGATCCGGGCTGCTACTTCGACCATGAAAAAACAGCATTGGACAACTTCATTGCAGAAAAGACACTCAATGTGCAGTTTTTGTTGCAAACACACTGCCACCTCGACCATGTATTTGGCCTGCAATGGGCTGCCGAAACCTATCAGCTGCAGCCACACATGCACCCCATAGAAGAGCAGGTGTTGCAGTTTGCACCCATATCTGGTCAGCGCTGGAACCTGCCTTTTACCAACTACAGCGGCCCCATTCATTACCTCAACGATAACGATACCCTGCAACTGGGCAACAATACCCTGCAAGCCATTTTTGCCCCCGGCCATTCGCCCGGCCACTTGTGCTACTACTGCGCCGAGCAAGATTTCATCGTGGCCGGCGATGTGCTGTTTGAACGCAGCATTGGCCGTACCGACCTGCCCGGCGGCGACCACGACACGTTGCTGAACAGCATTCGCACCCGCCTGTTTACCCTGCCTGAGAGCACCGTGGTGCACCCCGGCCACGGCGATGCCACCAAGATTGGGTTGGAAAAAAGACACAATCCTTTTTTGCAATAACTGGCATCACTTGGCTGCCACTACCACCGGCCCAAATGTTTTGGCCTTCCCTGCTTTGCTAATCTGCACCCGAATGAGGCGTACTGATTTGGCCAGCACATTATGAACGCCATACCGGTTAGCCCCGTTTATCTGCACATCGGTCAGGGTAATATTCGCCACACCGGTTTTCGATTGCTTTTGATCAATATATACCGCATCCTGATCGGCGGCGGTGGCCGTTTGCATAAACACACATTGCGATACCTTTTGCACACCCGCACTAAAAATACTCAGTGCCGGTCCGGTACCTGTGCTGATGCTGCTATGCTGCAACTGCAAGGCCACATGTGGCCCCACCACAATGCCGCCATTTTGAAAAGGCAATCCGGCTTTGCCAAATGAATCAATACGCACATCTTCTATCAATGTGTTGCGTGTACCTACTACCTGTATGCCTACCCCATCAATACCCGATAACGCACAATGGGCGATATGCACCGAGCGGTAACCTACGGTATCGGCCATTGCCACATTGGTGGCACCAATATGCATGGCCTGACTTTTGCCTGCTGTACGGGCTCCTTTTATTTGCGTTATGCTGCAGTTGGTGATGCGTACATCGCCATGCGTGGAACTATCGGCCGGCAGGGCAAAAATGCCCACCTGACCATTGCGGAGCGAAACACTATCAATGCTGAAAAAACGGCTGTTGCCCACATTGAACAATACGTTTAATGTGTAATCGGGATTGTACACAGTGGTATGCCCGGCACCTAAAAATTTCCAATGACGGCCCTGTATCATGATGCCATAGTTGCTGGCACCAGCACCTATCGTTACAGGATGCCAAGCATAAATCACAATGGGTTTTTCTGCTGTGCCGTTTACCTCATTCAGGTTTATGATTTTGTATTTGCCCGACAGTAAAATGGTATCGCCGGGCTTTACTGTGGCCGATACATTGGGTATGTACAACTCGCCATTGGAGCGGGGCGGCATGCGATGACTGCGCTGCGCCAACAGCAATGTTGCAGTAGCCAGCAACAGAAGGATGCACAAAAAATATTTCATTGTTCAGGTTTTTGGAGGCAGCCATTGTACAATGGGTAAAGCTACAGTACACAAAAAGGCTACACAAGTTTTAGCCGTTTGGATGCCCGTACATTTGTAAGCATGAGTCAATTGCATCTGTCGCTGATACAAACCCAGTTGCATTGGGAAGACAAAGCTGCCAACCTGCACATGCTGCAGCAAAAAATTGACAGCATCGGTTTTACCGAAGTAGTGGTGCTGCCCGAAATGTTTAGCACGGGTTTTAGCATGCGGCCACAGCAACTGGCTGAAACCATGCAGGGCCCCACCGTGCAATGGATGCAAGCAACAGCAGCCCGCAAAAAAATCATTCTTACCGGCAGCCTCATGATTGAAGAAGAGGGCCGCTACTACAACCGCCTGATATGGATGCTGCCCAACGGGCAATATGGCTATTACGATAAACGGCACCTGTTTGCTTTTGCCGGCGAAGACCAGCATTATGCTGCAGGCAACAAAAGACTTATTGCTTCGGTCAAAGGGTTTCGCATTAACCTGATGGTGTGCTATGATTTGCGTTTTCCTGTTTGGGCCCGCCAGCAAGGCGATAGCAGCAGTACAGAGTACGATATACTGATGTATGTAGCCAACTGGCCCGAACGCCGCAGCCATGCCTGGCGTACCTTACTGCAAGCCCGTGCCATCGAAAACCAATGCTATGTAGTGGGTGTAAACAGGGTAGGCCACGATGGCAACAATATATACCACAGTGGCAACAGCATGCTGGTAGATGCCATGGGTGAAGTTCAATTTGAACAGGCACACGATGAGTGCATACATACCTGTGTGTTATCAAAAAATACCTTGGATGACGTACGCAGCAAACTGCCTTTTTTGAAAGACAGAGACAGCTTTAGCATAGTATAGTTTTTTCAACGCGAAGGCGCTAAGACGCAAAGCATATTTTACCGCAGAAAAACAGTTGTAACGGAGAATGCCATGGCTGGTGAGGCCACACCATTCACGAAACGAAAAAAACAGGACGCGGATAAAACGGATTTGTACAGATGTTCTAAGAATTTCTCCGAGCTCTCTGTGACCTCTCCCGCCTGCTGCGGGACAAGTTGTGCGAAAAAAATACCTCATTTGCCGAAGGCAAATAGCTCTCCATATCTTTCAACAAACTGTTAATTACTCAGCAATTGTCTGTCGTTAACATTGCAGCAACAGCAATCCGTTTTCTTGCAGTATAGATTGCAGCATCAATCACTGACTATCACCAAAAATAACTGCATGAAAAACAGCTTTACACTCGCTTTGCTGCTACTGTGTGGCGGCACTTTACACGCTCAACTGAATAAGGGCACACAACTACTTACGGGAAGCTTCAACATTGGCGCCGGTAATCAGGAGAGCAGCAACAACAATGAAACACTTAAGAACAACAACTTTGGTGCTGGCATTGGCGTTGGCCGCCAATGGGTGCACAAAGAAAACCGCATCCGTGGCTTTCAGATTGGCTACAATTACAACAGCAACACACAGAATTACCAAAGCGTAGCCGGTGAAACCAAACGCACTTCCAATACATTCAATGTGGGGTATGTATCGCAATACTTGCTGCCTTTCGGCAAAAAGTTTTATGGTACTGCTACCATTCTGTCGCAGTTTGCTTTCAGTAAGCAAAAAGAGCAATATGAAAACAATAACAACTTTGCTACCAATGGCGAAAATTATGGCCTGAGTGTGGGTATACAACCCGGGCTTGCGTATCAGCTCAACAAACGTTGGATAGCCGATGTAACCTTAGGTAATTTGGTGGGTGCCAACCTCAATCATAGTCGCTATCGCTCCACATCTACAACTACCAACTTTAAAGACCGCTCCACCAGCTTCAATCTCAATTCGATGTTTTCCGGCAACAGTACCTATCTCGGTATTGGTTTCCGTTATATTCTTCGATAGTCGAAAAGAACTACATCCACACACCCAATCGTTTTTACCAAATTACCCGCACCATCTGTCGGCCGCAGCTTGTCTGTAGCTGACAGATTTTTTTATGCAAAAATGATAGGATGCGGATAAAATGGATTTTCACGGATTGTATCATTTCTCCGAGTCCTTTGTGCCCTCTCCCGCCTGCTGCGGGACAAGTTGTGGGAAAAATAAACCCTCATTTGCCGAAGGCAAATAAAGATCTGCGTCCTCTGTTCCCTATGTGCGAAACAACCCTCATGACCCGATCTCCTTCTCCAATATCATAAACTCCAGCGGCTGCAGTGGTGTACCAAACACCGGGTTGTCGGGGAAAGGTTTACGTTCGCCGGTATCGTTGTAGCCGCGGCGATTATACCATGCAATGAGTTCGGTACGTGCTGTAATCACACTCATAAAAATGCGGTGTACTTGTTGGCTGCGGGCAAAGTCTTCCGCTGCCTGCATCAATCTTTTGCCCGTACCCTGTGCCTGCTGCTGTGGCCACACACTCAGCATACCCAGATACATGCCCTGCGGTTGCTGCTGCAGGTACACGCAACCCTCCAAAGTACCTTCGGTATTGCGTAGCAGCAATACAGTCTCGTTATTACTTTCGAGCATAGCCTGTAATGATGCCACATCTATGCGTTGGGTACCGGCAATAAGGTTGGCTTCGGTGGTCCAACCGGCACGGCTGGCATCACCGCGGTAAGCAGCATTTACCAGGGCTTGCACTTCGGCTATGTCGGCGGCGGTCATACAGGTAACAGGCATGGCGCAAAAGTAAATGGCAACGCTGTTGGTTGGGTATAGAAAACATGGCTATTTTCAATGCAACGAATGCAACCCTCCACAAACATTTTACAACAACACATTCAGCGGCTTCATCCACTCAGCGAAGCGCCGCTACAGGTGATGCTGCAAGCATGGCAGCACTGGCAATATCCACGTGAGTATCCATTACTCCGCGAAGGCAGCGTATCAGATTATCTCTATTTTGTAGAGCAGGGTGCGGTACGCATCTTTTACCACAAGCATGGCAAAGACATCACTGAATGGCTGGCGCTGGATGAACAATTCTTTTTTTCCATCACCAGTTTTTTTAACCGTCAACCCAGCAAGCTTATCATCCATACATTGGAGCCATCGTTGGTATGGGGGCTTCACCAACGCCAATTGATGCAGCTGGCCGACGAATATCATGAAATAGAAAAATGGTTGCGCAAAGCAGTAACGGGTTCCCTCATTTTATCGCAGCAGCGGATGGAGTCTATCCAGTTTGAATCGGCGCAGGAACGCTACCAAAAATTGCTGCAGCAATTTCCCGACATCATTACCCGTGTGCCGGGCATTTACATTGCTTCCTTTCTGGGCATCACCAAAGAAACGCTGAGCCGAATCAGATCGCAACGCTGAGTAAGGTTTATTGTAACCCAACTGGAGCGTATCACTCATCTGGAAATTCAAATAGTTGTACTCTGAAATCCGTGTGTTGTGCCAGGCTACACACATTTTCACACATGCCAATTGCAGCTGTTATCTTTGCGCCCTGTGCCAACCATCGGAAACATACAACTACCCCACTTCCCGCTACTGCTGGCGCCTATGGAAGATGTAAGCGACCCGCCTTTCAGGGCCGTGTGCAAACTCAATGGTGCCGACCTGATGTATACAGAATTCATCAGCAGTGAGGGCCTCATTCGGGATGCCATCCGCAGCCGCAAGAAGCTCGACATTTTTGAAGCCGAACGCCCTGTAGGCATTCAGATTTTTGGCGGCGATGAAGAAGCCATGGCCATGAGTGCCCGCATTGTAGATACAGTGAACCCTGATCTGCTCGACATCAACTTTGGCTGCCCTGTAAAAAAAGTGGTGAGCAAAGGCGCCGGTGCCGGTGTGCTCAAAAACATTGACCTGATGGTGCGGCTTACCGAAGCCTGTGTAAAAAGCACCCGCCTGCCGGTAACTGTGAAAACCCGCCTCGGCTGGGATGATAACAGCAAGAACATTGTAGAAGTAGCCGAACGCCTGCAGGATGTAGGCATTAAAGCGCTTAGCATACATGGCCGTACAAGAGCACAACTCTACAAGGGCCAGGCCGACTGGTCGTTGATAGCGGAGGTGAAAAACAATCCCCGCATACAGATTCCCATTTTTGGTAATGGCGATATTGATAGTCCTGAAAAAGCGGTGGAGTATAAAAAACGCTACGGGGTAGATGGCATTATGATTGGCCGTGCCGCCATTGGCTATCCGTGGATTTTTAATGAGATTAAACATTACATCCAAACAGGTGAACACCTGCCGCCGCCGACCATTGAGCAACGGGTGGATGTGATACGCCAGCACCTGCATGGCAGTGTACAATGGAAGGGTGAAGTGCTGGGCATTTTGGAAATGCGCCGCCATTACACCAACTACCTCAAGGGCTTGCCGAATATTCGTGACTACCGCCTCAAGCTGGTTACCCTCAAATCATTGGAAGAAATAGAACCCGTGCTGCAGGAAATTGTAGAGGTGTATCATGGCTTCCAGTTTGAACGCCGCAAGGTAGATATGGATGCCATGGCGTATAGTTGTGATGGGTGATGAGAGACTTCCTGAATTATTTTTTTGGAGCAGGCTTTAATGAAAATCTCAATCCGGCGAAAAGACCAAACTGAAGAGGAATTACTTTTTCAACGTCTCCGTATTGCGTATCACTAATGGGAAAGCCGATTTGTGCTTCTGAAAAGATTTGAAACTTGTTGTAGGTATAGGCAATACCGGGACCAAAATTGGCCAGCCATCCAGATTCATTGGTTTTGGGGGTCATGTTAATGGGTGTAAAACCACTGGGTGGTGTTTGTTTCAGCCGTTCTTCAAATTCAACCATTTGATAGGTAATACCTACCGGCAAGTAAAATTGAAAATGTTTGTCAGTAGGTTTTTGAAGATAGAAATTAGCATTGAGATGAATGGAGCTGAATTTGTATGTCATAGTAGATGGGGCTAATCCAATAGGACTAAGCAATGTGTTGGTTTCAAATTTCATAGGATTGCTGAAACTGTAACCTACACCGATTTTTACCTTTTCAGCTACCGGAACCAATATTTTAAATCTGCCTCCGTAAGCATTTTGCTGTAATTGACTTTTGTAAAAGGTGTAGTTAACTGCTGTTTCAAGTTGCGATTGGCTAAATGAAACCTGAGCGTTGATCTTTAAAGTGCAAAAAGCGAGAAAACAAAAAGTGTAAATGATTTTCATAAGCTGATGAATTGGTTACCACAAAATAGATAGCAATTGTAACAATAAGTATTTGAGTGTTTATTACGAGCAGGTATTAACATAAAAAATAGCAAAGTCATTCTTGGAAATATTTACGATAAGTAACATCAGCCCTTTTTGATTTTAAGTCATTTTCCGATACTTTGTAAAACATAGATAAAACATGACCAGCACCGCTACCACCCCCGAAGCCTACCTGGCTGAACTGCCCGACGATCGCCGCGAAGCTGTAACGCAATTGCATGCTACCATTGTGCAGCACTTGCCCAAAGGTTTTGAAACCATTATGAACTATGGCATGATTGGCTATGTGGTGCCACACAGCCTTTACCCCGATGGCTATCATTGCGATAAAAAACTGCCTTTACCATTTGCGGGTCTGGCTTCGCAAAAAGCGTCCATCAACTTTTATCACATGGGTATTTATGCAAAACCAGCTTTGCTGGATTGGTTTGTGCAAGTGTATCCCAAGCATACCACAGCCAAACTGGATATGGGCAAGAGTTGTATCCGCTTTAAAAAGCCGGAGCACATTCCATATACCCTTATTGCTGAGCTCATGCAAAAAATGACCGTGCAGCAATGGATTGATACGTATGAGTCCAACTACAAACGTTGAGCAAGCCGTTCTCTAAAAGCATTGTATTTTTACGCAACTCCCAACCGGCTTGATATGAGAAAATGGCTGAGCTTACTGCTGCTGACGTTGTTCGCCTCCACCATGCTGTGGGCGCAACCCGTATGCAATACACCCGGCCAAAATCCTTCCACCGCATTCCCCGTGTGTGGTACATCTGTGTTCAATCAGGCATCGGTAAATCTTTGCGGTGGAAGAACGGTACCCAATCCCAAATGCAGTACTGTGCCGCTGAGTGATGTTAATCCGTACTGGTATAAGTTCACCTGCTTCAAGTCGGGCAAACTGTCGTTTTTAATTTCACCCAACAGCGCCACCAGCGATTACGACTGGCAATTGTATGATGTAACCAACCGCAATGCTGCTGACGTATACACCGATGCTTCAATGGTGGTGGGTGCAAACTGGAGTGGCTATTATGGACCAACGGGTACTTCGGCCACAGCCATTAATCTGCTGGAATGCGATGGAAATGTGCCGCAGTTTAGCAAAGAGCCCGACCTCATTGAGGGCCACAACTACCTGTTGCTGGTGAGTCATTTTTCCAATTCGCAGGCTGGTTACAAATTAGAATTCAGCGGCGGCACTGCTGTAATTACAGATACCGCCAACCTGAGTATGAAAGAATTGAAAGTTGGTTGCGGCGGAACGCAATTTTACCTCAAGCTGAGCAAAAAAATCCGTTGCAGCAGCATTGCCGCCAATGGTTCCGATTGGGAATTTGTAACCGGCAACGTACCCATTATTGGGGCTACAGGTGTGGGTTGTGCCAATGGGTTTGATACCGATTCCATTATCATTACCACTACCGGCCCGGTACCGGCAGGCAATTTTGCCTTGCGTTCCAAAAAAGGCAGCGACGGCAACACGGTGTTGGATGTATGCAACAACGCATTGCCCGATAGCCAAACACTGGTGGTAAATGTACTGCCAGCAGTACCAACTGTTATTGATAGCATTTCGCCAGTGGCGTGTATGCCTGCTGAAATTGAAGTGGTGCTGAAAGATCCGGTGTTGTGTAGCAGCATTGCTCCCAATGGCAGCGATTTTACCATTACAGGTCCTGCAGCAGTGAGCATAACCGGTGCACAGGTTACCTGTACCAACAATGTCAGCAAAGTTATCCGGTTGCAATTGGCTGCCCCAATACGCTTGGGTGGTGTGTACACGGTGGCAGTAAAACAAGGCACTGATGGCAACACGCTCACCACAGAATGCAGCCAACAAACGCTGGTGGGCAATAGCCAAACATTTACAGCTTACGATACGGTTGCTGCCATTATCAATGTCAGCATCAATAGCAGTTGCGTTACTGATACCATCCGGTACAGCAATCCTGGCAACAATGGCATCAACAGCTGGCAGTGGAGTGTAAAAGATGATCCAACCACCGGCTCTCTTCCCAACTTTACCATGTTGTATACCACTTCGGGTGTAAAAGAAGTAACACTAAAAGTATCCAACGGGGTGTGCAGCATGACGGGCGTAGCCGTTACCGATTTGGCACAAATTCGATTGAAAGCCGGGTTTGAATATCCCAACTTTGCCTGCCCCGGCGATAGCATTGTTTTTACTGATAAAAGTACCGGCCCCATCTCTACCTGGCAGTGGGATTTTGGTAACGGTCAACGGAGTGCTGCACAAGCACCGCCGGCACAATTGTTTAATAGTTCCACTGCGCTCAGCAGCGTACCTGTGCGGTTGATTGTGGGCCATATCAATGGTTGTAAAGACACGGTGGTGCATCGCATACAGGTGCCTAACAATTGCTATATCGCCGTACCCACCGGCTTTACACCCAATGGGGATGGGCTCAACGATTATCTCTATCCGCTGAATGCGTGGAAAGCTACCGAATTACACTTTAGGGTGTACAACCGCTTAGGCGAACTCGTGTTTGAAACCCGCGACTGGACCCGCAAATGGGATGGCCGCTTCAATGGTCAGCCTGTGCCCACCGGCACCTACGTATGGATGCTACAATACACCGACGACAAAGGCAAAAAGGTATTTACAAAAGGCACCACAGTCGTCATTCGATAGCACATTTTTTTTTCAAAGCAAAGACACGAAGGCGCAAAGGACAATTTGCAGTTTGCAGTGAGCTCCCGAAAACTTTCGGGATTGCAGGGAGTTTGAACCACAAAGACGAAAAGAAATTTTACCGCAGAGAAAACATGGGACGCGGATTGGAAGGATGAATGAGGATTTTCACGGATCCAATGCCCATTTCTCTGCGCCCTCCTATCCTCTGTGCGAAACATTCCTCATGTGCCGCAGGCAAATACTCACATCAACTCTTCATTTCCTCCAACTCCTTCTGCAATCTGAACATCTCATCCCTTAATCGGGCCGCTTCAATAAAGTCCATATCACGGGCTGCTTTCTCCATTTGCTTTTTCACCTTGGCTACATCTTTCTCCATTTGCGGAATGGTGCGGTACACTTCACCATCATCGGCCGCAACATTGCCCGGCACAATGCTGGCTTCGTTGGGTATGGCATAAGGCTTGGTTTCATCAAAGCCTTTGATGTCGAGCACACTGGTTTGCTTCATCACATCTTCAATGCTCTTCTTTACCGTTGTAGGCGTAATGCCATGCAAAGTGTTGTAGGCAATTTGTTTTTCCCGGCGGCGCAAGGTTTCGTCCATGGTTTTTTGCATGCTGTCGGTTATCGTGTCGGCATAAAAAATCACCAGGCCTTCTGCATTGCGGGCAGCACGGCCAGCCGTTTGTGTCAACGATTTTTCGTTGCGCAAAAAGCCTTCTTTATCAGCATCCAAAATGGCCACGAGAGAAACTTCCGGCAGGTCAAGCCCTTCCCGCAGCAGGTTTACACCCACCAGTACATCTATTTCGCCCAGCCGCAACTGCCGTAGTATTTCTACACGATCCAGCGTGTGCACTTCGCTGTGTATGTACTTGCTTTTAATGTTGATGCGGTGCAGGTACTTGTCCATTTCTTCGGCCATGCGTTTGGTCAGCGTGGTTACCAATACACGGTCGCCTTTGTGTACCCGCTTGTCTATTTCATCCAACAGGTCGTCTATCTGGTTGATGCTGGGCCGCACTTCAATGGGCGGGTCGAGCAATCCGGTAGGCCGCACCACCTGCTCCACCACCACGCCACCGGTTTGCTCCAGTTCGTAATCGCCGGGGGTAGCACTCACATACACTACCTGGTTCAGCATGCTTTCAAACTCATGAAAGTTGAGTGGCCGGTTGTCGAGGGCTGAGGGCAGGCGAAAGCCATAATCCACGAGGTTCATTTTGCGGCTGCGGTCGCCGCCGTACATGCCCGCCACCTGCGGAATGGTTTGGTGGCTTTCATCAATTATCATCAAGAAGTCCTTCGGAAAATAATCGAGCAAACAGAACGGTCTTGTACCCGGCTGCCGACGATCGAAAAACCTCGAATAGTTTTCTACACCATTGCAGTAGCCCAGTTCCCGAATCATTTCCAAATCGTATTCGGTACGTTCTTTCAGTCGCTGTGCTTCTATAAACTTGCCCTGGCTTTGAAAGTACTCCACCTGCCGGGTCATTTCATCTTGTATTTCGTGCAGTATCTGCACCATTTGGTCTTTTGGGGCAATGTATAAATTGGCCGGAAAGATGGCCGCATTTTCCACCCGGCCAATGCGTTTACCCGTGGTCACATCCAGCGTTTCAATGGTTTCAATTTCATCGCCAAAAAAACTGATGCGGTAACCCCAGTCTACGTACGGCAGGTTAATGTCCACCGTGTCGCCCTTCACCCGAAAATTACCGCGGTTAAAATCGCCCTGACTGCGGCTGTACAGGCTATTAACGAGGCTATGCAAAAAGCCTTGCCGGCTGATGGTTTGGCCCTGTGCAATGCGGACAATCCCGTTTTCAAATTCGGTGGGGTTACCCATACCATAAATGCAACTCACCGATGCCACCACCACAATATCGCGGCGGCCGCTCAGCAATTCGCTGGTGGCCTGCAGGCGCAGCTTGTCCAGCTCCTCGTTGATGTTGAGGTCTTTTTCGATGTACGTATCACTCACAGGGATGTACGCTTCCGGCTGATAGTAATCGTAGTAGCTCACAAAGTAGCCCACAGCGTTGTTGGGAAAAAACTGTTTGAACTCGCCGTAGAGTTGTGCCACCAAGGTTTTGTTGTGGGTGAGCACAAGTGTTGGCTTTTGCACGTTCTGAATCACATTGGCCATGGTAAAGGTTTTACCACTACCCGTTACGCCCAACAGCACCTGCTGCGGTTCCCCGTTCAATATTCCCTCGGTGAGTTGGGCAATGGCGTTGGGCTGATCGCCGGCCGGCTGGTAATGTGATTGCAATTCGAAAGGCATGCCGCAAAAATAGCCCGTATGCGCATGCCGCATGGAGTAAAGAAAGCCTAAGAAAGTTGGGGGCGGTCAGCAGCAGTGCATGGCCCGGCTACAGCAACGGGCTGCGTCGGGCTTCGCTATCGCTGCGGCCCTTGCCTGCGGCGGCGGGCTGTCCCTGCGGGCCACCCTGTGCATCCCTGCGCCCTTGGGCTGCACTGCAACAATTGAACAGTCAACAACTATAGCGATGGATTGCTACCCTGCAAACTGCCAATTCAAAAACATCTCACTTGTATTTGTGCAACCACTTACAATGAAACCTTGCTGATGCCTGCCCTACTGCCGCTGGGCTGCCTGACCAACGATACTACCCCACAGCCCCAAAGGGGCGAGGAGTAGTGAGGCGGGCAGGAACTACAGCTGATAGCAGCACTTGGTACATAGCCCCAGCTTCATTCATAGGTATTGGCTACGCAAATAGACCAACAACATACAAGTATGGTATTGATTGCTGCACAAAAGCTGGGATATTGCCTGTTGATTTGTACATTCATCCAAACCAACAACACATTACTCAATCTTTAACCATGAAAAAAATCGTTCTCTTTTTTGCATTGATGGCAGGTACAGCAACTATAACTACTGCACAAATTAAATTGCCCGCCGGTGCCGGCGATGTGGTGAAGAATTTTATTGCACCACCTGCCATTGGCGATGTAGGTAAAACAGCCAGCGGCATTGCCAATTTACTGGCCAGCAAGCTCAGCCTCGGTGCTACCGAAAAGAAAAGTACACTGGATGCTGTCACCAGTTTTTTAGGCCAGAAAAAAGACATTCTTGGTTTGGCTAAAACCAACCCTGCTGATTACCTGAAAAAATTTAACCCGCTGCAACAAGGCTTTATGGGTAAAATGAAAACCATTTTGGGTGCTGCCAAATACGCCAAACTGCTGGGCCTGAAACCCAGTGGCAGCAATGTGGCAGGCAATTTGTTGAGTAATTTGTTTTTCTAAGCGAAAAGCCTAAGGCTTAAAGCTGAAGGCATGTGGCTGAAATTAAGAAGGCCCAAAGGACGCAAGGATTTATCCTGCTGCCTTTGGGCCTTTATTTTTTCGATGCTGATTACGTTGGCTGTATTTCCATCAACCACCAACTACCAACCATCAACTACAACTTGTCCATTTCTGCTTTCACAAATTCCATCAGCGTTTTGATGTGTGCTGGTGAAAAATCGAATTTCAAACCGGCGGCAGCATAGAGTTCGGGAAGGGTTTTGGTGCCGCCCAGGCTCAGTGCATTCATGTAGTTCTGCAGGGCTTGCTCCGGCTGCTGCTTGTACTGCATCCACAGGCCAATGGCGCCCAGTTGTGCAATGCCGTATTCGATGTAGTAAAACGGTACTTCAAACAAATGCAACTGCCGCTGCCAGCTGTAGCGACGGAAAGATTCCAGTCCGCTGGTATCCAGCACACCGGTGCTGAACTCCTGCAAAATACGCATCCACGCATCGCCACGTTCTTCGGCACTATGCTGCGGATGTAAGTACACCCAATGTTGAAATTTATCAATCGTCGCAATCCATGGGAAAATGGTGATGGCTCTTTCCAGCTGGTGCAGTTTGGCCCGCTTCAGTTCTTCAGCATTGTCGAAGAAAGGCTCCCAATGATCCATCGTAAACAACTCCATGGCCATGCTGGCCACTTCGGCTATTTCCATCGGATATTCTTTGAAAGCTGTTAGCGATAATGGGTGTGCCAAAAAGCTATGCACGGCATGGCCACCTTCGTGCACCATGGTGGTTACATCATCCATTTGGCCGGCGGCATTCATAAAAATGAACGGCGCACCACTCTCTGCCAGCGGACAGTTGTAGCCGCCTGGCGCTTTGCCCTTGCGGCTCTCCAAATCAAAATGACCCATGCGCTGCATGGTGCGGAAGCAATCAGCAAAAAACGGATTGAGTTTTTCCAACACTGCAATGCTCTTTTGCAACAGGTCTTCGCCATTGCTAAAAGGACGCAACGGTTCCACGCCTTCGGGTTCTGCATCCAAATCCCAAGGACGCAATGTATCGAGCTGCAATTGCTGCTGTTTATGTTTGTAAATATCATTCACCAAGGGCAGCACGTGTTGCTTCACGCCTTCCTGAAATTGTTCGCAATCGGCAGGGGTATAATCAAATCGGCCGAGTTCTTTAAACTTATAATCGCGGAAATTGCTGAAGCCGGCGTTTACTGCTACTTGCTGGCGCTTTTCAATCAGCTGGCTGTACAAATCGTTCAGCGCTTCTTTGTCTTGCAGGCGACGTTCCTGAATACTGCGGTACACCGTTTCCCGTTCGCTGCGGTCTTTGCTCTGTAAAAACTTAGCGGCTTGCTGCATGGTATATTCCTGACCCTTGTGCTGAATGGTCATGCGGCCGGTGATTTGGCCAAACTGCTGTTGCAGAACGCCCAGCTCTGCCTGCAGCGGAATGTTTTCTTCCCGAAACAATTCAATGCTCTTGCGTACGCTGCGCAGATACGTGTGGTACAGCGATTGGTCGAGCTCGGCCAGGTGCGGATTGTTCACCAGTTTTTTATTCAACGCATCGGCATAGGGTTGAATCTTGGGTTGAATTTCCATCACGAAAAACGTGAAAGCATCTTCCAGCGTTTTGTTTTCTGTGTCGCAGGTCATTTTAATCTGGCGCCAGCAGGCATCTTCGCTAATGGCCGCTTCCACTTCGCTGCTGTCTTGCAGCCATTTTTCCAGTTCGGCCTTGCTGTTGATGGGGCGTTCGAGCAGTTCTTTAAAAAAAGGTTCGAGTGCTTCCCATGTGCTCAGGGTAAAATCTTGTGGCAAATAATGCCGGGGCAATTTTTGTATATCGGCAGAGTATGTCATAGTAAAAATTGAATGCTGCGAATGTAAACCCCAAACTTGCTTGATAGGACATGGATGTTGCGGATGAAACAGATGTTCACAGATTTTTTGTTATCAACTATTTTATGGTACGCGGAAAAAATACAATGGGACACTGATTTTGCGGATGGAACGGATTTTCACTGATGTCTGAGTACTACTATCCAAAAACTATATCAAAGCCCCAGCGGGGCGAAATATGCATAGCCATGGGTGAAGCTCATGGAATGAAGCGACCACAAACGTATAGCAAGCCCCAGCGGGGCGAAATGATACAATGGCCACAAATGCATAGATTTTTTGGCCTAGTATTGAATACAAATCATGCATTGCTGTTGTTTTAATCTGTGCATTTGTGGCAAAAAAATAGCCACAGATGCACAGATTATTAATCCAGTAGTTCCTCTCCCAGCGGGGAGGGGTTAGGAGAGGGGTAAATGGTTGAATTGGTGATATTATAATTCGTGAACCAGCTAAGTATCCCTGTGGCAGCATCGTTGTCTCGCTTCTTGCAGTGGAAGAAGTGCCCACTTGTACTGCATCGCCTTCATCAGCTTTTCCTACACCTGCTGCAACCTCTCGGTAAAATGTAGCAATTTCGTGTTTCGGCCTCGGCCCAACCATCAGAAGATATGTTTAGGAAAATTGTGATTATAGGACCGGAGAGCACCGGCAAAAGCACTTTGTGCGAAATGCTGGCGCAGCATTATGCCACCGAATGGTGCCCCGAATTTGCCCGGGAATGGTTGCTCACCAACGGCCGCGATTATCAGTACGACGACCTGCTGACGATTGCCAAAGGGCAGATAGCGCTGGAGGAGGAATACAGTGAGAAAGTCCGTAAGACGGGAAGACGGGAAGACCGAAAGATGGGAAGTGAGGAAGGATGTTTTTCAATAACAGCCACTACAAATACCAACGATGAAACTCCGGACTTCCGGACTTCCGGACTTCCGGACTTAACTCAGCCACTCCTCTTTCTCGATACCGACATGCAGGTGATGAAAGTGTGGTGCGAATATGTGTTTGGCGATTGCCACACGTGGATCCTCAATCGCATTGCAGAGCGGCCCTACGATTTGTACCTGCTGTGCAAGCCCGACCTGCCTTGGGTGCAGGATGAACTGCGGGAATACCCCGATGAAAAACCCCGGCAGGAACTCTACCATATTTACCGCGACATGCTGATACAACAACACACCTCTTGGGTAGAAATCAGCGGCGGCTATGAAGAACGGTTGCAGAAGGCGGTGCAGGCGGTGGATGGACTTTTGGGTTGGTAGGTTGGCAAGTGCTGCTGTTTGATTGTTTGGTGTTTGTGGTTTGTTGTTCAGTATTCGCTTTGCCCGTGTACATTTACGTTACATTTTTTTGTTGTGCTGCTTTGAGATTTAGATTCTGATTTTTCTAGGACGCGGATTGAACGGATAAAACGGATGTACGCCGAATGAACAATGTTTTGTTGTTGTGCTGATGTTGTGCATCTCAATAGCCACGGGCTTTAGCCCGTGGATGAGGATGGTTGATATTGGTGAAGGGGTTTTAACCCCTTTTCTCTTGCAGGCGATTGTTGCCATCTATTCATCTGCTGAAGGGCTGCCCCCTGTCTGACGGCAGACAGGGATAGGAGCGGTAGCCCGCAGCCAGCCACGCCAGCGGCGTGGCGCAGCGAGGACTACAAGCGGATAGCGGGAACAACAGCCAATACCAGCACTGCCGCTCACAGCCCCAAAATATTTTTTGGCAGATTGAAATGGTTTCCCAATTTTGTGCCTGATGAATTTTACTCAACACAATATTTGGTGGTGGCAACTGATACGATAAGTGTCGGGTAGCCCCTGTTGTGTACAACTATAAACTAATTGCAAGAGGCCTCGACACTGTCGGGGCCTCTGTTTTTTTTAATGCTGATACCATGGCCACATTTAACATTGACACCACTTGCAAAAAGAAACTGGCAGATATGCTGACGCCGGTGGGTATCTACCTGCGCCTCCGCGACCGCTTCAGGGATACTATCCTGCTGGAAAGTGCCGATTTTCATGCCGCTGAAAACAGCTGGAGCTTTATTGGCGTACAAGCCATTGCCGGCTTTGAAGCCATTGACCTGCACACGGTGGAGTTTAAATTTCCGGGCCACGAACCAGAACGGAAAAAGCTGGCCAAGCCGCAGGATTTGGTGCCGGCGCTGAACGAATACCTCGCTGCTTTTACGGCCAGCGGCGACTGCAGTGTAAAAGCGGCGCAAGGATTTTTTGGCTACACCAGCTACGATGCCGTACAGTTTTTCGACAGCATTCAATTTGATGCGGCCAAAGAAAGCACTACCGCCAGCAATTTGCTTCGGTACCGGTTGTATCAATACGTGATTGCCATCAATCATTTCAAAGATGAAATGTACATCTGCGAAAACAAAGTGAAGGGTTTGGAAAGCGAACTGGCATCGCTGGAATCGTTTATCTACAGCAAGGATTTGCCGACCTATCCTTTTGCCAAAGCCGGCGCCGAAACCAGCAACCTGACGAATGAGCAATACATCAGCAATGTAGAAAAAGGCATTGCGGCCTGCTACCGGGGCGATGTGTTTCAGATTGTATTGAGTCGCCGTTTTGCGCAGCCTTTCCGAGGCGATGAATTCAATGTGTACCGGGCTTTGCGCAGCATCAATCCGTCGCCGTATTTGTTCTTTTTTGACTATGGCGATTACCGGTTGTTCGGTTCCTCACCAGAAAGTCAACTCATCATTAGTGAGCAAGGCAAAGCGGTGGTGCATCCAATTGCGGGCACGTTTAAACGTACCGGCGATGCTACAGTTGATGCCGCCGAAGCAGAACGATTGACCAAAGACGACAAAGAAAATGCCGAGCATGTGATGCTGGTAGATTTGGCCCGCAACGACCTGAGCCGCCATGCTGATCATGTGCATGTAAGCGACTATAAAAAAGTGCATTACTACAGCCATGTCATTCACTTGGTGAGTGAAGTAACGGGCACCGTAAAGCCTGCGGCAAAAGCATTTGATATCATGGCCGATACTTTTCCTGCCGGCACCTTGAGCGGCGCCCCCAAATACAAAGCCATGCAACTGATAGATGCGCTGGAACCTACGCAGCGTGGTTACTATGGCGGTGCCATTGGCATCATTGGTTTGGATGGTTCGTTTAACCATGCCATCATGATTCGCACTTTCATGAGCCGCAACAACACTCTTTACTGCCAGGCCGGTGCCGGTGTGGTGGCTAAGAGTGTGCCTGAAAACGAACTGCAGGAAGTGAACAACAAACTGAACGCTTTGAAAATGGCCATTGAGTTGGCTGAAACGCTGTAAAATAAACCCCAACCATGCGCATTTTAGTTTTCGATAATTACGATTCTTTCACCTACAACCTGGTGCATCTGGTGGAGTACATCACCGGCGAAAAAGTAGAGGTACACCGCAACGATCAGTTGCCGTTGGAAAAGGTGCAGGACTACGATAAAATCATTTTATCGCCGGGTCCGGGCATACCCGAAGAAGCCGGTTTGTTGTTGCCCCTCATCAAAACCTACGCTGCCAGCAAAAGCATACTGGGCGTGTGTTTGGGGCATCAGGCCATTGCACAGGCATTGGGCGGCAGCCTCATCAACCTGAGTGAAGTGTACCACGGTGTAGCCATGCCTTGTCATGTAACTACTACAAACGCCAAACTCTTCAACGGCATGCCGGAGAGTTTTGATGTAGGCCGCTATCATAGTTGGGTGGTCGATAAAAAAACACTGCCAGCCGAACTAGAGATTACTGCAGAAGACGACCACGGTTTCATCATGGCCATGCAACACAAATCCTACGATGTGCAGAGTGTGCAATTTCACCCTGAAAGTGTGCTAACACCTTTGGGGGAGCAGATTATGCGGAATTGGTTGAACCCCCTAGCCCCCGGTGGGGGAATGCCGGATTAAGTGAATCGACGATCGGAACAAACCTTTATGAATCATTCAACAAGCATATCATTCAACCAGTATAAAGTCCTCCCTTTAGGGATGATTTAGGAGGGTCTATGAAAAAAACACTTTTACATCTTTTCGAACATAAAACCCTGAGCCGCCAGCAAGCCTATGAAGTGCTGCTGGGTGTGGGCAAGGGCTTGTACAACGAGCATGAAGTAACGGCTTTCATGACCGTGTACCTCATGCGTAGCATTACCATCGATGAACTGCAGGGCTTTCAGGATGCCTTGCTCGAATTGTGTGTGCCCGTTGATTTGGGCGATCACAAAACGATAGACATTGTTGGTACCGGCGGCGATGGCAAAAACACGTTCAACATTTCTACACTGGCTTGCTTTATTGTTGCCGGTGCCGGACAAAAAGTGGCCAAACACGGCAACTACGGCGCCAGCAGCATTAGCGGTGCCAGCAACGTGATGGAGCAACTCGGGTACAAGTTTAGCAACGACAATGCCAAGCTGAAACGGGAAGTAGAAGAAGCGAATATCTGCTTCATGCATGCACCCATGTTTCATCCGGCGTTGAAAATGGTAGGACCCATTCGTAAAAATTTGGGTGTTCGTACTTTTTACAACATGCTCGGACCCATGGTCAATCCTGCTCGCCCTGCGTACCAGTTGGTGGGTGTGTACAACCTCGAAATGGCCCGCATTTACAACTACTTTTTACAACTTGGCGGCAAACCGTTTACCATCATCCACAGCCTCGATGGCTACGATGAAATATCGCTGACCAACGACACCAAAGTACTCACTAACCAAGGCGAATTTATGATGACGCCACAGCAGTTGGGCAAGCGGTTGGTCATGCAGCAAGACATACATGGTGGCGACACCGTGGAAGCGGCGGCCCGCATTTTCCGCAACATCATTTCGGGCAAAGGCACCTGGGCTCAAAACGCCGTGGTACTCGCCAATGCCGCCATGGCCTTGCATTGCACCGGCCAGTACAGCAGCTACGATGAAGCCTATCTCGCTGCTGTCGACAGCCTCGAAAGCGGCAAGGCAAAACAATGTTTGGGTACCCTCATCAACCTGCAGTAAATGAAAAATATTTTAGACCGCATTGTTGAACGCAAGCACGAAGAAGTGGCACTGACCAGGCAGCAGGCACCGCTGTCGCAGTTGCAAAGCATGCCTGCTTATCAGCAGCCATGTGTGTCTGCGGCGCAGCGCATTCGCAGTGGTGCACAGCCAGCGGTGATTACTGAGTTCAAGCGTAAGTCGCCCAGCAAAGGCTGGATAAAAGAAGGCGCTGCTGTAGCACAAATTGTTCCTGGTTATTGCAGCCAACAAGCAGCTGCCATCAGCGTACTCACCGACACTGATTTTTTTGGCGGCAGCCTGCAAGATATAGCCACTGCAGCATCTTTGGTAGATTGCCCATTGCTGCGCAAAGACTTTACAATTGACGCTTACCAGTTGCACGAAGCCAAAGCCTACGGCGCCGATTTGATTTTATTGATTGCCGCCATCCTCACACCCACACAGGTGCAGGAGCTGGCCGAAGAAGCCAAAAGCATTGGCCTGGAAGTGTTGTTGGAACTGCATGCCGAAGACGAACTGGCACATGTATGCGAAGCGGTGGATATGGTGGGCATCAACAACCGCAACCTTAAAAATTTTGAAGTCAATCTTGACCATAGCATCAGGATGGCCAATGCATTGCCTGCCCATAAATTGCGCATTGCCGAAAGCGGCATTCACAGTGCCGAGGCTGCTGTATATTTGAAGCAGCACGGCTTCGATGGGTTTTTGATTGGAGAGTATTTTATGAAGCAAGCCGATCCTGCGATTGCCTTTGCCGAATTCGTAAACCAATTCAATCAACTACACGAATCGGTATGAGATTAAAAGTATGTGGCATGACAGAACCTGCGCAAATGGATGCGCTGGAAAAAATGGACGTCACTTTTGGCGGCCTCATTTTCTATCCCAAAAGCCCCCGCTATGCGTTGCGCCACATGACTACGCTTCAAATCAAAAGTTTTAAAACCATCAACAAGGTTGGTGTGTTTGTCAATGCCAGCATAGACGAAATAAAACACATGGTGGATGAATGCCGACTGCAACTGGTGCAGCTGCATGGCGATGAAACACCTAAGTTCTGCGAAAAAATTGCCGACTACATTTCTGTTGTCAAAGCCTTTCGCATTGCTGAAAACGACAACGTAGCGTACAAGATTCGTGACTACATGGACATGTGCGATATGTTTTTGTTCGACACAAAACCACTCACACAAGGTGCTGAAAATCCGTACGGCGGCACCGGCAAAAAATTCAACTGGGATTTGCTGAAAAACGTAAACGTAGGCAAGCCCTATTTTTTAAGCGGTGGCATTGGCCCTGATGACGTAGCAGACGTACATGCATTTATGCAGGAGCCTGCTGCCAAAGCACTGTTTGCCCTCGATGTCAACAGCAAATTCGAAACCAGCCCCGGCGTAAAAGACATGAGCAAAGTGAGCCAGTTTTATAACGACATAAAAGCATTTTGATACCAGCAGTGGTGCAGGTGGCATCTTCGTTGTGTCACTCACTTCAACTGCAGTGCATAATTGAGAAAATAACCACAGAGGAGTTGGAGTACACACAGAGAACACTGCGGTACTCTGTGAATACCTCCGCTTCCTCCGTGGTAAAAATAAAATAACGATGACAACTTCATACAAACAACCCAATGCGCAGGGGTACTACGGCAAGTTTGGTGGTGCATACATTCCCGAAATGCTGCACCGCAATGTGGAAGAGCTGCGTACCCGCTACCTCGATATTATGTACGAGGTAGCATTTCAAAAAGAATTTCAGCAACTGCTTCGTGATTATGTGGGCCGTCCTACGCCTTTGTTTTTGGCCGAACGCCTGAGCAAAGAATTTGGCGCAACTATCTACCTCAAGCGGGAAGATTTGTGCCACACCGGGGCACATAAAATCAACAATACCGTGGGCCAGATTTTGCTGGCACAGCGGCTGGGCAAAAAGCGCATCATTGCCGAAACCGGCGCCGGTCAGCATGGCGTAGCCACCGCCACTGTGTGTGCCCTCAAAGGGTTGGAATGCATTGTGTACATGGGCGAAAAAGACATCGAACGTCAGGCACCCAACGTGGCCCGCATGAAAATGCTCGGTGCTAAAGTAGTACCCGCTACATCTGGCAGCAAAACGCTGAAAGATGCCACCAACGAAGCCATCCGCGACTGGATCAACAATCCCAACGATACGCATTACATCATTGGCAGTGTGGTAGGACCACATCCTTACCCCGATATGGTAGCTCGTTTTCAAAGCGTCATCAGCGAAGAAATACGCCAGCAACTGAAAGCCAAAACTGGTAGCGAACTGCCTACGCATGTAATGGCCTGTGTAGGTGGTGGTAGCAATGCTGCAGGCGCCTTCTATCATTTTGTTGATGAACCAGCTGTAAAAATTGTAGCAGTAGAAGCTGCGGGTCATGGTGTAAACTCAGGCATGAGTGCTGCCACTACTGCACTCGGTACAACCGGTATTTTGCATGGCAGCAAAAGCCTGTTGATGCAAACCGCCGATGGGCAAGTGGTAGAACCACACAGCATTTCAGCCGGCCTCGATTATCCCGGCATCGGCCCCATGCATGCCAACCTTTTCGATACCAATCGCGGCATCTTCCTGAGTGCTACCGATAAGCAAGCTTTGGCAGCGGCGTTTCATGTGGCTAAAACAGAAGGCATTATCCCCGCACTGGAAACCGCTCATGCGTTTGCGGTGATTGATCAACTGCAATTGTCGGCCACAGACGTGTTGGTGATTTGCCTGAGTGGCCGCGGCGATAAAGATTTGGCAACGTATATGAACCACATGTAATTGATACAAACCACAGAGGAATCGGAGGTGTTCACAGAGGAACACAGTGCTACTCCGTGAGAACTCTATTTCCTCTGTGGTAAAAAATGAAATCATGAGCAGAATAGATTCTCTCTTCCAACGCAAGCAACACAACGTACTCAACGTATACGTAACCGCTGGTTATCCCAATCTGAATGATACCCTTACCATCATGCAGGCTTTGGAAGCCAATGGTGCCGACCTCATTGAGCTCGGCATGCCCTACAGCGATCCATTGGCCGATGGCCCGGTGATACAGCACAGCAGCAGCATTGCCATTGCCAACGGTATGACCATTGAAACACTTTTTGCCCAGCTGAAGGACCTGCGTAGCTCCGTGTCCGTTCCAGTCATTTTGATGGGCTACATGAATCCGGTATTGCAGTATGGCTTCGAAAAGTTTTGTGCGGATGCCGCAGCAGTGGGTGTAGATGGATTGATTTTGCCTGATTTGCCGGAGTACGAATTTGAAACGGAATATGGTGCCATCATCAAACAATATGGCCTCGATTTTATTTTCCTGGTAACACCCGAAACATCGGAAGAACGCATCAAAAAACTGGATAGCCTGAGCAGTGGCTTTTTGTATGCCGTTTCTTCCTCTTCCACCACCGGCGGCGATAAAGCCTTTTCGCCGGTGCAGGAATATTTGCAGCGTTTGCAATCGTATCAGTTGCGCAATCCCGTGCTGGTAGGTTTTGGCGTAAAAGACAAGGCCAGCTTTGAAGCAGCTGCAGCATACAGCAATGGTGCCATCATTGGTAGTGCTTTCATCAAATCACTGGATGGAGCGGCAGATGTAACCGCTGCTACCAAGGCATTTCTATCGTCGGTACTGCATTAATTATTGACGAATCAACGCAACAGAATCGTACAGAAACACCCGCAGCCGGGGTGGCTTGGGCTGCACATACATATACTGTGCAGGTATGCCTTTGCCGTGATAGTATTGGCCAAACACTTGCAATACATAACCACTGTCTTTCAGTACATGATACCTGGGAGGAATGGTTACGTCAATGTCTTTGGCCATTAAATACAACCGGTCTTCTTCGGCTGCAGTTTTCGTTAGTGCATATATCTCCATCGATGTGCCATCAACGGGATACACAATGCATGAGCTGCGTTCTTCTTCCAGTTGTTTAGGAAAGTCGTAAATGCTGACTTCATCCTGCCCGTCAATGAGCAAGGTTTTGGTCCAGTAGATACTGGCCACCACTGTGAATGCGATGATAATCCAACGATAGGAACGCATGTAGATGTATACAATAAAAGTGAACCTGAATTATTGATGCTGCCAACCCTGCGCAATCAAATCGTAGGTGTTGCCGCCCTTAGTAATGATGGTTGGTTTTTTCTCCGGCTCGGTGATGTAACCAATTACACTCACTTCTTCGTTCAGCACCATTTTTTCATAATCACTTTGGTCAATGGTGAAGAGTAATTCGTAGTCTTCGCCACCGCTTAGTGCACAAGCGGTTGGGTCAAGTTCCAGTTTGTATGCAAACTGACGGGCATCGTTGTGT
The DNA here is from genome assembly GCF_036803085.1 of Phnomibacter sp. Taxonomy (NCBI): domain Bacteria; kingdom Pseudomonadati; phylum Bacteroidota; class Chitinophagia; order Chitinophagales; family Chitinophagaceae; genus Phnomibacter; species Phnomibacter sp. Next base: position 358,161 of record NZ_DAIRUZ010000003.1, on the reverse strand, counting down.
ACCGGTATTTTTTCTTCGTACAGTACTGCACCGCATTGGCTTTGTTTGCAAATGTGCAATACTTCACTGCTCAGGCCATCGCTTACATCCATCATGCTGGTAGGCTTAATGTTGTTTTCGGCCAGCCATTCTATCACATCTTTTCTTGCTTCAGGCTTCAGGAGCTTACCAACGATGTAGGCTTCGTTTTCAAGGTCGGGTTGCACACCGGGGCTTTCCAGAAAAATCTTCTTCTCCCGCTCCAATAGGGTAAGGCCAAGGTATGCACCACCGAGGCAGCCGCTTACGCAAATGAGGTCGCCTTTTTTAGCACCACTTCTCGTCACAAATTCGTTGGGCGTTACTTCGCCTACAGCGGTTACACTTATCACCAAACCTTTGGGTGACGTGGAAGTATCGCCGCCAATGAGGTCTACATTGTATTTTTCGCAGGCAGCATACATGCCTTCGTACAATTCATCGAGTGCTTCTACACTAAAGCGATTGCTGAAGGCAATGCTTACGGTAACATGTGTAGGCGTGGCATTCATAGCATAAATATCACTCAGATTAACCACGATGCTTTTGTAGCCGAGGTGTTTGAGCGGTGTGTACATCAAATCAAAATGCACACCCTCAACCAACAGGTCGGTACTGATGACCGTTTGCTTGCCAAAGTGATCAATCACGGCGGCATCATCGCCCACACTCAGCAGTGTTGAAGCTTGCTTGGTTTCGTTGTTGCGGGTGAGGTGGTCAATCAAACCAAATTCACCGAGTGTATTTACTTCTGTTCGTTCCATATTACTATAGGTTAGAATGACGAGGTACGAAGTACGAAGTGGTTACACTTGATTACTTGTCTTCATCATTTGAAATTTTATGTGGGATTATTTTTGATTGGATATTTTTTTTCTCATGCTGTTGATAGAAGCTACTATAATGCGTAGCAGTTCGTCACCTTCTTGAATCAATTCGTTGATGCGGGTTACCATTGTTGGATTGAATGATTTCAACAAAGTCAAAAAGCCGATTGTTTCATCGCATTCTTCTTCTACTATTTTTAGTTTATGTATAAAATCTGCTGATGACTTCGCCCTTTGAGCAGCCCTGTAATTTGCATACACTGACGAAGAACACCTTATGATTTGAGCATTATATACTTTATTGATTGCTGTGTAGGGGAGTGCTTGGGTAAGTTGTGCAACATCAACGGCATATTGAAACATCCTTTGAATGAGGTTTGTAGCTGGCATAGTGTGTGTTTTGAATACTGAAATGTCACCAAGTTACAAATGGTATCCCACTTCGTATCTCCTACCTCCTACTTCGTACTTCTCACTTCGTCCTTACGCAGGTACATTGCCTTTCAACCATTGCAGCAATTCATCGTGAATAATGCCATTTGTGGCTACAATGCGGGGCTTATAGGGATTGTATGTTTCTCCTTCCATATTGGTGACTTTACCACCGGCTTCTTCAACTATCAGCCAGCCTGCTGCACTGTCCCAGGCATTGAGTTTGTGTTCGTAAAAACCATCGAACCGGCCAGCTGCCACCCAGCACAAATCAATAGCCGCACTACCGAGGCGGCGCACCGGTATACCTCTGCGAATAAAACGTTCAAAACATTCAAGCGGTCCGTTGGCATCGTTGATATACGTGTAAGGAAAACCTGTAACCAAACAGGCATGCAGTACGTCCTTTCTGCTGCTCACATGAATGGGGCTATCGTTCAGCGTGGCGCCTTTTCCTTTTTCTGCAAAAAAGAATTCATTCAGGATGGGTGCATATACTGCACCCATCATCATTTCACCATTTTTTTCGAGACCAATGCTCACACAGCAAAGCGGAATGCCCTGCGCAAAATTGATGGTGCCATCAATTGGGTCAATGATCCATTTGTATTCGCTGTCGGTAGCTACATTGCCCGTTTCTTCACTCAAAATAAAATGGTCGGGGTAATAAGACCGAATCACTTCAATAATCGCTTTGTCTGCAGCATGATCGGCTTCGGTTACCAGATCGTTTACGCCACCTTCTTTATACGCTGTCTTCAGTTCCGGATTGTTGAAGTAATATGTTAATTGTGCTGCTCCGGCAGTCACAGCTTCTTTCAGTACTTGTGCTAACATGGGGGCAAAAGTAAACGTATTGCCGCAGGTATCCTTGCCACAGCAGGGGGCAATTGCGTATAATTAACTAACCTTGCTGCCTACATTTCGTATGCAACTGAGTATCATCATCGTCAACTACAAAGTGCGGTTGTTTGCAGAGCAATGCCTGGCTTCGCTACGGCTGGCTACCAAACACCTGCAAGCCGAAATTTTTGTGGTAGACAACAACAGCGATGATGGCAGTGTAGCTTACCTGCAGCCGCTTTTTCCGGAAGTAACGTTTATTGCCAAAGCACACAACATTGGTTTTGCCTGTGCCAATAACGATGCTTTGTGGCGCTGCAAAGGTGAGTATGTACTCTTTCTCAATCCCGATACCATTGTGGCAGAAGATGCGCTGTCAACATCTGTTGCGTATATGCAGGTACATCCACGCTGTGGCGGGCTGGGCATTCAAATGCTGGATGGTGCCGGTCGTTTTTTGCCAGAGTCAAAACGAGGCTTTCCATCGCCGGCTACCAGCTTGTACAAGCAGCTGGGTTTGTACAAACTCTTTCCAACATCGCCACGCTTTGCCCGCTACTACATGGGGCATTTGCCACAGCACACAACTGCCGAAGTAGATGTGTTGGCCGGCGCTTATATGCTGGTGCGTAAATCTGTGCTCGATGCGATAGGCGGGTTCGATGAAAAATTCTTCATGTATGGCGAAGACATTGACCTGAGCTACCGCATCAAACAAGCCGGTTTTTACAATGCTTACTTTGCCGATGCCGCTATCATTCATTTCAAAGGAGAAAGTACCGCCAAAGGAAGCATGAACTATGTGCGGGTGTTTTATCAGGCTATGCAGTTGTTTGTGCAAAAGCATTTTCAGGGCAGTGGCGCTTTCTTGTATCGGAGTTTGTTGTATTTGGGCATCAGCACACGTGCTGGCATCAGTGCGGTGGGAAGAATATTGGGTAAAAAATTGACTCAGCAAGAAGTGCCTGCCACGGTGGTGTGGCATGCCATTGGCTGGCCACCTATGGTAGCAAAGCCATTGTTTTTACGTATCAACGAACAGTTGATACCCATTCATTGGAAAGATGATGCCAGTGATAACGACACTGCATTGCTGCTGGTGGCTGGCTACGATGTTACGATTGCTCAAATGATGCAACTGCTACAGCAACATGCTGCGCAAAAAACATGCTGGCTGCACCTGGTACAAACCAATAGTGTGCTCATGAGCAACGATAAAAATAAAACCGGATTATCAGCCTTGTTTGCTGAAGCAAATACAGCTTAGTAAAAGTTGGTTTTGTACGGATAACGGACAGCGTAGTGATGCCGTACTTTATCGAGAATAGATTTACGCAACCCTTCAACGTTTCTTTTTTCCAAGGCAGCTATAAATACTGCGTTGTAATGCGTTTCACGTTGCCAGCGGGCTTCGAGATCTTTCAGCAGCTGTTGCTTTATTTCATCATCCAGCCACTCGTCAAAGGTATTTTTCTCGTAGAGGTCCAGCTTGTTGAAAACTGTGATGACTGGCTTGTCGTGGGCATTCAAATCCTGCAGGGTTTTGTTTACCACATTGTATTGGTCTTCATATTGCGGATGACCCACATCTACCACATGCAGCAGCACATCGGCTTCCCGCACTTCATCGAGGGTGCTCTTAAAACTTTCTACCAGGTGGTGCGGCAGTTTGCGAATGAAACCAACGGTATCGCTGAGTAGAAACGGCGTGTTTTCAAACACTACTTTTCGGGTAGTGGTATCGAGAGTAGCAAAGAGTTTGTTTTCAGCAAATACTTCGCTTTTACTCAGCAGGTTCATAATGGTGCTTTTGCCCACGTTGGTATAGCCTACCAATGCTACGCGTATAAATTCACCCCGTTCTTTGCGTTGGGTAAATGCCTGCTTATCGTATTCTTTCAGTTTGTTTTTGAGCAGCGAAATTTTGTCCCGCACAATACGACGGTCCGTTTCAATTTCTGTTTCACCGGGTCCACGTGTTCCAATGCCACCCCCTTGCCTTTCGAGGTGTTTCCACATACCACGCAGTCGGGGCAGCAGATATTGGTATTGGGCCAGTTCTACCTGAGCACGGGCTTGGGCGGTTTTGGCCCTGCGGGCAAAAATGTCGAGGATCAAATCGCTGCGGTCAATGGTTTTTACACCGGTTGCTTTTTCAATATTGCTGATTTGTGAGCCGCTTAGTTCATCGTCAAAAATGAGGAGGTCGGCGCCTTTGAGTTTGGCGTACGTGCCTATTTCTTCCAGCTTGCCCTTGCCTACAAATGTGGCCTTATCGGGGTGGGGCAGCTTTTGCCAAAAACGCTTAATGGCTTTTGCCCCGGCTGTTTCGGCCAAAAAAGCCAACTCATCCAGGTACTCTTTGGTTTGCGTTTCTGTTTGGTGCTGATGAATGAGGCCCACCAAAATGGCGGTTTCAGCTTCCTGTATTTGTTTCTTTTCTATCAAAATACGATGGTATAAGATGGCAAAAATAAAACCTTACCGTGAGGCAAGGTTTTATTTCCGAATAAGATATTGGAGGGAAAGAAATTACAAGCCTGCAATGCAAATGCCCACACTGTATGGATATACTTCGGGGCCGGCACCTTCTTTAAACAAACCGGTAACCTGAAAAGCACCATACAAGCTGAGAGCACCGTAACCCACCCGAAGGGTTCCTGCCAGGCGGGTGCTGTTGAAAAAAGCACGTTCTTTCAGTTTCATGCTGTATTTATTGCCATACACAGAGTTGCCCGAGGCTGACTGCAGATTTTTACCCTTGGTGTAACCGCTAATCATGGTACCTACTTTAGCACCAATGGCTATTTTCAAACTCTTGTTTGGGTTGGCCGGGTTTTTTACCCAGCGCAATTCTACCGGTGCTTCGGCCCACACATTGGTGAGTTTGTACTTTTTAAAGTGGTTGGTATCTGCCACGTTTCTGAAGGCCGCCGTTTTAGATGTAGCAGTGCTGGTAAGGCGGATATCTGTTTTTTCGAAAAACATATTGCTGCTACCAATACCTGCGCCAATGCCAACGCTCCACTGCGGGTTTGTTTTAAAAGGCATATCCATCATTACATACACATTCAGGTGGCGGCTAAAGCCGGAGGTTTGAATGCTGTCGGGCTTGCCGGCCCAGCCATCGTAACCGGCCTGAAACATAAAATGGTCGTTGGCCCGGTTTTTTAAATTGAGTTTGTTGTAGTCAAACTTTTTTTTGGCAGCAGCTTTTGCTTTGGCTGCAGAATCAGCTGGCGAGGTTTGTGCCGTAGCTGCTTGTGTACACAAAAGGGCTAAAAGAACGGTCAGAATCCGCATAACTATTATTAAAGGTGGCTAAGGTAGCAGGGGGGGCCAAAACTATTCGTTAAAAGAACGGGCTACCCTGTTGCAAAATGCAGTGCAAATATCCCGGGTAGCGGGCAAACTTTCAACAATAAAACTCCGGCGGCCTGCGCCTGTTGTTGGTTATTATTTCTTACTTATAATAAAAAAGCAGTTGCCCCGCTGTGCTGGTAGCCAACTGCTTTCGTATTGGTGGTGGACTCTGAGGGACTTGAACCCCCGACCCGCTGATTATGAGTCAGCCGCTCTAACCACCTGAGCTAAGAGTCCTGGCAGTGATGATTCTGCGGCGGCAAATGTAGGAGATTTACGGAAAGCGGCGCAGCAGATTCTGTATCATTTCAGGGTAAGCTGCCAGGTGGCGGATGTATCGGCTGCTTTTTTGGTTTTTGATGTGTTTTTCGATACGCCTTGCCTGCGAAACGGAGTTGCATTGGATGGCGAGAAACGTTTCCCAATCGGTAGTTTGGCTGGTAAATGCACCAGGAAATATTTTTTTGAGATGCTCCTGAAGCCGCACCTCGTTGGGATATTCGGAACTGCCGGTATAAAATTTTTGTATGGAAGGGCTGAAGAGAATGTAGACAACAGCCATAAAGAAAATGAGTGGGTAATTTGAGAAGGGTGAGTCAGCCGCTCTAACCTCCCGATAGCTATCGGGATGAGCTAAGAGTCCTGGCAGTGATGATTCTGCGGCGGCAAATGTAGGAGATTTACGGAAAGCGGAGTAGCAGATTCTGTATCATTTCGGGGTAAGCAGCGAGGTGGCGGATGTATCGGCTGCTTTTTTGGTTTTTGATGTGCTTTTCAATACGCCTTGCCTGCGAAAGGGAGCTGCATTGGATGGTAAGAAACGGTTCCCAATCGGTAGTTTGGCTGGTAAATGCACGAGGAAAAAGCTTATTGACCTGCAAGCAGTTAGCCTGTTAAAAAAAGATTTTAAAAAAATGTTGCAATTGCAAACTGCTCAATAACAGTTAGTTATAAAGCAAGAAACAAAGCAATGCACCAGCTGTGAGCAAAACCTGATATAAATCAAGTGTACGAATGTGCAGAATGCAGCTATTTTTACGGCAACGATTGCGAACGAATGTACGAGCACCTTCATCTTTCTGAACTGCAGCATAAAATTGCAGCCTTTGAAGACCAACAGGCCTACAAAGAACTGTTTTTGCGCCTACAGCCGAAGCTGGTACAGTTTGCCAAAACCATTTGCCTGCAAAAAGAAGCTGCAGAAGAAGTTGTATCCGATGTTTTTGTAAGAGTGTGGCAAAAGCGTAAAACCCTCGATCACATCCAGAACCTGAAACTCTACCTCTACATAGCCACCCGCAATGTGAGCCTCAACTACCTTCGTGTAGATAGAAAGCATCAAACCTTGCAAATGGATGACTTGCAGGTAGAAATAGCCGCTTTTAATGCCAGCCCCGCCCAGCTTATGATGACGGCGGAGCTGCAACAACAAATAGCCTGGGCGGTAGAAGAGCTGCCCACCCAATGCAAAATCATTTTTAAGCTGGTAAAAGAAGACGGGCTTAAGCAAAAAGAAGTAGCCGAGTTATTGCACCTACAGCCCAAGACAGTGGAGAATCAGCTGGCTATTGCCGTAAGAAAAATTGGTGTGGCACTCCGCCAGTTTGCACCTGCCCGTACCAAAACAGTGAAAAAGCCTGCATGAGCAGGAGTAGTGGGCCGCACATTTGAAGCAACCTGTTTTTTTTCAAAAAAATTTTGCCGTCTTTGGGGGATTGAGCCGAAAGTCTTGTCTATACCCACATTGCCTGACCTATGGAAAACCGAATCTGGTTCCTTTATGCCAAAAAACTAACGGGAGAAGCAACTGATGTTGAAACCCGTGAGCTCAACGAGCTGCTCAGCAGCAAGCCTGAGCTGTACGATGAATTGGCGGCACTCGAAACAGTCTGGGTAACCCCTTCAGAAATTTCTACCCCAACAGATAGCGACTTTAGCCAACTGGCAGCAAAAATTCAATCGCAAGGATATGACTTTGAATGGCCGGTACAAGAAGCCGAAGAACCCGTTGCTACCGCTGCGGCCCCGGTTCGTTGGTTGCGCAGGCCTGCTACCTGGATAGCCGCCACTGCCGCCGCCGCCGCAATCATCGCCGCGGTTTGGTTTAGTAATTCGCCTGCTGGTCATGTGTTGGAAGAACCCGCCATGGCCAAGGCCAATCAGGTATCTACCCGGCCGGGCTCCCGCAGCAAAGTGGTACTGCCCGATGGTACTCAGGTTTGGCTCAATGCCGATAGCAAGCTTACCTATGGCAACGACTTTGGCGTAAGCAGCCGCGATGTAACCCTCAGCGGTGAGGCCTATTTTGATGTAAAGCCCAACAAAGAGGTTCCATTTTACATCCATACTTCCAAAATCAAGATTAAAGTAACCGGTACGGTATTCAATGTAAGGGCTTACCCCAACGAAACCCGTTCGGAAACCAGCCTGCTGCACGGCAAAGTAGAAGTAACGCTGAACAGCAGCCCCGATAAAACTTATTTTCTTAAGCCAAGCGATAAGCTGGTAGTGACCGACGATGGGGGCATCAACCAAACCAACGCCGCCACAGTTGCCAATGCCATGCAAAAGCAAAACCGCGTAGCACCTGCCGTGCAAATACCGGTGATGAAACAACTGGTGGTAAAGCCAGATGAAACTTTTCCTGTAGAAACAGCCTGGGTAAACAATACTTTGGCTTTTGCCGATGAATCTTTTAGAGAAGTAGCCGATAAAATGGAACGCTGGTATGGCATCGAAATCGTGTTTGCCCATCAGCAATTAGAAAAAATGCGCTTTACCGGCCGCTTTGAAAATGAAACCGTGGCACAGGCACTGGAAGCCATGCAACTGGCTTCTCCTTTTAAGTATACCATCAACGGCAACTCCGTTGTTATTTTCAAAACCACCAAATAGCTTGCTTATGAAAACCACCGCACAATTCGATACCGGCTAACCGGAACAACAAAAAAACGGGGAGCAATGCGCCAACATTACCCCCCGGCAGTAAAAACAGAAAGCTTTTGCAGAACACTGTAGACCCGCCAGGTAATGCGATGCTCTGCTATTGATAAACCTCCATTTTAATTACGACATGAAAGTACACCAACAACTGCAAACAAAGGGCAGGCGATCCCTTTTGGTTAAAACGCTGCTTGCTATGAAAATGATTGTTGCTTTGATGCTGTTTGCCTCTCTGCATGCTTATGCCGACGGATTTGCGCAAAAGCGTATCTCCATTAAGTTGGAATCGGCCGAAATGAAGCAGGCGCTGCAGCAAATTGAAAAGAAAAGCCAGTACCGGTTTTTATACAACCAAACCGTACTGAAAAACACAGGAAAAATTACCCTGAATGCCAACAACGAACTGTTGGTAACCGTGCTCAACCAAATTTTTGCCGGCACAGGCATTAGCTACAAAATGCTCGATGGCGAACTGATTGTGCTCTCCAGCGAAGAATTTGAAGCACCAGCCCCGCAAACGGTTCGCGGTAAAATTACCGACGCCGATGGCAAACCCGTGCCCGGCGCATCTGTATTAATTAAAGGTACCAAAAGCGGTACCGCTGCCGATGCAGAAGGTAACTTCTCCATTTCTGTTGATGAAAAAGATGTATTGGTGATTTCAGCCGTAGGGTTTGCTACACAAGAAATTTCAGTAAATGGTCGTACCAATTTTGCGGTAAGCCTGGTGGTAGCTGCCAGCGGCCTCAACGAAGTAGTGGTAATTGGTTATGGTACCGCCAGCAAAAGAGACCTCACCGGTTCTATCGTGAAAATTGCCGGTAAAGACGTAGCCGACAAACCCAACGTAAACCCTGTTGCTTCGCTGCAAGGTAAAGTAGCCGGTTTGAGTGTGGTAAACTCTGGTACGCCCGGTCAGGAACCCGATATCCGTATTCGTGGTACCGTAAGTATTGGTGGTATTAAGCCGCTGTATGTAGTAGATGGTATCTGGAACGATAACATCAACTTCCTCAACCCCAACGATATTGAGTCTATCGAAGTGTTGAAAGATCCTTCTTCACTCGCCATCTTCGGTGCCCGTGGTGCTACTGGTGTTATCGCCATCACTACCAAAAAAGCCAAGGCTGGTCAAATCAATGTGAACTTCAATACTACCTACGGCTTCAAAAAGCTGGTTGATAAAATTGACATGGTGGATGCCGAAGGTTTTAAAATGCTGTTTGATGAAGAGCAAGCCAACATTGGTGTTCCTGCCAACCAGCGCTTCAACTATGGCCCATGGACGGGTAACACAGACTGGATTGATGTAATGACCCGCACTGCACAGTTTAGCACCAGCAACCTGAGCGTAAGTGCCAGCACCGACAAGAACAAGTTTTACATGGGCATTGGTTTTACCATGGATCAAGGTATTGTAAAACATGAGCAGCTGTCGAAGATTATGTTCAACATCAACGATGAATTTCGGGTAACCAAAAACCTGAAATTGGGCTTTACTTTAAACGGTATCCGTCAGCGTAACCCTTACAGCTCTGCTAATGGTTTGCTGTACGATGCCCGCCGTGTATTGCCTATCACCACTCCATACAACGATGCACTGGGTGTGTACAGCGAACTGGCCATTCAGAATGCCCAAATCAGCAACCCACTCATGAACCTCGAAAACAAGTGGGATAAAGAATTGCGCTACGAAAACCGTATGGTGGCCAGTGTATTTTTCGATTGGAACTTCCTGAAAAATTTCAATTGGAGAACTACATTGTATGGCGACATGAGCGACCTGAGCAGCCGTGGTTACAATCCCATCATTTATACATACAACCCTGAGTTGGGCAACACCACTTTTGTGGATCGCAATAACCGCCTCACTTCTGTTTATCAGAACAGTGAAAACTGGAAGAAATTCCAGCAGGATCACATCCTCACTTTCAAGAAAAACTTTGGTGACCATGGCCTGACTGCTATGGGTGGCTTTACTACTTATTACAATGAGTACCGAGGCTTGAATGCCAATGCCAGCCAGGCTGCCAGCGGCGACCCCATTCCTAACGATAAGCGTTTCTGGTACATCAATAACGGTTTTGTAGACCTAGCTTCTCGTCGTAGCTCTTCTGGCCAAACAGAACGTGCTACTGTATCTGGTCTTATCCGTTTGTTGTACAACTACCAGGGCAAATACATGCTGAATGCTTCTTTCCGTAAAGATGGTAGCTCTGCATGGCGCCCCGAAAACCAGCAGTGGCAAGATTTTTACAGCGTAGGTGCTGCCTGGGATATCAGTAAAGAGAAGTTTTTTGAACAACAGAACATCTTCGACTTCATGAAGTTGAAAGCCAGTTGGGGTGTATTGGGTGTGCAGAACACTTATGGGTTTGACTACCCCGCTTACCCTGCACTGCAAACCGGCAACACCGCTGTGTTTGGCGATTTGATTGCTCCTGCCTACTCTTTGGCTTACAACGTAGATCCTAACCTGCGTTGGGAAAGTGTAGATGCAAAAGAAGTTGGCCTTGAATTCAACATGCTGAAAAACCGCCTGCATGTAGAAGCCGCTTACTACAGCAAAACCACCAACGACCTGCTGAGCCTGGTACCAGATGGTAACAACCGTCAGCGCCTGAGCAACATTGGTACACTGAGCAACAAGGGTTTTGAATTTGTAGCCAGCTACAACCATACATTCGGCAAAGACTTCACGCTGAATGTGAGTGGTAACCTCACCACCTTCAGCAACAAAATGGGTGACATTGCCTTCAAACTGGCCGCCAGCGAAGAACGCCCCAACCAAACCGAAGTAGGTTTCCCCATTGGTTACTTCTATGGTTATGTAGTAGAAGGTTTGTACCAGAGCTATGCCGACAAACTGGCTTCGCCCACAGTGGTAGGTTATGAGTATGGCCCCGGCGACTTTAAATACAAAGACGTAAATGGCGATGGCAAAATTGATGCTACCGACCGTACCATGATTGGTAACCCCACACCTGACTTTATGTATGGTGCATCTATCAATCTGAATTACAAAGGCTTCGATTTTAATGTAGACCTGAATGGTGTATATGGCAACGAAATTTACCGCTATTGGGGTAGCTCAGAACTGCCATTTACTACCTTCAACTATCCTGCATTTAAGCTGAACCGCTGGCATGGCGAAGGCACCAGCAATTGGGATCCTGCACTGGGTGCCAACCGTGCCATCAACCGCCTGCCAAGCACGTATGGTATTGAAGATGGTAGCTACCTGCGTTTGCGCAACATCCAGATTGGTTACAACTTTAGCCCAGCTTTGCTGGCCAAAGCCAAAATCAAATCGTTCCGTGTATTTGTGAATGCGCAGAACTTGAAAACCTGGAAGCGCAATTCTGGTTATACACCTGAATACGGTGGTTCACCCACATCATTTGGTATAGACAACGGTAACAGCCCAATGCCAATGGTAGTAACCGGTGGTATCAACGTAAACTTTTAAATAAGTCAATAAAACACAGCATATGAAACAAAGAATTCAAAAGGGGAGCTACCTGGTTGTAGTGCTTGCTATGGGTTTATTGCTGGGTGCTTGCAACAAGTTCCTGGACCGCAAGCCTCTCTCGGCCACACTAGAAGACCTCAATCAAGGTGGCCTCGAAGGCCAGATTTATGGCCTCTACGGAGCCATCCGCAATGGTGATATTGCCGGGCAAGGTTTTGGCGGCATTCCCTGGCTGGGCATACAAAACTTCCGTAGCGATGACAGCGAGAAAGGAAGTAGCGCATCAGATGGTGCCGACTGGGGCGTGATTTACGATCAGTTTCAGTACGTAAAAGACCATTGGAGTAATACTGTTTATTGGGATCATCACTATACGCTGATTGGTGCTGCCAACACGGCATTGCAAATTGCCGACTCTTTGCAGCTCAATGATCCTGCATCGCAAATTAACCGTGCCGAAGCCCGTTTCTTCCGTGCATTCGCCTATTTCGATCTGGTTCGCACATTTGGCGAAGTGCCTAAAATCGACTTCCGTGTGTATAGTGCTATCGACGCACAACGTCCGAAAGCTTCTGTAGCAGAAATCTATGCGTTGATTGATGCCGACCTGCAATTTGCCGCAGCCAATTTGCCACTCAACTGGAAGAATGCCGCAGGTTCAAGCCGCTTTCCTGGCCGCCTTACAAAAGGTGCTGCACAGGCACTGCATGCCAAAACCTATTTGGCCCGCAGCAGCTGGGCACAGGGTTTAACATTGGCTCAGGCAGTTATCAACTCTGGAGAGTATGCACTTACTAACAGCTTTGCCGGCATTTGGACTACCGCCGGTGAAAACAACAGCGAATCAATCTTCGAAATTCAGGCCAGCATTGGTGCCAACAACGCCGACAACTATTCTGCGCCAAATGCTGTACACCAAGGTGTACGTGGTAGCGGCGACTGGGATTTAGGTTGGGGTTGGAATACACCAACACAAGAACTGGTGGATGCCTTCGAAACAGGCGATCCCCGCAAAAATGCAACCATCCTCTTCAGCGGTCAGCCAGATGGCTTGTATGGAAAAGTATTGCCCGATTTCCCCACCATTCCTCGTAAGTACTGGAACAAGAAAGTATATCCGGAACCAAGCCAGCAAACATTTACCGGCAACCGTCAGGGTGGTTGGATTAACCAGCGTGTATTGCGTCTGGCCGATGTATTGCTGATGGCTGCAGAAGCTGCCAACGAAACCGGCAACGGCGCTTTGGCTGAAACCTATCTGGAAAGAGTACGTTCACGGGCCCGTGCCGGCGACAACGCTATTCTGCCAAAAGTGGTATTCCAAAGTCAGGCTCAAATGCGCAATGCTATCCGTCAGGAACGCCGCGTAGAGCTGGCGCTGGAAGGCGACCGCTTCTTCGACCTGGTTCGTTGGGGCATTGCTACCAACGTGTTGGGCTCAGCTGGTTATACCAACAAGCACCGCTTCTATCCAATTCCTCAGCAAGCAATTGACAACAGCGGCGGCAAACTCGTCCAGAATCCTGAATGGCAATAAGCAACTGATAGAACAAGTAGCGGTTGCTGCAAGCTGCATCCGTTACTTGTTTCACTTTTCTTGAATGCTCACAAAAAAATGAACCAATGAAAATGAATAAACTCACAGCCGGATTGCTTACCGCTTCTGTATCGTTGCTGGTATTGGCCGGTTGTCAAAAAATGGATCGTCCTGCGTTGGGCGATTATCCAAAGGATAGCAATACACCCGGCGGACCACTGAAGTTCTATGCCGCTTTTGATGGTACCACCAGCAATTCTTTAATGAATGCTGTAGATAGCATCAAAGCAAGTTTTGCTTCTGAAAATCCACTCAATTCCACTGATGGTGTAAGTGGTAAGGCTTTACAGGGAGCTAACCGAAAGTTTGTAAAATATGCTAAGCCAAATGATTGGGCTACCACAGCGCAGAGCTTTACCATTTCTATTTGGTTTAAAAAAGATGGCCAAACCCAAAACAATAAGGGTACCAACGGACCTGAGTATTTAATGAGCCTTAAGCAAACCAATGTCAATAATGCAAACCACTGGAGTGGTGCCACATTGTTGTTCTTCTTAGAGGGTAATAATACTGCCTGTGCAGTTAAAACTATGTTTGTAGATAAAAGCAACGGGGATTCTTGGAGCACTTGGGAAGGAGGAAATAGCATTCCAGGTTTGTGCGATAATAAATGGCATCATCTGGCATTGGTGTATAATCATACCAACAGCCAGGCTGTTTTGTATGTTGACGGCGTAGCCAATCCGAATATCCGTGGTTGGTCGGGTCATGGCCCTATTAACTTCGACAATAACCGTATTGCTGAAATGCGTATTGGTGCTGGCCCAGGTGCTGCTACTGAAGAAAATGATGACTGGTTGTCATCAACTTTCAAAGGTGGTATAGACCAGTTCCGCTTGTATGGTACTGCACTTACTGCTGCCGAAGTATCAGCACTTTATACCGGCAAAAAATAACTACTCCATCTTCTTTTTTATAAGCAGTTAGTTTTGGTTAAAGGGCTGATACAGCAATGTACAGCCCTTTTTTTCTCTCTTTCCTTCAGGCTTTTATTCCTTTTGCATGTTAGTTCAACCTTCTTTCCGGCTGTATGGTTTCGCTTCTTGTATAATGCTCATGGCATTAGCCGGCTGCAAACAACAAAAAGGCATGTTCGAATCAGTGTCAGCCACTGATACGCATATCGAATTTGTGAATGAACCTGTATCCAAAAATTTACTCAGTATTCTATACTACCTCTATTATTACAATGGTGGTGGCGTTTCTGCAGGAGACATCAACAATGATGGATTAACCGATGTGTATTTTACCGCCAATACTTTGAGTGGCAATAAGCTCTACCTCAACAAAGGCAATTTTCAATTTGAAGACATTACTGAAAAGGCCGGAGTGGCTGGTACTAATGAATGGAGCAGCGGCACTACCATGGCCGATGTAAATGGTGATGGGCAGCTCGATATTTATGTTTGCGCCGTAAGCCAGCATTATGGTTTGAATGGCGCCAATGAATTGTACATCAACAATGGCAACCTTACGTTTACGCCTTCGGCTGCCAAGTATGGATTGAATTTTGCTGGCCTCAGTACACAGGCCGCTTTTTTTGATTACGATCAGGATGGCGACCTCGATTGCTATCTGCTCAACCACTCCAAAAAGCCACATGCCAATGTGGTAGATACCATCAACCGCCGCAAAGTAGATTCAACTGCCGGCGATAGATTGTATCGTAACGACCTTGTAAACGGGCAAATGCATTTTACCGATGTGTCGGCACAGGCGGGCATTTACCAAAGCAGTCTTGGTTATGGTTTGGGATTGGCTGTTGCCGATTTCAACAACGATGGCTGGGACGATATTTACGTGGGCAACGACTTCCACGAAAACGATTACTACTACATTAACAATGCCAATGGCACTTTCAGCGAAAGTGGTGCTGCGCATTTCAAACATTATAGCCGCTTTAGCATGGGCAACGATGCGGCAGACATCAACAATGACGGACAAACGGATTTGATAACGCTGGACATGCTGCCGCCCGATGAGAAAACCATGAAGACCTATGGTAGCGACGAAAACCCCAACGTGTACAAATCCAAGCTTGGTATGAATGGCTACCAGCACCAGTTTTCGAGAAACGTGCTGCACATGAACAATGGCGATGCGGTAAGCTTCAGCGATCAGGCATTGCTACGCGGTGTATCGGCCACCGACTGGAGTTGGTGTCCGCTGTTTGCAGACTTTGACAATGACGGGCAAAAAGATTTATTTATCAGCAGCGGTATTGTAAAGCGGCCGGTAGACCTCGACTATGTGCAGTTTGTGAGTGCCATGCAAGCACAAAAAAACCTCGACATCACCGATAAGTTTGACGAAGAAACCATAGCCAAAATGCCGGATGGCAGTTCGCATCCTTTCTTTTTTAAAGGCGATGCGGCCAATGGATTTACCAACATGAGCAAAGAATGGGGCACTGCAAGCCTCAAAGGATATTTTAATGGTGCCGCCTACGCCGATCTTGATAATGATGGTGACCTCGACATGCTGGTGAATGTGCTGAAAGGCAAAGCTTTGGTACTGAAAAACAATGCGCCTAAAAAGAACAGTTTGAGTATTTCATTGAAAGGGAATGCTGCCAATACAAAAGGCATTGGCGCCAAAGTATATGTGTATGCTGCAGGCCAAATGCAAATGCAACACCTGATGCCCACCCGTGGCTTCCAGTCGTCAAGCGATATGGTATTGCACTTTGGTTTGAACGATGCAACAGTAGCAGATAGTGTGTTGGTTGTATGGCCGGGCAATAGTTACGAAGTGCAGTACAAAGTGCCCGCCAACAAGCCTCGGCAATTGCTGCAAGCCAATTCCAAAGCGGGTTTTAACAGGCAAGCTTATTTTACTGTAGCAACACCTGTGTGGGAAGATGCAACTGCAGCCAGTGGCATAAACTGGCGCCATACAGAAAATGATTTTGTAGACTTCAACAGGCAATACCTTATTCCGCATGCACAGTCAACCAGAGGACCACGACTGGCGGTAGCGGATGTAAACAACGATGGACTCGAAGACTTTTTTGCCTGTGGTGCACATACTCAGCCGGGTGTACTCATGCTGCAGCAACGTAACGGCAGTTTTGCTGCTGCTAACGTACCTGCATTGGTGAGCAACGCTGTAAGCGAAGATGTAGATGCTTTGTTTGTAGATGTAAACAAAGACGGCTTTAAAGATTTGTACGTAGTAAGTGGCGGCAATGAACTGGATAGCGGCACTACTGCACTGGCCGATCATTTGTACATCAACGATGGTAAAGGAGGATTTACTGAATCAACACATCCTTTGCCGTTGCCCCGCACCAATAAATCATGTGTAGCCGCCAGCGATGTAGATGCCGATGGCGATGTGGATTTATTTGTAGGTGGTCTCGCTAATTCGGTGCGGTATGGTTATCCGCAAGATGCTTATCTGTTGCTGAATGATGGAACCGGAAAATTCACTAACGCTACTGCACAGCAAATCAATCTCAGCCAGTTGGGCATTACAACCAGCGCAGCATTTGCCGATGTAAATGGCGATGGCACGGAAGACCTGATTGTTGCAGGAGAGTGGATGCCGGTGGTGGTATTCATCAATCAGAAAGGAACATTTACCAAGCAAGCAATAGCAGGCAGCACAGGCCTTTGGCAAAACATACAGGTGGCTGATGTAAACGGTGATGGCAAAATGGACTTGCTGGGTGGCAACTGGGGGCTCAATAGCAAGTTGGCATCTGGCAAAAACGGGCCAGTGAAATTGTATGTAAAAGACTTTGATAAAAACGGCAGTGTAGAGCAAGTGATGGCCTACACAGTAGATGGCAAGGAATACAGTTTTCTGGCAAAAGATGAATTAGAAAGACCATTGCCCGTGTTGAAAAAGGCTTATCTCACTTATGGCGAAGTGGCCGGCGAAACGGTGCAATACATGTTCTACGATTTGTTTAAAGACTATTACGAAACAAAAGCAGAAACACTGGCCTCAAGTGTATTCATCAACAATGGAAAAGGAAGTTTTAGCATACAACCATTGCCCAAAGCTGTACAGCAGTCGCCGCTCTTTGCATTTGTGAAAATGCCCGATGGAAAAGCGGTATGGACGGGCGGCAATTTCTATGGAACTGTTCCTTACGAAGGCCGGTATGATGGGCAGCTGTTTACAGGGTTGCAGTTGGGCAGCAACATTACCACTACTGCAACCTTGCCCTGGCTGAGCGGCGAAATGCGGGATGCCAAATGGATATTGGTGAATGGCCAATTGAAATTGTTGATAGCCCGTAATAACGCACCCCTATTGCTGCTGCAAATGCCCGGCAATGATCAACGCAAATAACCATAACCTATACCGATGGTAAGCATCGGAAAAAATTTACCTATACTATGAAATTCTTAAGTAACACACTGCACAAAAAATGGGTTCGACAATCCTTTTTGCTCACAGGTATTGCTGCTGTGGCAGTTATTGCCATTGCCTGCAATAAGAAAAGTAATCCTTCGCCAACACCAGAGCCAACGCCTACCGGCGAAGTAGAACAATGGATCACCCGTGCCGATCAAACATTGCTGTTGAACAAAGCCGACAAGTTGCTGCCTTTTGTAACCACCAGTAATACCAATGCCAACATTGAGATTACAGAATCGACCACTTACCAAACGGTTGATGGCTTTGGCTATACACTCACAGGTGGTAGCGCCTACCTCATCAACTCGATGAGCACAACAGAAAAAAACAATCTGCTGAACGAACTCTTTGGCAATAGTGCTACATCAATAGGTGTGAGTTACTTGCGCATTAGTTTGGGTGCCAGCGACCTGAGCCCGTTTGTATTTAGCTACAACGATTTGCCAGCCGGCCAAACCGATGAAACACTCAGCAAGTTTAGCCTGGCTGCAGACACGACCGATTTGATTCCGGTACTCAAGCAAATTCTTACCATCAATCCCAATATTAAAATCATGGCTTCGCCTTGGAGCCCGCCTACATGGATGAAAACAAACGGCAACAGCGTTGGTGGTTCATTGCAAGAAAAATATTATGCTGTGTATGCCCAATATTTTGTGAAGTACATCCAGGCCATGAAAGGCCGCGGCATAACCATTGATGCGGTAACCATTCAGAATGAGCCTGAACATGGCGGCAACAATCCCAGTATGCTCATGACTGAAGCGCAGCAGACGGCTTTTATCAAAAACAATTTAGGCCCTGCTTTCAAAGATGCCGGCATCACTACTAAAATCATTATTTGGGATCACAACTGCGACAGACCAAACTATCCTATCACCGTGATGAATGATCCGGATGCAAAAAAATACATCGATGGTTCAGCGTTCCATTTGTATGCTGGCGATATTTCTGCACTGAGCACCGTACGCAATGCACACCCTGATAAGGCGCTGTATTTTACCGAGCAATGGACAGGTAAAAACGGCAGTTTCGATGGTGATTTGAAATGGCATATCCGCAATGTGATTATTGGCTCTATGCGCAACTGGAGCAGGGTTGCATTGGAGTGGAACCTGGCCAACAATCCGCAGTTTGGCCCGCATACACCCGGCGGTTGTACAGAGTGCCGTGGTGCTCTCATGATTAACGGCGATCAGGTAACACGTAACGTGAGCTATTACATTGTGGCGCATGCCTCCAAGTTTGTGCCGGCTGGTTCTACCCGCATTGAAAGCATTGGCCCCGGCAACCTGGCACATGTAGCTTTTAAAACACCTGCCGGTAAAAAAGTATTGCTGGTGCTCAACGACAATGGCTATGCAGTCAACTTCAATATTAAAATCAATGGCAAATGGGCAGTGGCACAATTGCCTGCCAATGCAGTGGGTACATACGTGTGGTAAGCAATAGCAATACAAGTCCGTTATATTTTATACAACCAACCATAAAGCAATAGAACATGAAAAGATTGATTGCAGGTGTAGCAGCCACCATGTTGCTGGCATGCCAAACTTCACCCAGTGAGAAAGGAACAGCTGCCACATTTTCAACAGAAGGCAAGCAGGTAATTGCTGTAACCACTGCGGATAGCACCGACCTGCGCCTGACCGTAAATGATACACTCAGCTTTACCGACATGGCACAGCCTGTAGAGTCGCAGGTGCTGGTGTTTGTAGATCCGGGCAAAGAGTTTCAGCACTACGAAGGCATTGGCGCAGCACTCACTGATGCGTCGGCAGAAACCTTTTACAAATTGCCCAAAGCGGCACAGGATGAATTTTTGAAAGCACATTTCGATAAGCAAAATGGTATTGGTTACAATTTTGCCCGCACCAATATCAACAGCTGCGATTTTAGTAGCGACATGTACACGTATGTACAAGATGGCGATAAGGAGTTGAAAACATTCGACATTGCCCACGATAAAAAATTCAAGCTGCCCTTTATTAAAGCATCTATTGCTGCAGCAGGTGGCAAGCTCAATTTGTTTGCCAGCCCTTGGAGCCCGCCGGCGTTTATGAAAGACAACAACGACATGTTGAAAGGTGGCAAACTGAAGCCGGAGTTTTACAACTCATGGGCCATGTATTACACCAAGTTTATCAAAGCATACGAAGCGGAAGGTGTACCGGTGTGGGGCATAAGCATTCAAAACGAGCCCATGGCTACACAGCGGTGGGAGAGCTGCATTTACACGGCTGAAGAAGAACGTGACTTCCTGAAAAACCATCTTGGACCCACCATGGAAAAAGAAGGCCTGAAGGATAAAAAAATCATTGTGTGGGACCACAACCGGGACCTCATTTATCAGCGGGCACAAACCTATTTCAGCGACGCAGCTGCATCGAAATACATTTGGGGCATTGGCTTTCACTGGTACGAAGACTGGAGCGGCGGCCTGCCCATGTACGACAATATTCGCCGTGTACATGAGTCATTCCCCGACAAGCATATTTTCTTTACCGAAGGTTGTGCCGAAAGCTTTGACAGCACCCGCTACAAGGCCTGGGTATTGGGCGAAGAATATGGCCGTAGCATGATTAATGATTTCAACAACGGTATGGTTGGTTTCACCGATTGGAACATTTTGCTCGATGAAACCGGCGGTCCTAACCACGTGCAAAATTTTTGCTTTGCACCCGTGCATGCTGATACGCGTACAGGCCAGTTGATTTACACCAATGCATATTACTACATCGGTCATTTTTCAAAATTCATTCAGCCTGGTGCCAAGCGGGTAGCAGCTGCAGCAAGCCGTAGTCAGTTACTTACTACTGCATTCCGCAATCCTGATGGAAAATTGGTTGTCATCGTGATGAACCAAAGCGATAAAAAAACACCTTACCATCTTTGGATCAATGGAAAAGCTGCTGAAACAGTTGCACTGCCGCACTCTATTACCACACTGTTGTTATAAAAACATAACATGAAATTTTTGCTGAAGCCATACATTCTTGTGGGTGTGATGTTTGTGGGTTTTGCTGCTTGTAAAAAGGGCGGCGAAACCCCGATACCTCCACCAGCACCAGCCAAACTCCGGCTTATCAATGCCACGCTCGACAACAGTGTAGGCAACACTTTTACCAATACTTCGCTAACGCCTGTATTGCGTTTCAACTTTTCAGAAAAAGTAGATAAAGCGTCTGCGGCAAGTGCCACGGCATTAGCCAATGCAGTTGGTGTAGCCGTGCCATTTACATTGGCATGGGAGCGTGGCGATAGTACAATGGTCATGCAGCCAAACGCTGCACTTACAGGATTGAATCGCTACACAGCACTTGTATCAAATGCCTTGAAATCTGCAGCCGGCGTTGCTTTAGCAGAAGCTGGCAGCATCAACCTCATTACCCGCATCGATTCTACGCCTAAGTTTCCGACCATTAGTGATGAGGCGTTGCTCACCCTGGTGCAGCAGCAAACGTTCAAATACTTCTGGGACTTTGGTCATCCTGTAAGCGGACTGGCTCGTGAACGCAACAGCAGTGGTGATTTGGTAACCAGTGGCGGTAGTGGCTTTGGTATTATGAGTATGGTAACGGGCGTACACAGGGGATTTGTAACCCGTGCACAAGCCTTGCAGCGTATTCAAACCATGGTTACTTTTTTGAAAGACAAAGCGCAGAAGTTTAAAGGGGCGTTTCCGCATTGGCTCAATGGCAATACCGGTGTGGTGATTCCGTTTAGTGCCAATGATAACGGTGCCGATCTCGTAGAAACATCGTTACTCTCAATGGGCCTGATTACAGCAAGACAATATTTTGATGATGCCGATGCTGCAGAAACACAACTGCGCAACGACATCAACAGCATTTTGGATGGCATTGAATGGAACTGGTTTCGCAAAAACAATGAGCAGGTATTGTACTGGCACTGGAGCCCCGATAAAGGCTGGGCCATGAACCTGAAAATTCAGGGCTGGAACGAGTGTTTGATTAACTACGTGATGGCGGCCAGTTCTAAAAATTACAGCATCCCCGATACGGTATATCAAAAAGGGTTTGCCAGAGATGGAGCCATGAAAAATGGTAAAACATTTTACAACAATAAACTGCCACTGGGTAGCGATTTGGGCGGCCCGCTTTTCTTATCGCACTATACTTTTCTCGGCATCAATCCAAATGGGTTGTCTGATCAGTATGCCAATTATTGGGAGCAAAATGTAGCCCACAGCAAAATCAACTACGAGTATTGCAAAGCCAATCCGCTGGGCCGCTGGGGCTACAGCGATAAAAGCTGGGGCCTTACTGCCAGCGATATTCCGGGTGGATACACTGCCAGCAGTCCTACCAACGATGTGGGTGTGATTGCACCAACGGCTGCGATTAGTGCTATGCCTTACACACCTGCAGAAAGCATGGCAGCCTTGAAATTTTTCTATTACACTATGGGCGATAAAATCTGGAAGGAATACGGCTTTGTAGATGCCTTCAAACTGCCCGATTTGTGGTTTGCTTCTTCCTTCCTTGCTATCGATCAGGGCCCGCAAATCATCATGATTGAAAACTATCGGAGTGGTTTGTTGTGGAACCTGTTTAGCAGTGCACCGGAAGTAAAAGCAGCTTTGAAAAAACTTGGATTTACTGCGCCGTATTTGTAAGCATGTTCGGCAATACGTACCATTGAAAATGCCAGCAACTTGTCTGACACCACTCATATACACATCAAAAGCGGCGGGAAGGACTCGCATACCTACGATGCCATTGTGATTGGCAGCGGCATCAGCGGTGGCTGGGCAGCTAAAGAGCTGTGTGAGCAAGGCCTCCGTACACTGGTGCTGGAAAGGGGCCGCAATGTGGAGCACATCAAAGATTATCCTACTCACAACCTCGATCCATGGCAGTTTCCACATCGTGGCCGCATGCCCAAAGAAGCCCTGGATAAAAACCCGCTGATTAGTAAAGCAGCAGGCTATGCAGAAGACACGGCTCATTTTTTTATTCAGGATACCGATCATCCTTACATACAAGAAAAACCTTTTGACTGGATACGGGGCTATCAGGTAGGCGGCAAATCACTTACCTGGGGGCGAAGCTGCCAACGCTGGAGCGATTGGGATTTTACTGCCCCTGTCCGCTATGGTTATGGTATTGAATGGCCCATAGGTTACAATGATATAGCACCATGGTACAGCTATGCCGAACGTTTTATCGGTGTGTGTGGTACGGCAGAAAATATTGAGTCGATGCCCGATGGCGAATTTTTACCCGGCTATGAACTCAACTGCATTGAACAACAGTTGCGCAGCACCCTGAGCAAGCAATTCAAACGGCATTACATTACCGGCAGGTGGGCACAGCTTACCGAGCCTACGGCACTGCACTTGCAGCAAGGCCGCAGCCAGTGTCAAAATAGAAACCTCTGCATGCGGGGCTGTCCCTTTGGCGGCTATTTCAGCAGCGTTACCTGCACCTTGCCATGGGCACAAAAAACCAATAACCTGACGATTCGGCCGCACAGTGTGGTGCATTCTCTTATTTACGATGAGCAGTTGCAAAAAGCCACCGGTGTAAGGGTAGTGGATGCACAAACAAAAGCAGTGACTGAATATTTTGCCCGCATCATTTTTGTAAATGCATCGGCACTCAACAGCAATCTGATTTTACTGAACTCCACATCCAATCGTTTTCCCAATGGTTTGGGCAACGATAACGGACTGATGGGCAAATACATTTGCTTTCACAATTACCGGGGAAGCATGGGCGCCACTTTTGAAGGTTATAAGAATCAGTATTTCTATGGCAAAAAGCCGGCAGAATGTGTGATTCCCAATTTCAGAAACCTGAAAGAAAGAGATGCGGATTTTGTAGGGGGTTATGTCATTTTCAGCGGCGGCTACCGGTCGCGGTTGGATTACGACATGCCGGATGGTATTGGCGCAGCTTACAAAGATGCGCTGAGTGAGCCCGGCCCATGGGGCGCTTACATGTACATGCAGGGCGAAACCATTCCCAAAGCCAGCAATCATGTACGCCTGAGCAATGAGCATAAAGATGCGTACGATATGCCGCTGCTCATTACATCGGTTGGCTATGATGAGAATGATGACAGGATGGTGCAGGACTTTCTTCGGGAAGGCAAGGCCATGTTGGAAGCTGCCGGTGCTGTGGAAGTGCACACGCATGACAGCAAACAACCACCGGGCCTCGACATACATGAAATGGGTGGTGTACGGATGGGCAAAGACCCCAACACTTCATTGCTGAATGCTTTTAACCAATTGCATCAATGCAAGAACGTATTTGTAACCGATGGTGCCTGTATGACCAGCACAGGCAATCAGAGTCCGAGTATTTTATACATGGCGCTTACCGCAAGAGCAGCGCAGTATGCCGCCGCCGAAATGAAAAAAGGAAAATTGTAATGAAAAGAAATTGATAATAATTCATGGCCGCAAATTCACAGATTACATTTCGATTTGGTAAGCCTTAATGTATAATCTGTGCATCTGTAGCTAATTGATTTTCTTAACCAGGCACACCTCTAAAACACACACTATGGATGAATTTCAGGAGCCAATTGTATTTCTCAAAGAAGAATCCTATAAAATTATTGGCATTGCTATGGAAGTGCATCGCCAATTAGGAGGAGGATTTGCAGAGATTGTATATAAGGATGCGCTGGTAGAGGAACTAGAAATGCAAGGAGTGCCCTATACTAGAGAACAAGAGTTTTCAGTAAACTATAAGGGCAGAAAATTGCCGCATAAATTTTATGCCGATTTTGTAGTGTATGATAAAATAATTGTAGAAGTGAAAGCGAAGAAGGGAGTTGTTGATGAGCATTATAGTCAGGTAATTAATTATCTCGCGGTATCAAAATTGCCGTTGGGATTATTGCTAAACTTTCACGGAAAATCTCTTGAATACAAACGCATCATTCTCACCAAATAGACAGTGAAACAAATGAGTACAAGAACCATGTTATTGGAGGTGAAAAAAATAATCTGTGCATCTGCGGCTATACTTCTAATTACTTCCTTCAGCGGCTACGCACAGCAGAAAACCTATTGCAATCCCATCAACATCGATTATGGCTACACGCCCATCCCCAACTTTAGTGAGTGGGGCCGCCACCGGGCTACCGCCGATCCGGTGATAGTGAACTACAAAGGCGATTACTATTTATTCAGCACCAATCAGTGGGGCTACTGGCATAGCCCTGATATGCTCAACTGGACCTTTCACAACCGCTTGTTTTTGCGCCCCTGGAACAAAGCTTACGATGAACTTTGTGCCCCTGCAGTTGGTATTGTGGGCGATACCATGATAGTGTTTGGCAGCACCTATACCAACAACTTTACCATCTGGATGAGCACCAACCCCAAAGCCAACGAGTGGAAACCATTGGTGGATTCATTTGATATTGGTGGTTGGGATCCTTCCTTTTTTACTGATGATGATGGCCGCTTGTACATGTACAATGGCAGCAGCAACCGCTATCCGTTTTATGGTGTAGAGTTAGACAGGAAAACATTTAAACCAAAAGGCACCCGCAAAGAAATATATGTGCTGGAAGCGTGGCGTTATGGCTGGCAGCGCTTTGGCGAATACATGGACGATACTTTTTTGGATGGCTTCATCGAAGGCAGCCACATGACCAAGTACAAAGGCAAATACTACTTGCAGTATGGTGCTCCCGGAACCGAAATGAGTGGCTATGCCGATGGCTTGCTCATGAGCCGGCATCCGCTCGAAGGCTTTGCTGCTGTGAGTGATCCGCTGAGTTTCAAGCCCGGTGGCTATGCCCGTGGTGCCGGTCATGGTGCTACCTTTCAAGACCATTGGAACAACTACTGGCATGTGAGCACCATGGTGGTGAACGTGAAAAATAATTTTGAGAGAAGACTCGGCATTTGGCCCACCGGTTTTGATAAGGATGATGTGATGTGGTGCAACGCCGCCTATGGGGATTATCCCACTTTTTTGCCTGCCGTGCAAGGCCCGCAGCGCAATGGGGATGCACTCGATTACAACGCCGCCTTTCAGCCCGGGTGGATGCTGCTCAACTACAAAAAACCGGTGCAGGTGTCATCCACACTCGGCGGCTTTAGTGCTAACCATGCAGTGGACGAAAACATCAAAACCTACTGGAGTGCAGCTTCTGCCAATGCAGGTGAATATATCATCAGCGATTTGGGCGCTGTAAGTACCGTGCATGCCGTGCAAATCAACTACGCCGATCAGGATGCAGACAGCAACCGCCTGGGCAAATACAATGCGCAATACCATCAGTATGTGTTGTATGCCAGCGTGGATGGCAAAAAGTGGACGGTGATAGCCGACAAACGCAAGAACCAAACCGATGTGCCGCATGATTATGTAGAACTGGCTCAACCTGTGAAGGCCC
Source organism: Phnomibacter sp. (assembly GCF_036803085.1). Taxonomy (NCBI): domain Bacteria; kingdom Pseudomonadati; phylum Bacteroidota; class Chitinophagia; order Chitinophagales; family Chitinophagaceae; genus Phnomibacter; species Phnomibacter sp. The sequence goes on along the minus strand of NZ_DAIRUZ010000003.1, from coordinate 331,907 downwards.
GCTACATCAAACACGAAAACATACACATGCCCACAGGCAAGTATGCATTGAGTGGGTTGCGTGTCTTTGGATTTGGTGCAGGCAACAAACCGGCGCCGGTAAAACAGTTCATGGTATTGCGGGGCGAGAAAGACAAACGTGGTGCATGGATTCGCTGGAGCCCGTCGAGTGATGCGTATGCCTATGTGATTTACTATGGCACACAGCCCGACAAGCTCTACAACAGTGTAATGGTGCACGACGCCAACGAGTATTGGTTCAAAGCCATGGACAAAGAAAAAACCTACTACTTCAGCATTGAAGCAGTCAATGAAAACGGCATCAGTGAAAGGCTAAAAACCATTCAGGTAAATTAGTAGCTGTTAAAACTGATTTGGTCATAGGGGAGAAGGCTTACTAAATGGACTACTACGAAACGAATGCAATGACACAACGAATAAAGAAAGCAATGCTTGCCGGTAAACTAAAAAGGATGCAGTGGCGGACTATTGCAGCAATGATGCTGCTCACTTGCATCAGTGCTATTACCCATGCTCAGCCTTTTGCAAAAGAAGTCGCCGCCTTTCAAAAGCAGGACAGCCTTGCTTTTCCTGCAAAGAACCAGATTTTACTCATTGGCAGTTCTTCTTTTACCCTATGGAAAGATGTGCAACAATATTTTCCGGAGTATCCCATTCTCAACCGGGCATTTGGCGGCTCTACCCTGGCCGATGTATGGCGCTATCGTGAGCAAATCATTGCACCGTATCAGCCCCGCCAAATCATTGTGTATTGTGGCGAAAATGATTTTGCCTCCAGCGATACCATCACCGTAAATACGGTGGTTAATCGCTTCACTCAATTATTTACGTACATCCGCAGTGTATACCCCAAAGTGCCAGTGGCGTATGTGTCGATGAAACCGAGCCCCAGCAGGCGGCATTTGCTGGCCAAGTACCAGGCTGCCAACAAAGCCATTCAGCAATGGCTGGCTACGCAAAAACGAACGGCATTTATTGATGTTTATCAACCCATGATTCAATCAAATGGTGAACCTTTACCCCACATTTTTTTAAAAGATAGTTTGCACATGAATGCGCAGGGCTATGCCATTTGGCAACAATACATGAAACCTGTTTTACGCAAGAAATAAACTCCGACAACCATGAGTACAACGAAACACAGCTTGCTGATTGTGCTGCTTTTTGCAGGCATCGCTGCGTGGGCACAGCCAAAGCCCGCTGCCAATGCTGAGGCAGCCAAAATGAAAACCTTCATCGACAACCTGATGAAGAAAATGACCCTCGACGAAAAACTGGGTCAGCTCAACTTGCCTGGTGCCGGTGATATTGTTACCGGCCAGGCCGGCAATACAGATATTGCCAAAAAAATCCGCGAAGGAAAAGTAGGTGGTCTCTTCAACATCAAAGGCGTAGAAAAAATCCGCGAAGTACAAAAGCTGGCAGTAGAACAAAGCCGCTTGAAAATCCCGCTGATTTTTGGCATGGATGTGATTCACGGTTATCAAACAGTGTTTCCCATTCCTCTTGGTTTGAGTGCTACCTGGGATATGAAAGCCATTGAACGCAGTGCACAAATTGCTGCTGCTGAAGCCAGTGCCGATGGCATCAGCTGGACCTTCAGCCCCATGGTAGATATTGCCCGTGACCCCCGCTGGGGCCGCATGGCAGAAGGCAGCGGTGAAGATCCGTTTTTGGGTGGTGCTATTGCCAAAGCCATGGTACGTGGCTATCAGGGCAACGACCTGAAAGCCAACAACACCATCATGAGTTGCGTAAAGCACTATGCGTTATATGGCGCTGCTGAAGCAGGCCGTGATTATGGCACTACCGACATGAGTCGTCACCGTATGTACAATGAATATTTTTATCCCTACAAAGCTGCGGTAGAAGCTGGTGTAGGTAGTGTAATGGCTTCATTCAACGAAGTAGATGGTGTGCCTGCCACCGCCAACAAGTGGCTGATGACCGATGTGCTGCGCAAACAATGGGGCTTTGGTGGTTTTGTGGTAACGGATTATACCGGCATCAACGAAATGATTGACCACGGCATTGGCGATTTGCAAACCGTAACAGCCCGTGCACTCGATGCAGGCATTGATATGGATATGGTAGGCGAAGGCATGGTAAGCACCCTCACCAAATCTTTGAAAGAAGGAAAAATTTCACAAGCACAGATTGATGCAGCTTGCCGCCGCATTCTCGAAGCAAAATACAAACTCGGCTTGTTTGAAGATCCCTATCGCTATTGCGATGTAACTCGTCCGGCCAAAGAAGTGTACACTGCTGCCAACCGCAAAGAAGCCCGCAGCATTGCCGCTCAAAGTTTTGTGCTGCTGAAAAACGAAGGCAATGTATTGCCGCTGAAGCGTGGTGGTAAAATTGCATTGGTAGGCCCACTGGCCGACAACCGTGAAAACATGCCCGGTACCTGGAGCGTAGCCGCCGATTTTTCCAAAGCCATTTCTGTATTGGAAGGCCTGAAAGCCGTAGCCGGACCAAACACAGAAATCTTGTTTGCCAAAGGCAGCAACCTCGATTACGATGCCAAGTTTGAAGAAAACGCCGGTATGTTTGGCAAAAGCCTGCGCCGCGACAATCGTCCTTCTGCACAGCAAATTGCTGAAGCACTGGAAGTAGCCAGCAAGGCCGATGTAATTGTAGCCGCCGTCGGCGAAAGCGCCGAAATGAGTGGTGAAGCCAGCAGTCGCTCCAACATCGCTATTCCACAGGCACAAAAAGATTTGCTGAAAGCACTGAAAGCAACCGGTAAGCCGGTGGTTGTGGTATTGTTTACCGGCCGTAGCATGGCCATTACCGAAGAAGCTGCTGCGTATCCTGCTATTTTGAATGTATGGTTCCCCGGTAGCGAAGCTGGCTACGCCATTGGCGATGTATTGTTTGGCGATGTAAACCCCAGTGGTAAACTTTCTGCCACATGGCCACAAAATGTAGGCCAGGTGCCCCTGTTTTACAATCACAAAAACACGGGTCGTCCTTTGCCTGCAGGACAGTGGTTCCAAAAATTCCGCAGCAATTATCTTGATGTGAGCAACGATCCATTGTATCCTTTCGGATTTGGATTGAGCTACACCACTTTTACCTATGGCAACCTGAAACTGAGCAGCCAATCACTCAAAGGCAATCAAACCTTAACCGCCAGCATCGACATTACCAATAACGGAAAGATAACGGGTAAGGAAGTGGTGCAACTGTACATTCGCGACATCGTTGGTTCAACCACAAGACCTGTGGCCGAACTGAAAGGATTTGAAAAAATTGAATTGCAACCCGGCGAAACAAAAACCGTTTCGTTTAGCATTACTCCTGAGCTGTTGAAGTTTTACAATTACGATTTGAAGTACGATTGGGAAGCCGGCGACTTCGATATCATGATTGGCAGCAACAGCAAAGACGTACAAAAGCAACGGGTAAACTGGCAGAAATAAAACAACAAGCATGAAGCAGTGGATGGTTTTGGGTATGGCAGCCTTGATGGTCATGCCTGTAATGGCACAAACAAAAAAGAAGCCCATGAAATTTGCCAATAACAATGTAGTGGCACATCGTGGTGCTTTTAAGGCCAACGGCTTTCCCGAAAACTCCATTGCTTCATTGCAAGAAGCCATCAGGCTGGGCTGCACCGGCAGCGAGTTTGATGTACGCATGACGGCCGATGATTCACTCATCATCAACCACGATGAGCACTACAATAAGCTGCTGATAGAAGAAACAACGTATGCTGCATTGCAGCAGTTTCCGTTGTCGAATGGAGAGAAGCTGCCCACACTGCGGGAGTATTTGCTGGCCGGTATGAAGGCTAATACGCATACTCGCCTGGTGTTGGAAATAAAGCCTTCGGGCATGGGTAAAGAAAGAGCAGTAAAAATTGTAGATGCTGCTGTGGCTTTGGTGAAATCATTACAGGCTGAGCAGTATGTAGTGTACATCAGTTTTGATTACAACATGATGCTGCGCCTAAAGCAGTTGGTTCCGTACGCACCTATGCAATACCTCGAAGGCGATAAATCGCCTGCACAACTGAAAGCTGATGGCATCATGGGATTGGATTATCATTTTTCAGTGTTTGAAAAACATCCGGATTGGGTAACAGAAGCGAAGCAACTCGGATTGGTGCTGAATGCATGGACTGTGAATGACGCTGCTAAAATGGATGAATTGTTACAATTGGGTTTTGATTTCATTACTACTAACGAGCCTGAATTGCTGCTGACCAAATTCAAAAAGCGGAAGTAGCAAAGCGAGGTCTGCCCTTGCCTATGAAAAACTTGCCATATTTATTGCTGGCGTTTTGTGTACTGCCAGCTGCTGTAACCTTAGCACAACCCAAAACGGCGTTGCAAAAAGCCGACTCCGTATTGCGGCTGATGACACTCGATGAAAAGATTGGTCAGCTGCACCAGCTCAGCAGCGATTTTGCAACAGGGCCCATTACGCCTGATGGCGATAAACAAAGCCAGGTGCGCCGAGGCGAAATGGGCAGCATGCTCAACCTGATGGGCGCCGCCCGTACCCGCCAGTTGCAGGAAATAGCCATGCAGTCGCGGCTCAAAATACCACTGCTGTTTGGGCAAGATGTAATTCATGGATACCGCACTACTTTTCCCATACCACTCGCCGAAGCCGCTAGTTGGGACATACCTGCTATTGAACAATCAGCCCGCATTGCCGCCATCGAAGCCTCGGCGGCTGGCATTCACTGGACCTTTGCGCCCATGGTCGACATTAGCCGCGACCCCCGCTGGGGCCGTGTAATGGAAGGCGCTGGCGAAGACACTTACCTCGGCAGCGTGATTGCTGCAGCGAGAGTAAAAGGTTTTCAAGGAAATGCTATCGGCAGCATCAATTCAGTGCTGGCCTGCGCCAAACATTTTGCAGCCTATGGTGCTGCTGTGGGCGGCCGCGATTACAACAGCGTAGACATGAGTGAACGCATGTTGTGGGAAACCTACCTGCCACCGTTTAAAGCCGCCATTGATGCAGGTGCGGCCACCTTTATGAACAGCTTCAACGATTTGAATGGTGTGCCTGCTACTGGCAACCCATTGCTGCAAAAAGATATTCTGAAAGGCAAGTGGCAGTTCAAAGGTTTTGTGGTGAGTGATTGGGGCAGCATTGGCGAAATGATCAATCACGGCTACAGCAAAGATTTGAAGCAAGCAGCCGAACAAGCCATATTGGCGGGCAATGATATGGACATGGAAAGCCGTGCCTATAAAAATCACCTGAAGCAATTGCTGCAAGAAGGTAAAGTGCCCATTGCCCGTGTGAATGATGCCGTACGACGCATCCTCATTAAAAAGTTTGAACTGGGTTTGTTTGACAATCCGTATCTCTTTAGCGATGAAGCCAGAGAAAAAGCACAATACGACAACCCGGCACACAAAGCTTTTGCCCGAACCATGGCTGCAAAAAGCATTGTGCTACTAAAAAATGATACCATTGCCGGCAAACCTTTGCTGCCACTGCATAAGCAACAGACCATTGCACTGATTGGTCCACTGGTGCAATCACAAAAAGACAATCTTGGTTTCTGGTCTTTCGACTTTGAAGATGATAGTTTGCGGATTGTATCGTTGTACAAAGGCGTACAAAACAAACTGGGCAGTAATGGCAAATTGCTGTACGCCAAAGGCTGCAACTTGAATGATACGGATACGTCGGGTTTTGCGGCAGCCGTAGCCACAGCCATGCAAGCCGATGTAGTGGTGATGCAGGTAGGCGAAGGCCGCGACTGGAGCGGCGAAGCCAAGAGCAAGAGCAATATTCAATTGCCAGCTGTGCAGGAAGCCTTAATCAAGGCCATACACCGTACGGGCAAGCCCATAGTGGTATTGATGAGTGCCGGCCGGCCGCTGATCTTCAACTGGACAGCAGACAATGTGCCTGCTGTATTGTACACCTGGTGGCTGGGCACAGAAGCCGGCAATGCCATGGCCGATGTGTTGTTTGGCGACTACAATCCATCGGGTAAGCTGCCCATGAGCTTTCCCCGCACCGAAGGACAAATTCCTATTTACTACAACTATTACAATACCGGCCGTCCTGCACAAAACGATGAACACCGCTTTTATGTGTCTGCGTACACCGATTTGCCCAACAGTCCGAAGTTTCCGTTTGGCTATGGCTTGTCGTATGCCCGGTTTACTTATGGCGACATGCAGTTGTCGAAAACAAACCTGAAGGGAAATGAAGTATTACAAGTAACAGTAATGGTAACAAACAAGAGCAATGCAGCAGGTGAAGAAGTAGCACAGCTCTACATACGTGACTTGGTAGGTTCTGTGGTACGACCAGTGAAAGAACTGAAGCATTTTCAAAAAGTTATGCTGCAGCCCGGCGAAACCAAAGAACTTACATTTGTAGTGTCTACGAATGATTTGTCATTTTACAACAGTCAGTTGCAACATACCTGGGAAGCCGGCGAATTCGATATCATGATTGGCGGCAACTCTAGAGACGTTCAAACCAAACGTATTAACTGGAATAAATAATTCCGATAAAAAACATAAATATGAGAAATATTCTCGCTTTTGTATTGCTGATGATGCTGGCTCCCATGGCGGGCCAGTCACAAGACATGAACCTGTACCAACGCAAGCAGCTGCTGATGGGTAGCGATACTTTACCTTATCGGTTGTTGCTGCCCGAAAATTATGATCCTACAAAAGCTTACCCATTGGTGATGTTTTTGCATGGCGCCGGTGAAAGAGGGAACAACAATGAAGCACAGCTCACTCATGGCGGCAAGTTGTTTTTGCGTAGCGATATCCGCCAGCAGTTTCCGGCCATTGTGGTATTTCCGCAGTGCCCTGCCAATTCATTTTGGAGCAATGTGCAGTGGGTGTACGATAGTGTAACTAAGAAGCGGGATTTTATTTTTCCTGAAGAAGCTGAACCTACTTATGCCATGCTGATGGTACAGCAACTGGTGCGGGAAATGAACAAACAATTTAAGATTCAGCAAGACCAGCATTATGTGATGGGATTGAGCATGGGTGGTATGGGTACGTTTGAATTGGTGAAACGCATGCCCAACACATTTGCTGCGGCCATTCCTATTTGTGGCGGAGCCAATCCGGCCAATGCCAAGTACATGAAGAAGACAGCATTCTGGTTGCACCACGGCGATGTGGATGCTGTAGTGCCAGTGCAGTTGAGCAAAGACATGGCGACAGCTTTGCAGCAGTATTACAGCACCGCCGATATGCAATTGAGCATTTACCCCGGTGTAAACCACAACAGTTGGGATAATGCTTTTGCAGAGCCTCAATTGTTGCCGTGGTTATTTTCGCACAAAAGAAAATAACATGGCGGTTCGCAACATCATCTTCGACTTGGGTGGCGTGTTCATAGATATTCATTACCACAAAACCCGGGATGCTTTTATGGTATTGGGTGTAGCCGATTTTGATGCATTGTTTCAGCAATCGTATTCCAACCCGCTGTTTGCACTGCTCGAACAAGGCGAACTATCGCCGGAAGATTTTTATGATGCGTTCAGAGCAGAAACCGGACTGAACGTAAGCAATGCACAAATACGAGATGCGTGGAATGCGATGCTTGGAGACTTTAGACCGCAAAGCGTAGCTGTTTTGCCAGCGTTAAAACAATCGCATGCTATTTTTTTGCTGAGCAATACCAATCAAATTCACCACGAAGCATTTACCAGCCAGTATCAGCAAAGCTTCGGCCACGATTTTGACGAACATTTTCATGTAGCGCATTACTCCCACATATTGGGTTTGCGTAAGCCACATGTTACCTGCTACGAAGCGGTGTTGCAGCAGCATGGCTTGCATGCAGCAGCAACTTTGTTTATTGATGACACACCCAAAAACATTGCCGGCGCTGAGGCTGCAGGATTGCAAACATTATTACTATCGCCGGGCCTGCTGCTCGAAGAGGAACTACCGAAGTATTTATAGTTGATAGTTTATGGGATTAGATGTTGGATGATAGCATACATCCGTAAACATCCGTTTTTATCCGAATTATCTGCGTCCCATTGCATTTCCCCCACCGGGGGCGGGGGGCTTTTACTTCACATCCTCAAACGGAATGTATTCCCCTTCAATATCGTACTTGCCCTTAGTACCGGGTGCATTGGTTTGTTGTGTAGCCTGAGCTCCTTGAGCTTGTTGCTGATATTGTTGTTGTGCCTGCTCCATTTGCTGGCGCATAGCATTAAACTGTTTCTTCACTTGCGAAGTAGTGCGTACCACAGGAATTAGAAAGCCTGTTACAAACCGGTAAAGAATAAAGGCTACAATGGCCCACAAAATAAACGTCATAGCAGGGCCAAAGATAACCGCAAGCTGTGGGCAAAAGCCGTTAAAATTATGGAGCATCAGCCTGCCTATACAAAAGGTTTTGCAGGCATAATTTGGAAGATATCCACCTGCTTCCCTACATTTGCACCGGACATGAAGTAGTAGAAAGGGAACGGACTCCGTTCCCTTTTGCTTTCTACCAACCAGAGATATGGAAAAAAGTGAACAAATCGTACGCATCGAAAACATGGTAAACGCCATACTGGCGGATAAGCCCTCGTTTTTTTTGGTACAGGTAAAAATTAAACCCACCAACAACATCAAAGTGTTTTTGGATGGCGACAATGGTATCACCATTGAAGATTGCATCAAAGTAAACCGCAAGTTGTACGCCGAAATCGAAGAGCTGGCCATGTATCCTGATGGCGATTTTTCGTTGGAAGTGAGCAGCCCCGGTGTAGGCGAACCGCTGCTGTTGCAGCGCCAGTATGTAAAAAATGTGAGTCGTCTGCTGGAAGTAAAACAGCTCGACGGTAAAATCCTCATAGGTACATTGCTTGCCGCCGGCGATGACAGCATTACGCTGGAAGTAACCAGTGGCAAGGGCAAGAAAGCGGAAACCAACCAACTCGAGATCCCATTTTCTCAAATAAAAGAAGCAAGCGTTCAAATTAAATTTTAACCATCCCCGGTGTTTCATTCACCGGCAGAAAATCGAACAGTACAATGGCAAGTATTAACCTGATTGAGGCGTTTCAGGAGTTCAAGGACGCAGAAAATATTGACCGTCCGACCCTGATGAAGGTAGTGGAAGACGTTTTTAAAACACTCCTTCGCAAAAAGTATGGTAGCGATGACAACTTCGACGTCATTGTAAACGCCGAAAAGGGCGACCTCGAAATTCTGAGGCACCGCATGATTGTAGAAGATGGCGAAGTACAGGATCCGCTGGCTGAAATAGCTTATACCGATGCAGTAAAGATTGAACCCGACTTTGAAGTAGGCGAAGAACTCTTCGAGGAAATTGACCTGTACGATTTCGGTCGCCGGGCCATTTTGGCCGCCAAGCAAACGTTGGCTAGCCGTATTAGCGACCTCAAGAAAAACCTGCTGGTAAAAAAATACGAAGACCGCATAGGCGAACTCATCAGCGCCGAAGTTTACCAGGCCTGGAAAAAAGAAGCCCTCCTGATGGACGAAGAAGGAAACGAACTCGTACTGCCCCGCAGCGAGCAAATTCCGCAAGACTTTATGAAGAAAGGCGAACCCGTTCGTGCCGTTGTTAAAAAGGTAGAGCTCAAAAACAACTCACCTGTCATCATCCTCAGCCGTACGCATCCTTCCTTTTTGGCGCAGCTGCTCGAAATTGAAGTGCCAGAAATTGCGGATGGCCTTATCAACATCAAGAAAATTGTACGTGAACCCGGCGAACGTGCCAAGGTTGCCGTTGAAAGCCTCGACGACCGCATTGACCCCGTTGGTGCCTGCGTAGGTATGAAGGGTAGCCGTATTCATGGCATTGTTCGGGAGTTGAAAAACGAAAACATCGACGTAATCAACTGGACCAATAATATTAACCTGCTGGTGCAGCGGTCTCTGACCCCTGCCAAAATCAGTAGCATGAAAATTGATCTCGACAGAAAGCATGCCGATGTTTTTCTGCCCGCCGACCAGGTGAGCCTCGCCATTGGTAAGCGTGGTGTTAATATCAAGCTGGCCTGTGAACTTACCGGATTAGACATAGACGTATTCCGCGACAATGAAGGCGAAGAAGTAGAATTCGATATCGACCTCGAAGAATTCTCCGACGAAATTGATATGTGGGTAATCGATGAGTTTAAGCGCATTGGTTGCGACACAGCCCGCTCTGTATTGAAGCTGAGTGCCGAAGAACTCGAACGCCGTACCGATCTGGAAAAGGAAACGATTACAGACGTGTTGCGTATTTTGAAAGAAGAATTTGAACGGGAATAGTCAATCCGGGTTACCCAACGTACTTTTGACCATTAATAGCTGATACCCTGCTTGTACCCGAAGCAGCTACAGCACCAAAAAAGCCGCCGGCAGGCAGCAATAAGAAACAGAATGTCAGAACAGAAATTACCGAGATTACTAGCAGCAGCCAAGGAATTCAACATTGGGCAAGATACCCTGGTGGAATTTTTGGCAGGTAAAGGCTTCAGCAAAGACGACCTGAAGCCCACCGCCAAACTCAGCCCGGAAATGTATCTGTCGCTTCAAAAAGAATTTCAGAGCGATAAAGTGGCCAAGGCAAAAAGCGATATGATCGACTTGCCCAAGGGTGCTACTGCAGAAGCCCGGAAAAAGAAAGAAGACGAAGAAATCCATTTTAGAAAGGACGAAAAGAAGCCTGCTGAAAAAGAAAAAGAAGTGGTAAGCCCAGTGCCAGAAGCACCGGCTCCGGCGCCTGCTGCCGCAGTGCGAGAACCAGTACAACCTGCACCCGCTCCGCCAGTAGTGGAAGTACCTGCACCTGCCCCTGTGGTAGAAGTGCCTGTTGCCCCGGCTCCAGCCCCGGCACCTGAAGTAGTAGCTGCACCAGAGCCTACTCCGGCTCCGGAACCAGCACCTTTAACTACTACGCCTGCTATAGAAATGCCCAAAGTGTTGGGAGTGATTGATCTCGACGCTATTGATAGCAGTACCCGTCCTAAAAAGACGGCTAAAAAGCCTGCCGCTCCTGCTCCTGAGCCAGTTGCTGAAGCTCCGAAGCCTGCTCCTGCACCTGCTGCAGAAACAACCGCTCCGGCCCCGGCAGCTCCTGCTCCCGTAGCGCCTGCTCCTGCGGCTGAAGAAGCACCGAAGGAAGAAGAAAAAGTAATTGAAAACATACAGGCAGAACGCCTGAGTGGCCCGAAGATTATCGGCAAAATTGAATTGCCCGTTCGCTCAGATACACGCCCCGGCAGGCCCGGTGGCAATGCTGGCGCTGCAGGTAGTGACGATGCCAAACGCAAACGCAAACGCATTCCCATCACTCCTCCGGGAGCTGCAGGTAATGCAGGTGGCGGCGGTGGTCAGCATCGCCCCGGCGATAACAACCGTGGCCCCAATCAGGGTGGTGGACATCAGGGTCAACGCCCCGGTGGTGGTGGCCAAAATCGCCCCGGCGACCGTAGAGGTGGCCCGGGAGCCGGACCGGGCCGCAACCTGCTCGGCAAGCGGGAAGACCGTGTCATCGACGAAAAAGAAATTCAACAAAAACTGGCCGAAACCCAAGCCCGCCTCAGCGGCGGTGGTGGCAACAGGGCTGGTAAAAACAGGGCTAAACTTCGCCGCGAAAAACGTCGTGAACAGGCCGAAATGCACGAAGGCGACACCGAAACCAACGTAATTGAAGTAACTGAATTCATCAGCGCCAGCGAAATGGCCAGCCTGATGGATGTGAGCCCAACAGAAGTAGTGGCCAAGTGCTTCAGCCTCGGCTTGATGGTGTCTATCAACCAGCGCCTCGATGCGGAAGTAATTGAATTGGTAGCCAGCGAATTTGGCTTCGATGTAAAATTTGTTGGCCTCGAAGATCAGCTGGACGAAGAGGAAGAAGTAGTCGACGATCCTGAAGATCTCCGGCCCCGTGCCCCCATCGTTACCATCATGGGTCACGTTGACCACGGTAAAACATCTTTGCTCGACTATATCCGTAACGCCAACGTAGTAAGTGGCGAAGCAGGTGGTATCACCCAGCACATTGGTGCCTATGAGGTAACCACTGCCAGCGGCAAAAAAGTCACCTTCCTCGATACGCCGGGTCACGAAGCCTTTACGGCCATGCGTGCCCGTGGTGCCAAGGTTACCGATATTGCGGTGATTGTAGTTGCCGCCGACGACGCAGTGATGCCTCAAACAAGGGAAGCCATCAGCCACGCACAAGCGGCCGGCGTACCCATGATTTTTGCAATCAACAAGATTGATAAAGACGGCGCCAACTCACAAAAAATATACGAGCAGCTCAGCCAAATGAATATTTTGGTGGAAGAGTGGGGAGGTAAATTCCAAAGCCAGGAAATAAGTGCCAAGAAAGGCCTGAACATTGACCTGCTGTTGGAAAAGATTTTGCTGGAAGCCGAAATTCTCGACCTGAAAGCGAATCCCGACCGCGAAGCCAGCGGTACCATTGTCGAAGCTACCTTGGATAAAGGCCGTGGTTATGTAGCCACATTGTTGGTACTCAATGGTACTTTGAAGCAAGGGGATATTGTGGTGAGTGGCCAGTATTTTGGTCGTGTAAAAGCAATGTTCAACGAACGCAACCAGAAAATTGAGCAGGCTGGTCCGGCTTCTCCGGCACTGTTGCTCGGTTTGAACGGTGCACCACAAGCGGGTGAGAAGTTCAAAGTATACGAAGACGAAAGCGAAGCCAAGCAGGCAGCATATAAGCGTGGTCAGATTATGCGTGAACAAGGCATGCGGGCCCGTAAGCACATTACGCTGGATGAAATCGGTCGTCGTTTGGCATTGGGTAACTTTAAAGAACTTAATGTTATCATCAAAGGTGACGTGGATGGTTCGGTAGAAGCCTTGAGCGATAGCTTGGAAAAACTGAGCACCGAAGAAATTGTGGTGCGGGTGATTTTGAAAGGTGTGGGTGCCGTAAGCGAAAACGACGTTACACTCGCCAGTGCTTCCGACGCCATCATCATCGGCTTTAACGTTCGACCCAACCAACAGGCGGGCCGACTGGCAGAAAACGAAGGCATCGAAATCAAGCAATATTCTGTTATCTACAACGCCATCAACGATGTGAAGGCAGCCATGGAAGGCCTGCTGGAACCGAAGGTGGAAGAGAAAGAAGTGGCTTCGGTTGAAATCCGCGAAGTGTTCAAGTTTGATAAAGCTACAGTGGCAGGTTGCTTTGTTACTACGGGCAAAATCAAACGTGACGCTAAGGTTCGGTTGTACCGCGATGGAGTACTCATTTACCCACGTACCGAAGGCGGCTTTGCAGAACTGGGTAGCCTGAAGCGCTACAAAGACGATGTGAAGGATGTGCTCAACGGCATGGAGTGCGGTTTAACCATCAAAAACTTTGCCGACATACAAGTAGGAGATACCGTGGTAGCTATCGAAGAAGAAGAAGTAAAACGGACACTCTAAGCAACGCTCATTTACACAAAAGAATATATACCGGCAGGCATACAAAGCCTGCCGGTTTTTTATCAGCATTCAAGAGCAGTTGCTATTGTTTACTTTTGAATCAATTCATTAAGTATTTTACGGTATGTACATCGCTATACTGATCATCGCATTATTGCTCACCGGTTTTTTTGCCGGCATGGAAATTGCCTTTATCAGCGCCAACAAGCTTAGCATCGAACTCAAAAAAAAACGGGGCAACCGGAGTGGGATGATTATTTCCCGCTTTCTCGAAAACCCATCCCGCTTTATTGGGGTGTGCCTCATGGGGTTCAATATTTTTCTGGTGCTGTATGGGCTGGTAGCCAGCGATGTGCTCAGTCAGGTTTGGCAGCTGTTGGGCATACATCAGCTGGACCAGTCGGGCACATTGTCGGTGGTTATTAATGTTGTCATTGCAGCTACATTGGTGTTGTTGTTTGAGTTTATTTTCAAAGCCATTTTCAGGGCTAAAAGCGAAGCACTCATTCATTTTTTCGCTCCCGTTATTCTTTTCTTTTACCGCATATTCGACCCCATCAGTATTTTGTTTGTCAATATTTCCACCTGGATTTTGAAATACATTTTTAATGTGCAGGTAGAAGACCCCAAGCGACCATTTAGCCGCATTGATCTGGAACATTATTTTCAGCAAACAAAAGAATCGGAAGAAGATCAGCCAGAACTGAATCAGGAATTATTTGAAAATGCACTGAGCCTGCCGGGAGTAAAAATTCGTAATTGTCTGGTGCCCCGCAAAGAGATTATTGGTATAGACATTCGCACCAATATACATACCGTTACGCAAAAAATGGTAGATACCAAGCTGAGCAAACTGGTGGTGTACGATGGCAATATTGATAACATACTCGGCTATGTACACCAACTGGATTTGTTTAAAAACCCCACAGATGTATCGGCTATTCTCATCAGCATTCCTGCTGTGCCAGAAAGCATGAGTGTATCGGACCTCATTAATAAACTAACCCGTGAACGCAAAAGCATGGCTTGGGTGGTAGATGAGTTTGGCGGTACTGCAGGTGTAGTTACTATGGAAGATTTGCTGGAAGAAATATTCGGAGAAATACATGATGAGTATGATACTGATGAGTTTGTAGAAAAGCAACTGGCCGAAGGCGAGTTCATGTTTAGCGGCCGCTTGGAGCTGGACTATCTCAACGAAAAATACCAGCTGGATTTTGAACGGGCCGAATCATCGGAAACGCTCAGCGGATTTGTAATCAACCATCATGATGTGCTGCCCCGCCAGGGCGATCGGATTATTATTGGCAACTATCAGTTTGAAATACTGAACATGAGTGATACCCGCATAGAATTGCTCAAGTTGAAACTGCTCTAATTTTTGTACATGAGCTATTGCACTTACGTAAACACACTGCCGCACAACGAGCAGCCGGAGCATCGTCATTACCACAATCATCAATACGGTTTTCCTATCGATAGCGATGACGAATTGTTTGGCCGATTGATTCTTGAAATCAATCAGGCTGGCTTAAGCTGGACGACCATTCTAAAAAAGGAAGACAACTTTAGGCAGGCATACAGTGGCTACAGAATTGCAGCCATTGCTGCTTATGGCGAAGATGACCGCCAGCGATTACTCAACGATGCAGGCATTATTCGCAACCGGCTGAAAGTGGATGCGGCCATCTACAATGCCGGCATGGTGTTGCAATTGCAGCAATCACATGGCAGCTTCAAGCAATGGATTGAAGCGCATCATCCGCTGCGCAAAGAAGAATGGGTGAAGTTGTTTAAAAAGCATTTTCGCTTTACCGGCGGAGAAATTGTGAACGAGTTTTTGATGAGCACCGGCTATTTGCCCGGAGCCCACGACGAAGATTGTCCGGTTTTTAAAAAGGCTGTAAAAGCAGGAGCTGCCTGGTGTACAGCCCGCCACTGATTGGCAAAAAACGCATGGCCTCAATCCTTACCTTTGGCCACCTAAAAAAACATTGGCACAGTGGCGCTAAAATTACTGGAGCGTAGAAAAGACGGGTTAGAAGAAGGCGCAGAAATGAGCTTCATCGACCACCTCGAAGAATTGAGGTGGCACATCATGCGGTCGGTGATAGCCGTACTGGTGGGCGCCATTACCGTGTTTGTGTATATCGATGAGGTGATGGATGTAATTATTTTTGGCCCCATCGAAAAAGGATTTGTAACCTACAGCTGGCTCTGCGAAATGGGTCAAAAAATGGGCATCGGCGATTCGCTTTGCCTGCCTACGCCCAACATACAAATGCAAACCACCACGTTTGGCGGGCAGTTTGTGAGCAGCATTACCATTGCCTTTGTATGCGGTATTATAGTGGCCTTTCCCTACATTTTTTGGGAGGTGTGGCGCTTTATAAAACCAGCCCTAAAGCCAGCTGAACTAAAAGCTACCCGTGGTGCTATCTTTTGGGTCACCTTGTTTTTTATGCTGGGTGTAGCGTTTGGTTATTTTCTGCTGGCACCGTTCACGTTCAGCTTTTTGGCCAACTATACCATTGGTACCAAAAACATTATTGAAACCCGCCCGGCGCTGAATGATTACATCGACAACCTGGTAGATATTACCGTGGGTGCTGGCCTGGCATTTGAACTGCCAGTGGTGAGTTTTGTGCTCACCCGCATTGGCCTTATTACGCCCCGCTTTTTGCGGGAGTATCGCAAGTATGCATACGTGGGCTTGCTGGTAATTGCTGCGGTAATTACACCCAGCCCCGATTTGAGCAGCCAGCTGCTGGTGGTATTTCCGCTCATTTTGCTGTACGAATTTAGTGTGATCGTATCGGCACGTATTTCTAAAAAGATTATTGCCGAAGAAGAAAAAGAATGGAGCTAACCCATAGGGTACCAGTACCTTTTCGGCAGCTTTTTTTAACACAAAACTTTTGTTATGACTTTCGATTTATCCTTACCGATTGCAATAGGCAACGACCATGCCGGTGTTGAATACAAAATGGCGGTGAAGCAATGGTTGCAGCAAAAAGGCTATGTGGTAAATGATTATGGTGCCATGACTACCGACTCAGTTGATTACCCCGATTTTGCGCATCCCACTGCGGCATCGGTAGAAAATGGCGTGTGTGCTTTTGGTATTCTTTTTTGTGGTAGTGCCAACGGCGTAGCCATCACCGCCAATAAACATCAGGGTATAAGAGCCGGCCTTTGCTGGGACAATGAAGTGGCTAAGCTCATACGCCTGCACAACGATGCCAATGTGATTTGTATTCCGGCTCGTTTTGTAGCACTGCCTTACGCTTTACAAATGATTGAAACCTTTATGAACACAGCGTTTGAAGGTGGAAGGCATGCCAACAGAGTGGGCAAAATTGCCTGCATGTAATATTGCTGTGAGTAAGAGATAAGCAGCAAAAAGGAGTTAGCTCACTATAGCTGCCACACCGTAAATAGTAACCAGCAGCAGTAAAAAAATGATAGCCAACGTAGTAACAGGCCTTGCAGAAAATTTCATAAAAAAAATATTTTCAAATCTATATCAGGCACCTATGCAAAATAGGTGCCGTTTTTTTCACGTAGTGTGTACAACTGCATAAACACACGACGTTTACAGAGCGTGTACTGCCAGTTGAAAAATAAATGCATTATTTTCTGCGGAAGCTCAGCCACGGCTTGTTTTGCCTGCCGATGTTCATTTTTGTTTGGCAACGTTCAATGTCGGTTTGGTAATCCCGCACCTTATCGTTGTTCATGGTTTGCAGCAATGCTTTGCGGTACCAATCCATGGCTTCGCTAAACTGGCCACGCAGTTCGGCTACCATGCCATACCTAAAGTACACCCAGCTTTTATCGAGGGTGCGAATGCCGAGGCAACGATCGAGAAACTCCCGCAGTTCTTCAAACCGCTCCAGCTCTACTAGTATGCTGGCCATGTGAAAATAAGGATGCGGATACAGCGGATCTGAAGCTATGGCCGCTTTGAAATGCACCTCTGCTTTCTGAAAATTTTCGAATTGTGTTTTATAAATCCAGCCGAGAGAATTGTGGGCGGGGGCATAATCTGGCTCTTCGTACAAAATTTCTTCGTACTTGCGAAAAGCCTCATGAAAGTTGCTGCTTCTGATATCGGCTTCAGCCTCCAGGTATAATTCTTCTGTTCTTGTGTTCATGTTGTTGGGGCCGCAGCATTGCTTGGCAAATGGCGGTTGGCAAAGGTGCAGCATTTATAGCGAGAGTGCATACAAATAGCAGCATGAAACCAACAAAATGCCCGCATCATAAATAGATACAACGGGCTATGTTAGTTGTTGAGGGAAAATTTATGTATTAAAACTTGTGAAACCTTTCGAAGCAGGCCCGCTCCAGCATTTCGCGGTCGTCGGGGTGCGAAATACTGATGAGCTCATGTGCCCGTTGCCGCAGGTTTTTGCCCCGCAAGTAAGCAATGCCGTACTCCGTAACTACGTAATGAATATGGCCACGGGTGGTAACCACACCTGCCCCTGGTTTTAAAAATGGTACAATGCGGGCAATGCCTTTGGCCGAACGGCTGGTAACGGCTATGATTGGTTTACCACCTTCGCTCAGGGCTGCACCACGCATAAAATCCATTTGGCCACCAATGCCGCTAAACTGACGGGTACCAATGCTATCGGCACACACCTGCCCGGTGATGTCTATTTCAATTGCACTGTTAATGGCCACCACTTTGGGATTGCGCCGGATAACATGCGGGTCATTTACATAATCAATATCGAGAAAGGCAAAGCTGGGATTGTCGTTTACATAATCGTACAAGAGGTTGGTGCCTACAGCAAAACCGGTAACCGATTTGTTGGGGTGAATGCGTTTGCAACGATTGTTGATGATGTCTTTTTGCACCAGCGGTACAATGCCATCGCTAAACATTTCGGTGTGTACGCCGAGGTTTTTATGATTGCCAAGGCATTTCAGCACAGCATCGGGTATGGTGCCAATACCCATTTGCAAAGTGCTGCCATCTTCAATCATCCCCGCTATGAGTTCGCCAATGCGCAGTTCATCAGCACCGGTTTTAGCACTGTAATCAATTTGTGGCAGCTCGGCTTCGTGCCACACCATGTGAGTAAAGCGGCTGTAGTGTACCATACCATCGCCATGGGTGCGGGGCACACGTGGATTGATTTGTGCAATAATGCAACCAGCAGTATTTACGGCACTGCGGGCAATGTCTACCGAAGCACCAAGGCTGCAATAGCCATGCTCATCGGGTGGCGAAACCTGTACCAGTGCTACATCTACAGGCATCACACTATTAAACAAGTCGGGTATATCGCTCAGGAATACGGGAATAAAATCGGCACGGCCTTCATTTACTGCCATGCGTACCGACTCACTCACAAACATGCAATTGATGTTGAAATGACCTTCATACTCAGGTTTGTCAACTACTATATCGCCCTGCACAGTTATGAAAACGAGCTCAACATTGTGCAGCCTGTCTTTGTGCTTGGCCAGTTCTGATAGCAAATGCAGCGGTGTTTGAGCACTACCATGAATGTATACTCTATGGCCGCTTTGTATAGCCTGCAATGCAGCCGAAGCTGTTACATAGTTGAGATTGGGTAACATGATTTTTACATTTTTGGTGGCATTTACAAAGTTGCAAGCCATTACTTTTGAAGTAAATGAGATATATCATGAAGGGAATAGGCAGTATGTTGTTGGCCATTGTTGTTGCATTGTCGGCTTCGGCACAGTTACAAATTACCGAACCCGATAAGTCACCTTTGGATGTTTCGTATCATCCGCATGGCTATCCTATTCTGAAGTTTCAAACCAAAACGGCACCGGCTACTCCTCATGCAAGGGTAATATACAGCAGGCCGCAAAAAAATGGCCGTACCATTTTTGGTGATGTAGTAAAGTACAATGAGCTCTGGCGGTTGGGTGCCAACGAGTGTACCGAAATTGAATTTTATAAAGAAGTAACCATTGGTAAAGCCAAACTGCCCAAAGGGAAGTATGCCCTTTTTTGCATTCCTCAAGCAGGCCAGTGGACCATTATTTTTAATAAAGGAGTAGATGCCTGGGGGGCTTTCAGCTACGATAAAACAAAAGACGTACTACGTACCAGCATCAACGTAGCCAATGCAGAAACAGTGGTAGAATTTTTTACCATGGTGTTCGACAACAGCGGCAATCTGGTAATACTCTGGGACAATCAAAAAGCATTGTTGCCCATTAAGTACGCTGCTAAATAAAGGATGAATTTTATTGTTCTGTAATGATACGCACCTTGCGGTCGTCTAAGTCGTAGTGAGCTCCTACTACTTGCAGCTTACCGTTGTGCAGTGCTTCCTGAATTACTGTTGATTGTGTCAACAGTTCTTTTACACCATGCCGTACATTGGCTTCTACACAATGGGCCAAGCGTTGTTGATCATTCACTGGTATGGCTTTTATTTCTGATTCATTGCGCAGGCTATCAATAATGCTTTTGATGTGATTATGAGGCAATGCACCACTTAGCATGGCTTCTACTGCGCCACAGCGTTCGTGCCCCATTACTATCACCAGTGGCACGTGTAAGTGTTCTACTGCATATTCTACACTGCCCAGTTCTACTTCGCTGATGATATTGCCTGCTGTTCTGATAACAAACAAATCGCCAAGCCCTTCATCGAAAATAAGTTCGGGTGCTACGCGGCTGTCTGAGCATGCAATCACCACTGCAAACGGATGCTGCCCTTCGGCAATTTCATGGGTGCGGTTGGCACTCTCATCTGGGTGAATAGGATGAACTGCGGCAAAACGGGCGTTACCATCCATTACTTTTTTGAGTGGTGTACTTGTTGCAACGGTTGCAGGTGCCGGTTGCTTGCAGGCTACAGCAAACAATATTGACGCAATAGCAATAAAAAAATGTTTCATAGCTCGATGGAGTTTAAACAGGCAAGCCATCGGTATGCTGGCATATGCTTGTACAAAGTAGCAGCAGTTGCCTGTGCAAATCTGTAACCTTCGTCACACTTAAAATATGATAGTCATCAGCCGGTGGCGGGCACGTGGCCAAATGCAGCATATTTGCAGTTCCAAATCATACACCATGAAGCTTGCCACCAAAATGATACATGCCGGTGCCGAACCGGATCCTTCTACCGGCGCCATTATGACGCCCATTTATCAAACATCTACCTATGTGCAGGCCGCACCCGGCGACCACAAAGGCTACGAATATGCCCGCAGCCAAAACCCCACCCGCTTTGCGCTGGAGGCCGCTTATGCCGAAATTGAAAACGGAAATTTCGGCCTTGCCTTTAGCAGTGGCGTAGCAGCTACCGATGCGGTGATGAAATTGCTGCAGCCCGGCGACGAAGTCATTTGCGCCAATGATATGTATGGCGGTACCTATCGCCTGTTTACCAAAGTGTATGAAAAGTTTGGTATTCGCTTTCATTATGTAAACATGCAGCAGGCCGATAACATCAAGGCGCATATCAATGCCAATACCAAACTCATTTGGACAGAAACGCCCACCAATCCGCTGATGAACATTACGGATATTGCTGCGGTAAGTACTATTGCAAAAGCTAGCGGTGTGCTGCTTTGTGTAGACAATACCTTTGCATCGCCCTACTTGCAAAATCCACTCGACCTTGGTGCGGATATAGTGATGCACAGTGCTACCAAATATTTGGGCGGCCACAGCGATGTAATACAAGGGTGCCTGGTAATGAACGATGCGGCACTCAAAGACCAATTGTATTTCATACAAAAAAGCTGCGGTGCTGTGCCCGGGCCCATGGATTGTTTTTTGGTATTGCGGGGTATTAAAACATTACACATACGCATGCAGCGCCATTGCGAGAATGGCGAGAAAGTAGCGCATTGGTTGCGGCAGCATCCTAAAGTAGGGCAGGTGTATTGGCCCGGTTTTGATGATCATCCAAACCATGCTATTGCCAAAAAGCAAATGCGTGGCTATGGCGGCATGATTAGTTTTGAATTGAAGGATGATAGTATGGATGAAGCCCGCCGGGTTTTGAGCAGCACAAAGCTGTTTTCATTAGCCGAAAGCCTGGGTGGTGTTGAGAGTTTGATTAACCATCCCGCCAGCATGACCCATGCTTCAATTCCCCGTGAAGAGCGGCTGAAAAACGGCCTCAGCGATACACTCATTCGCCTGAGTGTGGGTATAGAAGATGCAGATGATTTGATTGATGATTTGGCACAGGCGATTGGCTAAACCAGTAAAATATGAATTGTACCATGCCTGGCTGTATTGCCGGGCATTTTTTACCTCTTGTATAAATTGAAAAATGATGATGGAGCTGTCGATTGAAATATTGGGTTGGATTGCATCGGTACTGATTGTTGGTGCTTACTTTTTAAACATTCGCGGCAAGTTGTCTGCACAATCACCTTTGTATATATGGAGTAATCTCGTTGGCGGTTTATTTTTTATTATCAATACCATCTATCATGGTGCTTATCCATCGGCATTGGTAAATGTAGTGTGGGTTATCATAGCCGTAGTGTCTTTAATAACTTTAGCCAAAACCCGGAAAGAAGTAAAGAATTCGCAATAAGGACAGCGTCATAACTACAGTTTATGCAATAAAATTGCTTGTTTGGTATTGATTGATGAAAGACAAATGGCAATATCAATTTGCGCTGAAAGCCTTTACCCGAAAGGCTTTCAGCGCATTTCTATGTAAAGAGAGTGGGTGCTGGTGCAGGAATGTAGAATTCCCAGAATACGAATACATGATAATTGTCATGCGTGTACTTGACAACAATCACGGCACCTGCTGACAGCGAACATAAATGAGGCTTGTGTGGCGGACTACTTTTACATTGTCATTAAAGCTCACAATTATGGAACGCTTCAAAACGGGCATGCTAAATCTGGTACTGCTTCTCTTGCTTCAGCCAGCACTTGCACAAGTGACCTTAAAAACAAACGCAGTTAGTGTAGTAGTTGCCGGAACATCTACGTTGCACGACTGGGAAATGAAAGCAACGAATGGATCAATCGCCGCCAATTTCGAATTGGACGCTGCAGGAAAACCCACCGATCTCTTATCTCTCAATTTTGTTGTTGGTCCTACTGCACTCAAAAGTGGTAAAGAAGCCATGGACAACAATGCTTACAAGGCCATGGATACCAAAGCCTACAATGTCATCAAGTTTGCGGCAACCAGTGGTACTGTAACAGCACAAGGCAATAGCTACATTGTAAAATGTGTAGGCATGCTGCAAATAGCTGGCAAAGCAGTGAATACGGAGATTGTAGCTACCTGTACTGTAGGTGCCGATGGCAGCATCAGTTTCAACGGTAAAAAGGCTATCAAGATGACCACCTTTGGTGTAAAGCCTCCCACATTCATGATGGGCTCTATTAAAACAGGCGACGACATTACCATCAGCTTTAGCGGTGTAATGCGCAAATAACGTACGCATATTAGTGTTGATTAGAACGATAATCAGAAACCCCAACGATTTTCTAACCAAAATCTGTATCATGAAAAAGATTTCTCTGTATCTGGCCGCATTTACAATTGCCGCATTAGGCCTGATGCCTGCCAGCAGTTTTGCACAAGACGAAAAAGCTGAGAAAAAAGCAAAACGTGCTGAGAAAAAAGAACAAAAAGACAACTATTGGACCAACTTCCGCCAATACGACAAATCTGGTGTAAACGTATTTGAACCAGCCAAACAAGCTCCAGCTCCATTTGATGGTGTAAAGGTTCGCTTTGGTACCGGTTTTACACAGCAGTGGCAAAAGCTGGAGCATGAAAATGCCCGCAGCCTCGGTACCAGCGCCACTACTCCCGAATTGTATCCTCGTTTGGCTTCAGGCTTTGGCATTGCACAAGCCAACCTTTACATGGATGCGATGCTGGCAGAAGGTATTCAACTGAACGTGACTACTTACCTGTCTTCTCACCACCACAACGAAACTTGGGTAAAAGGTGGCTACCTGCAAATGGATAAGCTTCCTTTCAAAGGCGAATTCTTTGACAAAATCATGGAGAATGTACGTATCAAAGCTGGTCACTTCGAAATCAACTACGGCGACCAACACTACCGTCGTAGCGATGGCGGACACGCACTGTACAACCCCTTCATCGAAAACTACATCATGGATGCATTTGCCACTGAAGTAGCAGCTGAAGTGTACTATTTGAAAGGCGGAGCCATAGCCATGCTGGGTGTAAGCAACGGTTTGATCAACGGTGGTTATCAAAGACCAATCTCTGGTACAACAGTGTACAAGCGTGGCCCATCTCTCTATGGTAAAATTGGCTATGACGGTAAAGTAGGCGACGATGTACGTTTGCGTGTTACTGGTTCTTTGTATCACAACAACAATGATGGTCGCAGTACATTGTATGCCGGCGACCGTACCGGTAGCAACTACTCTTTTGTAATGGAGCCTCCAACCGCAACTGTAAAAGACAACTATACATCTGGTCGCTTGGGTGGTTTGAACTTCTCTCAGCAAATTACTGCCATGCAGTTGAACGCTTTCCTGAAAGCAGGTGGCTTTGAACTCTTCGGTACCATCGAAAATGCTAAGGGTCGCACCATTGCTGAAAAGATTGCCAACTTCAACAAGCGTTCAGTAAATCAGTTTGCTATCGACGGTATCTACCGCGTAGGTGCTAAGGAAAACTTCTTCCTGGGCGTACGTTACAACACCGTAAGTGGTCAAATGATTGCCAGCAACAGCAACGATCAAAAAATTAGCCGCCTGGCACTGGGTGCTGGTTGGTTCATCACCGAAAATATTTTGATGAAGGGTGAAATCGTAAATCAGAAGTACGAAGACTTCCCAACATCAGACATCCGCTCTAGTGGTAAATTCAACGGAGTGGTATTGCAAGCTATTGTGGGCTTCTGATGGATTGATTCCGTTTAACCGGGCCGACTTTTCCAAGTCGGCCCCTTTTTTTTATACCAATCCCCGTTATCTTTTCGGCCTCATGCGTATTTCGATTTTGATTGGCTGTTGGTGTATATGCTTCATGGCAATGGGGCAGCATGCTGTACCTGTTCCATCCTTTGCCAAAAAAGCAACCGCATGGCGTATAGAACGTAACAGCCGCATGCAAATAAAGGGGCAGTCAAACATTGGTAGCATCACTTGCGACAACCCATCGTACAAACGGGTAGATACCGTATGGCTGCTGCATAATGCTACAGGCGATAGTGTGGAAATACGGGGTAAAATACAGGTAGCGATGGTCGATTTTTCCTGCCACAATTATTTCTTTACTACCATGCTGCGCAAAACCCTGAAAGTAGACGAGCATCCCATGATGACCGTACGTTTTGCCCGCCTCGATAAACTTCCCATTCAACGGGTGGGCGCTGTTTCAAAAGTATACGGAACAGTAGAAATTTCGCTGGCAGGTGTTACCCGCTTATTCAGCCTGCCTATTGAAGTGTCAGAAATAGCACAGGGTGTTATAAAGTTGCAAGGCTGGCGCATATGCCGCCTCGAAGACTTTAACCTGAAATCGCCGGGCAGGGTGGCATTTATCAAAGTAAAAAATGAATGCCGCGTAGAGTTTGAATTACAACTCACCCGCTTGCATTAACAGCGGCTGCCTATTTTTGACAGGTGCAACAGCCCGCTTCGCTTATCCAATTTTTCAACGATAAAGTACAACAGTACAATCAGCCTGCTTTTATTGCAGCCGATCCGGTATGCATTCCGCATGCTTTTACCCAACAACAAGACATTGAAATTGCCGGATTTTTTGCGGCCATATTTGCATGGGGCAATCGCACCACCATTATTGCCAAAAGCAAAGAGCTGATGCAACTGATGGACAATGCGCCTCATCAGTTTGTAACACAACATCAGCCTACTGATTTGAAACGACTGCTGCATTTTAAACACCGCACATTTCAGGCAGATGACCTGCTGCATTGCATGCAGTTTTTTCAACAACATTATGCTACACACAAAAGTTTGGAAACGGCTTTCAGCCAATGGTTGCAACCAGCAGAAGAGACCATTGAAAAAGCATTAATTGGTTTTCGGCAGTACTTTTTTGCACAAGAACATTTGAAGCGTACAGAAAAACACATCAGCACACCAGCAGCTGGCAGCGCCTGCAAAAGGCTCAATATGTTTTTGCGCTGGATGGTGCGGAAAGATAAGGCTGGCGTTGACTTTGGTATATGGGAACGCATATCTCCGGCACAGCTCATTTGCCCGCTGGATGTACATGTGGCCCGTGTGGCCAGAAGGTTTAACTTGCTGCAACGTACACCCACCGACTGGCAAGCGGCACTGCAACTTACTTCGTATTTACGCAAGTTGGATCCGCAAGATCCGGTGAAGTACGACTTTGCTTTGTTTGGGTTGGGTGTGATCGAAAAATTTTAGGTATGCCACAGGCTGAAAAAATAGCTGACATAGAACTACTGCTGCAAGAAAAAAATGAATTGGTGCTGCAAGAGCCAGCCTGGTATCAGCAGCTGAAGGCGGCGGTGAACGAACTCATCAATCATCACTTTGATGACTTGCTGCAATTGCTGTATCGGGTAGATGTGTCGGAAGCAAAACTGCGGCAATTGCTGCACGATTTTCCGGCGGCCGATGCGGCTGGCATCATTGCCAACCTGCTGCTGGAGCGGCAGTTACAAAAAATAAAATCCCGCCGCGAACATGCACAGCGGGATGAAACTATTCCTGATGATGAACGTTGGTAAAAGGCTGTAAGATTGTATTTAACCTTCCAACGCTACTTCTTAAACATCAACTCCTGCACTTTATCCTTATCCTCTTTTTCTTTTTTCAAATCGAACATGGTGCCAAACACACGATCCCAAAAAGTAGAGCTCACACCAAAGCCCATGTGCTCATCTTTGTAATGATGCAGGTGATGATTGCGCCATAGCGGCTTCATGAATTTAAAGGGCGGATTCCACGCATGAATGGCGTAGTGCATACTGCCGTACAACAAATAGCCGAGCATAAACCCCGGGAAAAACATGAATGCATAATTGCCCATGAGCAGGTATTGCAGGCTGAAAATAATGCCTGCCAAAATGAGGCTGGGTACCGGCGGCATAAACAGCCGCTGCTTATCACGGGGGTAATGGTGGTGATTGCCGTGCAGCACATACGCAATGCGTTTGCCGGTGTCGCTATCGGGCATCATGTGAAACAGAAAGCGGTGGGCAATGTACTCAAACAGCGTCCAGCTGAAAAGCCCGATGAGCCAAACCGAAAAAATACGGGCTGTAGAAAAATCGTTGGCGGTAGCTGCATGGTAAACCATCCAGCCTAAAATGGGTAGGTACATGCCCCAAATAACCAGCGGGTGTGTTTTGGTGAGTGCTTCCAGGATGGGGTTTTCGAATAAACGTGCCTGCCCCTTGTTGTGAATTTTTTCGAATTGCATAACAAAGCTGTTTACTGAATGGTGGGTAAAAGCGATACAAAGCTAAACAAACCACAAACTTATTTAATGGTTCAAAATCGGGGGCAGATTTTGGAACCGATAACCCAACTCTTTCAACTTTTTAACAAGTGCAGTCAGTTCTTGATGGAAAGGATCACTGCGATTAGAGCCGGCGCCGGCATGCATCAACAAAAGATAACCGTTCAACCCATTGGGCTGCTGCGCTTTGTGTATAATCGATTGGAAAATCTCTTTGCTGCTTCTGTAATTCTTGTCGGTATTGAGGGTGTAGTCTGCGGCACTCAGGGTGCCGGGTGTATGGCAAATGAGTTGTAGCCCTAGTTCGCTGGTCCAATCGGCTATTTGTTGGTTGTACCATTCGTACGGCGGTAAAAAATATGGTGCCTCTTGGCTGCTGATACCCACGGCTTGCAACGTCTTGTAATTCGCCATCAGGTCTTGCTGAAACAGCGTTTTACTCAGCAATGTGCTGTCCCGATTTTTCCAATCGGCATACAGCAAATGTTTGTTGCTATGTGGGCCCACGTAGTGCCCTGCTTGCACGGCTTGCTTTACCAACGCCGGATATTGCCGCACAAAATCGCCGGTGAAAAAGAAGGCCGCTTTGATATTTTCCTGCTGCAGAGTTTGCAAAATTGCCGGCATCCCTTCGGCATATTCATGACCCGTAAACACCAGCGTCAGTTCTTTACTTGTACTATCAGCCCGAATAATTGCACCCTGTTGCGTGGTAAAATTCTTGACATCACTTTGAGGACCATCAGGCTTCAAAGTCCTCCTTTCAGGGAGCCTGCCTGCCGGCATGGCAGGGGTTTGGGATGGTTTGTTTTCCAATGCCGACAACAAATAAATCAAACTCGCAGTACCATCCATGGTAGGTTCGTTGGTGCTGTAATCGCCGTAATCGTCGTGGTACACGGCGAGGTCGCTTTGCCATTCGGCGTATTCATCGGGTTGGTAAAGGGAAAGACCAATCAGCCCTTTAAAAATGGATGTGTACACGGGCCCATCAATGAGGCCGCCATCAATGGGAAAGTTTTTGAGATGGCTAAATGCCGAATGCGGATCGGCAGGGGTATCGCCCCAGGCAGGCAAACCATACACCATGCTGGTGCCCCAGGGGTTGGTGCCAAACAACCAATCAATATTGGCCTGCTCCAGTTCTTCATACTGTTTGCTGCCGCTCAGCTGCCGGTACCACAGGCATTGCGTAGCAAAACTGGTGGTGAGGTTATTGCTGCACCAAATGAAAGGCACACCGCGGTAAAAGGCATTTTGTTTGGCCTTGGCCCATACTTTTTCAATGCCCTGCCGGTAAAAGTCAACAAGTGAGTCTTTGATGTTTTTATCTGCAACCACATTGGCCAATTCCCGATGGCCCACATTGATGAAGGGGTACCATTGGTAATGCGTAGCAGTATCGGCACCCAGCCATGGGGTGATAGGTTCACTTTTGGCATTCGCAAAAGCATTAGCCAACATTCCATTGAATGATTGTAGGAGTGTCGGGTCAGCACCAGATAATTTTTTAATTCCTTCATAAAGGCTTGTAAAAGCCAACTCACTGTCATCATGCCAATTTGATTCTGCATAATAGTAAGGAGCTCTGTTGGGTGCTGTATTTGTAAATCCAATCTTTTTATAGGCATAATCCGATGCGGTCATGGCTTTGCCTAAGAGTAGGTTTGCGAAAGAGCTATCACGCTTTTGCCAAGACATAAATCCAAGACTAAAAGCACTACTAAATTTCGCTGCAATCGAAGTTGTTCCCTCTGTTTTGTTTTGATACTTGCCCAGTCCTTGTGGCTCGCCGGTAAGAAAATACAAGGGCCGTTGAAAGCCACGGCCATACTGCGAATCTTGCGCCGGCATCCGCATGCTGATGTGGTCGCGGTCGTCGGCCAGTTGGGCAAACATCACATCAGGTTTCGGATGCATTTTCAGCAGCCAGTCGAGGCCCCAGCGGGCTTCATCCAACACATCGGGGGTGCCGTTTTTTCCTTCCTGTCCGTTGGCCTGTTTGGTATCGGTAAATGCATGCGGGTTGTCGCGGTAGGCCATCAGCAAATGATAAATGGCATTGGCTGTAGTGGTAGTGTATTGCAGGTAGTCGCTGGCATCGTGCCAGCCACCGGTGGCATCGAAATACGTACCGTCGGGTATGCCGGCTTTTTCGCCATAAATGCTGTAACCATCGTGGGTATGGCAGCTGTCTTGCAGAAAAGGATTGAAGCCACAACGCTGCTGCCGCATGTACCGCAGGCAAAAGTCGGCGCTGCCTTTGTACACGTCATCGCCAATGCGAATGATGCCGCTGCGAATGCTGTCGTTGACCAACAATTGATACACTCCGGGCTGTACCACGCTTGTCAGATTGATACGGTAGCTATGCTTGAACGGACCGTAGGCGCCAAAGTCTTTTGCCGTGGGCTTGCTCGCCTGCAGCACGGCTTTGCCTGTATGCAATGCAATGAGCTTGTACTGCTGCAATTTGAAGAGGGGATCCTTACTGCCCAGTACCACTACTTTGCTGCTGCGGGTAGTATAGCCCAGCTGATTATACCGGATAACGGTTTGCGCAGTTGTGTTGCTAATGAGTAGCCATGCCAAACAAACAATAATCATTTGCTTCATACCTAAAAGTAAAACAGAATGACGGATGCCTTACAGGAAAAGATGCCGGCGATGTATTGATGAACACTGCATTTACCACAACTGTCGGTATGTTTGCCGCCGTAAAAAATGCTTGCCCATGAAACTGGTTTCTCATATCTACCGCGAACACGAACAACTGGCCATTTACCACGATGGATTATTGTACAATATGGATCAACTGCATCCAGAGTTGCCCAATACCATGGGTATGTTTTTGAATTATTGGGATGATGTAATTGGCATTGCCCAACGGGCCAATAGTGCCATTATCAACGGAGAAATCAATCCCGGAAAAGCAGTGGCGTATGAAGGAGCATCGCTGCTGGCACCGGTGCCATTTCCTACCAGCTGTCGTGATGGCTATGCGTTTCGGCAACATGTGGCCTCGGCCCGCCGCAACCGTGGCGTGGAGATGATTCCGGAGTTTGATCAGTTCCCCATTTTTTACTTTACCAATCATAACAGCATACAAGGGCCAGGGCCGGTGCATTGCATGCCCGATCATTTTGAAGAACTCGATTTTGAATTGGAATGCGCCATCGTCATCAACCGCTATGGCCGCAACATACCTGCGGCTGAAGCCGACTCTTTTATTGGTGGATTGATGATTATGAATGACCTGAGTGCCCGCCGCTTACAGATGGAAGAAATGAAGCTGAGTCTTGGCCCTGCCAAAGGAAAAGATTTTAGTACCGTGCTTGGCCCGTGGTTGGTAACGACAGATGAATTGATGCCCTACGAAATACCGGCAAAACCCAACCATGTAGGAATGAGCTGGAACTTGCCAATGACGTGCTCCGTAAATGGTGTGCAACTCAGCCAGGGCAACCTCGGCGATATGGATTGGACGTTTGCAGAAATCATTGAGCGTTGCAGTTATGGCGTTACGTTGCACCCCGGCGATGTGATTGGTAGCGGTACAGTAGGTACAGGTTGCTTGTTGGAACTGAATGGCACTGGTAAATTCAATAACCCCAATTTTATACCACAGTGGCTGCAACCTAATGACGTGGTGAACATGACCATTGATGGATTGGGCACGCTGAACAATACCATTGTGGCTGAAGAAACCGACTGGAGTTTGCTGAAAATGAAGAAACACTGATTAGGCGAAAATGAAATCACGAATGAATCGAATGGCCACGAATGACACGAATTATAGGGTTGACTAAAAATAAAATATTTAAGAAAAGTCCGTGAAAATCTAAATTCATCCGTGCTAATCCGTGTCCCAGCTTATCTCACAAAATCACCCCAACACTTCCTGCAACACCTGCACCGTTTTTAACCGGCCAAAGTCGGCTACATGATATTGAAAAAAGTGAATGAAGCCCTGCAACAAATCCCGCCGCTGCTGTTGGTTGAGTTTGATGCGGTAGAGGGTAATGGCATTGTCTTGTTGCATCAATTCATACGCTACCTTACTCAGGGCTGCATCAAGGTACATACCGTGAATGGGAGGTTCTCTATCAAAACTGCCGGCTTGTAAATCGAGGTAGCAGGTACCGTCGGGTTTATCATCATCCATTCGAAAGCCTAGCAGGGCCGCCAGCTTCAGCGAAAAAAATAAAGGCAGGTTGGCCACAACCGCAGCATCGCATTGATCGAGCAGGCAAAGGCTGTCTTCAATAAACGCATACAACTCCTCGTTGGTTTCCGGTTGGCGCAGTGTTTTGGTGAGTAGTTCAATCATGTACAGGGCTACAGCATTGCGGTGTATGCTGTGCATCACCTGCTGGTACACCACTGCCCATTTCAATTCTTTTACCAGTTGCAATTGTTTCAGCTCATTATGGTACACCACCAGTTCTACAATGGCGGCAGGTTGCAACATGGTACTCATACTGCTCCCTTTCTTACTGCTTTTGCGGGCACCTTTTACCATGTATTGCTGCAGGCCATACCGCTCGGTGTAGGCCGAAACAATCAAACTTGTATCGCCATAAGCCGTAGTACGCAATATAACAGCCTTAGTAGTTTGCAGCATAATTCACAATCCCTCACCACTGCGAAAATACAGGCCTTATAGCCCGCAGACGGATTATGCCAATCATTTAGTTTCTTTGCGGGCTCTAACAATGGCGGTTATAGCCCATTCTTGCAATGGCCCTTTCTGCTGAATGTTTACTTTTTTTGATTCATCACCATGTGGTATCGCTTAGGAAAATTTGTACTGCAGTACAGGCTTGTGCTGTTGATTGTGTTGTTAGTAGCTTCGGGTTTTATGACCTGGCATGCATTGCAGGTAAAACTCAGTTACGAATTTTCAAAGGCCATTCCTACCGACAATGAAAAATACTTGGAGTATCAGGCTTTCAAAAACAAGTTTGGCGAAGACGGCAGTGTACTGGTGATGGGTGTAGAAGACCCGCAGTTTTTCAGCAAGCCACATTTTGATGCCTACCGGCAAATGCTTGCCGATATAAAACAAGTACGTGGGGTAGAAGGGCTGCTGTCTGTTCCGGCGGCCATCTACCTGCAAAAAAATGATAGCACCGAAAAGCTGCAAACAACCATCCTGTTTGATAGCACGGTGCAAACACAAGAACAGATTGATAGTGCGGCTGCTTTATTCAATGGTATGTTTTTTTACCGCGGCTTGCTGCATAACCCCGATACCAAAGCATATCTGGCGGGTGCCACCATCAACAAGCAAATACTGGCCAGTAAAGACCGTACCCGTGTGGTAAATGAAATTCTGGAAGTAACAAATCGTTTTCACAAGAGCACAGGGGTACAGGTACACATGAGTGGCTTGCCCTTTATCCGTACGCAAATAGCCGATCGCATCAAAAACGAAATGAACTATTTTCTCATTGGTTCATTGGCATTGGCGGTACTCACCTTGGTATTGTTTTTCCGTTCGGCCAGCGCTACTATTATTTCAATGCTGGTGGTCATTCTCGGCGTAGCCTGGGCCCTTGGCACCATGCATTTGTTTGGTTTCCAAATCACCTTGCTCAATGCCCTCATTCCACCATTGATGATTGTGATAGGCATACCCAACTGTATTTATTTCCTCAACAAGTATCATATGAGTTGGGAGGAAATAAATGTCAAAGAAAAAGCCCTGCCAACGGGTGCCTCCGTTGAAGCTTTGAAGCGGGAAGCCATTTTGAATATGGTAAGCAAAATGGGTATCGTCACCCTGTTTTGCAATATTGCAGCGGCAGTGGGGTTTGCGGTGTTTGCCCTTACCGAAAGTGCCTTGCTCAAAGAGTTTGGTATTGTGGCCGGCATCAACATCATGGTCATTTTTGTCATTTCCTTCATTCTCATTCCATCGGCACTAAGCTACCTGGCACCGCCACAAGAAAAGCATACCCGCTACCTGCGCAACCGCTTTTTAGAAAACCTGCTGGTAAAAGTGGAGTACTGGGTGTTGCAACGCCGCAAAATGGTGTACGCCATTACTGCCGTTTGTCTGGTGGTAGCCGTGTTGGGCATTTTGCGCCTGAAAAGTGTGGGCTACATTGTAGACGACTTGCCGAAAAACGACGTGATTTATACCGACCTCAAATGGTTTGAAAAACAGTTTGGCGGTGTAATGCCATTGGAAATAGTGGTGGATGCCGGAAAAAAAGGCGCCATCACCCGCAACCTCAAAACCATTACCAAAATGGATGAGTTGGCGGAATATATCAATGGCTATGCTGAATGTGGCCGTCCGCTGAGTTTGGTAGAAGGGCTCAAGTTTGCTAAGCAGGCTTACTACGATGGAGACAGCCTGAGCTATATGGTGCCCAACGAGTTTGATATGGCCTTCATCGGGCCATACCTCAAAGGCGGCAACAATGCCAATGCCGATACCAGCAGCCAGTTGGCCAAACTTACCAAAACCTTTATGGATGCCGATAAGCAGCGGGCACGTATCAGCATCAATATGGCCGATGTGGGTACGGTGCGTTTGGCAGCTTTGCTCGATTCGTTCAAACTCAAAGCCGATACTATTTTCAACATGGCATCGCTGGAGCCGAAGAATCCGGAACAGCCCGACGGGCCGATGGTAGCCACATTTGATAGCACTTACAATGTGCAGTTTACCGGTAGTTCGGTTACATATCTGGAGGGTTCTAAGTTTATCATCGATGGCTTGAAGGAGAGTGTATTCTGGGCCTTTTTACTGATTGCCCTCACTATGTTGTACCTGTTTAAATCGGTTCGGATATTGGTGTGCTCACTCATTCCGAATATCATTCCCTTGGTGGTTACGGCCGGCATTATGGGCTGGGCTGGAGTGGCCATCAAGCCGTCCACCGTGTTGGTGTTCAGCGTGGCCTTGGGTATTGCCATTGATGTTACTATCCGGTTTTTGGTGAACTACAAACAAGAGCTGCCGACGCATCACTACAATATTTTAGCAACCACTACATCTACTATCCGCCACACAGGTATCAGCATCATTTATACCTCGCTGGTGCTGGTGGCAGGTTTTGTCATTTTCATGTTCAGCAGTTTTGGCGGCACGTTTGCGTTGGGCTGGCTCACCTCGTTGACGTTGTTGGTGGCTACCGCTACCAATCTGGTGTTTTTGCCGGTAATCATGCTGGCAGTATTGCGGGAGAAGAAAAAATAAACAGAAAAAGAATTGTCATTTTTTTGTCATGAAATGACAGGTTGTTGA
The DNA here is from genome assembly GCF_036803085.1 of Phnomibacter sp. Taxonomy (NCBI): domain Bacteria; kingdom Pseudomonadati; phylum Bacteroidota; class Chitinophagia; order Chitinophagales; family Chitinophagaceae; genus Phnomibacter; species Phnomibacter sp. The sequence continues at coordinate 297,805 of NZ_DAIRUZ010000003.1, read as the reverse complement.
ATGCCTGCGTGACTAACACTCCATTATGTTGTTGAAAATTATAACCAATGGTTATGGCTTTGTTTTCAAGTTGATGCAGCATTTAACAGTAAAACAACATCATATTACCAACAAGCATAAATTTGGCGTCCTTTCGGCCGGTTTATGGCTGCACTGGTTTTAGTAGTAAACGGCATCAAACTTTTTTTGAGAAATAAACCAATTATTAATGTTATGAGAAAAACAGCTCTAATGGTGCTGTGTTTTTTAGTTGCAACACTGCAGCTATTGGCACAAACCAAAACCCTGAGTGGTAAAGTGACAGACGACAAAGGTGCTCCTGTAGCAAATGCTTCCGTTTTAGTAAAAGGAACAAAGCAGGGAACCGTAACAAAAGAAGATGGTACTTTTTCCATCACAGTAAACAGCACTGCCAAAGTGCTTGTGATTTCAGCCATTGGTAAGGCACCGCAAGAAATTACCATTGGAAGCAGCAGCCAGATTGGTGTAGTATTAACCAACACAAATAATGAACTGGATGAAGTGGTTGTGGTAGGTTATGGTACTGGTAAAAAGAAGGCTAATGTGGCTGGTTCTTTAACCAAACTGGATGGTGCCGTAGTAGAAAACAAGCCTGCAGCCAACATGTTGGATGCCCTTCAAGGTAAAGTTGGTGGTTTGCAAGTATATTCTTCATCTGGTGAGCCTTCTGCTACACCGTCTGTAAGATTGCACGGTGTGGGTTCACTTGGTGCCAGCAACACGCCATTGTATGTGTTGGATGGTATTCCAGTAGGTGCTGGTAGCATCGTTTCTCTCAACCCTAACGATATCGAATCTATTACGGTATTGAAAGATCCATCAACCACAGCCATCTATGGTTCTCGTGCTGCCAGCGGTGTTATTTTGTACACCACTAAAAAAGGCCGTGCAAGTGCTCCTCAGTTGAATGTAACAACACAATATGGTGTTTCTAACCTTGTGGAAACAACTGAAGACATGTTCAACAGCTTCATGAATACCAAGCAACTCACAGATTTCTGGGTTGCAACCGGCTACAGAACACAAGCACAGATAAACACGCTGTTGACTCAGTATCCTTATGACACTAAGTGGTATAAGACGTACTATAAGAATAACGTACCCACTTTCCAGTTGGATGCCAACATGAGTGGCGGCGGCGGTAAGACTACTTACTATGTTTCTGGTAGCTACTTCAAGCAAGATGGTTTGGCCTATCGTTCAATGTTTGAGCGTTATACATTCCGTTCAAACGTTCAGTCTCAGGTAAACAGCTGGTTTAAGTTTGGCTTAAACCTGTCTGGTGGTTTGGATAAGCGCCAAACAAACCCTGATGGTTCAAACAGCACCAACCGTGGTTTGGCATTGTTGGCAGCTCCTTTCTATTCTCCTGTTGATGCCAATGGTGTTGAGTATCCTGATTTGATTCCTGGATGGAACCGTTACAATCCTAAATACCGTGCTGATAAGTTGCGTTCTGATGGCCGTAACGTACAGTTCAACCCAACTGCTTACGCAGAAATTTCACCCATCAAGAATTTGGTGATTCGTTCTCAGGCAGGTATGGATGCATATGATTACACTACTACCAGTATTCAAATGCCTTCATTCATCGGTTCTTTAAATAATGGTAGCACCAGCGAATCTTTTGAAAGAGGTTCTCAGAGCACTGTTACCAATACCATGGAATACAAGTTTGAGGTTGCCAACAATCATGACTTTACCTTATTGGCTGGTCAGGAATACATCAAAGGTGTGACTTCTGGTTTCTCTGGTTCTTCAAATGGTCAAACTGATGACCGTCTGCTTTTGATTGGTGCAGGTCCAAACAACAGGAATGCTTCTTCATATAAATCAGAGTATTCTTACCAATCTTTCTTTGGTCGTTTGAACTACAGCTTTAAGTCTAAATACTTCGTAGACCTCTCTGTTCGTCAAGACCAGTCTTCACGGTTTGGTAGAGACAAACGTACAGCCAATTTCTGGTCTGCCGGTGTACTTTGGAAAGCTAAGCAAGAAAACTTTTTGGCAAATGCAACCTGGTTGACAGACCTGAACGTACGTGCAAGCTTTGGTACAAGTGGTAACTCTGCTATTGGCAACTACGACAACCTGGCTACTGTAGGTACTGGCATTTACGAAAATCAAAGCACATTTGGTATAAGCACAGCGGGTAACCCTCAGCTGGGCTGGGAAAGTCAAGAGCAAACAACTGTTGGAGTAGATATGGTGTTGTTCAAGCGTTTGAACATCAAAGCTGACTATTATATCCGCGAAACAGGCGCTCAGTATTTCCTGGTACCATTCCCCTACACTTCTGGTTTCGATGAAGCTAGGTACAACGTTGGTTCAATTCAAAACAAAGGAATTGACCTTGAAATAAGTGCGGACATTTTGAAGTCAAAAGATGCCTTCATTACTCCATTTGTAGCATTGAACTACAACAAAAACAAAATCACTGAACTGTTTCAAGGAAGAAACTACTGGGTAGTTCCAAACACTGGCGTTAGCTATGTAATTGGCCAGCCAGTAACATTCCTTTACCCAATTTGGGCTGGTGTAAACCCCACAAATGGTAACCCACAGTGGTATTTGCCAGATGCAACAACTCCGGATGGCTTCGTGCAGAATTCAGTAACTGACCCAACCCGTGTTACCAGCACGTTCAATTCATCGGCACTCCAGCAAACCACAGGTATTCAGCGTTACGCGCCATTCAACGGTGGTTTTGGTTTGGATGCAGGTTACAAAGGCTTCTTCCTGAATGCTAACTTTAGCTTCTCAGAAGGTAAGTACCTCATCAACAACGATGCTTACTTCTTCGAGAATCCTAACCAGTTCCCTAGCTTTAACCAGTCTGTAAACGTGCTCGATTACTGGCAGAAGCCTGGCGACAACACACGTTTCCCTCGTTATGGTGTTCAGTTTACCCAGTTTGACTCACGTTTGATTCAGGATGCATCTTTCATGCGTTTGAAAGGCCTCACTGTTGGATACAACATTCCTAAGGCTATATTGGACAAGAGCAAATTCCTGAGAACTGCCCAGTTCACCATCACTGGTAGAAACCTCTGGACGCTGACTAACTATGGTGGTCCTGACCCCGAAGTAGACTCTAACCTCTCATTGGGTGCTAACCCCAACACTAAGCAAATAGTAGTTGGCCTGAGTCTTGGTTTCTAATAATTGTGGTAAAAGACCTTTACAGTATTAAATACAGAGAATATGAAAAGAAGAATATATTATAACCTGATTGTTTCAACTGGCCTGGCGCTTTCGCTGGTGGGTTGTTCCAAAAAGCTGGACCTGTTTCCATATGATCGCATTGAACTATCACAGTCATTCAAAAACATGAATGATGCAAAAGCCTACGACAACAACCTGTATGGTGGTCTTCGTGGTCTCCAGTACGGATTGTACACCATTTCTCAGGATGTACAGGCAGACCAGCTGAACGCATCATTGGACTATGGTAACAGAAACGGTAACCTCCACCGTTGGGGTAGCAGCTTTTTGGCCGATGATTATACCATCCGCGACACATGGCGTGGCTATTATTTTACGTTGAAAAATGTGAATGCTGCCATTGAAGGATATCCTAATGTTACAGCTGCGAATGCTGCAGATCAGGCACTGTTGAATCGTTACAAGGGCAATGCACATGCCATCAGAGCATTTATCTATCATGAGCTGATGCTGCGTTTTTCTAAGGCCTACAATCCGGCTACTGCATCTACAGACCTAGGTGTGCCCCTGGTGCTCCGGTACAACCCTGCCGACCAGCCAGCCCGTGCTACAGCTAAGCAGGTGTACGATCAAATCCTGAGCGATCTTACCCAGGCTGCTACATTGTTGGCCGGTGTAAATGGTGCTCAAGGTGCCAACCGCTTCACCATCCATGCTGTAAAAGCATTGGAAGCAAGAGTGAAGCTTTGGATGCAAGACTGGCCAGGTGCAAGAACTGCAGCTGAATCAGTAATTAGCTCAGGTACTTATCCTTTGTACACCACATCTGCGGGTTTGTTGTCATACTGGAGAGATGATGCTACACAGGAAACCATTTTGCAATCTTTTGTGAGCCGTCCACTTGAATTGGCTAACACCAACGCTATCTATTTGGGCTTGGTACCTGCCAATGGCAAATTTGTTCCAGACTTCATCCCCAGCCAGTGGGTTGTAGATAGCTATGATAATGCCGATACTCGCAAAAACGTATATTTCGAAAGAAAACTTTGCGTTTTCCAAGGTGCTGATGTACCCAATGTTTGGCTGGTAAATAAGTATCAGGGCAATCCGCTCCTGTTTACTGGTGCCACTACCAACTATCAGCAAGCACCCAAGATTTTCAGAGTAGCTGAACTGTACCTTATAGCTGCTGAAGCTGCTGCAAGAATGGGCAGCGCCAATGAGTCGGCTGCTTTGACCCATTTAAACAATCTTCGTACTGCAAGAGGCCTGACTGCTTTAAGCGGCATCAGCGGAACAACACTGCTCAATGAAATCAAGGCTGAACGTTTCCGTGAACTCGCATTCGAAGGTCACCGCCTTTGGGATCTGAAGCGTTGGAACGAAGGTTTTACCCGCAGAGGCGAGCAAAATGCCAACATCATTCAGGTAGGGGCCAATTTCAATACACTTAACATCGCCGCAAACGATCCTAAGTTTACATGGGCTATTCCTACAAACGATATGACTACTAATCCTAACCTTGCCGGACAGCAAAATCCTGGTTGGTAAGAAACATAGTCATTTCATTGTGAAATGAATTTTCAAAAAGGGCTACTCACATTAGTGAGTAGCCCTTTTGATGTTGCAAACCCGTTCACCTCAGTTTCAATCTCAATTTGAAAAAAAATTATAAACAACAGTTATGTTTACAATCAACAGGAATAAAACTGGCCTGTAAGAAGATATAGTGCTTGAATTGTAAAGCATCATTTCCCTTATTTTAGCTGTCTTAAATTTTCATTATTATTTATTGAATCATCTTGTGATTGCTGAAGTGCTCAGCATTGGTAGAGAAGTGTTTCGCAACGCAAAATGATGAAGTAAGTGATAAGTTGATTCACTAAACTAAAACATGTATTATGAGAAAAATTGCATTGGCATGCATGTGCCTGTGTTGGAGCATTATGGCTTTGGCACAAGGCAAAACAGTAACCGGCAAGGTTACTGACAGCAAAGACGGTACTGGCCTCGCAGGTGTAACTGTAGCGGTTAGCGGCGGAGCTGGTACTAAAACTGAAAATGGCGGCGCTTACAGTGTTACTGTACCTGCAAATGCCAAATCACTCACTTTCTCTTTCGTTGGTTACGAAACTGTAACCTTACCCATTCCTGCAAACGGGGTATTAAACGTAGCACTCGCAGTAGCCGAAAACAAACTTGACGAGGTTGTGGTAGTAGGTTATGGTACCCAAAAAAGAAAGGACATCACAGGCAATATTGCCTCTGTAGCTGGCCAGGAAGTGGCCAACCGCCCTGTACAAAGCTTCGAACAATCATTGGGTGGCCGTGCTGCCGGTGTTCAAATTTCTATTCCTAACGGTGTATTGAACAACCCACCCGTAATTCGGGTACGGGGTACCAACTCAATTTCTTTGAGTTCTCAGCCACTCATTGTAATTGATGGTGTGCCTGTATTTTCTGGCGATGCCAGTGGTACAGATGCTGCTGGTAACGCATTGGCCAGTATTAACCCCAACGATATCGAAAGCATAGATATCAGTAAAGACGCTGCGGCTTCAGCCATTTATGGTAGCCGTGCTGCCAACGGTGTAATCTTCGTTACTACCAAGCGAGGAAAAACTGGTAAGGCTAAAGTAAGTCTCGATAGCTGGGTTGGTTTTTCTAAAGTGTTTGGTTTGCCAAACATCTTGAATGCACAGCAGTATACCGATTACAAAAACGAGGCACTACAAAACCAAGGCACTTTCAATGCTAACACGAATGCATTCTATCTTACCAATGGCCCAGATGGCAAACCCATTAATACCAACTGGTACGACTATGTTTACCGCACTGGTATTCAGCATAGCCACACCGTAAATGTGAGCGGCGCCAATGATGCTACACGTTACTATTTTTCTGCAGGTGTAACTGATCAGTCTGGTATCATTAAGCGCAACGATTTTCGTCGTATTTCTATGCTGGGCAACTTCGATACCAAGGTGGGCAAAATGCTGACTATTGGTGGTAAAATCCAGTATTCAAATGAATTGAACGAAGCTGCTGCCAGCTCTGGTTCTATACCTGGTGCTGCATTTGCTACAGCTGGTTTAGGTCGTGTGCCTTTGATTACTGCACCAAACGTAGCACCATTCAATAATGATGGTACCTACAACGTAAACGGTACGTTTATTGGTGTAATGAATAACAGAGTAGGTCAGGTTGGTTTTAATAACCCCGCTATTGCTCTCGATTTAAACAGAAGTAACTCTGAAAACAACCGTTTTCTCGGAAACCTGTTTGCTGAATTGCGCCCCCTGAGCGGTTTGGCTATTCGTACACAATACAGTGTTGACTATTTGAACACTGAAAACGAAATTTATTTGAGCCCCCTATCTGGCGAAGGTTTTGGTAATAACGGTTCTGCCACCAGTAGTTTTGCCAACCGCAAAAACTGGGTATGGACAACCACTGCACAATATGATTTCAAAGTGAGTAGTGCACACAATTTCTCTGTACTGGGTGGTGTGGAACAGCAGCGTGTTACTGCCAAGAGTTTTGGTTTGAACCGTATTCAGGTAAACGATCCAAACTTTACGAACATTCAGGGTGGTTGGGCTACGCCAAACACTGCCGGTTTGGGCATTGGCGAAAGGTATCTGGTTTCTGAGTTCGGTCGTTTGAATTATAACTACGACAAGAAGTATTTCATCAGCGCCAATATTCGTCGTGATGGCGCCTCTCAACTGGGTAGCGACAGAAAGTATGGTACTTTCTGGGGTGTATCTGCAGGATGGGAAATTGCCAACGAAAATTTCTGGGCAACTTCTAAACTGTCTTCTATTTTCAGCAGCATGAAACTGCGTGGTAGCTATGGCCGTGTAGGTAATATTGCCGGCCTGGGCGACTTTGCTTCGCTCAGCACATTCGGTTCTGGCTTGTATGGCCAAACCGGCACCCTGGTGTTCAACCAGGTGGGCAACAACCTTCTTGGCTGGGAAACCAGTAACAAACTGGATATCGGTCTGAACTTCGGCTTCATGAATGACCGCATTACTGCCGAACTTTCATACTACAACAACGATGTGGATGGTTTGATCCTGAACGTGCCTGCCCCACCAAGTGCCGGTATGCCAAGCTCAGTGCCTACTAACGTTGGTACCATGTACAACAGGGGTATTGAAATGGCCGTAAACGCTCAGGTAATTCGTAAGAAAAACTTTAGCTGGTCTTCTTCATTCAACTTCAACTTCAACGAAAACGAAGTAACCTCACTGGCACCTGGTTTGAACCGCGTATTATCAGCCACCAGTGGTTTGGAAACAGTAAACATTACAGTTCCTGGCAGCCCTGTAGGCAGCTTGTTTGTTACCCGTACAGCCGGTGTTGATCCAGCAACTGGTCGTCGTATTTTCATCAACTCACAAGGCCGTCAGGTGTTTTACCAGTTCCGTGCTGCCAGCGGCTTCAACTTTGAATATGCCGATGGTACACGTGCTCCAAACGTAAGCTCTGCCGATGCGGTTGTATACAAAAACACCAACCCACGTTTTGTAGGTGGTTGGGATAATACTTTCAACTTCGGCAACTTCTCATTGAACACCTTGTTTACTTACCAGGCTGGCTTCTACGTGTACTGGGGTACTTATGCTGGTCTTCGTGATCAGCGCTTCTGGAACAACTCAACCGACGTGCTGCGTCGTTGGCAGAAGCCTGGTGACCAAACCGATATGCCTAAGCCTTACTTCGGCGACAACGTATCAAACGGTTCTTCGTTCCCATTGGATGTAAACGTGTTTAAGGGCGACTTCATCAAACTGCGTACCGCTCAATTGTCTTACAATTTGCCTCAGTCTTTACTGAGCAAAGCAAAAATCAGCAGTGCCCGTTTCTATGTATCTGGCAATAACCTGTTGATTTTGACCAAATATCCTGGTCCAGATCCTGAAGTATCATCAAACGGTACTGGTAGCACCAACCAGGGTGTAGACCGTAACTCCGTAGGTAATGCTCGTACAATCACCCTCGGTGTAAACATTGGGTTCTAATTTTTAATTACAAAATGATGAAGATGAAAAGGATATTATTCAACATAGCAGCAGCCACTGTTCTGTTCCAGTTGGCTTCTTGCAAAAAAGACGAGTTCCTGAACCCGGTGCCTACCAATCAGATTTCTGATCTCTCGGCATTCGACAGCGATCTCCGCATTGAAGGACAGGTTAAAGCACTCTATGCTACCATTAAAAACGCTGGTTTGTATGGCGGCCGACTCCAGGTGTTCAACGACATCCGTGGTGTTGATTTTGTAAACGAAAGAACCAACGTGGTTACCGGCTTCGACGTGTACAACTACGGCCCTGCCAACAGTTCTGGCAACAGCGTAGAAGCTGTATGGAGCCGTGCTTACTACGCTATTAACCTGGCCAACGTATTTCTGGCCGGTATGGATTCAAAAGGAGAATCTGTAGTAGGTGCCACCAAAGCGAATGCTTACCGTGCCGAAGCTCGTTTGGTTCGTGCCATGTGCTACCATGCCATGTTAAACCTGTATGCCCGCCCATTTTGGGATGGCAACGGTTCTAAACCCGGTTTGCCTTTGCGCTTAACACCAAACACTGGTAGCTCCAACTTCGATATGGCCCGGAATACAGTAGCAGAAGTGTACACGCAAATTTTGAATGACCTGAACTTTGCTGAAACCAACCTGCCATTGACCAATGCCAATGCTACTCAAAATGTGATTCGTGCACACAAAAACACAGCAATCGCTTTGAAAGTAAGAGTATTGCTGGGCATGCGTCGTTATGCTGATGTAATAACAGAAGCCAACAAGCTGGTACCTGCTACCGCTCCGTTTGTAGCGCCAACTGGTGTACGTCATGCGTTGAACGCTTCATTTAATACCACATTTACCAACTACACTACAGTAGAAAGTATTCTGTCAATGCCTTTCTATAGCAACGAAGCGCCCGGCACCCAAAACCAGTTGGGTTTCTATTATCGTCACGACAGCCAGGCTGGTGGTGGTGCAGAATATTCTGTAAACCCTGCAGGTGTGTTTGCTAATGCTGGTTGGAAAGCCGGTGATGCCCGTCGTGCTCAAATCCTGACTGCTGCCAGCAAGCCTTGGTTGAACAAGTACACCACTGCTGCACCATACACCGATTGGGCACCAGTGTTGCGCTATCCTGAAGTGTTGCTGAGCCTTGCAGAAGCCATCACCCGCTCTACCAATACTGTTGATGCAAGAGCCATTGCTTTGCTGAACGCAGTTCGTGGTCGTTCTGATGCTTCTACCGTATTTGCTGCAGGCGACTTCGCTAATGCAGATGCACTTGCCGATGCAATTATGATTGAGCGTCGCATTGAGTTCCTCGGCGAAGGTTTAGCTGGTTTCGACAACACCCGCCTTGGTATGCCACTGCCTGCTAAGCCTGGCGTTACAGCCGTTCCTTCTACTGGTCAAAACTACATCTGGCCTATTCCTGCATCTGAATTGCAGCTGAATGCCCTGATGACAGACAACTAATCGAGAGAAGACGTTGTGATACCTAAAAAGCCACCGGGTAAAACCGGTGGCTTTTTCTATGGGGTAAACCCATCGTGTAATTACCGCACAAATGAACTCACAGTGTTTACGAAAACCGAATCAGCAATGTTCACCGCTTTTACAACTCCCGTTGGATCAATGAGCATTGTAAAAGGAACTTTTTCAATATCTAATTGGCGCAGCACTTTACTGTCCCAGTATTGCAAATCGCTGAGCTGAATGGCAGGTACAGAATCTTGTCGAATGGCTTCTATCCAGGAACTTCTTTCTTTATCGATGGATAAGCCTAAAAAAACGAGGTTCTTTTTGTACAATGCCGATTGTGTTTTGCGCAGTACAATGGCTTGTTTTCTGCTGCTACTATCCCACCCGGCCCATACATACGCCAACACCCATTTGCCCCGCAGGCTACTCAGTGCAACTTGTTTGCCGCTGCTGTCGGGCAGTTGAATTTCTGGCGCAGGTTTGTTGAGCAAATGAGTGCCTGGTGCATTGGCTGTTACCAATCGCTGCTCCAATAATTGCAGGCCGGGGTGCTGCGGATGCTTGTCCTGTGCTGTTTTCAGCAATTGCTGCCATTGGCTGCCGGGCAAAAAACGATGCGCCATGCCCAGCGCAAAATACTGTGCAGTTGCATTGGGTTCTTTGCCAATATAGCTGCTGAACAATTGTTGCAATGCAGTATAACGTTTATCACGTTGCTGCAGTGTTGCTGTACGCAAACTATCGTTTTGCTTGCCCGGTTTATCGGCCGCTATGGCTGCTGCTTCTGCGGTTTTCCATTCGGTATATGCTTTTTCAAAACTGTTGTATAATGCTTGTATGCTACTGCTGGCAGGCGAGCCACTAACGCTGAATTGTTCAGGCTTTTTTGCATCTGCTACAATTTCAATATCCGGTGCATCATTGATAAACAATAAGCCCGGCCCGTTGGAAATAAACAACTGGTACACCGATTCCTGACTCATGGGTGTGTGCAATCGAAAACGACCGAGGCTGTCTATCAGATAGGCAGAATCAACCACAATTCTTTGTGCAGCGGCGTAGGGCAATTCGGCTAATAATATTTTACCACCGGTGGCATTGCTGAATGTGCCCTTTACCACCAAATCGGTATTGGTACTTTGCTGACAGCTGTACATACCCAGTGCCAGCAATACAGCAGCAGCGCTTTGTTTGTATGAAAATTTGAATGGCATCAATTGGTATGAGTTAAATGAATCAGGCATTGAGTTTTTCTTCCAGCAGTTTGGTTACCAACTGTGGATTGGCCTTGCCTTTGGAGCGTTTTTTTACTTCGCCTACAAACAAGCCAATCAATCCTTTCTTGCCCTTCTGGTATTCTTTCACTTTATCCGGCATGGCAGCCAATGCTTCATTTACCCATGCTTCAGTGGCATCACTATCATCAGCTTGTACTATGCCAAGCTGTTGTGCCAATGCAGCCACATCTTCACCGGGTGCAGCTATCAATGCTGGTAGCAATTTGGTGGCGGCCATGCTAAAATTTACCTTTCCTTCCTGCACCAACGCAATCAAAGATTGCAAGGCGACAGCAGATAACGGAAAGGCATCTATGCTCATTTGTTGCTCGTTCAACCAACTCTTAATGGGGCCAATGAGCCAGTTGGCTGCAGGCTTGGCAGCAGTGCCAATAGCCAGCAATGCTTCAAAGTAATCCGCCAGTGCTTTTTCTTCACTCAGCACCTGTGCATCCTGCACCGATAGCTGATGCGTGGTCATCCATTGCTGCTGCAAATGTTGTGGCAATGCTGGCATAGCCTTTCGGATGTTGTCTATTTGTTCTTGAGTAGTAGTAAACGGTGGCAAATCGGGGCAGGGGAAATAGCGGTAATCATTGGCTTCTTCTTTTTCCCGCTGCGGAAGGGTGGTATTGTTATCGGCATTGTAGCCGCGGGTTTCCTGCACTATTGTGCCGCCGTTTTGCAACAGCTGTATCTGTCGTTGCGCTTCGGCATCAATGGCCCGCTTTACATTGCGGATGCTGTTGAGGTTTTTCACTTCTACTTTGGTGCCAAGTTTTGGTTCACCTTTCAACCGCACTGAAATGTTGGCATCGCAGCGCAGGCTGCCTTCTTCCATGTTGCCATCGCATACGCCCAACCAACGTACCAATTTGCGCAGCTCGGTCAAAAAAGCAAAGGCTTCATCGCTGCTGCGGATGGCCGGATCTGTAACGAGCTCCAACAGGGGCATACCAGCCCGGTTCAAATCGATGCAACTGTACAATGGATCTGCATCATGTATACTCTTGCCGGCGTCCTCTTCCAAATGAATGTGGTGAATGGGCACATCACTCAATTCGGTACGTACAAAACCACCTACTAAAATGGGTTCTGTGAGTTGGGTGGTTTGGTAAGCCTTCGGCAAATCGGGGTAGAAATAATGCTTGCGGTCGAAATGGCTGACAGCAGCAATCTGGCAGTTCAAAGCCAGTCCTAGTTTGATGGCCTGCTCAACGGCTTGTTTGTTGAGCACCGGCAAAGTGCCGGGGTGTGCCAGGCTAATGGGCGACACCTGACTATTGGGCGACAAACCAAAGCTGGTGGTATCGGCGCAAAACAATTTTGTTTGGGTCAGTAGCTGAATGTGTACCTCCAGACCAACGACGATTTCGTAGGATGACGACATGCTGCAAATGTAAAGCCCTGCTGCCAGCCCTATCAATAAAAAGGCCTCTGCCACAGGGGCAAAGGCCTTTTGAACCGCCAATGAAAAAATTATAGCTCGGCGGTTTTAATTTTCTTAGGCACTTTCAGCGTTAGCGTTTCTGCTTTGCCATTGCGTTGCAGTTTGATGGAAATGCTTGATTTTTCTCGGCTTTCGGCCAATGCTTCACGTAGGTCATCAACCGTTTTGATAGTTTTCTCTTCTACAGCGGTGATGATATCATCCTTTTGCAGGCCGGCTTTTTGCGCATTGCTTTCCGCTTCTACACTGCTCACCTTGGCGCCATCTCCATCAGGATTGTCTTCTACATTCAAGCCATATTTGGGCCGATCATTGGGGCCAAACCAGCCAAAGCCTTCCGGCGCACCGCGGAACTCGAACCGCTGCCCGTTGCGGGGCATGGTCATCGCTACGGGTGGTTCCATATTAAAATTGAACCCACGGAATTCATCTCCAAAATCGAAGTCACCTTCCATTGTAAACATGTCTTCGTTTTTGCCTAGGGTCACTTTTGTTTTCTTTTCCTTGCCTTCTCTTTCATACACAAGGTCTACCACGCTTTCGGGCTTGTGCTTGCGTACCGCAGCAGACAAGCTTTCGGGTGAGTTGATTTTTTCTTCATTCACCTGCAGAATCACATCGCCCACTTGGAGACCCGCTTTGGCAGCGGCACTTTCTTCTACCACTTCAATTACCTTGGCACCTTTATCGCCGGGCTCGGTACCCACGCCCAAAAAAGCTTTGGGCTCACCTTTGCGTACCATGGTTTTGGTTTTTGCATTCGGCGCCATGCTCATAGTGTTGCCGTTGATCACGATGCGTTTGTTGCCTTTGAACTCCGCGGCAGGTTTTCCATTGATGGTCACTTTGCCATCTTCTATCACTATCACGGTTTTCTCTTTGTCGTCGGGGGAGGTCACAAACACTTTTTCCTCAATCACTTTTTTCTGAGGGGCTTTGGGCGAAGCGGGTTTTGTTTGGGCCATTGCTGCGCTTACACTAAGCAGTGCCACAGCCAGGCCAAGTATTTTTTTCATATCTAAGAAGATTTTCGTAGATCAAATATAGAGAAGAAATTATTTCTACGAAACATTTCGCAGATTTTAGAAATCTTTATGAAAACGGAGGGGCAGACAGTACATAACATCTTGAAAACGTGGAATGTGTAAACAGCGTGGATGAAAAGTGTTGGTCATTCACAAAATATTAATATTATTGCTGCTACGAATGGCCGGGAGTTGATTGCCCCGGTTTATTTGGGAACTTAGTTTTGTGATTGCTTGTGATAACGATGGCTGTCGCTTTATAGCGGCAGCCTTTTTTGTGCCGCTTAATTTATGGCTCTCAGGCGGCTGAGGGTTTCGCGGCTGATGCCTAAAAAGCTGGACAAAAGCTTGACCGGAAAACGCTGTACATATTCGGGATGCGACTGGCTCAGCCACTCGTACCGGGCATGTGCATCCATGGTCAAAAAGGTTTCGAGGCGGAAAATATTGTATTGCAATGCCCGCTCCAACAGGGTAATGTAAAGTTGCTGCCATGCCGGAATTTTACGGGCCAGTTCGTGAAAACGGGTATAGGAAATCCGTTGAATTTCTGATTTTTCAATCGCCTGAATGGCTTCAAAAGAAGGCTGATGGTTCATAAACGATACCAGTGCCGTACCCATTTGACCCTCTGTATTAATGTACCTGGTGGATTCTTCGCCGCTTTCCCGGACAGTGTACATACGGATGGCACCGGATTCTACAAAGTAGAAATAATTGCAAACATGTTCCTGATGCAACAGCAGTTCTCCCTTAGCTACAGTAATGGGTACAAAGGCACCCAAAATGTAGTCGAACTCATCATCGCTGATGGAAACAATGGATTCAATATAATCACGTAATGATGCAGACATGTATGTGGTGTTTTTGACGAGTGCTGTGTAGTATTAAAGTACATACAAAACAGCAAGATGGATGGTGAAAAAAGATGTGTGTGGAGTGAGTAGCTGCAATCGGAATAAATATTGTTGGTTAATCGGAGGCGTCGTTGGTTGTGGCTTCTTGCTTTTTCTGTGCCTGATCTCGTTCCATTTCTATAATCCAGTCTTTTCGGCGAAGCTCAAAGTTGGTGCCGAGGTAGAGGCGCCGAACCTGTTCATCATCGGCCAGTTGTGGCGCTGTGCCATGGCGGAAAATTTTACCCTCAATGAGCAAGTAAGCACGGTCGCAAATGCTGAGGGTTTCGTTTACGTTATGGTCGGTAATGAGGATGCCGATGTTGCGGTACTTGAGGCGGGCCACCACGGTTTGAATGTCTTCCACCGCAATGGGGTCAACACCTGCAAATGGTTCGTCCAGCAAAATGAATTTGGGATCCACCGCCAATGCACGGGCTATTTCTGTACGACGGCGTTCGCCACCACTCAGGCTGTCGCCATTGTTATTTCGTACATGGCCCAGGTTAAACTCTTCCAGCAACTGCTCCATTTTGTGTTGGCGTTCGGCCTTGGTAAGCTTCGTCATTTCCAACACAGCCATGATGTTGTCTTGCACACTCAACTTTCGAAACACGCTGGCTTCCTGTGGCAGATACCCAATACCCATTTGTGCCCGCTTGTACATGGGCAGTTTGGTAATGTTGATGTCGTTGAGAAAAACTTCGCCTTCGTCGGGCCGGATGAGGCCTACCACCATGTAAAAGTTGGTGGTTTTGCCGGCACCATTGGGCCCGAGCAAGCCCACAATTTCGCCCTGCGTTACATGCACCGATACATGATCCACCACGGTTCGGCCGCTGTAGGTTTTTACCAGATTATTGGTTTGAATGGTGAGTTGCAAGGCTGAAATAATTTGCAGCAAATGTAAGGGGCGCATGGCGGATGGCATGCAGTAAAGCGTTAAATGCAGCGTGGAGCACTACGCCGACGTTTGCACAGAATCGCTCCACTTTGCAGCATCCGTTTATTGCAATCGGCTACATTTGCAATCCATTCACCAGCAATCATGAAAGTAACGGAACACATACAAAAGGCCGCCGGCAATACATTGGTATCGTTTGAAGTGCTGCCTCCACTCAAGGGTAAAACCATTCAAACGTTGTACGATCACCTCGATCCATTGATGGAGTTTCAGCCACCATGGATCAATGTGACTTACCACCGTGCAGAAACCATGTTTAAGAAAAAAGCCGATGGCAGTTTTGATAAAGTGGAAGTGCGGAAACGCCCCGGTACTGTAGGCATTTGCGCAGCACTGCGCAACCACTACAATGTAGATGCAGTGCCGCACCTTATTTGCGGTGGCTTTAGCAAACAGGAAACAGAAAACGCCCTCATCGATTTGCATTTTCTTGGCATCGACAATGTGCTGGTGCTTCGCGGTGATGCCGAAAAAAATGAACCTTCATTTGTACCGCATCCCGATGGTCACCATCATGCCACCGACCTGCTGAAGCAGGTAGTAGACCTGAACCACGGCTTGTATTTGGAAGACGATATTCAGAATGGCGGCAAAACCAATTTTTGCATTGGCGTAGCGGGCTATCCCGAAAAACATTTTGAAGCCCCCAACCTGGAAATTGATTTGCAATACCTGAAAGAGAAAGTGGATGGTGGGGCAGATTACATCATGACACAAATGTTTTTCGACAACCAGAAGTTTTTTGAGTTTGAAAAAGCCTGTCGTGCTGCTGGTATCAATGTGCCCATTATTCCGGGTTTGAAACCGCTGACCACCAAAAAACAACTCACGGTATTGCCCCGTATTTTTCATGTAGACTTACCTACAGAACTGAGCCTGGAAGTGATGAAATGCAAAAGCGATGCGGAAGTAGAACAGGTAGGAACAGAGTGGCTCATTCAGCAATCAAAAGAGCTGAAAGCGAACGGTGTACCTGTATTACACTATTATACATTGGGTAAGCCCAAAGTAATTTGGAATGTGGTAAAAGCGATTGTGTAAGATTGAAAAACCTCAGCATTTGTGCAGCACAAATACAAATGGTTTATCCGAAGATAACGCTTGCAAAGCCTGCCTCACTTTGGCAGGCTTTTGTATTAACCGAAACTTTTTGAGATCAGCCACTTCCACTACTTCGGCCCACTTGGCTGTTTGCTGAATGTGCCCCAACATTTGCTCAATGCAGTGCAGTTCTGCGGCTTTGGCACTTTCCGAATAAAACTCCTTGGCCAGTATTACATTGGCCACCAAAGGCTTCCGAATCATGGGCTTTTACAAAATTCTTGATGATGCAGTTGGGCGTGCTACTGCTTACTACTCAATAGCCAACCATACCACTTTTTTGGGGGCAGCCACAGCCTTTACTACCTCTGCTACCGGCGCAGGATACAAGGCAGACCGCCAATACCAAAACCAGTAGCCAATTCATTTTGTTTTGCATAGTGAAGTTTTTTTGTGAGCTGCTTTGCAATGATACGGTGCACCCTGCATTGGCTCATCAACTGTGTAGAACGTTTAAAAACCTAATTTCATTTTCCATTGTACAAAAAAATGCAGCAACCGTCACACATTCTGGTAGCACCACTCGATTGGGGCCTTGGTCATGCTACCCGCTGCATACCCATCATTCATGCATTGCTGCAAGCTGGTTGCCGGGTATCGCTGGCGGCCGATGGGCCACCCGCCCGGTTATTGCAGGAAGCATTTCCACAACTAACCATGCACCGCTTACCGGGCTATGGCATTCATTTTGGCAAAGGCCATGTGCTACGCAGTTTACTACAGCAGGTACCGGCTATTGTAAAAGCCATTCGTGCTGAACATGCATGGTTGCAGCAACTGCAGGCTACACAACATTTTGATGCGGTCATTTCAGACAATCGGTATGGATTGTACCATGCTGCATGCCCCAGTATTTTGATAACGCATCAATTGCAACCAGCCATGCCCAAAGGCTGGGGTTGGTTGCAAGCTTTGGCAAGAAAATTCTTTTACCAGCGCATCGAAAAATTTACCGCCTGCTGGGTACCCGATGAAGCAAATACAACCGCTGCTCTCAGTGGTATCTTGGGTCATCCATGGGTAATGCCTCGCATTCCCGTGCACTATGTGGGTTGGCTCAGCCGCATGCAGGCACAGCCTGAACAAGCAAAAGCATACGAAGTGATGATGTTGCTATCGGGGCCCGAGCCGCAGCGGAGCATGTTGGAAAACCGCTTGCTGCAACAGCTGCAGCATTTTCATGGAAAGGCCATATTGGTGCGTGGCTTGCCCAATGCGGATGACGCGACGCATTACAACCTGCCGCATGTAACGGTGCACAATCATCTGCCCACAGCAGCATTGCAAACGGCCATGTTGCAATCGGGCTACATCGTTTGCCGTGGCGGCTATAGTACGTTGATGGATGCTTATACACTACGTAAAAAATGTTTGCTCATTCCTACACCCGGCCAAACAGAACAGGAGTATCTGGCGCAAACCTTAGCATCGAAACATCAAGCAATTTGTTTTGCGCAAGAGGATTTCGATTTGATTGATGCCTTGCAACAAGCCGAAACTTTCAACTGGCAAGTATTGCCACAACCGCAAGCATCAGAGCGTTTGCAGGCATTTGTATCGAATTGGGTGAAGGAAACATTTTCAACCGGTCATTGAATAGGTATGCTGATGGCACGGATGTAACGGATTATCGCTGCTGCTTTTTAATCAGTGCATCTGTGGCGAAAAAAATATAGCAGCAGCTGCACAGGTTTTTTGTTTTTCGAAATGGGTAAAGTATGTGCTGGCACAAGCTTGTGCGAACTACTTTTGCCGGCAGCATATGCAACGTACTACCAAAGCACACCTGGCGGTGATGGGCGCCAACCTCTTGTTTGGGGTAAACTACAGTATGGTAAAAATGCTGACGCCAACGCTCATGGGCTCCTTTGCCCTCAATGTGGTGCGGATTGTAGGCAGTGTACTGTTGTTTTGGGTATTGTTTTTATTCAAGCCCGTAAGAGCAGGCATTGACAAAAAAGACCTGCCCCGGTTTTTGCTCTGCGCCATTTGTGGTGTCGTTATCAATCAGATTTTATTCATCAAAGGGCTGTCGCTTACTTCCAGTATTCATGGCTCATTGCTATCACTGGGCTCCCCCATTTTTATTACTGTGGCGGCAGCGTGGTTGCTACACGAACCTTTTACCCGCAACAAGGGCATTGGTTTAACCCTTGGCATTTCTGGTGCCTGCTTGCTGGTACTGAGTCGGACAGGGCAAAAAGAGGGCAGCCAAATGTTGTTGGGCGATATCATGATTGTCATCAACAGCATCAGCTATGCACTCTATTTTGTATGGGTGCGGCCGCTGATGGAAAAGTATCATCCCATTCAAGTAATTCGTTGGGTGTTTACACTCGGCATGTTGTTTTTGGTACCCATTGGTTTCAGCGATTTTATGCAAACCAAATTTGCAGCTATGCCCGCCACTGGATGGATGGCGATGTTTTTTGTAATTATCGGCGGAACGTTTTTACCCTATCTCTTCAATGTGTTTGGTATCAAGCATTTGGGCCCCGGCATTACGGGCAGCTACATTTATACGCAGCCATTTTTTGCCGCCATTATTGGGGTGTTGTTTTTAAACGAACACATAGGCTGGCAGCAATTGCTGGCAGGTGCCATGATTGCCAGCGGTGTATTGATTGTAAACCGGAAATAGAAGTGTATGCTGTTCAAATACCAGAGTCGTAACCACTAAGACACAAAGCAGGCAAAAAGAGTACTAAAGAAAGGAACCATACTTTGTGACCTTTGAGAAACCATCGTGCCTTGGTGGTTTGTAGCTCCAAAGCACCGTTTTAGCAACAAATCAAAAATTCTTAGGATAATCAAACAACCAAAAACGCACTTCACTGCTCAGTGCATCTTTCCAATGGTCGCATAAAAAATGAACGCCAAACACGCTGCAGGTGGGCATATTATCAATGCGGGCCACTCCCAGTTGGTTGGCAAATTCGGTAATGCCGGGGTTGTGGCTGAAGATGGCTGTTGTTTTCCAATCATCGTTGAGCTGTGCAATCACCTGTTCAAATATCAAGGGTGGCGCATGGTACAGCGCCTGATAAGTGCTGATGTGTTGTGCATCTACTTTGTATGCCGCAGCAAAGAGTTTGGCAGTAGTAAAAGCTCTTTTGGCGGTGCTGCTTACCCAGCCATCAATGTGTACTTTTTTGCTCAGCAATCGCTCCGCCATCATGGGTGCATCTTTCAAACCGCGGTCGTTCAATGGCCGGTCAAAGTCTTGCAGCGTGGGGCTGTCCCAGCTGCTTTTGGCATGACGAATGAGGAGGAGGGATTTCATGATTAATGTGCTAATTGGCTAATATGCCAATGTGCTAATGGCAAATTAACCAATAAACAGTTCAAACACAATGATGTACATTGGTAAATCCTGTCAACAAAAAAGCAGGTCTGCGCCTTGCAGCTCAAGTCTCTTGGTTCAGTAGCTGATGAAGAGATTGTCATCAGCACATCAGCTAATTAGCTAATTGTCTCATTCTTTACCACCAGCCAAAAAGAGAAGGTCTGCACCAATTTTGTACAGACCTTCTCGCACATTCATCATTAGCTAATTTTCTAATTAGCACATTGGCTCATTGTTAGTATCCTCTCACATTCTTGCCTTCCATATAGTTCATGAAAGCTTTGTTGCACACTTTGTTGCCACCGGGTGTGGGGTAGTTGCCTGTAAAGTACCAGTCGCCAGTGTTGGTGGGGCAGCTTTCGTGCAGGTCTTCAATGGTTTGATATATGACTTGCACCGGTATATTGAGTCCTTGCGGTGTAATCATCTGCGCAATTTTATCGCTGATTTCCTGCGGGGTAAATGGCGCATACACACCACGGACCACGTTTTTGCTATGCAGTTGATTAGTGCGTTGCAACTCTTTACATTCTTTGTACAGCTCGGTGAGCATGGCCCGCTGGTCCCGTTCTTTCAGTAGTTCAATAGCTGCCTGAAACGCAATGAAGTCGCCCATTTTGCTCATATCAATACCGTAGCAATCTGGATAACGGATTTGCGGTGCTGATGACACCACAATGATCTTTTTCGGCTTCAAACGGCCCAGCATGCGAATGATGCTTTCCCGCAACGTAGTGCCCCGCACAATGCTGTCATCTATCACTACCAGTGTATCCAGGTTGGGGCGCAAAGTGCCGTAGGTAATGTCGTACACGTGTTGCACCATGTCTTGCCGGCTCACATCTTCGGTAATGAAGGTGCGCATCTTCACGTCTTTGATGGTGAGCTTTTCCTGACGGATTTTGCGGGTAATCATTTCTGTGAGCTTCTCCTCATCAAAGTCTTTGTCCCAGCTCATGATGCGCTGCACTTTGATTTGGTTCAGGTATTCTTCCATGCCCTTTACCATACCAAAGTAGGCTACTTCTGCGGTGTTGGGGATGTAGGAAACGATGGTGTTTTTCAGGTCGTACTCAATGGCTTCGAGCACGGGCTTGCTCAGCTTGTGGCCAAGTGCAATGCGTTCCCGGTAAATCTTTTCATCATTGCCCCGGCTGAAGTAAATGCGTTCAAAGCTGCAGGCCCGACGTTCTTTCGGTTCCAGTATTTGCTCTATGCTGTAGTTGCCGTGATCGTCGATGATGATGGCGTTGCCAGGCATCAGTTCAAGTACTTCATTTTCGCCCACATTGAAAGTGGTGCGGATGGCGGCCCGTTCGCTGGCGGCTACAATAAAGTCTTCGTGAATGTAATAGTAGCTGGGGCGAATGCCATTGGCATCACGCATCACAAAGCTGTGTCCGTTGCCAATAATGCCGCCAATATGATAACCACCATCAAACAGTGAAGCAGACTTTTGCAACACGGCTTTGATGTCAGGTTTTTCGTTTTCTTTTTCGTCTTCTTTCACTAAAAAATGATGGATGACTTCCATCATAGCGGCGAGGTCGCTTTGCTTCTGAAATTCACCCGGATCAATGTTCACCAAATCGAAGAGTTCTTCGGTGTTGACCAGGTTGAAGTTGCCGGCCAGTGCCAGGTTGCGGGAAGGACGAATGTCTTTTTTGATAAAAGGATGGCAAAATGCCACATCATTTTTACCCTGCGTACCATAGCGCAGGTGGCCCAGCAGCAACTCGCCCAAAAACGGCAGGTGGCCCTTAGCCAAACCGGGATGTTTCAGCATGTCGGGCTGGTACTTTTCCAGCTCGGCTACTTCGGCCCCCACTTTGGCAAAAATGTCGGCAATGGGCTGGTTGGCAATGCTGCGCATCCGGTGCATAAAGGGGTAGCCCGGTTCGGCATTGAGTTTTACGGATGCAAAACCGGCGCCATCTTGCCCACGGTTGTGTTGTTTTTCCATCAGCAGGTACAGCTTGTTGATGCCGTACATAACCGTTCCGTATTTCTGTAAGAAATGGGAAAATGGCTTCCGTAAACGAATAAAGGCCAGGCCACATTCGTGTTTGATAGCGTCGCTCATGAGTAAAAAGAAAGAGGCGCAAAGGTAACAACCGCCACCCGCAATTCCTCTTTAAATATTGTCAGCCTGGGAGGCTGTTGCTACTTGCAGCGGGTATTGTAGCTAAGCCATTCACACTCATTTAAATCAGCAACATCAATACCTTGCAAAAGGGAAGGGCTTTTAGCTACATGCCTGCAATGTAAGAGCCGCAGAGCAACGCCAGACCAATGTTTATTATGGTTTGTAGTACCATCCAGCGCAGCTCTTTTTTGGGCATGGTTTTGTGCATTTTGTATACACCAATGCCTGTTTCTATAATGATGGCAATGCTGGCAATACTAATAACCAATGGAATAAAAAACAGTTTTGTATCTCCTTCGAGCCGACGGATGGCCGAGTACAATATATAGGAGATCACCGTAACAACACTTACAGTACTACGAATGAGCTGCGTTTTTTGAGTGGTATTGAGTTGTTGAGTATTATTCATATTAAATAACTTGACCTTTAAAAACCTGCACTGGTAACACAATCAGTAAAATCCCAAATCATCCAAGCGATACCGACCCAACTTAAATATCTTTTTCCTACAATTTTTAAAATTTGTATTGCTTGCTTTGCTGTCAATAGAGCTTTGGTCTGAATAATGATGTCTTTGATTCCTGAAATTCCTAGTGCGAAACCTATACAGCTTTGAACTACATCAGCAATATTTATACCATTTCCACTTGAAGCACTACTTGTGGGAATAACATCAGGTGAAAAGATCATTGATAGTTGAGTCTTCTGACCATCATCAAAATTAAGAATCATTTGTTTGTCATCATAGCTTAATTCATTCCAATCATTTGTATTCACAAGTTGGCTCAACATTTGTGAATAGATTTCGTTGCCATTTAATTGTAAAGGAAGTACAACTTCTTGAATGATCGAGTCAATCACTTCTTGGGAAGGCTGATTTGTCAAGTTATTCAAACGCAAATCACCATTTTTAGAAGATTCGAAATTAATACTTTGATTAAGACTTTGTTTTATTGACTTGATTTTCTTGAAATCAAGGCCAAGAGTTTCAATTTTTAATTCTTGCTCATTTATGACAGTTTTATTACAAGACGAAAGTGATACAAAAGTGATAGCAAATAGCAGTATGAGGGTTGTGCTTTTCATAAAGATTTCTTTTGACTTAGGTTAAATTAGATTCATTCTGTCCTGCATTTAAAGCAGGTGTTTCAAAAAGTCTGCTTTAAATCCCTTAGCAAACAAAGGGGTTTCCATTGTAGAAAATACGGGCCAAGTATTTTCAGGGCTGTATGTGTACTAACCACCCTCAACATGTAAGCATGCCACAGCACAAATATGAAGAGGTGCTTTGTAAAATTTGTAGGTTGCAGCCAACTTGTCTGGAGGATGTCTCCTGTTTAGGGTACTTTGTCAGGAGGATATCTCCTGAAATTCAACGGAAATAGGTGGATGGCTGTTTGGAATTTGACAAATGTCAAAAAATGTGATTGTCTGCGCTATTTTGTTGGTGGTAATAGTACCCCCCCCCCCTATTTTTACAGTAGGGCATTTAATGCTATGTATTATTTGATGTACCCACACACCTTGAACCATGTACAATAAGAAAGAAGTAGAGAAAGCCATTGGCCATACCATGAAGCGCATTCGCTTGGAACATCAATTGAAACGGGATTTTGTGGCTACGCAAATGGGTATTTCCATGGCACTATATGCCAAGCTCGAACAAGGTGATGTATCCATCAAATATTCACACGTAATCCTTTTTTGCCATACAGTTGGCGTCGATTGTCAATATTTTCAACATCGTTTGGTTACCTGAAAAAAAGCAGTTGACTGTTTCAATATTTACTTCACCGGCAGTTTGATATTAACGCACAAACGCCATAGTACAATCTCTTGTACAACGGCGTTTGAATGATTATCGGGGCTGCATTTATGCCAGCTCATGCTCTGGCTTTACCGATTCGGCGAGCCACAACAGTTCCTTGGCAAATACATCTACGGATTTGCTAAATGCCTCGTCGAGCAGGTTGCCTTCGGCGTCAAATTTCTTGTCTACACCGGGTACCACCAGCATGTAAGGACTGAGCACACCAAACAATGCCGCCACCAGCAGTTGCATGCCTTGTGTGGCACGCATGCCACCCATACCACCGGGCGATGCGGTAACAATGCCAAAAGTTTTGCGGCTCTGCTTCGGAAAATGATCGAGCAGGTTTTTCATGGCCGGCGTATAGCTGCCGTTGTATTCGGGGCTTACCAATAAAAAAGCATCGGCGGCAAACATGCGTTCGGCCAATGGTTTGTAGGTGTCAGGCGTGGCCTCAACCGAGGTAAACACATTGTCGAGCAGAGGAAGGTTCCACTCCCGAACATCAATAATATTCACCGTATGGCTGGAGTGCTGCTCCAAATATTTTTTCAGAAACAATGCCACCCGGTAAGTTACACTTTGCTGGCGGGGGCTGCCTGCGATAATCTCTATGTTCATGGTTGTTGTTTACTTGCTTGTTGTAATAACGGATGAAATACTGATTGGGTTCAGTAGCGTTTTGTGCACGGGGCATTTATCGCCAATCATTTTCAGCCGTTCTCTTTGTTCTTCGGTTAGATCACCGGTCAGCTGCATTTCCTTGTGCAGAGTGGTACCTGTTTCAGTACGTTCTACCGTTACTGTTACATCAATGGTTTCCACCGGCCATTGTTTTCTGTCGGCATACATACGCATGGTAATGCTGGCGCAGGTAGCCAATGCGCTGGCCAGCAATTCATCGGGCGTGGGGCCGGTATTGCTGCCACCCAAATCTTCGGGTTCATCTGCCTGCCAGGTAATGCCGCGGTGATTGTGCAGCTTTGTTTGATAGTGAGCGGTGGCAATATGTGCGGTGGCTTTGTTCATGCATTAATGATTGATGGGCACTTCAATAATCAAAAAACGACACTCTTCGGTGCAGTGGATGTCAATAGTATCGGTGTCCCAAATACCGATGCCATCTCTGTGCTGCAAGGCTACACCGTTTACAGTTAATGCATTGTCGATATTGAAAACAAAAACAGCTTTGTTGGTGGGATTGAAATGGTAATCCAGTTTTTTTCCTGATTCGAAATAGCCGAGGCTCAGTTTTGCATTCTGGTTGATCCAGCAATGCTCGGTGCCTTCTTCGTTGCTGACGATTACCTGCAATTTGTTTTTCCTTTTTTCTTCCGGAAAATACCGGCGCTGATACCGCGGATTGATGTTTTGCAATTTGGGCTCAATCCAGATTTGTAAAAAGTTCACTTCGTCTTCGCCTACGTTGTATTCTTCGTGGCGGAGGCCGCTGCCGGCACTCATAATTTGTACCCAGTCTTTGTGCACCACTTCGTTATAACCCAGCGTGTCTTTGTGGTTCATGCTGCCCGCCAGCATTACAGAAATGATTTCCATGTTTTGGTGCGGATGCAACCCAAAACCTTTGCCGGCTTCCACAAAGTCGTCATTAAATACTTTCAGCAATCCAAAACCGTTACGGTTGGGGTTGGCATAGCTGCTAAAGCTAAACGTGAAATTGCTGACGAGCCAGCCAATGTTTTTAACGCCTCTTTCGCCGGCTTTGAAGTGAATGTGTTGCATACAAAAAGTAAAGAAGCAACACCGCTACAAGTGCAGCGGTGTTGCGATGGAAAAATCAATTACTGCTTGGTAAACTGTACAGCCAGCAACAACTTCACATCGTTGCTTACTACTACGCCACCGGCTTCGGTTACCGCATCCCAGCTCAGGTTGAAGTCTTTGCGCTGAATGGTACCGCTTACATCAAAACCTACTTTGGTTTGACCATAGAAGTCTACCATGGTGCCGCCTATTTCTGCTTTCAGTGTTACAGGCTTGGTTACATCACGAATGGTGAGGTTGCCATGTACCAGCAATTCGTCGTCGCCGGTTTTTTCTACGCTGGTAGATACAAATGTCATTTTTGGAAACTGCTCAGCGTTGAAGAAGTCATCACTCTTCAGGTGACCATCACGCTGTTCGTTGTTGGTGCTGATGCTGTTGATGTCTGCTTCAAAGCTGATGCTGGCATCGCTGAAGTCGGCTGCTTCTGCAGTTACAGTAGCATCAAAGGTTTTGAATTCACCTGTTACATTGCTGATCATCAGGTGCTTTACACGAAACTTGATTTCGCTGTGCATGGGGTCAATTTTGTACGTGGCCATGGTTTGATTTTTTTAAAGTTTGATTTGAAAAGTTTATTGTTTTTGGTTTGCTGTTTTTTGTTTGTCGTTTGTAGCTCTTGTATTTACTATCAACTATCAACTACCAACTACCAACCATCATCTATCAACTCTTTTTCTGTATTTACTATCATCTAACATCTGTCATCTATCATCTAATTCAACACGCCAAACTTCCCGCTGTTGAACTCTGCAATGGCATCCATAATTTCTTGCTTGGTATTCATCACAAAAGGACCATAAGCACTGATGGGTTCACGAATGGGTTCGCCACTCAATACCAGCAGGTGTGCGTCGTTGTTGCTTTCAATGTGCACATCGGTATTGTGGTTGCTAAACACAATCATATCACCGGTGCGGGCCTGTTGCTCATCATTTACCAGCAGGTTGCCTTTCATTACTACAATGCCTAGTGTATCACCATCGGGCAATGAAAAATGCCAATCAGCACCAGCTTGCAGTTGTGCATCGTACATGTTGATGCGGGTAAATGTTTTGGCAGGGCCTTTCACGCCGTTTAACTCACCGGCGATGATGCGGATGGAGCCTTTGCCATCGGGTAGTTCGTAGCGGCCCATTTGTGCATCCAGCAAATCCTGATACGCAGGCGGAGTGAGCTTGTGTGCAGCAGGCAGGTTTACCCACAACTGCGCCATGTGAAACTCGCCACCTTTTTCGCTGAATTCCTGTGCATGAAATTCTTTGTGCAGAATGCCGCTGCCGGCAGTCATCCACTGTACATCGCCGGGGCCAATGGTACCCTTGCCGCCACTGCTGTCTTCGTGGCTTACCATGCCACTCCATGCAATGGAAACGGTTTCAAATCCTTTGTGTGGATGCACATCTACACCACGGGGATGTTGGGTAGGCAATACCTGCCAAGGCTCGTTGTAATCAAGCATTAAAAATGGGCTGAGGTCTTGCCACAGCGATTGACCGATAAAATTGCGCACCTTAAAACCATCGCCCACCATGTGTGCTGGTGCCGCTTGTGTTATTTGTTTGATGCGTTTATAGTTGTTCATTGTGAATCCTTTTTTAGGCTGAAGGCCAAAGACAAAAAGCTTAAGACTATCAGCGGTTTCAAATCAGATATCGTACATCAGACATCATTCTTCGTACCTCGTACTTCCCAGTTCGTACCTCGTCATTACCTCATCGGTACTTCCATCAGCAATAGCTGTGCGTTACTGTCGGCGGTAATGCTGAGAGTGTCGGTTCCTTCGATGCCCAAACCATCGCGGTGGTTGAGTGCTTGTCCGTTGATGGTTACATCGCCTTCAATCACAAAAGCATACACACCGTTACCGCTCTTTTTGAGAATATAGTTGGTGCTGAATCCGGCATCGAGTAAGCCCATGTGAAACCATGCATCCTGATGAATCCATACGCCTTCGTCATCAGCGTTGGGGCTCAGTACCTGCAACAGGTTGTTCTGCATTTTAGTTACGTCCATGTGTTGCTGGTCGTAGCGGGGTTGCACATTGCGTTGTTTGGGAAACACCCATATCTGAAAGAACCGTACATCTTTGTCGCGGTTGGCGTTCATTTCGCTGTGGCTGATGCCCGTGCCGGCACTCATCACTTGTATGTCGCCTTGTTGTATCACGGTTTCGTTGCCCATGCTGTCGCGGTGTTTCAAATCGCCAAACGTGGGTATGGAAATGATTTCCATGTTGTCGTGAGGGTGGGTGCCAAAGCCCATGCCGGCTGCCACCGTATCATCGTTGAGTACCCGCAGGGCACCAAAATGAATGCGGCTGGGGTCGTGATAACCCGCAAAGCTGAACGTATGAAAGCTATTGAGCCAGCCATGGTTGGCGTGGCCACGGGTACCTGCCTTGTGCAGGGTGAGGCGTTGGGTGCTGGATGTGGTATTCATAAAAACTCCTTTTTTACACTGTTGTACAAACTACAAATACTTACCGGGGAAGTTGATTATTCGTAGCTGTTATAATTACATGTACATACATATAATGTTCCAAAAAAAATGACCTGTCAGTCTTGCAGCATTTGTGCCAGCAACTGGTTCAGTTGGGCGGCTTCATCTTCTGTCAGGTTGGCAATGTGCTGGTGCTCAGCTTCCATGGCCTGGGTGGCGGCATCCAGTAAATTGATTCCGGCAGGCGTAATCTGAATCAGCGTTTCGCGGCGGTCTTCCGGTGAGGGAAAACGCTTTACCAGTTTCTTTATCTCCAGCCGGTCGGCTATGCGGGGCACGTTGGAATTGCGTTCTATCAACCGTACTGCAATATCTTTTACACACAATGGTGTAGGATGGCTACCTTTCAAAATACGCAGCACATTGTATTGTTCGCCGGTGAGGGCATAGTTCTTCAGCAGCTGATTGATGTTGGTTTTCACCTGGTACGCTGCATACATAATATGTATCAAAGCCTTGTGGCGCTGGTCTTTAAATTTAGATGACTTTATCGCTTCTTCCAGTGTCATAGCGCAAATGTATGTATATACATGCAATATTCAAAATCAAAAAAATAACCAACGATTAAGTTGGCTATTTTTTCACGGTTTTACCTCGTTATTTATTTCTGGATGCACTGGCGTCTAACCATGGTTTCAGGGTTTCGCAGTTGCCAAACTTCGGATCTACGTATATGTAGTACGTGCTGATTTTGTTGGCAAACCATTCGCTCAGGATGTTTTGCTTTTTTTCTTCGAGGGCACGGGCTGCTATTTTGTTGTAGTCTTCTTTCAGGTTTTCGCGGTGGGGCTCGGTTCGGGTACGCAGGTAAATGAAGCGAACGCCTTTTTTGCCCTGCTCGGTGGTAAATACTTCGGGCTGACTGTATTGGCCGGGTTTCATGTTTTTGAGCAGCGGAATCATGGTTTTATCGAGCTGGTCAATGGTCACCATGGAGGTTTGTTCGCGGCTCATTTCCCATCCGCCGCTAAACTTATTGTCTTCGTCGTTGCTGTATTTATTTACGGCTTCGCCGAAGCTAAGTGTACCGGCAATGAGCATGCTGCGGGCACTATCGAGGCGGCTTTTGGCTTCATCCAGTTCGTCTTGGGTTACTGGCGGAATCATAAGGATGTGGCGTACCACAGCGTCGTCGCCATTGCGGCTAACGCATTGAATAATGTGCAAACCAAACTTCGACTTCACTACGTTTGATATTTGGCCTTCTTTCAACTTAAAAGCAGTAGACAAAAACACGGGATCCCACATGCCTTTGTCGGCACGGCTGAGGGCGTACTGTCCGCCATTGTCTTTGCTGCCGGGGTCTTCGCTGTAGAGCTTGGCCATTTGATCGAAGCGGCGGCTGCCGCTTTCAATTTGCTTTTTAATATCGTTGAGCTGCTTGGCGGTGTAGCTTTCAATGTCGCGGCTGGCCTTGGGGTAAATCACAATTTTGCCTACTTCCAGTTCGCTTTCGTAAAAGGGCAGGCTGTCTTTGGGAATGCTTTCGAAATAGTCTTTTACTTCAACGGGAGTAATGCGAACGGTTTCCAGAATTTTGCCCCGCCTTTTATTGGCCAGTTCCTTTTCTTTAAAAGGCTTGCGAAAGTCTTCTTTGATTTGGTAAATGGTGCGGCCGGCAATTTCTTCCAGTGCTTCGCGGCCACCGTAAGCCTGCATAAAACCACGGATTTGGTTTTCAATCAGCGATTCTACTTCGGCATCATCTACGGTTACGGAGTCTTTTTCTGCCTGCAATACCAGTGCTTTTTTTACCAGTTCAGCTTCCAGCAACAAGCAGTCGGGGTTGGGGGGTACTTCGCCACCTTGCCGCCTGATGTCTTCAACAGCGTTGGCAATATCGCTTTGCAAAATGATGCGGTCGCCCACCTTGCCAATGATGCGATCGGCCACTACTTTTTTGGTTTGGGCCAGTGCCTGCTGCGCTGTGCCTGCTGCCAATATGGCCAATACAAACAGAAATCCTTTTTTCATATTCTAAAAACGTAATGCTGTAAAAATAGGTGAAGGCAGTGGTGGTGGGTGGTGTGGCCGCTTTTTTAACAAGATGCCAAAGTGTTGGTTGTATGAAAAAAGTTGACGAGCGTTGATACAATCTGTTAACCAGTCAACTCGTCAACCTTCCAACTCATTGTTTAATGCCTGAAATGACGCATGCCTGTCATTACCATGGCAAGGCCGTTTTGCTGGCAGTATTCAATACTGTCTTTATCGCGGATGCTGCCGCCGGGCTGTATAAAAGCTTCAATGCCTTCGGCGTGGGCAATTTTCACACAATCATCGAAGGGGAAGAAAGCATCGCTGGCCAGCACGGCACCTTTCAGGTCGAAGTTGAACTGACGGGCTTTTTCGATGCTGTGGCGCAGCGCATCGATGCGGCTGGTTTGGCCACAACCTTTGCCTACCAACTGGCGATCTTTAATGAGGGCAATGGCATTGCTCTTGAGGTGCTTGCACACCAGGTTGGCAAAAGCCAGCTCGGCTTTTTCGGCTTCGGTGCAGGTGCGGCCGCCTACTTCGTTCCACTCGGTGTAGTTGCCAATGTCGTTGTTTTGGCTGAGTACCCCATTCAGCAGGCTGCGGTATTGGGTAGTGCCGGCTGGCTGGGCTTTCAGCTCAAGTAATATGCGGTTCTTTTTGCTTTTCAATACGGCCAGTGCGTCTTCGTTGTACGCTGGTGCTATGAGCACTTCAAAGAAAATTTCGTTGATGGCATTGGCGGTGTCGAGGTCTACGGTGCCATTGGTAACGAGCACACCACCAAAAGCACTTTCAGGGTCGCCGGCGAGGGCTGCATCCCAGGCGGCTTTTACCGTGGGGCGCTGGCTTACGCCGCATACATTGGTATGCTTGATGATGGCAAAAGTAGTATCGCTACCGGCCTCAAATTCACTAATGAGCTGCATGGCAGCATCTACATCTACCAGGTTGTTGTAGCTCAGTTCCTTGCCATTTACCTGCTCAAATAACTCTGCCAGGTTGCCCTCGAAAGTGGCAGACTGGTGCGGATTTTCGCCGTAGCGCAATGTTTTTTTGCTGCCCACTTCCGGCGTGGTGCTCAGGAAATAATCGGCAATGGCGATGTCGTAGCGTTTTACCACTTCAAAAGCTTTGGCGGCAAACATCCGACGCTGCTCCAGCGTAGTGGTACCGTTTTGTGCCAACAGTATGTCATCCAAAACAGCGTAGTCATCTTTGCTGCTCAGCACCACCAGGTCGCTGAAGTTTTTGGCTGCAGCACGAATCATGCTGGGGCCGCCAATATCGATCTTTTCGATGATGGCCGACTCTTCGCTGGTATTGGCCACGGTTTCTTCAAAAGGATAGAGGTCAACGATGACGAGATCAATTTCGGGGATGTTGTACTGCGCCATTTCCTGCACATGCACGGCATCGGCCCGCTTGCCGAGGATGCCGCCAAATACCACGGGGTGCAAGGTTTTTACACGGCCACCGAGTATGCTGGGGTAGCTGGTGAGGTTTTCTACCGGCACCACGGGTATGCCCAGTTTTTCGATAAAGCTTTGGGTGCCGCCGGTACTGTAGAGGGTAATGCCCTGCTGGTGAAGGGTGGGCACAAGGGTTTCCAGTCCGTCTTTGTAAAAAACGGAGATCAAAGCACTTTTAATTGGCTTGTTCATGATTGGCTGATTGTTATGCGATTGCGCTGTGATAATTTGATGCAGGTGCTACAAGCGGGCCTGCTCCACAACAAAAGCCCCATTGATGGCCACGCTATGGAGGCGCAAATGTAGGCTATCGGCTGCGCTTTTCCACCGGGCAATGCGGTAGGTACTGTTGCTGCCATCGAGCACAATTTGCCGGCAGCGGATAAGGGGCAAAATTTTGGCCGGATTGCCGGGTACATTGCCACTCACAATCAGCAAGTCTGTTTCATGAATGGCCGATTGCTTGTAATTGAGCTGCTGCCGCAATATGCTGATGCGCAGGCCATTGGCCACAAACGACATATTGCTGCTATCGGTCAGCAGGCGGTATTGCCACGGTTGAAACTGGTAGCGAATGCGGGTGGGCAAGAGGTGAAAGTTTTGCAGAAAACCCGGTTGGGTGAGGGCAGTGTCGCCAACGAAAATGGAGCGGTTGCCTTGCACAATATCGATGCCGCTGTACTGCGGTATGTTGTAAATGATGAGTTGCTGTTGGGTGGCGGTTTGCCATTTTTGTGCAGCTAGTAAAAGCATGTACAACGCCAGCGAAGTGGCAGCTGCCAGCAAACCCTTACTGCTTTTGAGCAGCCACCAGGTACCAATGCCCGCAATAATGCAGCAAAGCAACACCGCCATGGGTATGGATATTTGCACTTGCTGAATGGTGGTAAAAGGCAATTGGCTCACCCAAATGATGCAGGCATTTAATCCAGCAATACCCCAGCCGGCCAGTTGACCTACAAAGCCAGCAGCCAAAGGCCACCAACTTAGCGCCAACAGTACGAGCAGTGCATACAACACCGCACCACTCAACGGCACGGCCACCAAATTGGCGAGTAAGAAGTAGACCGGAAATTGATGGAAATGATAAATGCCGAGTGGCAGGGTAAGGATTTGCGCCGCGATGGTTACGGCCATCATTTGCCAAATGTGCAGGAGTATTTTGTTGCCGGGGTTGTACCATGCCAAAATGGGCTTGTAAAAAATGGCGATGCTCAGCACAGCGGCAAAACTGAGTTGAAAACCCACATTCCACAGGGCGAAGGGGTCATAGAGAAGGAGGGCGATAGCAGCGGCACTCAGCATATTGATAGCGTTAGAACCCCGCTGCCAAAAGTCGCCGAGGGCCACCATGCTAAACATAACCGCGGCCCTGGTAATGGATGGTGCGGCACCGGTAAGTAAAGTAAACAACCACATGCTGCCAAGGGTAAGCAACAGGCGAAGGAATCGCATTCGTTGTGTTTGCCCGAGAGGCTTGAGCAAAAACAACAGCAGTGTATAAATCATGCCGAGGTGCATGCCACTGATGGCAATGATGTGTACCACACCTGTGTTGGCATATTGCTCCACCAGGGTTTTGTCGAGGTCGCCGCGGTAGCCAATGAGCAAGGCTTGCGCCACACCATTTTCAATGGGATTAGGAATGTAACGGACTATGGATTGCAGCACCCATTGCCGCATGGAAAAAAGTGATGATTGGAAAGCGTTGCCTTTGTTGCCCGGTAAAATGGTGTATTGATCGGCCTTTAGAAAAACCTGATAAAAAACGCCTTGCCGGGCAGCATAGGTTTGATAGTTGAACCCACCGGGATTGCCTGCATTTTTAATGGGCTGCAATGGCCGGTTGAAAACAATTTGCTGGCCATATTGCAGCTGCGAAGCAATACTGTCTTTGGCGAGGTACAGCAGCACTTCTCCTTTCACTAGCTGCAATTTTCCATTGGGTAGCAACAATGAAATGCTGGCATTGGCTTTCACCGATTTTTCTTTGGGTACGGCAGGCTCTACGAGTGTGGCTACTACCGTTTGGCCTGTGGTATAATGATTGCCGGCAAAGGCGGGTTGTTTCCAGATGGCATGCAACTGCACACACAATGCACCCGTAGCCATCACGCCCAATAGCAAACCAATGGAAGAAGGAAGCGGACGCTTGTGCAGTAAGATATTCCACAGTAAACAGAAGACTATACAACCAGTCAAACTGTACTGCCAGTAATAATTTGTTTCGAGCAAAGTATTGCCCAAAATAATACCGGCAATGAGTGGCAGGCAAATGCGCAGCAGTGGTGCCGACCGCCAAACGGGAATGAAGTATTTTCTGAATGCAACTACAGCCATGGGGAAAACAGGTATAGCTATTTTAGTAACGATTCAGGAGTTATGCAAGCGTAGAAATACGCAAATTGATAGAATGCAGCAGAATGTTTATTTTCATTTCTCAATCCATTGCATATGCAGAAGTTCATTTCCTTGTTGGGTATTTTTGGTGTTGTGTTGTTGCTGGCTGCTTGCGGCAGTACCAGCCATATTTACATTGTACGGCATGGAGAAAAAGTGTCACCTAGTGGGGATGTGGCCCTGAGTGGTGCCGGTTTGGAACGGGCAGAAGCCTTGAAGGACAGCCTGAAGAATAAGAAGATTGCACAGGTGTACAGCACCAACTACAGGCGTACACAACAAACCGCAGCGCCTACTGCCATGCAGTTTGGTAAAGACATTGTTACTTACAATAACGGAGATAGCTTGCTGCAAGCGATAGTAAAACAACCCAAGGGCAATGTGCTCATCACCGGTCATAGCAACACCGTGCCGCAAATGATTCGTACTGTAGGACTCACACTTTCGTTTGAAGGAAATATACCGGACAATCAGTATGACAACCTGTTCATCATTACCGTAAAAAAAGGAAAGCAACCAACGCTGCAAGCCATGAAGTATGGACTACGGAGTGAGTGACAATTTGTTGCGTTTTACTGAGGACCAACAGCCACGACATTAAATATAAAATTGGGCGTATTGGCAGAAAGTCGTGGATTGAAGATGTATAATGTACACCCTGCAGATGTAACGTTGGCAATGCTTAACACCAGTTCTGCCCAACCTCCACCACTTGTAAAGTTGGCGATGTAAGCAGCAACAGGGGGAGCTGAAAAACTTTCGCTCCAGGATACATTTTGACTATATTTACTGTTGCCCGAAATGGTACTCGGATTTACAGTTACGCTACTTACCACATGTTTCAATTGAGTACCTGTATTGTTACGGATGATGCCCTTGCCATTTTGTACAGTTAGGTTGCCAAATATGTCTACCTTATTATCGAAGAGTGCAGGTGCATAGGCACCAACAATAAACTTGTATGTAGTAGCTTCCTGCGCGTACCCTGTTCCATCGCCACCAGCGCCAACAACAACTGCAGCTTCTGCCAATGGGTTGAGCAGTAATCTGGGTACCGGACCAAGTGTAGCATTTTTTCTCACCCGTATGTATGCATATTCTCTGAGACTGTTGATGCCAATATTCAAAGAAAGTCTGGGCTCACCCAATGAGAAATAAGATGAATCGAATATGGTTATTGCGTGGCCGTCATCAATATCCAGGGGTATGTCCAGTTCGCCGGGGTGGTAAATGGTAACCCTACTTTTAGGAAGCCGGTTATTGATACCAATGTTACCGTTTTGCCCAATAGTCATGCGTTGCACACTATTCGTATAAAAGTCGAGTCCATACTGGCCACTGCCGGTATTTCTTTTACTGCCAATTCCTTCGCCACTCAAGTTGCCAAAACGAAGGGCGTTTTCTATGGTACCTGTATTGTTGTTGCCTTGGTCGATGGCTATCCCATTTTGTACACTCAGCATTTGCTGTGGGCTACCTGTACCAATTCCCACATTGCCATTTTGATTGATGACCATGGCGGTACTTTGGTTGCCGCCATCGGGGCGTACCCGAAATTCGAACTGATTGTTCACCCGGTGCATAAGCATGTAAAACGATGATCCGGCATTGGGGTACACCCAGGTGCTGCCATTCCAATAGGCATTGGCAGCAAAGGTGACGGTGCCATTATTGTCTGCACCAATGTAGCCTCGTGGTTGTCCTGCATCATTTTCCAAAATGGCTTTTATCCAACCGGTGCTGCGGATATGCAGCCGGGCTTCGGGGGTAGTGGTACCAAGGCCAACATTTTGGGCAGACAACCAGGTGCTGAAAAGGAAAAAAACGCAAAGTAGGAGTAGTTTCATGCTGTAGGGATAAGGTAACAGGAAGATACTCTTTTCGCAGAAAAAAAGCGTCATCGGGATGGATGACGCTTTTGGTTATATGCCGTAAATATTTACTTACTCAAATTCATGCTCCGCTCTTTGTACAGCTTGCGGAAATAAGGATCCCGCAGGTCTTTTACAAATCGGATGGCTTCGCCCGTGCTCTTCATTTCGGGGCCGAGCTCTTTGTTCACTCCGGGAAATTTGTTGAAGCTGAACACAGGTTCTTTGATGGCAAAACCATCGAGCTTTTTCTCGAATGTGAAGTCGGTGAGTTTCTTTTCGCCCAGCATTACTTTGGTGGCAATGTTGAGGTACGGAATGCCATAGGCTTTGGCAATGAACGGCGTGGTACGGCTGGCACGGGGGTTGGCTTCAATTACATACACAGTACCGTCTTTAATAGCAAACTGAATGTTGATGAGGCCGCGGATGTCCAGTGCACGGGCAATTTTTTCAGAGTAGTATTCCAGCGTGGTTACTTCCAGTGGTGTCAGGTTGAAGGCGGGCAACACAGCATTGCTATCGCCGCTGTGAATACCGGCTGGTTCAATGTGCTCCATGACGCCCATTACGTGGAAGTTTTCGCCATCGAAAATGGCATCTACTTCTGCTTCCTGACAGCGGTCGAGGAAATGGTCGATGAGGATTTTGTTGCCGGGAATATGTTTCAGCAGGCTGATGACTGCTTTTTCTACTTCGTCGTCGTTGATCACAATGCGCATCCGTTGGCCACCCAACACGTAGCTGGGGCGCACCAATACGGGGTAGCCTACCCGGTTGGCCACTTCAATGGCTTCGTCTACATCGTAAGCGGTGCCATACTGTGGGTAAGGAATGTCGAGGTCGCGGAGCAGATCGCTGAAGCGGCCACGGTCTTCGGCAATGTCCATGCTGTCGAAGCTGGTGCCAATGATTTTTACGCCTTTTTCTACCAGCTTTTTGGCCAGTTTGAGGGCGGTTTGGCCACCCAGCTGTACAATCACGCCTTCGGGTTGCTCCAGTTCAATAATTTCCCAGAGGTGCTCCCAAAACACGGGCTCGAAGTACAGTTTATCGGCAATATCGAAATCGGTAGAAACGGTTTCGGGGTTACAGTTCACCATAATGGCTTCATAACCACACTCTTTAATGGCCATGAGGCCATGTACGCAACAGTAATCGAACTCAATGCCCTGACCAATGCGGTTGGGGCCGCTGCCTAATACAATTATCTTTTTTCTGTTGCTCGGGATGCTCTCGTTGTGCAAGAGACCTGTGTTGCCTGTAACTGTGCTCATTGTTGAAGAATTGCGCAAAAGTAAGGTTGCCTGCCAAAACAGGCGGTGAAGATTTTCCGAACCTGCGCCATGTCATCGTTTGCGGGGGCTGGTACTGGTAATTTTGCTGCAAATACACGGCACTATGCGCCTCGAAGATGTGAAAGAAAGACTGGTACACCTGAAGCAACTCAGCTGCGACGACGACACACAAAAAGCCCTCAAAGCCATGCTTGATGCCCTGGAGCTGGAAAGCGACTGGACAGAAGCTGAGCTACAGGAAGTGGCAGCTCAACTGGATGAGCTGGCCGGTGAAATGGCCTGATCTGAATGGTATGGATAATACAAGCAGCTGCCTGAAAGTGCATGGAGCAAGTACTATGCCAGCTGCTAACCCGAACGTGGTATTGGCTTGCTGCCAGCGCTTACTCATTTTCCCTGATTAAATTTTACTAATTGCTTACCCGCAGCATAGCTGGGTTAATTTTTTTTTGCAGTGGAGCATACGCTAAATGCCTCATCTGCATACGTATTTCTACGTATTTTTCTGGAAATCACCATTTTGTAACCACGATAAGTATGTGGTAACAGTATTTTACCCCTACATTAGCAAACAGCTGATAGTAACTGATGCCTGTAGGGCAGATGTACACAAGGCTTGTATAGCTGATGCATACCAACAATAGCATGAGCTATCGCTTACCTTTTTTATAATAAAACGCAATATGATGAAACAAGTAGTACTTGCCATTTGCCTGCTTATAGGTGTACAAGTATTTGCACAGGTACAATTTGGTGTAAAAGCCGGGGGCAATATTGCTACCACAAAGGATCTGATTGCTTTTCCGAAAAATCGGGTGGGTTGGTATGGTGGTTTGACAATGGAATTACCAATTAATCGGTATTTCTTTTTTCAATCAGAAATGCTTTTTTCATCGAAAGGGTATAAAGTAGACCAGCAACTTGGAGCCGATAAAACTAGTATTCGGTTTAATTATATCAATATTCCTTTATTAATTGGGTATCGTTTCGAGAAGAACAGCTCAATACTGTTGGGTACAGAACTGGGTTATTTAGCAGGTGCTCGATTGCTTATGGGTAAAGAAAATAATCTGGATGTAGGAAAGCATTATCCTGCCAAGTTTGATATTGCTGCAAGTATAGGATTGCAACATCAGTTCTTAAAAAACTTATATGTGGAAGTTAGGTACAATTATGGTTTCAATATGCTGTATTCTGTTGATGCTATCGGGCAACGACATTCAGATTCAAGAGGTGCAAACAGGGTTTTTCAAGTAGGGTTGAACTATTTGTTATAGGTTAAGACAATCTCAGGGTTGGGATACTTCAAAAGATTAAGCCTTTAAATACGGATGGCTGATATCATGATAAAATAAAAACGTCCATCCGTCTGCGCTGCCTTTATCCCACCATTGCTGGCGCAGCTCCATGCATTTTTTGCCATCGTGGTCGTATTTGGCTACAAAGCGGCTCAGCATTTGCTTGTGCTGCGGCGCATCATCGCCCCCAAAAAAGATGAGGCCTTCGGCGGTTTCTATCCAAAACACCTGGTGGTAGGGACTGTGAGCACCCGTTACCTGATAGTGAATGTAATTGTCGATGCTGCCTTCATCGTCGTGCAGCCAAAACACCCGAGGGTGCCGGTCAAACACTTCAAATTCATCAGTAATAAAAGAAGGATAACCGGTGGCTTCGGCAAAATCGTATTCGCGGCGCTGTACAAAATACGTGGCGTTGGGAAAAGCCAGATGCGCATTGCCTAAGCGGTCTTTATAGCTTACGCCACCTGCATGGTCTTTGTGTAAATGGCTCATCAATACCTTGGTTACATCGGCCGGTTGTATGCCGTTGGCTTTGAGGTTGCGGTGTATCTGCAACTCACCCTGCTGGCTAAAACCAAGACCGGTATCAATCAGCAGCACATCTCTTTCCGTTACAATGCAAAAGGGTTGTACCTCTACCAGTAAGCTGCCTGTAGCCCGTTGTTGCAGGTCATCTTCGGCGTGGTTGAAAGGATGAAAAATCTTGTCCTTTCCAATGGTGAATGAGCCTTCTGATAATGGAATAATTGTAGCCATAGTTGATGGTTGCTGGTTGGTCGTTGATGGAAAATCCTACTTCGTACTTCTACCCTCGTACTTCTTACTTCGCTCTTACCGCAGCACTACCTGCCGGTCGGCATCGAGGCGAACGAAGATGAAAATGAGAATGGTAAAGGTCATGAGCGAAGAGCCGCCATGGCTGATGAGGGGCAGTGGAATGCCAATCACCGGAGCCAGCCCAATGGTCATGCAAATGTTGACCACCACATGAAAAAATAATATCGCTGCAACGCAGTAGCCATACACCCGGCTAAACGTGCTGCGCTGTCGTTCGGCCATGTTGATGATAATCATGAGCAAACTGAAATACAATAAGGCCACGAGGCTGGAGCCCCAAAAGCCAAAGCTTTCGCCCAAGGC
The DNA here is from genome assembly GCF_036803085.1 of Phnomibacter sp. Classification (NCBI taxonomy): domain Bacteria; kingdom Pseudomonadati; phylum Bacteroidota; class Chitinophagia; order Chitinophagales; family Chitinophagaceae; genus Phnomibacter; species Phnomibacter sp. The sequence continues at coordinate 258,341 of NZ_DAIRUZ010000003.1, read as the reverse complement.
GGTAAAAATAAAATCGGTGTGTTGTTCTGGCACAAATTCGCCTTGCGTTACGGCCCCTTTTAAAAATCCTTTCCCGGCCAGGCCACCGCTGCCAATGGCAATTTTGCTCTGTTTTACGTTGTAGTTTTCTTCTTTCTTACCGTCTTTATTAATCTTTCCCTGCTTGGCTTTTTCCTTCATCAGTGCTTCCAGCTTGGCAGGGTCTTTGGGCACATAATCTTTACCAAACATGCTCATAATGCGTTCTACCTGATAAGGCTGCATGATGTTTTCGAACAAGAAAGGCACCGCAAATTTTTGAATGCCCACACTCAGCAAATACACACCGGCTATGATGAGCAGCAACGATTTATTACGGCGAATGCGACGACGCAAAAGCCATAAGGTAACCACTACCAAACCGGTCAGAATGTAAAACAGGGTGTTGGGTTCAATCAAAATAGAAGCCACTACCAACACCGCTGCAGAAACACCTACCACCAGATAAGCGGCAGGCAAGCCTTCGCGGTAAAGTGGAATGAAAAATGCGAAGTACACCAATGCAAGGCCCGTTTCATTTTGTAAAATGGAAAAAATGGCCGGTGTAAGTGCCAGTGCAATGGCAATGGCATGACTTTGCCAGCGGCGAAAGTCGGTTTCCATGCGGCTGAGATACTTTGCTAATGCAAGGCTCACAAATATTTTACAGGTTTCTGCAGGTTGCAGGTTCATGAAGCCCAAGGGTATCCAGCTGTGTGAGCCATTTACTTCTTTGCCCACCACAAAAGTGGCCAGTAGTAGCAGTATACCCAATGCATACGAGAGGTTGGCGGTGGCCGTAAAAAACTTACTATCCGTAAGTAAAATAAGGATGCCCAATACCAAACAAATCACCAGAAACAAAAGCTGGCGGCTGTAGTTGGTTTTCAATCCGGTGATGGCTTGCAGAATGTTTACATCGGGGCGGTACTCCACCGAAAAAATGGCGGTGAGGCCAATGAATACCAGCAGCAGGTACATCACGGGCAATAACCAGTTGATGCCTTTAGAAATGATGCGGGTTGGTTGCGACATGCTGGAAAATATTAGGCCTGCTGTGAAAATGATTTGCGTTTGCGGTGTTCATCGGTAGGAGCCAACAGGCCAACGGTTTTGCCGTTTGTATTAGCAGGTTGCTTGGGTTTGGCCGGTGGTGTATCGGGGGTAGCAGTTTCCTGTTCGCTATCAATGCCGGTTTCTTCTTTTATGCTGTTGAGCAATTGGCGGCGGGCCCGTTCTTCGTCCTTGGCCAGCTTTATGCTGTCCCGTTTGCGAATTTCATCGGCAATACGGGCAGGCGTAATCTTCATGCTGCTGTAGCGCTGTATCCATTCTTTGCGTTTGTCGCTGATGGTATCGTGCAGGTATTTTTCCAGCATCAGGCTTACTACCGGTGCAGCAATGGTGGCACCAAAGCCGCCATTTTCTACAATACAGGCAATGGCAATCTGTGGATTTTCCCGTGGGGCAAAGGCGGCAAAAAACGAGTGGTCTTTTTGTTTTTTACCCTTGTAATAGTTTTCTACTGTACCGGTTTTGCCACAAATATTAATGCCGGGTACTGCCAGCCGCCAGCCGGTACCGCCGGGTTTCATTACGGCTTCCATGCCGGCATGCACTGCTTCAAACATGCTGTCGGGTATGTGTACGGGTTCTATTTTTTTCTGATAGGCTTCTAGCAAGCCAAACTGATCGCCGCCTTCAATGCTGTCTATCATGTGCGGGGTATAGTACCAGCCTTTGTTGGCAATCATGGCAATGGCGTTGGTAAGTTGCAGCACGGTACTGTTTACTTCGCCCTGGCCAATGGAGTTAGAAACGGTGTTGCAGCTGTGCCAGTTGTTGCCAAATATTTTGCGGTAGTATTTCGACGTAGGAATATTGCCGCCTCTTTCTGAAGGAAGATCTACACCCAGCTTGTGGCCGAGGCCAAACTTGTACATGTACTGATCCCACACAGCAATGCCGCTATCCACGCCGCCATATCGGGGTTGGTCGAGTATTTTGCGGTACACGTCGGCAAAATAACTGTTGCAACTGGTGGCAATGGCATGCTCCAGGTCGGGGGCATGGCCGGCACCGTGGCATTTGGGCTTACCCGTACCACATTCATAATAACCGCCGCGGCAGGGGTAGCCGCTGCGTTGCGTAATCACACCTTCCTGCATGCCCACAATGGCTTGCAGGGTTTTAAAAGTAGACCCCGGTGAATATTCACCCGTAATGGCCCGGTTGTACAACGGCAGCCGGGGGTCGGTGTAGAGCTCAGAAAAATGCTTGCGGCGCTGGTTGCCCGTGAGCAATGTGGGGCTGTAAGATGGGGCACTCACCATGGCCAGAATACCGCCAGTTCTGGGGTCAATGGCTACTACGCTGCCTATCTTTCCCTGCATCAGTTTTTCGCCCAGCTCTTGCAGTTCTATATCCAGCGAAGAGTACAGCGTACTACCGGCAACGGCCGCTGTATCGTATTTACCACCTTCATACGGTTGGGTGGGGCGGTTCTTGTTGTCTTTGTTCCAGTATTGAATACCCCGCTGGCCCATCAGTACTTTTTCGTAGGTGCGTTCCAGCCCGGTCATGCCGGCGTAGTCGCCCTGGCGGTAGCCTTCGCTGCCATAGCGTTCCAAAAACTTGGGGTCTACTTCGGCCAGGTAGCCAAATACGTGAGCCGCTGCATCGTAAGGATATTTACGCACCGGGCGTTCTACCAGGTCAAATGCCGGCTGAAACAGGGCCAGTTTTTCTGCTATCTGGGCATGCGTTTTTTCATCGAGCAGGCCTTCGAACACGCTGGGTTGGTAGCGGCCGTTTTTTACTATGCTGTTGATGACCCGCTTCTTAAACTCTTCTTCCGAAATATTGAGGATGTTGCAGAGTGCCGCCGTATCGCAGCCCTGTTTGAGTTGGGCAGGTATCAGCACCAAATCAAACAGCGTAGTGTTATCGAGAATCACATGCTTTTTCCGGTCGATGATGAGGCCCCGGCTGGGGTATACCACCTTGCGGTAAATGGCCTGATTATCGGCCATAAGTTTATAGTCCTCGTTGAGGATTTGCAGGTTGAACAACTGCAGAATAATCACAAGGAAAGTGGCGGCGAAAATGATCTGGATGATGCGGCTCCTGATCGAATGGAAATCATTCATGTATACGTACTCCTGACAACTTTCGACGAAGGTAACAGCACATTACACCGCCACGTACCAACAGGCTGTAAAAATTTTCCGCATAACCAATCAGCTGTTACTTCTCCGCTTTTTAATGGGGCGAAACAGCAGCTCGGCAATGAGGATGAGCAATAAACTAGCCAGTGTGGTAAAGAATACTTTTCCGATGAAATACAGGAAGCTGCCAAAACTCATCCACTCCAGCAGTACCAGCCAGCTGTGGTGAAAGAGGGTTAGCATCACTACAAATAAAATGTAAGTGGTAAGGCCCATGCTGCGTACACTGGGGCTGCTGCCGGTTTTGAGTTCTTTGGTTTCGCCGGGCAGCAATAGTTTAAGCAAAGGCGTACGCAAGTAGGCCAGCCACAAGCAGGCCGAGGCATGCAAGCCGGGAGTTTTGGTAAATAAATCGAGGGCAAAGCCGGTGATAAAACCGATAATCAGCATGCCAGAGCGGCTCACATTGAAGGGTAGCCAAATGAGGTACAAAAAGTACAGGTAAGGGGTTACAAACCGGTGAAGTGCGGGCATGTGGTTTAGCACCAGTGCCTGCACCAGTATAAAAAATGTAAAGCGGATGATTTGTTTAACCGGTTCGCTCATGTTGCGGGCCTTGTGGCGGGTTATTGTTGCTGTTGTTTGTTGATGCGTTGTTCAATGTCTCGCTGCTCTTTCAGAAAAAGATTTTCAATCACATCTACATAATCAACGCTATAAAAATTATTGCCGGGTTTTACCTGCAGTTTGTAGTTGTTGCCATCGGTTTCCTTTTCCACTTTGGCTATCGTGCCTACCATAAGGCCGGCAGGGTAGTTGAGCGAAATATTGCTGGTGAGTACAGTATCGCCCACTTTCAGGGCCGTACTTTTTGGTATGCCTTTCAGTTGCAACAGGCCAGGGTTTTTGCCATCCCATTCCAGCAGGCCTGTGTTGCGTCCGTTTTTCAGCATTACGCTGGTGATGCTTTTGCGGTGCAGCAGGCTGCGTACAATGGCCATGTTGTCGCTTACGTCGGTTACCACGCCCACAATACCGCCGGCACTTACCACGGCCATTTCTGGTGCTATGCCTTGCAGGCGGCCCCTTTCAATGGTAATGAAGTTGTTTTGACTGGCCACCGAGTTGTTGATGACAGCGGCGGTACGCCACAGATATTTTCTGATTACCCGGCTCGAGTCAACCATGGCGGTATCCAACCGCAGGGTGGCACTCGTATCAATACTGGTAAAGTTTTCGGCCAGCAAATTGCGCAGCCGGTTGTTTTCTTCTGCCAGGCGTTTGTTATTGTCGGCCAGGCTAAAGTAGGCCGCAATATTGCTGTAGCGTTTGTTGATGCTGCCGGTGGCATCATAAGCCCACTCCATGTATTTGGCCTGGTGGCTTTTGTTGTAGCTCACCAGCAAGGCAATACTGATAACCTGCAACAACAGGAACAGCAAGAATACCTGCAAGCGGCGGAGAAGAAGAAAAAAGTTACGCATGGAGTGTTATGCCAAAATAAAAAATTCCAAATTCCCAAACGGCGGTTGTGCAAGGCTGTTCACTGGAATTTGGAATTTTTGCTATGCTGCTTTTTATCGCATAATAAAAGGATACTTATCGTAGTGCTTAAGGGCAAGGCCGGTACCGCGTACCACACTCTTCAGCGGGTCTTCGGCAACATGTACGGGCAGTTTTATTTTGTTGCTCAGGCGCTTGTCGAGGCCACGCAGCATGGCACCACCACCGGTAAGGTAGAGGCCACGGCGATAGATGTCGGCAGCCAACTCAGGCGGGGTGGTTTCAAGGGCTTTCAAAATGGCTTCTTCAATTTTGAAGATGCTCTTATCCAGCGCCTCGGCTATTTCGGTATAGCTTACCATAATCTGCTTGGGAATGCCCGTTACCAGGTCACGACCATTTACAGGAATATCATCGGGCGGGCTGTCGAGGTCTTTCATGGCAGCACCAATCTGAATTTTAATTTGCTCGGCTGTACGCTCACCAATCAGCAGGCTGTGGTAGCGGCGCAGGGCTTCCATAATGTCGTACGTAAATTCATCGCCGGCAATACGAATGCTTTGGTCGCATACAATACCTGCGAGGGCTATTACGGTGATGCCGGTAGTACCGCCACCAATGTCGATAATCATGTTGCCCACGGGCTCTTCCACATCAATACCAATACCTAAGGCAGCGGCCATGGGTTCGTGAATGAGGTACACTTCTTTGGCACCGGCTTGCTCGGCGCTGTCACGAACGGCACGTTTTTCTACTTCGGTAATGCTGCTGGGAATGCAAATCATCATGCGCCAGCTGGGCGGAAACAACGGTTTTTTGGGATAGATTTTCTTGATCATTTCCCGAATCATGAGTTCAGCAGCGTTGAAGTCGGCAATTACACCATCTTTCAGCGGACGTACGGTACGGATGCTTTCATGCGTCTTTTCGTGCATGAGCAACGCTTTTTTGCCTACGGCCAGTACTTCTTTCGGATTGTTTCTATTAAGGGCAACGATGCTGGGTTCATTCACCACTACCTCATCGTTGTGGATGATGAGGGTGTTGGCGGTGCCCAGATCCATTGCAATTTCTTGCGTAAAAAAGTTGAAAATTCCCATGATGCTCCTCTGGAATCGAAATATTTAGAATGTTGGCAAAATTGCAGGAATAATGCGGATTAAACAAAGTAGACTATTGCCTGCCCCGGGCTGGTGTGGACAATATCCATGCCGAAGTACAGCAGCGGTATTTTGAGGCCCTTTCTTTTTTCTTTTTAACGCTTGTATCGCCCCCGGCCCTTGCAACCATGTTTTTCACTGCCATAGTGCTGGTTTTTCATGCCAGCCTTCCGCAACTGTCCGGCACCATCCGGCGCTTTATATTGAATTTCAGAAGCTTCGCTTTCTTAATAAAATTTATTTAACACTTCTTGTAAAAAATTAAAAAGTGCTGCTATCTTTATTTTCTCATTGCGAGATTACCTGCCTGCCATGCTTGAAAAGAAAGAGATATACAAACGCTCTATTGAGAAGTTTTTATACTTCAACAAAGAGATGTCCTGCGCTGACATGTGTGTGCAGCTCGACAAAAGCTTGCCGTTGGTAACCAAACTTGTAAATGAACTGATAGAAGAAGGCTTGGTAGTGGAAGCCGGTTTTGCGCAAAGCACCGGTGGCCGCCGTGCTCAAATGTTTCGCCTGCGTACCGATTTGATTTATGTAGTAGCGGTGGCCATGGACCAGCACGTAACCCGCATGGCTATTTTGGATGCCTCCAACCAGCTGATAGTACCCGAGGTAAAAGTGGAAATTCATTTGGCAGAAAATGCCAATGCACTGCAGGAGCTGACGCATCACTTACAGGCATTTGTGCAATCGTCAAATTTGCCGTTGGAAAAAATTGCCGGTATTGGTATTGGTATGCCGGGCTTTGTAGATGTGCACGAAGGTCGCAACCATTCTTTTTTGCCAGCTGGCAAGCAAAGTATTGTAGCTACCCTGCAGGCAGCCATTGGTTTGCCGGTAGTAATAGATAACGACTCCAGCCTGATTGCTCTTGCAGAGCAACGTTTCGGCGAAGCAAAAGATCAGCAGAATGCCATGGTGATAAACGTGAGCTGGGGTGTAGGATTGGGCTTGATTTTGAATGGTAAACTGTTTCGGGGCGATAACGGATTTGCAGGAGAGTTTAGCCATATACCCATGTTCACCAACAACAAGTTGTGCAGCTGTGGCAAAATGGGCTGTTTAGAAACAGAAGCTTCGATGGAAGTGATTGTAAACAAAGCATTGCAGGGCATTGCTAATGGTAGCCTTACCAGCATTAAAAACTTGAGCAAAGACCATTTGGAAGAAGCCTGTAATGCAGTGCTGCAGGCTGCTGGCAAAGGCGATCGTTTTGCGGTTGCTCTGGTAAGCGAAGTAGCGTATAATATTGGCCGTGGTGTGGCTATTCTCATACACCTGCTCAACCCTGGGCTGGTGGTACTAAGTGGCCGTGGAAGTATAGCTGGTAAGCTTTGGCTGGCACCCATACAACAAGCCATTAATGAAAACAGTATTCCCAAGCTGGCCGAAAACACAGTTATCAAAGTATCGGCACTGGGAAAAGAAGCACCCTTAATTGGCCCTGCCGCTTTGGTAATGGATCATTATGAAGAGCTGCAAAAAATAACTGCGAAAAAAACAGTAAAAATTGCCAAGACAGTATCAAAAAAAGTAGAGACAATTTAAATAACCCCGATTTGCTGAACAACCAAAATGAAAAATTATGAGAATGAAACCTCAGGCGTTATTATTTAGCCTGCTATTAGTGATGTGCTCCGCCATAGGGCTGGCGCAGCAAAAGCGAACCGTAAGCGGTTCGGTAAAAGATACAGATGGCCATGCAGTTGCACAGGCTTCTTATCTCATTAAAGGAACCAACGTGGGCGGTGTAACCGATGCCAACGGCCGGTTTTCTATTGCAGTGGATGGCAGCAATGCCGTACTGGTTTTTAGTTTTGTAGGTTTTACTACCGAAGAAGTAGCGGTGGGTACACAAACTACATTGACAGTGACGTTACAGCGCATTGATGCATCACTTAGCGATGTAGTGGTAACGGCCCTTGGTGTAAAACGCCAGAAAAAATCTTTGGGCTACGCTGTGCAGCAGGTGAAAGGTTCTACGCTGCTGGATGCCCGTGAACCCAACCTTACCAACGCTTTGAGTGGTGTGGTAGCTGGTTTGCAGGTTATCCGTTCCAGCAATGGCCCTGCCGGTTCTTCTAAAATTATTTTGCGTGGCAACAACTCGTTGACGGGTAGCAACCAACCACTGATTGTAGTGGATGGGGTACCTGTAGACAACTTTACCGGCGCCAGCAACAATGACTACTGGAACCCTTCATTGGACATGGGTAACGGTTTGGCCGACCTTAACGCTGATGATATCGAGAGCATTTCTGTGCTGAAAGGGCCATCAGCTGCGGCTTTGTATGGTACCCGTGCCGGTAATGGCGTTATTCTTATTTCTACCAAAACCGGTAAAAAGCAAGCTGGTTTGGGTATTACGCTTTCCTCTACATTGGGCTTCGAAAGCATTTTTACCAACCCCAAATTGCAGAAGGAATTTGGCCAAGGTTCGAATGGCATTTATGACCCGATTGGCGGTGCTAACTGGGGTCCCAAAATTGCTGGTCAGCAAGTAACCAACTGGGCCGGCGAAAAAGAAAACCTCCGCTCTTTTGATAACCTCAGCAATTTCTATCAGCAGGGTATTACACAAAACCACAACCTGTCTTTTCAGCAGCAGTACAAGTCTACTTCGGTGTATACTTCTTTCAACCGTTTTGAAGACCGCAGCATGATACCCGGTGCTAAGCTGACCCGTACTAACATTACTGGCAGAAGCGTTAGCAAGTTTGGTAAAGATGATAAATGGACTATTGATACCAAAGTACAATATTCACAAGCAGATGCCCGCAACCGCCCTATGGGTGGCAACAACTGGAACAACGCCTCTTCCATGTTGTACTCTTTCCCCAACACGGTTGACATTACCCGCTTTAAGGCTGGTAGCGATCAGTTTGGCAACATGATTTGGTATAACACTACCGGCAATCAGCTCAACCCTTACTGGGCAAAAAGCAACAACCTGAATAGCGACATCCGTGATCGTTTCATTATGACGGCTTCTTTGAAGTACAACATTACTGATTGGATGGATGTAGAACTGAAAGGTGGCTCTGATATGTACACCAACAACGGCGAAGCGAAAACTTACTCTGGTAGCCCTTTAACAACTACTGGTCGCTACAGTCTTGGTAAGTCTACCTTCAACGAAACCAACTATAGTGCTATGCTCAGTGCCCGCAAAAACAATTTGTTTGGCAAGTTGGGTGGTAATGCCAGCGTAGGTGGCAACCTGATGAAGCAAAAAGCTTCTGGCCTCAGCAGTAATGCCGGCGAATTGGAAGTGCCCAATTTGTTTAGCATCAACAACAGCAGAGGAACACCCGGTTTCTCTCAAAGCTTTAGCGAACGTCGCATCAATTCAGTTTACGGTACTGTTGGTGTAAACTGGGATAGTTATGTATTTCTGGATGCCACTTTCAGAAACGACTGGTCTTCTACTTTAAGCAAAGCCAACCGTTCTTTCTTCTATCCTTCAGTTAGCTTGTCGTATGTGTTTACCGACATGTTTGATAAGATGGGTGTTGATTTGCCCAAATGGCTTTCTTATGGTAAGCTGCGTGGTTCTTATGCTGCTGTGGGTAATGACTTGTCGCCTTATCAACTGTACAACGTGTACAGCATTGGCCGCGACCCCAATGGCAACACCACTGCCAGCCGCAATTCAATTTTGTTTGATGCCAACGTGAAAAACGAACTGATCAAATCTGTTGAAGCAGGTGCAGAACTTCGTTTCTTCGGCGGAAGATTTGGTGTCGATTTCAGCTACTATAAATCAAATGCTACCAACCAGTTGATTAACCTGCCTATGGACCCAACCAGTGGTTACAGTGCTCGTAAAATCAACGCTGGTGATATTCAGAACAAGGGTTTTGAAATTATGGTGGATGGTCAATTGTTGCAAAACAAAAACGGTTTCAACTGGAACATCAGTGCCAACTTTAGCCGCAACCGCAACCTTGTGAAGGACATTTACAGTGCAGGCAACGTAACCCAGTACCGCTTAGGTGGTTTTGACGACGTAGGTATCCTCGCTGTTCAAAATGCTTTGTATGGCGAAATCTACGGTAGCAAATTCTTGCGTGTAGAAGACAAAGGAAGCGCCAATTACGGTCAGCTCATTTTGAGCAGCACTGGTTTGCCTCAGCGTGGTGCACAAAACGTTCGTTTGGGCAACCAGCAAGCTACCGGCCTCATGGGTATTACCAACACATTTGGCTACAAAGGTTTGACTTTTGCCTTCCTGGTGGATGCCCGTTTTGGTGGTCAGATTTTCTCTGCCACACATGTATACCTGCAAGGCAATGGCTCTAGCAGTGTAACTGTGAAAGACGGCGACCGCAAAGACTTTGTAGTAGCTGGTGTAGTGCCTGATGGCAGCGGCGGTTACAAAGCCAATACCGTTTCAACAACGCCTCAGCTCTACTGGCAAGCCATTTCACAAACCGGCAATCTCGGTATTTCTGAAGCCAACTTGTACGATGCTACCAACATTCGTTTGCGTAACGTTCAGCTGAGTTATGATATTCCAAAATCATTCCTGGGCAAAAACTTTATTCAAAGAGCTAAAGTGGGTGTGTCTTGCAACAACGTGTGGATGATTAAGAGCCACATGAATGGCCTCGATCCTGAATCTGTGTTTGCAACGGGTACCAATGCTACTGGTTTCGAAAACGCCAGTCCTCCCACCAACCGCACTTTCTTAATCAACCTCAGCCTCAGTTTCTAACCGCTATCAAAACAGAAAACACATGAAAAGACCATTATATAAAGCAGGATTATTGGCGGCTACCATTGCGGTGTTTGCCTCCTGTAAAAAGTTTGATGACATCAACATCGACCCGCAAGCAGCCAATGCCGATCAGGTGCAGGTGGAATACTTCATCAACAACTCCATGATTGGTGCACAAATGGATCCGCATATTGCCGAACGTGTATTTGTGCTGTACTGGAAAACAGCCGGTCACCAGCAGGCATCTGGCGGTATCTCCTCCGGTGCTGCCAACGATGGCTGGAGCAGTGATTACTACAGCTACATATCTGGCTGGCTCAACTCTATCAACACCGGTATTCAGGTGGCGCAAGAAAAAATAGCAGCCGGTAATGTAAAACCATATACCAACAATCTGTTGCAGGTTGCCCGTATTTGGCGTGCCTATCTCATGAGTGAGCTTAGCGACAACTTCGGTCCTATTCCTATCAACGGTTTCCAAGGTGTAAACCCAGAGTTTGCTGATGTAAAAACAGTGTACTACTATTTGCTGAGCGAACTGTCTGATGCCAGTACCAAGTTGGATGTGAACATTTCTAATCCATCTAATTTGGCAAAGCAAGACCCAGCGTATGGATACAACTACAATTTGTGGAAGCGCTATGCCAACTCCATGCGGTTGCGTTTGGCCATGCGCCTGAGCGAAGTAGATGCTGCTAAAGCAAAGGCTGAATTTGAAGCTGCTGCAACTGGTATTTTGATTACCGATGCTGCTCAAATGTTTCAGGTGCAGGAAAAACCAGGTTGGGATGCCCTTACTGGTGTGATGAGCCGCGAATGGAATGCCCAAATGCTGCCTGTTGCTCTCGATAACATCATGTTTGGTTTGGGTGGTGTAAAATCTGCCGATCAGGTTGGTGCTGCCATGCAGGCTTCTATCAAGCCAGCTGGTTATGTAGGTAAAAAATTCGATCAACACTTATCGCAAAAAACCAACAACCCACGTGCCGGTTTCTGGTACGATGGATTGCCCAACAGCATCGATCCACGTGCCTACAAGGCTTTTGTGATTCCCGGAGATTTCAACAACCCTGCTTTTTGTGCCTATCCTTCATGGGATAATTCATCTAAAACAACTGTACGGAAATTGTTGGCTTCGCCATCAAACGCTGCAGATATTGATGTAGATGCAACGTATACCTGGAACTCTTACAATGCCGGCGACTGGGGTACTATTGGTGCCCGCAACCAGGTAAGAGGTTGGGCAGGTTCATATCCTCGTTTGGCATTGCAGTTCCGCAACAGCACCAGCAAGCGTGTATTCTTCGCACCATGGGAAACCTACTTCCTGCTGGCCGAAGCTGCTGAGCGTGGCTGGACAGTACCTATGAGTGCTAAAGTGGCCTACGAAGCAGGTATCGCTTCAAGCTTTGCTTACTGGGGTGTGAGCAACCATCTGGCTGCTTACCTCGCCTCTAACGATTACAATGCATTGGGTACTTCTGTAAACTATGATCACATTACTGAGCCAGGCGCATCACGTACCATGAGTTATGTAGATGGTTATACCAATACAGCTGGTACTGCAACCATTGCTTATCCCAGCAATACATTGTACAAAAATGGTGCTGTAAGAAACGATCGCCTTACGAAGATCATTACCCAGAAGTTTATTGCGCAAACACCATGGTTGCCATTGGAAGCATGGAACGACCACCGTCGTTTGGGCTTGCCTTTCATTGAAAACCCATGTATTGAGAACCCGCTGGTAACCATGCCTGCACTCAATAGCGGCAACTACATGACAAGCAACGTGAAGTTCTTCCCGCAGCGCCTCATCTATCCTTCTGGATTGAAGAACAGCAATGCCAATGGTTACACTCAGGCACTGCAGTTCCTGGGCGGCGCCGACGATGTGTTTACTTCATTGTGGTGGGCTAAGAAATAACACTGTTCAGCGTTAGTGATATTGACAAAATAAGCCTGCCATTTGGCGGGCTTATTTTTTGACTAAGACATAAAGATTTTTTTGCACTCATTTTTAGATTACAAAGCCATGAAGAGATTGAATTTAACCATGCTGGTTTGGATGTGTTGTTGGGCAATGGCATGGGCACAGCCGGTGAATTATGCCAAAATGGTAAACCCGTTTATTGGAACCGGTGGCCACGGCCATACTTATCCCGGTGCCAGCGTACCGTTTGGTATGATGCAGCTCAGCCCCGATACCCGATTGGAAGGATGGGATGGTTGTGGTGGTTATCATTACAGCGATTCGTTGATGTACGGTTTTTCGCATACACACCTCAGCGGTACCGGTGTGGCCGATTATTGCGATCTGTTGCTCATGCCTTTTACTGGTGCTGTGCAGTGGAAAAACAAAGACTACGCTTCTCCATTCCGGCATGCTACAGAAAAAGCCAATGCCGGTTATTACGAAGTGCAGTTAGACAAGCATAATATTCATGCAGCGGTTACTACCAGCGTTCGTTCGGGCATGCATCAATACCGTTTTCCGGCAGGTACTGCCACAGGCAAAGTGCTGATTGATTTGCAACACCGCGACGAAGTGTTGGAGTCTTCATTAGAAATCGTAAATGCGTATGAGTTACGGGGCATGCGCCGCAGCAAATCATGGGCTGCCGACCAGCATGTGTATTTCTACATCCGGTTCGAAAAACCAATTGCTTCGTATGGCATTGCCAACGATGATGTAGAACAAGCTGGTAAAAAAACAATGACAGGCAAAAACGTGAAAGCATGGTTATCGTTTGCATTGAATGGTGCCGAAACATTACGCCTGAAAGTGGGTATTTCTGGTGTAAGCATGGCCAATGCCAAACTCAACCTCGATACAGAAATCAAAGACTGGAATTTCAACGCCCTGCGGGCAAAAGCCGAAGCTGCCTGGAATAAAGAGTTGGGAAAAATTGCCGTGAAAGGTGGTACGAAAGATCAGCAAACCATTTTCTATACTGCCTTGTACCACACCATGCTGGCGCCGAATGTTTACACCGATGTAAACGGAGACTACAGGGGCACCGATTTGAAAGTGCATAAAGCCACGAACTTTACGAATTACTCCGTTTTCTCTTTGTGGGATACGCACCGGGCTTTGCATCCCTTACTCAGCATCATCGACCGCAAACGCACATTGGATTTTGTACAAACATTTTTGAAACAACACCAACATGGCGGCATGCTGCCAGTGTGGGAGCTGAGTGGCAACGAAACCTTTTGCATGATTGGCTACCACTCTGTACCGGTGATTGTAGATGCGTACAACAAAGGCATTAAAGGTTTTGATACACAACTGGCCTTACAAGCAATGACTGCTTATGCCGGTAGCAATCGCTTTGGTTTGGATGCCTACCGCAAGCATGGTTTTATTGGTAATGAAAAAGATCATGAGAGTGCTTCTAAAACGGTAGAATATGCTTACGATGATTGGTGCATTGCCGAATTTGCCAAAAGCATTGGCAACAAAGAAGTGTACAACGAATACTACCAACGGGCCCACTACTACCGCAATCTTTTTGACCCGACTTCCAAGCACATTCGGGGTAAAATGCAGGGCCTGTGGTACAATCCGTTTAAGCCCGGCGAAGTCAACAATTTCTTTACCGAAGGCAACTCCTGGCATTATTCTTTTTCTGCGCAGCAAGACATTAGCGGCCTTATTAAACTGCATGGCGGTGATGCCGAATTCTTGAAGCAACTCAACCTGATGTTTACCACCACCGAACCCATGAGTGGTCGTGATCAGGCCGATGTAACGGGTCTCATTGGCCAGTATGCACATGGCAACGAACCGAGCCATCACATTGCGTATTTGTTCAACTATGCAGGACAGGCCTGGCGTACACAAGAATTGATTCATCGCATTTGTACAGAATTCTACACCAACCAACCCGATGGATTGATTGGCAACGAAGACTGCGGTCAAATGAGTGCATGGTTTGTAATGAGTGCTATGGGTTTCTATCAGGTTACACCGGGTAGCAATCAGTATGCATTGGGTACGCCATTGTTCGATGAAGTAAAAGTGTCGTTGGAAAACGGAAAGCAATTTGTGATAAAAGCGAATGGCAGAACTACCAATAACTTTTATGTACAATCAGCAAAGTTGAATGGCAAGTCATACAGTCCCACATTCATTCGTCACAGCGATATTGCCAATGGTGGGGTGTTGGAAATGCAAATGAGCAGCCAGCCCAACCTGCAGCGTGGTGTGGCCATGCAAGATCGCCCGGCTACGCAGCTGAACGATGATGCGTTTGTAACTGTGCCTTCATTGGCTAACAACAGCAACAAATTTGCCGGCAGTACGCAGGTAGAATTTCAACCCGTAGCCAATGACGTTACTATTTACTACCGCATACGAAAAGCGGGTGAGCAAGGCGGCACCTATCAGCTTTACAAACAACCGTTTACCCTTACCGAAACCGTGGATGTTGATTTTTATGCGCAAAAGAATCAGGTAAAAAGCCGTGAAGTATCACAGCAGTTTTACCGCATTCCTGCCGATAAGGACATTACTGTTTTGAGCAAGGTAAATACCATGTATTCTGGTGGTGGTAATGGTATGCTCATTGATGGCATACTCGGTACAGAGCATTGGCGTGGCGGCGAGTGGCAGAGTTACTTCGACAGCAACTTTGAAGCCATTGTTGATTTACGTCAATCCAAGAACGTGAGTTTTGTGGGCGTACATGTGTTGCAAGATGTAAGCCCGTGGATTGTGTATCCTAAAGAAGTGCAGTTTGCCTACAGCAACGATGGCCAAAATTGGCAACCACTCACTACTGTAGCCAATAAAATTGATGCGACTGTAAAAGGCCCTGAAGTACAAACGCTGGGTGCCAATGTAACAGCTAATGCACGTTATGTAAAAGTAACTGTAGTAAACGGCGGCCTGCTGCCTGCCTGGCACGAAAGCGCCGGTAAACCTTCGCACCTGTTTATTGATGAAGTGATTGTGAAATAATGTGCTGCCTGAGCGAAAGGCCTGTTGACATTGTCAGCGGGCCTTTTTTGATGTTAAAAGCTTTTGCTGAAATCAGGCAACCATTACATTGCAACTTCTGGTAATAGATTTACGAATGCTGAAATTAGATTTCATGAAAAAACTGTGGGTGCTTTATGTAGGTATGATGATGACGGTTGCAGGAATGGCCCAGCAATTGTCGGTTGCTACTTTTAATATCCGTTTGGATGTAGCCAGCGACAGCCCGAACCACTGGAAAAACAGAAAAGAAAAAGTGGTGTCGCAGGTGTTGTTTCACCAGTGGGATGTGTTGGGAGTGCAGGAAGCGTTGCCCAATCAGGTAGCCGATTTAAAAGCCTTGCTGCCAACGTATGGCTTTACCGGTGTAGGCCGCGAAGACGGCGATAACAAAGGAGAATTTTCCGGCATCTTTTACAAAAAAGAAAAACTGGAACTATTGGCTTCCGAAACATTTTGGTTGAGCCTGACACCCACCGTGCCCGGTAGCAAAAGCTGGGATGCTGCCATTACCCGCATCGTTACCTGGGCTAAATTCAAGCACAAAAAGTCGGGTAAAATTTTCTATCATTTCAATACGCATTTCGATCACATAGGGCAGGAAGCCCGCCGGCAGAGTGCACACATGCTGTTGCAAAAAGTAAACAGCATTGCTGGCAATACAGCAGCCATCATCACCGGCGATTTTAATGCACAACCGAAAGATGAACCCATTCGCATCATCGTGGATGAAACCAATCCGTTGCACCTTACCGATGCGAAAGCCCTCAGCAAAAATGGCCATTACGGACCAGTGGGCACCTTCAATGGTTTTGGGCCAAAAGAAAAAGATGAGGCACCTATCGACTACATATTTATGAAAGGCAAATGGCAGGTATTGCAACACGCCACCATTTCACAAACATGGGGTGGCCGTTTTGCTTCCGATCATTTTGCGGTAATGGCTGTTGTAATGTTGGGTAAGTAACAGCGGAGATTTTCGAACAACAAATAACAAATGACAAATCAGGATTTTACATTGGAAGAATGGCTCCGCAAACACCAGGCGCAGTTTTATCCGTTGGTACCATTTGATGCAGCCGCCGACCGCTTGCTGGCTATGGATTTTACCGAAGCCAATGCTGCCCTTACTGCTGATGTGCTCAACAATACCTCAGCGTTTAGTGCCTATGTAACCGCACAGTTGCAAGCCGCAGGTGCCCGCTATGGCTATGGTGGCTATAATGAGCACCGAACCGTCTACAGCCGGTCGCCACACTTTAGCGATGCTGCTGGTGGTGAGCCACGCCGCCTGCACCTGGGCATGGATATTTGGGGGCCAGCCGGTACACCTGTGTATGCGCCGGTGAGTGGCATGGTGCACAGCTATGCGTACAACAACAATCCCAGCGATTATGGTGCCACAATCATCCTAAGTCACCAGCTGGATGGACGACAGTTTTATACGTTGTACGGCCACCTGAGCCTGGCCGATTTAACCCTTGCTAAAGAAGGGAATTACATAGTGGCCGGCCAATTGCTGGCGCATTTTGGCGAACCCCATGAAAATGGCAACTGGCCACCGCACCTGCATTTTCAGGTGATAGAAGATATTGGTTTGAATGAAGGTGATTACCCCGGCGTTTGCCGCTACAGCGAAAAAGAATTTTACCTGCGTAACTGCCCCAACCCCGATGCCATTATACAATGGCAACAATGGCTGGGCTAAAATTGGAGGCAATTGCCCAAAACATTAGGTTTGCACAAATTTTAAAGCATTCGCATTATGGCACACGAAGGACATACTTCTACTGGCTTTGGCAAAAACACCAACGGATTGGGTCTTTTCATTGTAGCTGCAGTACTGGTTTCATTTGTACTGGTAGCCTGGGGTTTATGGAACAAAGGCGCCGCAGAAGACAATTGGTACCGTTTTGAGCACAAAGAAGCTGCTGCCCATGGCGAACATGGCGCTGCCGCCGAAGGTCATGGTGCCGCTCCTGAAGCTGCGCATACCGCCGCGGCTACCGATAGCACAGCACATACCGATGCCACAGACAGCACTACACATGCTGCTGATACTACGCATGCTGCACATTAATTGAACCTCTTTGGTTGATAAAAACAGCGTCTGCTTCTTATTGGAGCAGACGCTGTTGCTTTTGTAGACATGCCCACGGAATAGTATTGATGCAAAAAAAGACTGTGCATCTGTGGCTAATCTTTTTCGCCACGAATGCACAGATTTAAATAAGTGATTATCGCTTTTCTACCTTGTTGTAAAAGCCACCGAAGTTGGCCAGCTTCACGCCATCTTCCTGGTAAAATTCACCGGGAAATCCGAGTTCAATTTTGCTGATGGCGTCCAAACGTTGCAGGTGTTCTTTGCTCAGCTGTAAGCCTATCACACCAAGGTTATCCTGCATTTGGCTCAGCTTGGTAGCACCCACAATGGGTATGGAAGAAAAACCTTGCTGCATGGTCCATGCCAGTGCTACCTGACCCGGAGTGGTGCCTGTTTCTTCAGCTATTGCCATCACTTCTTTGGTTATGGTAACGGCTTGTTCGTTTAGGCGTTTGCTGCTTTCTTTAATACGGCCAGGGTCGTTGCGTAAATACTTGCCCGTTAAGGCACCGCCGGCCAGTGGCGCCCAAGGTGTTACGGTAAGGCCAAAGTGCTTGGCCATGGGTATCAGGTCACGTTCGGGGGTGCGTTGCAGCAGGCTGTATTCTACCTGCAGGGCCACAAACTGACTCCAGCCCATCAGCTCTGCCATGGTTTGGCCTTTGGCCACCATCCATGCCGGTGTATCGCTGATGGCGATGTAGTTCACTTTTCCCTGACGCACTAAATCATCGAGGCCACGCAGCACTTCATCCATGGGGGTGAGGGCATCCCAAATGTGGAGGTACAGTACATCAATAAAATCGGTGTTGAGGCGCTTGAGGCTTTGCTCTACACTGCGCATCATGTTCTTGCGGTTGTTGCCACTGGCATTGGGGTTGGTCTGGTTGTCGTACAGGCTGTACTTGGTGGCCACTACCCAATAGTCGCGGTCACGTTGGTTGATAAACGCTCCCACAATTTCTTCACTCATACCATCCTGATAACGGTTGGCCGTATCCAAAAAATTGCCACCGGCATTGCCAAATGCTTCCATAATGCCGAAGCTGGCTTTTTGATCTACACCCCAGGGTGTGGCGGTGCCAAAACCCATGGTGCCGAGGCAGAGTTCACTTACTTTGAGGCCACTGCGGCCAAGGAGTTTGTATTGCATTGTCTTGTTTTAAACGAGTTCTTTTATACAGGCTGCTATCCGGATGTAACTGTTAATCAGTAGCCTATTTGTACATACAAATGGTAGCGTAAAAAAGATCACACCTTTAGTTTGTCGGTCATTTGGCAAATGCTGCTCACCAAAGCAGTGCTTTCACGGTCGCCCAATTGTGCAGCATAGCGTTCATGAAAATCTTGTCCGCAGGCCTTCAATGCCGGCAGCATGTCCTTGCCTTTGGGCGTAGGATATACATTGGTGATTTTGCCTTCTGTAGTACGTACCACCAGCTTTTTTTCTTCCAGCTTTTCTATCAGGCGGGTAATGGTGCTGGGGGTGAGCTGCAATTGCTCTACCAAAAAACTGGGTTGCACACCCGGCTCTTCTATCGCAATCATCAGCAGGTAGCCATGGCTGGGGCTGAGGCCAACAGGTGCCCAGCATTCGGTGGCCAGTTTTTCCACTTTGCGGCTGAGGGCACTGCTGGCAAAATACAGGCACTGGCTATATCGGCTATCGCATGCTTTCATGTAAAAAATTTGCTGCTTTGCAAAGGTAAAGCCTATTCATTTGTACATACAAACATTGGGATAAATATTTAGCACACCCTATTTGCCGAATGCTCACATTTGTAATTCCAAGTCATGAGCAATCCGAATTTGAATACCGATAGCAACAACCAGAATGCCGCAGAACGGGAGTTTGAAAACGCCATCCGGCCGGCAGCCATTGCGGAGTTTAGCGGCCAGCCACAGCTGATTGAAAACCTGGTGATTTTCATTAAAGCAGCTAAAATCCGCGGCGAGGCATTGGACCATGTGCTGTTTCATGGACCTCCCGGATTGGGTAAAACCACCCTCAGCCGCATTGTGGCCAATGAGTTGGGTGTAAGCATTAAAGAAACCAGCGGCCCGGTAATTGAAAAGCCCGGCGATTTGGCGGGTTTGCTCACCAGTCTGGAGCCCAACGATGTGTTGTTCATCGACGAAATTCATCGGCTGAGTACCGTGGTGGAGGAGTATCTCTACGCGGCCATGGAAGACTTTCGCATCGACATCATGATTGACAGCGGCCCCAGTGCCCGCAGCATCCAAATCAACCTCAATCCTTTTACGCTGATTGGGGCTACCACCCGCAGTGGTTTGCTAACGGCGCCATTGCTCAGCCGCTTTGGTATCAAAAGCCGGTTGGAGTATTACAACCACGATACGCTGCGCAAAATCATTTTACGGGCAGCGGGCATTTTACAAGTAGAAATCAGCGAAGATGCAGCTGGCGAAATCAGCCGCCGCAGCCGCGGTACACCCCGCATTGCCAATGGATTGCTGCGCCGGGTGCGAGATTTTGCACAGGTGCTCAACGATGGGCAAATAGACATCGGCATTACCCAGCATGCTCTCAAGGCACTGAATGTTGATGAGCATGGCCTCGATGAAATGGACAACCGCATTTTGCTCACCATCATCGATAAGTTTAAGGGCGGTCCCGTGGGCATCAACACCATTGCTACAGCGGTGGGTGAAGAAAGCGGCACCCTAGAAGAAGTGTACGAACCCTTTTTGATACAGGAAGGCTTTTTGCAACGTACCCCCCGCGGCCGCGAAGTAACGGCCAAGGCTTACAGCCACTTGGGCAGAAAACGACCCGGCAGTGCCGCCAGTGGATTTTTGTTTGAGTAACGCTTACAGGTTTATGCCGCCCAACTGTCGGTAATCTTCCCGTACCGGGGTGAAAATATCTACCAACACACAGTCGGTGATGGCTTCACCGCCATGCTCGGTGCCACCGGGGATATGGCAAAATTGCGTGGCATCCAGCACCTGTGTTTCTCCGGCAATGGTCATGACAAACTGCCCGCTGATAACGAACGACATTTGTGCATGCGGGTGCTGGTGCAGGGGCACTTTGTTGCCCGCCTCCACCGTAATCCAGTTGATGGTTTGCCCTTCGGTATGAATGAGCTTGCTGAAAAATCCGGGGGCTATTTCTTTGGTGTCGATGTTGCTGAAAGCATGGAAATGTTGGGGCATGATTCGCAAGTTTAATAGTTCACGAGTTTACGAGTTCACAAGTTGTATCGGCAACACTTACTTAAAATCCGCCATGCTGATGCGTTGCTGGCAAAAGGAAATTTCCTGTTCGTCGTTGCTGGCAATGAGTACCAGTTTATCGTGGGTGTATTGCTGCATCCATTGGTGGTACATCTCAATGCCCTTGGTGTCGAGGTTGCTGGTGGGCTCATCGAGCAGCAATACGGGGGCGGCACTCAATATGCTTTGCGCCAGTTTTACCCGCTGTTTCATACCGCTGCTGAAGGCCCGTATTTGTTTTTGCGTAGCAGCTTCCAGCCCCATGAGGGCAATGATGCTCTTGGCATCGAGGCCGGGCAGCCAGGGTTTGAAGCTGCCATGAAACTGCAGCATTTCCAGCAGGGTGAGTTCTTCAATAAGTTCGAGGTAAGGGGTGCAAAAACTCAGCAGCGGATATTGTTTTTCATCCGGCACAGGCTGGCCATTGTGTTGCCAGCTAATGCTGCCTTCGCTTTTTTCTACAGCGCCGCCTATTACCTGTAGCAATGTGCTTTTTCCCGAGCCATTGGCGCCTGTAATGGCTACGGGTGCATTACTCTGCAGCACGGCATTCACCTTCCTGAAAATCCAGTGGTGGTTGAAGCGTTTGCCCACTTGTTGAAGCGTAATCTGCATCATGGTTGTTGCAAAAAAATCCTCCGCGAAGGAGGATTCAAAAAGTTATTCGTCGAGGGCACCCTTGGTAAACCGCTTAATGATACCGCGGCCACTTTCGCGGATGAAGGTGACGATTTCGTCCCGTTCATCGTTGATGGGCAGTTCTTCTTCAATGTACTCGAGGGCCTGCGTGGTGTTCATGCCCTTGTTGTAAATGCAACGGTACACGTCGAGAATCTGGTTGATTTGCTGGTTGCTGAAACCGCGGCGTTTGAGGCCTACGGAATTTACCCCGGCATAGCTGAGCGGTGTACGACCGGCTTTGATATACGGCGGCACATCTTTACCCACCAACGAACCACCAGACACAAATGCATGCTGGCCAATTTTTACAAACTGGTGAATGGCGCTCACCCCACCTACTACGGCCCAATCGCCCATGGTTACGTGGCCGGCCATTTGGGTGTTGTTGCTCATAATGCAATTGTTGCCAATAATGCAATCGTGGGCAATATGGCTGTAGGCCATAATGAGGCAGTTGTTGCCCACCTGTGTTTTGCCCCGGTCGCTGGTACCACGGTTGATGGTGACAAACTCACGGATGGTGCAATTGTCGCCCACTTCTACGGTGGTTTTTTCACCCATAAACTTCAGGTCTTGTGGAGTAGCGGCAATAACCGCACCGGGAAAAATGCGACAATTTTTGCCAATGTGGGCACCTTCCATTATGGTGACGTTGCTACCAATCCAGGTGCCTTCTCCAATGCTGACGTTGCCGTGGATTACGGTAAATGGGTCCACTTTTACGTTGTCGGCCAGGCGGGCATCGGGGTGGATGTATGCGAGAGGGTGAATCATATTGATGAGTTGGCTACGGTAGTTTTGGCACCGTTGGCCGTTTAAAAACAGGCAAAAATAGGGCGGTTGGCCGTTTTGCAAGGGTTTAACTGCTCAAGGTCACCGTTTTAGCGTTTTCTACACAAGCTTACCGCTTCACCAGTTGGGCTACCATGTCGGCCTCGGTACACACTTTATTGCCCACAATTACTGTTCCTCTCATTACACAAATGCCGCGGCGGATGGGCTCTATCAACTCCAGTTTCATGAGCATGGTATCGCCGGGCTTTACCATGGCTTTGAACTTACAGTTATCTATTTTCAAAAAATAGGTATTGTATTCGCCGGGAGGCATAGCGTTAATACATAAGATGCCACCGGTTTGTGCCAGTGCTTCAATTTGCAATACACCTGGCATTACCGGGTTGTTGGGAAAATGACCCTGGAAAAACCACTCGTTGTAAGTCACGTTTTTCACCCCGACGATTTCGGTGCTGGTCAGCTCAATGACTTTATCAATCAGGAGGAACGGGAAACGATGTGGCAGTGTTTTTTCGATGGCAGCCAAATCGTACACCGGCGGCAACGTAGGGTCGTAGCTCGGCATGTCTTTGGCATGCTTGTTCTTTTTGATGTATTGTTTTACCAGCTTGGCAAATTCCACATTGGCGGCATGGCCGGGGCGATGCGCAATGATGTGCGTTTTTACGGGATAGCCAATCAGGGCCAGGTCGCCCACCACGTCCAGCAGTTTGTGCCGGGCCGGTTCGTTGGGAAAACGCAGCTTCAGGTTGTTGAGGTAGCCTTCGCCTTGTATTTCAATATTGTCTTTTTTGAAGGCAGCTTTCAGTTTCACTTTCGCTTCTTCGGTTATTGGCTTATCTACCACCACAATGGCGTTGTTGATGTCGCCGCCTTTTACCAGGTTGTGGTCGAGCAGCATTTCCAACTCATGCAAAAACACAAATGTGCGGCAAGGCGCAATGGTGTTTTTGAAATCGCTGAGGTGCTTGAGCTGGGCATGTTGCGTGCCCAATACGGGGCTATTAAAATCGATAAGTGTAGTCACTTTGTATTCTGCAGAAGGCAGGGCGGTAATTTCTACGCGGCGGGCTTCATCGCAATACTGAATGTTTTCGCTGATGGTGTACCACTGTTTGGCGGCTTCTTGTTCTTCTACGCCTACTTCTTCAATGGCTTCAATAAAAGGCATGCTGCTGCCATCCATGATGGGAATTTCAGGACCGTTGATTTCGATGTGGCAGTTGTCTACACCAAGGCCAACCAATGCTGCCAGCACATGCTCCACAGTACTTACCCGGGCACCGTTTTCTTCGAGGGTGGTGCCGCGGCTGGTGTCAACTACCAGGTCGCAGTCGGCTTTAATGGTGGGTTGGCTGGGCAGGTCGATGCGCTGAAAAACGAAGCCATAGCCGGGTTTGGCCGGTTTCAGGTTCATGTTTACATAGGCACCGGTGTGCAGGCCGGTACCTTCTACGCTTACCACGCCACTCAAAGTATGTTGCTTATCCGGGTTGAACGTGCTACTCATGTACAGGTTAATGTTGGTCAGAAATTGCGGCAAATATAACCATTGCGGCCGGAGCAGCCATTGGTGGCTGTATGCTGGCTGCAAAAGCAATTGGCTAATGACTATTTCGGAAAATGCTACGCAGGATTATTAGCGTCTGCTGAAGAGGCCGTGTTTTCGTTGAGTGTTCCATTTTTGCGCAGCCAATCTATCACCAACCGGGCCTGATTGTAGCTCACATTATTGCCGAGAATTTGTCGTACCTCGGCTGCTTGCGTGGTGCCGGTTTCCTGTTGCACTTCGGCAATTTGCTGAAACAATGCTTCGGTTATGAGTACAGCTTTATCGATACTGCCATCCAATACATACGGTATCAAATGCCCTTCGATGGTGCCTGGCTGCAAACCACGGGCAGCGGCTATTTCGGCCACACTCATGCCTTGCTGCAACAGTTGCAGGCTTTGTGCCTGCGTAGGAATTTTTGGTGCTGCGGTGTCCGTTTTTTCTTTGCGCTGGCGCTTGGGCGTTTTGTCGGAGATGTGGCTGGTCAGGTCATGGGCTTCGCAATAGGCTACAATGAGTGCCAGAAAATCGGCTCCGTATTGTTCCACTTTTTGCTTGCCAAAACCAGAGATGAGCAAAAGCTCTTTTTCGTTTTGGGGTAAATAAGTCACCAGTTCGATCAGCGTACTCATGTTGGCTACCATGTAGGCAGGTTTGCCTTCATCGGCACAAATCTGGTCACGTAGTTGTTTTACCTGTTGAAACAGCTGCGGATGCGGCACATCAGCATAAGCATGTTGTCGCTTGGTGACGGTGTACGCCTGCCCAATCACTTCTTTAATGTTGATGGTAGACTTGGCCCTTAGCAACGCATGTGTATCGTAGCCTTTGTGGCAGGCCTGCATGTACAGCTGCCATTGGGTAGCGGCCTTCAGTGCTTCGGCCAAGGCGGCTTCAAATTCTTCTGCCAGCTCTTTGCTGTCTGTTACAGCAGGTTGCTCCCGTATGCCTTTGATAATGCCTTCGAGCTGTGCCCCAAACCAATCAGCTGCTTTTTGAATGCGGTCTTGCAGGGGTACATGTGTTTCAAAACTTTCTGCATAACCCTGTGTGAGTTGTGCCAGTTGTTGTTGAAACTTATTCGATGTTTCTGCCAGCTGTTGTATTTGTGCCTGCCAGTTTTTTATCCAGCTGTCCGCTGCTTCGCCATAAGCACCTGCATGGTTGTTGATGACCGAAGCCAAAGCTGCAGCTGCTTTTTGCAAGGGCATTGCATCGATGGCCCGTTGCAACAGTTGCAATTGAAAACGGTTTCGGCTGGCTGCAAATGCTTGTTGCAATTGTAGCGCAGTTCCTGCTGTGGAAGCGTATTGCTGCACCCGTCCATCCACTTTTACGGCTTGTGGCGGTACAGGTGTACGCAGCACCATGCCTTCCAACGTTTTGCAGCGACTGAGGGCTACATATACCTGCCCGGCCGAAAATGATTTGGCTGCATCAATAATGGCATGCTCAAACGTAAGACCCTGACTTTTGTGAATGGTGACAGCCCAGGCCAATCGCAGGGGATATTGGGTAAAAGAGCCAATCTCTTTTTCCTCTACTTGCTGCAAAGTTTTGTTGAGGCTATACTGTACATTGCGCCACACTTCCCGTTGTACGCTAATGGGTTTGTCGTCGCCTTTGCAATGCACTTCTATGCGTTCATTATCCAATGTAGTTACAATGCCAATCTTGCCATTGAAATAGCGTTTATTCACGGTGTCATTTTTCAGAAACATAACCTGTGCTCCTTTTTTGAGCTGTAAGGTTTGCTCCGCCGGAAAATTCTTTTCCGAAAATTCACCGTCTACATTGGCCTCGTAGTTATGCAATGAACCTGGCAATGCTTCCAGCGCTTGATTGTTGATGCTGTCGGCTGTGGCGTTATGCGTAGTCAGTGTGATGTAATCTTTATCGACGGGTATGCGGAAATGCGGTTCGTAGCGGCTGTTGAGGAGCTGCAAACCGTCTTCTGTCAATTGATTATTCCGCACTTCATTGAGCAGCTGAATAAAATGCGCATCGCTTTGGCGGTAAATATGCTGCAGTTCTATGTACACCGGCATGTGCTGGCGTATCACTTCGCTGTTGAAGAAGAAAGGGCCGTCATAAAAGTCTTGCAGTATTTGCCAGTCTTGATCGGGCACTACAGGTGGCAGCTGAAACATGTCGCCAATGAACAGCATTTGTACCCCACCAAACGGTTGCTCATTGTGGCGGATGTGCCGCAAAATGGTATCTATGGCATCGAGTGTATCGGCCCGCACCATGCTTATTTCATCAATAATGAGCAGGTCGATACTGCGCATCAACTCCCGTTTGTCGCGGCCATATCGCAGCCTTGCCAACAGACTGTGTTTGTTGTTGGATTCGTCGCTGTTGTTTTTGTTGCCTGCTGGTATAAACGGACCAAACGGCAATTGAAAAAAAGAGTGAATGGTGGTGCCGCCGGCATTGATGGCGGCTACACCAGTGGGTGCCAGCACGGCATGCTGCTTAGGGCAATCTTGCCGCAGTGTTCGCAAAAATGTGGTTTTGCCCGTACCTGCTTTACCCGTTAGAAAAACGGATTCGCTGGTATAGTACACATAATCTTTGGCCAGTTGTAAATGCGTGTTGGTGTGTTCTTGCATAAATATAAGTACGTGTTATTGGTTAGGCATCGATAAATAAATCGGGGTAGAAGTTGGTATTGCCCGGTACATGTGCATAGCCGCTCAAATCTGTAATGCCATGCGATTGCAATACTTCTTCATCTATAAAGAAATTGCCCGTGCATTTGTCGGAGGGCTGCTGCAAAATGTACCATGCAGCATCGGCCACAATTTGCGGGGTGCGGCTCATGTTCATCAGCATTTCACCACCCAGCAAATTATTGACAGCCGCTGTTGCAATAGTGGTTTTTGGCCACAAAGTATTGGCAGCAATGCGGTATTGCTTGAGCTCAGCACTCAGGCCAAAAGCAATCATGCTCATGTTGTATTTACTCATGGTGTACGACAGGTGCTTGGCAAACCATTTGGCATCCATATTAATTGGTGGACTCAAATTGAGGATATGTGCATTGGTGCTTTTCTTGAGAAAAGGAATGGCCGCCTGACACAAAAAGAAAGTGCCACGTACATTGATGTTATGCATCAAATCGTAACGTTTGGGTTCTGTTTTTTCGGTAGGCAGCAGGTTGATAGCACTGGCATTGTTAATGAGGATGTCAATACCGCCAAAATGCTCGGCCGCTATTGCAATGGCTTGCTGGCTGGCCGCTTCATCGCGGATGTCGAGTTGAATGGGCAGGGCTTTGCCACCGGCTTGTTCTATTTCTTCAGCAGCGCTGTAGATAGTGCCGCCCAGTCTGGGGTCCTCGGTTACGCTTTTAGAAGCCACCACAATATTGGCGCCATCCGCAGCCAGTTTGAGGGCAATGGCCTTACCAATGCCACGGCTGGCACCGGTGATAAACACAGTTTTATTTTGAAACAACATGGCAAACAAGTTTTAAAAGATGCTAAGGAAGGAATAAAAAAGGAAGTAAAGGAGATGAAAGTATGGAAAATTGTCGTAAATTAGTGCGACAAATGACAGGATGAAGAAAAAGCCCATTCAATACGGTCAAAAAAAGGCGCAGGCCATCAGCAACCTCATGCAAGAGCCCGAGGTGCTGTATCAGGTAAGTACCGATGTTTTTTCACCGGTTGCTTATGATAAGCTCCAGCATGTGTTGCAGTTTACGCAGGCAGAGTGGGCGGCTATTTTGCACATCAGCGATCGTACCCTGCAGCGATACCTCAAAGATGGCAAGCCGTTTACCGGTTTTCAGGCTGAGTTGCTGCATCAGCTCAAGCGCCTCACAGAAACGGGCCTGCAAATTTTTGACAGCACAGCATCTTTTACAGATTGGCTGCGCAAAACCAAGCAGGTGCTGGGTCAGGAGTTGAGTTTTCAATCTTTACAAACCATCACGGGCATTGGCTTGCTGCAGCAAGAGCTGGGCCGTATGGCCTACGGCGTATACATATGATGCTTGTTCACCGTATTGGTCACGTTGCTTTTATTGATGATACCGAAGGTATTGGTGCCAAAAAATTTGGGGGCCGCTGGAATCCTGTCGGGATAGCCTGTTTGTATTGTAGCGAACATTTGTCGCTGGCCGTGCTGGAAAAATTTGTGCATGCACAGGGCCGCAACGATATGCTGCAATTGGCCACCAGAAGTTTTGTTATTCCTGCTGCTGCTCAATTGTACAAAGTGGATACAGCCCGTTTGACCAAGGGGTGGGAAAATGATTTTACGTACACGCAATGGTTGGGCCAGCAAATACTGGAAGACACTGCCTATGCAGGGTTCATTGTACCATCGGTGATAGTGCCGGGCGAACACAATGTGGTACTCAATCCGCTATCACCGCTTTTTAAGAAAGTGGAACCTCAGCCATCGGCATTGTTTGCCATGGATAGCCGGTTGCTGGCGCATGTGTAATGATTACTGCAAAAGAAAAGCGATGCTTGAAGGGCATCGCTTTTTCATTTAGTTTTCTTCAATGATTTGTTTGCTGTCAGTAGGTGGTTCTTTGGGGGCATCACCTTTCAGATACGTGGGCAGGTTGAGGCCGGCCATGTTGAACAGGTCGTTGAGTGGTGGCACGGTTTTCATCATACCCGATACAAAATTAGCCGTGGATGACTGACCGTTTTCGCTGCTGTTGCCACTGTCCCAAACCGTTATTTTATCAATCTTAATGTTCTTCACGGCTTCTACCTGTGTTTTTACCAGTTCAGGCAGTTTTTCAATGAGCAACAACTGGAAGGCTTTTGTAGGATCGCCACCGGCGGCTTGCACCACCTGGTTGTAACCATCGGCCTGCTTGGTCAAAATTTCCAGCAAACCTTTTGCCTCGGCTTCCATTTTGGCAAAAATGGCATCGGCTTCGCCTTTCGCTTTTTCACGAATGCGTTCGGCTTCGGCTTGTGCTTCTATAATGGCACGTTGCTTGGCAATTTCTGCAGGAATAACAATGTTGGCAATTTGCGTAGATCGTTCTCTTTCCGAACGGGCCAATTCTGCTTTTTGTTCAGCCAGGTATGCTTCTTCCAAAGCCTTGGCTTGCTGTACTTTTTCGGCAGTGATGGCAATGCGCAAAGACTCCGCTTCTTTTTCGCGGCGCAATGCTTCGGAGTTGGCGATGGCTATCTTGGCTTCGTTTTCACCTTTGATGGCAACAGCGTTTGCTTCCGAAGTTTTTACCCGGGTATCTCTGGCCGCTTCGGCTTTACCAATGGCTTCATCTTTTACTGCAGAAGCAATACTGATTTCTTTATCCTTTTGGGTGATGGCAATTTTTACATCACGGTCACGATGCGTTTCTGCTATCTGTGTATCTCTTTCACGGTCGGCCATAGCTTTACCGGTTTCGCCAATCTTCTCTTGTTCGGCCACGCTGATTTTTGCTTCGTTGATGGCTTTGGCTGCAGCTTCTTTACCCAAGGCTTCAATGTAGCCCGATTCGTCTTTGATATCGGTTACGTTTACGTTGATCAGTTTCAAGCCAATTTTCTTGAGTTCGGTATCAACGTTTTTAGAAATGTTGTCGAGAAACTTGTCGCGGTCGCTGTTGATTTCTTCAATGGTCATGGTAGCAATCACCAGGCGCAACTGACCAAACAAAATATCTTTCGACAGCTCCTGAATTTGCTCAGGACTGAGGCCCAGCAAGCGTTCTGCGGCATTGTTCATGCTATCGGGCTCGGTAGAAATAGCAATGGTAAAACGACAAGGCACATCCACCCGGATGTTTTGCCGGCTGAGTGCATTGGTCAAATTGGCTTCAATAGAAATGGGTTTCAGATCGAGGTAGGCATAGTCTTGAATGACAGGCCAAATGAAAGCGCCGCCACCGTGTATACACTTGGCAGAGCTGCCGCCGGTGCGGCCATATACCACGAGAATTTTATCACTCGGGCAACGTTTGTAACGGGAGATAATGGCAGAGATGGTGATGAATGCAACTACTACGAGTATTGCAATCATGTAAACTGGTGTCATAGGTATGTGCGGTTTATAATTTCGTAACTACAAGCAGGTTATCGCCCATGATATCGGTGACTTTAACCATGGCGCCGGTGTCAATTTTTTCGCCCTGCGTAATGGCGTCGAGTTCGTGTACCGAACCATTGACGCTGATTTGTACTTTTCCCTTGCCCATGTTTTGTGCAGGAATGCTGAGGTATACTTCGCCGGTTTTACCCAGCACTTTTTGGATGTTGAACGAATTGTCTTCGGCCAGTTTTTGTACCTGCCGAATGATGACGAAAAACAGCAAAACAAACACAATGCCCACGGCTGCCGCTACTGCCACCAGCAAAGATTTGTTGCTAAAGCTTTGATAACCCGTTACGCCCATCCAGCCAAAGCCCAACAAAAAGTTGGTGAGGTTTCGCAGACTGAAGAGTTGAAATGGCGCATCGCCACCATCGAGGCTGCCGTCAAAATCGGCAGAAAGGCCATCGCTGGCATCGGTGCCGGTAAACGTCATGATGGTTTGCACCAAAAAGACAAGGCTGGCTAAAATAGCCACTACCCAAAATACTTTGAGCATCAGCTCCATGTTGCTAAAATCCATAGAACCAAATATACACAAAATAGCCGTTTGGCAGAAAGGAGTTGCGTAGCATAACTCCGTTTACGATAATGTAATAGAGACAACTATTTTGCCAGAAATGCAGCAACTTGGTGCGCCGCTTGCTGGCGGGCATCAGCCAACACATCGTTTACAATCACGGTATCAAACTTGTGACGAAAACTCATTTCGTATTCGGCTTTGCTGAGGCGGGTATGCAGGCTTTCCGGTGTTTCCGTGCCGCGGCTTTCGAGGCGCTGCCGCAGCGCATCTACCGAAGGTGCCTGAATGAACATACTGAAACACAGACCGGGATATTGCTGTTGCACATGAATGGCGCCTTTTACATCAATATCGAGCACCGGTGTTTTGCCTTCACTCCATATGCGGGTCATTTCCGATTTAAGGGTGCCGTAGTATTTGCCTTCGTACACCATTTCCCATTCCAGAAATTCGTTGGCCTGTATTTTTTGTTTGAAGTCGGCTTCGCTGATGAAGTAGTAGTCTTTGCCATGCACTTCTGCACCACGGGGCTGACGGGTAGCCGCACTAATGCTAAAGGTGAGCGTTGGAAACTGCTCCAAAAGGTACTGCGTAATGCTGGTTTTGCCCGCACCACTGGGTGCTGTAATGATGATGATTTTTCCCTGACTACTCATGATGGCGCAAATATAGCGGGGGAGCAGGTTTGGAGTTGACGAGTTTACAAGTTCACGTGTTCACAAGTTCCATTGTTCTAGAGTTTACCAATTTAAAATCGGCACTGAGTATACACACTCGTCAACCGATCAACTTCTCAACCAGTCAACTATCCCATCAAAACTTATTCCCCAAAAAATACGGCAATGCAGCCCGCCAGGTGGGCCAGTCGTGTTTCCATTCGGGGCCCCAAATGTTGAGGTCGTAGGTAATGCCTTTGTTGTACAGCACATCGGCAAACTCACGGGCTGCCCAAGGTGCTTCGTACGGGCCTTCGCCGCTGAAAAGATGGATGTGGTGGCTCTTGCGAATCTGATCGAAATACCAGGGATCGTTGAGGTTGGGTAGGTAATGGGCCGGGCTATTGAAGTACACCTGCTCGTCGTAGTAGCCGTCGGTGTATTCCATCAGGTTGTACACGCCACTCATGGCAATAACACCGCTGAATAAATCAGGGCGTTTCAAAAACAGGTTCATGCTGTGCAGCGAACCAAAAGAAGCGCCGCAAACAATGATGGGTGTATCGGGCGAAGTATGCGTTTTGATAAACGGCACCACTTCATTAAAAATGTATTCATTCCACTGGTTGTGGCGGATGGCTTTGTGTGCCCCTTCCATGCTCTTGTTCATCCAGCTTTGTTTGTTCATGCTGTTTACGCTGAACACTTTCACCTTGCCACTGTCAACAAAAGGTGCCAAATCATCGGTGAGCTGAAAACGTTCGTACTCCAAAAAATCGGCGCCGGCCGTGGGCACCAGCAGCAGGGCAAAGCCATAATGTCCGTACGTTACAATGGGCATGTCTTCGCCAAGGGCAGGGCTGTACCAGCTGGTTATTTCTCTTTGCATAAATGTATTAAAAGTGATATTGTAAAAAGATTGAAAGTGTATCAATCATCAGGCACTAGTTTTCTTTTTCAGTTCTTTCCACACTTCTCTGAAACATTGTGCGGCGTAGCTGCTGGGCGCAAACCACGCCACCGGTGCCAGCTTGCTGCCCATTTTTTCTACTGTGCTCAGGTAGGGCACGTAGTTGCGCAAAAACTGCTTGTGCTTGTAGTATTTGCCAATCACTTCGTTGTGCAGGTTTTTACGAATGTCGACCATGCTGAAGAAGGCAATGAGCCTGCTGGCATCGAGCTGGTTTTCTTCGAAAAACTGCTGCGCCATTTCGTAGGTACGAATGCTGAGCGTGGTAGGAATGGTGGGCAACACCACATAGTCGGCCGCCGCAAAAATGGCTTCGCTGAGAGGGCCAATGCCCGGCGGACAATCAATAAACAGGTAATCAAATTCGCCCTGCAGAGAACCTACAAGGCTCTTGAATTTTTTCTTGGATTGCTTGGTGCTGTCTACCAGCACATCGAGGTGGCGGTTGCCAAAATCGGCTGGCAGCATCCACAGATTTTCAAACTCGGTGGCTTGAATGCTGGCATCCAACTGGCTTTCGCCGGTCAGCAGTTTTTTGATGCCGCCTTTGAGCTTTGCTTCTACACTAAAATAAAAGGAGGCGGAACCCTGCGGGTCGAGATCCCAAATGAGTACTTTTTTTCCTTCTTCGGCGGCCAGATAAGCCAGATTGACACAGCCGGCTGTTTTTCCTACACCGCCTTTAATGTTGTACAAAGCAATGGTTGTCATATCCCCGATTTTTTTTCTAATGTAAACATTTCGGGGCAATCGGGGATTTTGGCCCTACCATTTGTAGCCGAGGCGCAGCACCATGCGGTTGAGCTGGTAGCGGTTGGTGGTGCGGTCCATATCGGTGGGGTTGCTGGTCATGGTCGCTTCGGTTTCGTACCACTCGGTGGTGGTTTTGCGGCTCCAGCTGAGGCCGAGGGTAAAACCATGCTGCTTTTTCGACAAAAAGGCAATGCCCGTGCCCAGCTCGGCATAGTAGCCGTTTTGATAATGGTTGATGATGGGCGAAGGCATAATGCTACTACGGAATGAGCTCCATGTCCACCACCAGTTGTTTTGAGGTTCTGATTTGTCGGTTACAATGTTGAGGCCACCGCTGGCCAAGGCAAAGAGCTTGAGCTTTCGCTGACCAAAATACCGCCGCCCCTGCAGCACTACCGGTACCGATCTGAATTTGTAATCATCTACGCCGGCACCTAGGCCTACCGACCATAATTTTTTGCTCATGGTAAACTGGGTACGCCAGTCGTAAGAAGGCTCTGCAGTTCCGGCTACAAAACCGGCTTCGGCAATGCCGCCGGGCTTCCAGCCTTTGAACTGTGCCAGCATGTAGAGTGGAATGAGGTTGAGGCAAAACAGCAATAAAAACAAACGCTTTTTCATATCGGATAAAATGTAACGGTAACAAACAGGGGTTATTTGCCAATGGCCATGGAAGAGAGCAGTGTGGGCTTGCTTGGTGTACGATAATCTATGAGGTGCAGTCCGTCTTTGGCTGATACAAGTGCAATACCATCGAGTGCTATCACATCGTAGGTAATGAGGTTTTTGAGTTGCCCCAATTGGTATACGTTGTTGGGTTGCGTGGCATCCATTACTTTCAGGCCATCTGCGCCGTCACAAATCAGCAGCAGGTTACCATCTTTGGCCAAGCCATGCGGGTTAAACAATGAAAATGATTTTACCAGAGAAGGTGCCATTACGTTTTCTACATTCACCACATCCAACTGATTGATAAAGCCGCCGCACTGCGTACCGTTGCGGAGTGTAACGTATGCGTATTTGCCATCAGTTACCACAGGGTCGCATACACGGGCATGGGTAAATGTGCCCTGCTTCACGGGGTTGTCTTTATTGCTGATGTCTACAATGTGCATGCCTGTAGAAGCACCCAAAAACAATTTGTTTTGAAAGGGATAAATGGTTTCAATATCCCATGCATTTAGCGCTACTTCTTTGATGTAAGATGGCGTTTCCGGAATGGCGGTATTGAATATTTTGAGGTCGTCGTAACTAACGGTGTACAGCCGGTCGTTGCTTAGTGCAAAGCGGGCCATGCTGCCACCTACGCCATTGCTTACAGAGCGGCCACCACTGCTGTTGCTTACACTGGCAAAGGTCATAAAGTCGGCAGCCTTCATGCCCCAGCCCAGGTTGTCAACGTTTTGAACGGTGGTATCTACCCGCAGCCAGTCTACAATCACCCGGCTGCTATCGGCTACAAAACTGCCATAGTAACGGTGCGGAAAAACACCTTCCAATAGCTTGGTGATTTTGGTATTCAATGGGTCGCTGATATCAATAGCTACGAGGTCTACATCCAGATCGGCGTAAAGGGTGTTGCCTCTCACGGCCAAATCCACGCAACCGGGAATGGCCACGAAACTTACGAGTTTGGGTTTGGTCACGTCCTTTATATCTATGATGTGAACGCCCTTGTCGAGTTCGTTGAGAAATACATAGCCATCTTTGTAAAACAACTTGCCGGGGTTTTGGATGGAACGGGGTGTACTGCTTTTGACTTCACTACGAACGGCAGCTTTTGTTTTATACACAGGCCGGTAGTACACGTAGGTACTCGATACTTTGTCTTTTACACAACCTGTAAGCAGCAGCACAGCAGCCATTCCAGCCAGCAATATTTCTCTCAGCATCATGGTAGTGGTTTTTGTATAAGTATGAAACGGCATTGTGATGAAGCGTTGCATGGTTATAAATTTTTTTTGAACCAAGAAGACGCAAGGGATTCAATCAATTTGCAGTTAGCAGTTAGCAGGACTTGTGTTTGCTTTTTTGAACCACCAACAAAGGATGCACAAAGGAACTTTATCAATTAACCAATTAACTAATCAACCAATCAACTTCCCCCTACTTCCGTAGCCACAGCATGTTGTACTGCAGCTGAATGTTGAGCAGACCACGATTGTCGGTTTTGAAGACGGACCGCAAGGGCAGTTGCACCGCCGGCACCATTTGATGAATGAATCTTTTGCTCTGCCATTGGTACACCAGTCCCAGCCGTAGCTGTGGTTGCCAACCATAGGCTTTGCTGGTCACGTCGTTTGTATTGCTGGTGCTGGCAAAATTTTGCGATAGTGTGGCCACGCTTTGTTTTTCCCGCAGTTGCAGCAGCCACTGATGGTTGAGCCCGCCTTGCAGCCAAATACCTTCTTGTTTGCCCAACAATTTCCACTCCAGCAGCATGGGTACTTGCAGGGTAAGCATACGGTATTGTTGGTCGCTGGTGGCGGTAAGTGCCCGGTTGTACAAGCTACCGGTAGGTAAAATACTGTCGGCAAAAACGGAAGTACTCACCTGCCAGCTTTGCAGCCCTGCACCAAGGCCGGTGCTGAAAGCCCAGCGCTTGCCCATGGGTTTGCGTAGCACCCATCCGGCACTAAAATATTGTCCGTTTTTTTCGGTGCGGCTGCTCACATACCGCACATTGCCGGGGTTGTTGCTACTGAAATCTGCCGCTGCTTTTGCAGTGCCAAAAAAGCTGGCGGTTTGGCTCAGGCGGGTGCTGCCCAAAGCAGCCCACCAACCTGTTTGCCATTTGCGGGGTGTGTTGTTGCGTGGTTTGGGTGTAAAAAATTTTTCATTCACCCATGGCCATGGGGCATGGCTCTCGGGAAGCAGCTTCATGGTTGTGCTATGAATGCTTTCTGTCAATCGATGTTCGGCTTCTTCATCTGCTTGTTCGGTTACAACATTGCTTTTGGGCGATGCGGTATCTGCGGGAATGCTGCTGATTCGTGCAACATCCTGCGGTGTAGTTTTTTCAGCTGCTGTTATAAAAGCCGACTTGAAATTCAATTTTTTCCCCTCTGCAGTTGCAGTGTTTGCCTCTACATCAATACCTGATGGTTGTTTTTCTTTGATTGCCTGTCCGGTTGGAAGCTGTCTCTTCAAAATCAATCCATTTCTATTTTGATTGCCTCCTTTCCGCTCTTTATTATTGCCTATTGCTTCCTTCGTTATTGCCTTTCTATCATTGCCCATTATTTCATTGCTTGCACCCTCCTCATTCTTGCCTATTGCCTTCTCTGATTTCGCCTTTCCATCATTGCCTGTATTATCATTGCCCGTTACTTCATTGCCTACTACCTTCTCTGTTATTGCCTTTTCATTATTGCCTCGCTTTTCATTGCCCATTGCCCTAACCATCGGTTCTCTTCCTTCTCTTGCTGCGCCGCTGGGTTCTTTGGCCAGGTAAATGGCCCCGCTAATGAGCAAAGCCGCCAGTGGCAACCACCACCAAATGATGCGGCGGCGTTTGGCCGGGTGTAGGGCAGCATGTATCTGCTGCCAGTCGCTGGCGGGTGGTTGTATGCGCAGCGCATCCAGCTGTTGCTGCATGTGTTCCTCAAAGGTGTTATCGGCTGGCATAGCTCTGTTTTTTTGGGGTGATAGAATCGTTGATCATGCCGGCCAGCTGTCGGCGGGCCCGTAGGTACTGGCTGCGGCTGGTGCCCTCGCTAATGCCCAGCAGTTGTGCTATTTCCACATGGCTGTAGCCCTCAATGGCATGCAGGTTGAAAATGGTTTGATAGCCGGCGGGCAGTTGGCGAATGAGATCGGCCAGTTGCCTGGCCTCCAGTTTGTGTACCGGTGTGTGCACGGTATCGCTGGCAAAATCTTCTGCAATGGCTTCTTCCTGCACCCACTGCATGTGGCGGCGGTCGCGGAGCCAGTTCAGGGCCGTGTTCACCATAATGCGGCGAATCCATGCCCCGAGGTCACCATCGCCTTTCCATTGCTGCAGGTTGGTAAATACCTTGATGAAACCCTCCTGCAACACATCGCTGGCTTCATCGGCCTGGCGGGTATAGCGATAGCACACCCCCATCATTTGGGGCGCATAGGTATCGTACAGCTGCTTTTGAGCAGCAGCACGGTTGCGCAGGCAGTCGGCCACCAGTTGTGCAGTAGGGGTGAGGTGCATGATGTGCTGGGTTGACACCAGGGCGGCAAAGGTCGTTGCATGGAAGGGAAAAAAGTCGGAAAGACCGAAAGTCGGGAGACGGGAGACCGAAAGTCGGGAAGACCGGAAGACGGAAAGAACTAAGTCAAATTACAGATATCAGCACACTAAAAAATATCATCCACTTTCCGCACATAGCGTCGGTTACACAGGGGGAGGCGTGGGCTAGGCCATCCCGATAACTATCGGGAGCCCGGAGGGTTTGTGTTGGCCTTGATTTTTTTGTTTCTTTTTGCATCAAGGCAAATAGAAAAATATAGTCGCAGGAAGAGTGAATGGGTTTTTCTAAAAGCTGCAAAAGTCAGGTAGGACACGGCTATTTATGTGTCTTTGGCTTGTCTTCAATTTTACGCTCATGACATAGATTGCCGCCAATTTGTACGGCATTCCTTATTTTGCCGCCACAGGAAATATGAAACTGCTCAGCCCGGCCATATCCCGACTGGCACGATTGCGCCAAAATGCGATTCAACACTGGATGGACGATCCCGTGGGGGCGCAGCGTGATGTGCTGCAACACCTCGTGACCGACGGGCAGTATACCGAGTTTGGCAAACGCTACAAACTCAGCACCACCTTCCGTATCCGCGACTTTAAAGCGGCCGTGCCCATTCACGAATACGACGACCTGAAACCCTACATCGAACGCATGATGGCGGGTGAAGACAATGTGCTCTGGAACACGCCGGTAGAGTGGTTTGCCAAAAGCAGCGGCACCACCAGCGACCGCAGCAAGTTCATTCCTGTGAGTCAGGAAAGCCTCGATACCAATCATTTTCAGTGCAATAAAGACGTACTCTGGCAGTACTATTTTCACTATCCCGAAAGCGACCTGCTCACCGGCAAAGGACTGGTGATTGGTGGCAGTCATCAGATTGCTTCCGTCAACGAAAACATACATTACGGCGATCTGAGTGCCGTGCTGCTGCAAAATGCTCCCGTGTGGAGCCAGTGGATTAAAACCCCGGAGCTTAGCATAGCCCTCATGGACGAATGGGAAACGAAAATTGAACAGCTGGCACAAAGCACCATCGTTGAAAATGTAACCAGTGTGAGTGGTGTACCCACCTGGACGCTGGTACTCTTCAAACGCATTTTAGCAATAACGGGGAAAAGCCGCATGCTCGATGTGTGGCCCAACCTTGAACTATATCTGCATGGCGGCGTATCGTTTACGCCTTATCGTCAGCAGTTTGAGCAACTCATTGGCGGCCCCATCCGCTACCTCGAAGTGTACAATGCCAGCGAAGGTTTTTTTGCGGCGCAAAGTCATGAAGACGAAGACGGCATGCTGCTCTATCTGGACCATGGCATTTTTTATGAGTTCATGCCCATTGAAGAATACGGCAAAGACAACCCGCAAACCGTGGGGCTGAAAGATGTGGAAGTGGGCAAAAATTATGCACCGGTCATTACCACCACCGGTGGCCTCTGGCGCTACCTCATTGGCGATACTATTCAGTTTACTTCTACATTTCCATTCAGGGTAAAAGTGAGTGGCCGCCTTAAGCATTTCATCAATGCTTTTGGTGAAGAAGTCATCATTGAAAACACCGATCAGGCCATTGCTGCTGCCTGTGCTGCAACCGGTGCAGTTGTTACTGATTACACCGCTGCACCACTCTATTTTAGTGCCGATAGCAATGGTGCACATGAATGGGCCGTAGAGTTTGCACAATCTCCCGCCGATACCGAGCAATTTGCCAATGTGCTGGACGATGCCCTGCGCCACATCAACAGCGATTACGATGCGAAGCGGCATAAAAACATTGCCCTGCGCCGGTTGGTATTGCATGCTGTACCTGCAGGTACTTTTGCTGCATGGCTGCGCAGCAAAGGCAAGCTTGGTGGCCAACACAAAGTGCCAAGGCTGAGTAATGACAGGAACACGCTGGAGGAGATTCTCATTATTTTTAACCAGCATGAAAAATAAAACATCCACACACATTTGTAAGGCTTGCAACAATTCCTTTACAGGAAAATACTGTAACCAATGCGGCGAAAAGTTTTTTGATGAACACAGTAAATCAGTATCGCATCTTGGCGAAGAAGCCTTTCATTTTCTTACACACTTCGAAGGCAGTTTTTTCACAACATTAAAAACAGTCTTCTTCAAACCGGGCAAGCTTTCGATTGATTATTGCAACGGCATTCGAAAAAAGTATTTCAAGCCAGTCCCCTTTTTTTTATTCATCGTAGTGCTGTATTTGTTGTTTCCTCGTTTTCAGGGGCTTAACATGCGGCTGGATACTTATGTAAGTAAAGATTACAATTATCATCATCTGGCACTTGCTGTAGCTAAAAAAAAGTTGATTCAATACAACGGAGATTATGCTGCCATGGCCGTTGCCTATGATACTAAGTCGGCCAAGCTGGCCAAGCCGTTAATTTTTATCATGATTCCTGTAACTGGCTTACTGCTTTTCGGATTTTTCTATAAAAAGCGTGGCTACTATTTCGATCATCTCATTTATGCCACCGAGTTTAATGCACTTTATATTGGTTTTTCTTACCTGATAATGCCACTATTAATGGTTGCGATAAGCAGCGCTTACCCTTCAACCGTTTCATTTTTTGCCGACGATGGACCTGGCTGGCTGCTTTCCAATTGTATCATGTGTGTTTATCTGGTTGTAGCCTTTCGGCGGTTTTATAGTTTGAAATGGATGGTGGCCTTGCCTTTGGCATTGCTCTTCTTTGCATGCTACCTGCTTCTGCTAGGATATTTTTATAAAATGGTATTGTATTATTGCGTGATGTTCTTAATCTGATAAATCAACCTACTCGTATGAAACTACTCGACAATAAAGTGGCCATTGTAACCGGCGCCGCCCGGGGCATTGGCGAAGGCATCGCCATCAAATTTGCAGAACAAGGTGCACATGTTGCCTTTACCTACGTAAGCGACAGCAGTGCCGAAAAAGCCGCAGCCCTCGAAGCAAAGCTGCAGGCCATGGGTGTAAAAGCAAAAGCCTACCAAAGTAATGCCGGCGATTTTGCTGCCTGCGAAAAACTGGTGAATGATGTGCTGGCTGAATTTGGCACCGTTGATATTTTGGTGAACAATGCCGGCATTAGCAAAGACAACCTGCTGATGCGCATGACGCCAGAGCAGTGGGAGCAGGTGATTCAGACCAACCTGAATAGCGTGTTTTACATGACCAAGCAAGTGATTAAGCCGATGATGAAAGCCCGCAGTGGCAGCATCATCAACATGAGCAGTGTGATTGGTGAAATGGGCAATGCCGGACAAGGCAGCTATGCCGCTTCAAAAGCCGGCGTGATTGGTTTTACCAAAAGCGTAGCCAAAGAACTGGGCAGCCGAAACATTCGTTGCAATGCCATTGCCCCGGGCTTTGTAGAAACCGATATGACCAGCTACCTCAAAGAAGGAGAAGCTGCTGACAAATACAAAGCCGGTATTCCTCTGGGCCGCTTTGGTACGGCAGAAGACATTGCCAATGTAACGGTGTTTCTGGCCAGCGACATGGGCAGCTATGTAACCGGTCAGGTGATTAGTGCCTGCGGCGGATTGAACATTTAGCGACGACGTTTTTTTAATATATCCATCAGCATATCAGGCACCCGAACCTTGGTGAATGATATGCTGATTTTTTTACCCCCAAGCAAAACAACTATGAAGCGAAAGATGATGCGGATGACAAGCCTGTGGAGCATGCTGCTGTGCCTGCTGGCAACAACAGCAATGGCACAAAACAGTGGTAGTACTGTTGTGCATACGTTCAGTAAAAAAACGATTATAACCGATCCTTCCAAAGGAGAGAACAACTATAAAACATGGGGCGTATTTCCCAAAGCATCAGCTGCTGTACGCCGCATGACCTTACAGCTCACACTGGGTTCTCCTGACGAAATGCCCACAGCCCATTGGGATTATTGTGATGTTATCAGCATTCGCAGAAAAGGCGGTGTGCATGGCGAAGACAAACACATAGAAATAGGCAGAATGCTTACTCCCTATGGCAGCATCTTTGGCAAGGGCTGGCAATGGATGTGGGAAGTTGATGTGACCGATTTTCAGCACTTACTTCGGGATAGTGTAGAGATTGAATACCTGCACACGGGCTATGAGCCCAATACTGTTGGCTGGGCATTGACGCTGGATGTAGCCGTGCAATTTGGGCCTTCTATTGCACCACTGCTGGGTATGCAACCCTTGTGGAATGGCAAGTTTAAATATGGTGATAGCACAGCGCCATTTGCTGCTGCTGTAATGCCTGTACGTTATACTGCTCCGGCACAAACTGCTTTCAGCCGTGTACGCATTCAGCATACCGGGCATGGGGCCGACAAACCCCGCAACTGCAGTGAGTTTTGTAGCCGCTGGCGGCAAATTTTGCACGATGGAAAACTGGCAGACAAACGTGACATGTGGAAGGAGTGCAGCGATAATGCCTTGTACCCGCAAGGCGGTACCTGGATATATGACCGTGCCTACTGGTGTCCCGGCGATTTGCAACGTCCTGACGTGATTGATATGCCTGCTAAAGCAGGAACACATCAGGTGGACTTACAAATGGAACCGTACACAGCTACGGGCAATGTGCAAGCGTATGAGCACATTGGTTCATACCTGTTTTATTATGGCCAGCCTACGCATCAGCAAGATGTATTGCTGGAAGACATTGTAGCACCATCCAACAAGCAGGCATTTACCCGCTACAATCCTGCTATCAACAATGCTACCATCATTGTACGCAATGTGGGTAGCCAGGCATTGAAGTCTTTGACCATTGTATATGGTACGGTTGGCGCTGCCCAAAAAACCTATCAGTGGAAAGGCTTGCTGCCGTTTAACCAAACAGTGATGATAGCATTGCCTGGCGCAGTGGATATGTTGGCGAAGGATAACCAGTTTACAGTTATGCTGAGCCAGCCCAATGGCAAAGCCGATGCATGGCCTGCCGATAACAGCCTTACCACTACCTACAAAGCACCCATTACATTACCCAATGTGTTTGTATTGAAATACAAAACGAACAACCGGCCTGCTGATAATTTTATTGCACTGCACAATGCTGCCGGAGAAAAGCAGTTTGAAAAACTGCCAACCAGCACGGTAGCCAATACAGAGCACAACGATACCATTTCGCTGGCAGCTGGTTATCATCGGTTGCAATTGACAGATACCTCGGGCAATGGATTGCAGTTTTGGGCACAGCCGCAACAGGGCGATGGTTTCCTGCGGTTGTACGATACCACTGGTCG
The DNA here is from genome assembly GCF_036803085.1 of Phnomibacter sp. NCBI lineage: Bacteria > Pseudomonadati > Bacteroidota > Chitinophagia > Chitinophagales > Chitinophagaceae > Phnomibacter > Phnomibacter sp. Next base: position 215,983 of record NZ_DAIRUZ010000003.1, on the reverse strand, counting down.
TTTGCTGTACGTGTTTGAAAGCGATTGTGGTGCCGGCGAAGCGTTGAGCTTTTATGCATCGCCCCAATACAAGCCCGATACGGTAAATATTCAGGCCGCATTTTCTATGTTCCCCCGCCGCACCAAAGACAATATTCAACTGGACATAGAACTCAGTACTTCCGCTAAAGTTGAGGTGAAGATTACCGTAGATGGCATTTTGCATCAACTGCATGAATACCGCTCCATTCGCAATGGCAAGTTTACGTACAGCCTGCTTTCATTGCCACAAGGAAGGTTTGTAGTAGACGTGTATGTAAACGATGTACGCAAGTTTACCGGCCGTGTCAACCGGGATTGAGTTATTTAACGACAACAAAAAAGCGCCAGCAATTGCCGGCGCTTTTTTGTTGATGTATCAGCGAATGCTTATTTCGATCTTACTGCAAAATCTCTCAGGTAACTACAACGGGTGTAGGCGAATTGGTAAAACTTCGTGCTGCCAAATTCCTTTTTGAAATTGGCAAACATGGCATTGTTCGCAAACTTTCGTAGAAACACTTTCATGTTGGCTTCGTACGCATCATAGTTATTCCAGTCGTAGTCGGGCCGGGCTATCTGGCGCTGGGCACATTTGGCTGCCAGGAAATATGCCGCTGCTTTAAACTCTTTGTCGGGGCTGAGTTCGTAAGCCTTCAGGTAATAATTTTTCGCAGTGTGTACGGCATAATATTCCTTCTCCCAGGCGGCATCATATTTTCCGCTGTTCCAATTACTATTAGGACGGTTGTATGCCATCAGCATCCAGCTATTGCCATAGTAGCTCATGTTGTACAAGCCATTGGCTAACTGATAATACAGTTTACTCTTAACAGCATTGCTGCTGGCAGTGTCAATGGCTTGTTGCAGACGCAGCATTTTTTCTGCAAAAGCCAGTTTGCTCATGGGCTTGGCCAATGGTTTTTCGTATCGCTGCCAATCGTTCAGGTAATCATGAAATGGGTTGACATTGAGCAATGTCGTTTTATACGTTTTGTAGTTATACTGTTCGCTGGTAAGCAAGCTGGGTTTATGTTGTTTTTTGAGCCAGTCAATGGCTTTGGCAAAATCAAACTCCCGCAAATACGTAGTGCCCAGCATATCCGTTACTGCATCTTTTGTAACTGAGTTATTGCTCATTAAAAATGCATCGTAGGCCGTAGCAGGTGTATTGTTGAGATAATCGTACAAAGCAATGATATCGGGTGTGTTGAGTTTGTTTTGCAAAAACTCGATGGCATTGGCAGTGTAACCGTAATAGGTGTAGCCGCTGCTATCGGGCTTCAACGCTTTGTCTGCAAGGCCGTATGCCAGCACGGTTTTGTATAAGTCTCCTTGCTGATAATAAGCCGGCGCAATCACCTGCGCCATCAGGTTGCGGTAAAACATACCGAACTCAGCACTTTGTTCTGCCTGCTGTTGTAACCATTTTAATTGTGGCAGCAATGCGTTTTCGTTACTGCTATTCATTGCTTGCAAAGAAGCCGTTTGAATCAACAGGCCTACCATTTGTTGTTGGTCTTTCACTGCATTGCTGGCAGGCATTGCTTTGGCTTTGGCCAGCCAGTTGTTGGCAGCAGTTACATCTTTGCGCATATAGTGCAAATACGCTGTTGCAGTGGCAAATGCACTTTGATGATTGGTTGGAGGATTACTACCCATTTTTTCTAGCAAAGCAATCAGGTCTTGCACATGTGTATCGCTGAGTGCCGCAGTGTCCTTTTCGTTCCAGCTGTAGTAAAATGCTTTGCTGCCGGGTTGCTTGTCGAGCATGGGAGTGAGAAAGCGTTCTTCCACTTTGTTGATTTCACGCAGCACCAACAGGGGTAGTAGTTCACACTGCGGGTCTAGCTGGTATACTTTTTCAATTACGGGCAAATGATAATCGTATCCCCACAAGCCAAACATGGCAGCCATCATGGCTTGCTCTTTGGGAGTGCGGGCAACGCTGCAATAGCTATTCAGCAAACTGATGTTGCACTGATCTGTTGCCCACAAAAAACCGAGGAACACGGCTTTGCGGTGCTTGGGTGCTGTTTGTGCAAATGTTTTGCTGAACGCATACGCCGCTTCTTTGCCCTTACCAGTTTTAAACTGTGCACCGGCACTGTAACTAAGCGCCATGGTTTTTACCGCAGTTGTATTGTTATCGTCAAAACCTTCGGCATACCAACGGGTACAATCATTGAAACGATTGTTGTAAAACGCCAATTTGCAACGTAAAAAAGCATACTTGTTTTTCAGGAATGCATCTGTTGTTTTTTGCCAGGCGGCAGTTGCCTGATTGATGTATTGATTGATGCCTGCACTGTCTCTTTTTGGTCCATCACTCCATGGGTCGGGCGATACACATATCGGCTCTACCGCTTTTGCCAACAACAGGTATTGTACTGCTTCCGTTTTCTTTTGCTGCAGTAGTTGCATGGCCATGCTGTTGCGTTTGAGTGCCGGTGCAATAGTGGCCGCTGGTTGACGCATAGCAGCTTGCAATTGCTTCACTTCGTTTACACTGCGGTTGTACACAAAATCAACCACATCTTTTTTGCTGGCACCGGGTACATAGGTTTGCCATTCTGCTATCAATGCATCATTGATAAAAGCAGTGGAATCTTCGGTGTAATCCCAATCGTCGTAGAACGTGAGCAGATTGGTGTAGAAGTACGGTTTACTGGGGCCGATGTCTACCAAAGCTTTGCTGTAAAAGCTGGTGAAGTAATCATAGGGGTCCATCATGGGGCCACAGCCAATGATGTTTTGCGGAAAACTAATGAGGCCGCTAATGAAGGAAGCGAGTATAAAAACTTTCAAGCGTGGGTATTGCATATTGCTGAAGCGATTTGGCATCTAAATGATAGAGAATAATATTGCGGTTGTCGGGTTTCAGTTGCGATTGCAGGTGGCTGATGACTTGCTCAATACTTTCCTGAGGAGAGCTTTCGTAGCGTAACCAATCCCCTTGTTTAAAGGTATAGCCATTGATGGTTGTATCGCGGCTGCAGCGCCATTTTTTTTCAGCATCTAAGGGCAGTTGTAACGCATGGGCATGTATGAGCCCTTTGTATTGGTTGCCTTCAAACCACACCCACCAACTGAATATAGGCAGGGCAATATCCAATGGCAATGGGTACTCATTTAAACGGCTGGTGTATTGTTTCAGCGTAGCCGGATCGATAATGGAATTTTGCGTAGCGGGTTGTTGCAGGTTGCCCATGTTGTAGCACATCAGCAGGCCACGGTCGGCGGGTGGTATGCCGGCTTCCTGCGTGTATTTTACCTGATGCAAACGAATGGTGACGGACAATCTTTTTCCCTGAAAGAAACTGGTTTTGCGGAGCTGTTTCAGCAGCAAAAAATACCGGTCTTTGGTGCTGGCGGTCCAGTCACAATCCAGCTGAATTTCTGCAGGCATTGGCAGCTTATTGTTTTCCGTAATGCTGCTGATGAGTTTGGGAATATTCCTGCCCAAATTGTCAATGTCTTTTGGGGTGGCTTTTTGCAATGTTTCATTGGTGATGAATACCACGGGCACATATTGCTGCTGCGTTGGAAAAGCTGCTGCAAAATTTATTTTGGCCACTGGAAGCGGTTGATGCGTCGGCTCGTCCCAAGCCACATCAAACAGTTTGATGTACAGCTTTTCCGTCCGCAATCGTTGCAGCGCATTGCGTTCAGTGCTGTCCAATGCAAACCGACTTTTCCAATAATAAAACCCACGATGCACGGTAGGTGCGTCGTGGGTGCTGCATGAAAGCACGGTCAATGCTATGGCTATCAAAAAGAAATATCGCTGTATCACAAAGGCTAAGTAAATCAGCAATCAGATATCATACTTCAGAAATTTTATGCTGGTTCTACCCAAGCCTCATTTTCTTTCAGCAAATCAATCAACTCATCTACAGCTACTTCGCTGTCTACATTGCGTTTCACTACTTCTTTGCCTTTGTACAAGGTAATCTTGCCGGGGCCGCTGCCTACATAGCCAAAATCGGCATCGGCCATTTCGCCGGGGCCATTTACAATGCAACCCATAATGGCAATTTTCACGCCTTTCAAATGGTTGGTACGGCTGCGAATTTTGGCGGTGGTTTCCTGCAAATCAAACAGCGTACGGCCACAGCTCGGGCAGCTGATGTATTCTGTTTTGCTGATGCGGGTACGGGTGGCCTGCAGTATACCAAAAGCCGTGTTGTTGATGAATTGTTCGGCCGTGGCATTGCTGAGATAATTGCGGCCGCTGGCATTCATGGCTGCAGCGTTTTGATAGCTGGCGCTACTCATGCCCAGGCATAGGCCATCACCAAAACCTTCAAGCAACAATGCTCCGGTTTCGGTAGCGTAGTGTATCAAATGTTCGTCGGCGGTTTGCCAGTTGCTGTCGGTAATAAGCACCACGGGGTTTTTAATGTCACGGGCCTGTAGTTCCATCATCATGCGGCGCACCGCCTGCATGGCGTTGCTGCGTTGGCTGCTCAGGCAAAGCACCACCGTAGGGTCGTTGGCCACTTCATCCAGGTAGGTAAAATCGTTTACCTCGGTATCATCGTTGAAGCAATCAATCATCACAAAATTCAGCTGGTCACTTTCCAGCTCAGCATCTACAAAACCGTGGATGTCGAAGATGGGGAAGACAGCCCCCTCATGTCTCCCGGTGGGGGAAGCAACGTGATTGGCAAACGTGGCCGGATACACAATCACTTTCAATGTGCCGGGCAGTGCAAAGGCTGGTATTTGATGGCCGGTAAAAATGTAATCGGCCGCCATATCGCCAATGCTCCACTTATCAGTAATGGCATCGTAGGTATAGCCAATGCTAATGAGTGCTTCTGGCGTAATGTTGTCGAGCTTACTCAGGTCGGCAATCACCACGGGCACTTGCTTGCCACCAATATTGCCTACTTCAAATGTGGGGCGGCGTTTGTACTCGAAAGGGGAGTAGCGCAGTCCGGAAGTCTGCAAGTCCGGAAGTCCGCTTTCCGACTTTCCGTCTTTCGGACTTTCTGACTGATATCTCTTCACTAAGTCACGACACACCGGTATCTCAAACTCCGGATCTTCTGTCAACGACACCCGAATGGTATCGCCAATGCCATCTTCCAGCAGGGTGCCAATGCCAATGGCGCTTTTAATGCGACCGTCTTCGCCATCGCCGGCTTCGGTTACACCCAGGTGCAGCGGATAGCATTCGCCAAATTCTTCCTGCATGTGCTGTATCAGCAAGCGGTAGGCCTGCACCATTACCTGCGGGTTGCTGGCCTTCATGCTCAGCACAATGTTGTGGTAGTCGAGGCTGCGGGCAATGCGCAAAAATTCCATGGCACTTTCCACCATACCAATCGGTGTATCGCCATAGCGGCTCATGATGCGGTCGCTCAGGCTGCCGTGGTTGGTGCCAATGCGCATGGCCGTGCCGTGCTCCTTGCATATTTCTATCAGTGGTGTAAACCGTTCGCGGATGCGTTCAATTTCTTCCAGGTATTCGGCATCGGTGTATTCAATCTGCTCAAACTTCTTCTTGTCTACATAGTTGCCTGGGTTCACCCGCACTTTTTCTACAATGCGGGCCGCAATTTCTGCGGCATTGGGGGTGAAATGGATATCAGCCACCAGCGGCGTGTTGTAGCCGCGTTTGCGCAGTTCGTCTTTGATGTTTTGCAGGTTTTCGGCTTCCTTTTTCGAAGGCGCCGTAATGCGGACCAGCTCGGCACCGGCTTCAATGCAGCGGATGGCCTGCGCTACCGTAGCTTCGGTATCCATGGTATCGGTGGTGGTCATGGTTTGCACCCGTATGGGGTGGCTATTGCCGAGTAGCAATCCGCCAATGTTTACTTCCCGGGTTTTCAGTCGTTGGTAGCTGGTGAGGCTTTCGGTATATAGTTGCATGTGAAGTATTAGTGAATTGGTGAATAGGTCAATAAGTGAATTGGTGAATAGGTGAGTGTGGGTTGTTGTTTTTTGGGGATTCAGCAGCTTCAAATAACTCAACTGTGTTGTGTCTCCCGATAGCTATCGGGACACTGCAGCTGCATTGCAGGTGGCATCTGCCTCCTGTGCGGCCTCTCGCCGGCGGGGCAAATGTCCGCTAATTTTCTTAATGGTTACATGGAATCACCATAACAAGGTTTTTAACCAGCGGTTTAATCTTAGTGCGGAAACTACATACTTTCCTCCAATCAATGATGCTAAAGCAGTATTCATCGTAGGGTGCCAAGTTGCTTTGTAAACCCTGAAGCAAAAACTATAAATAGCTAAATATTTGGGAGGATAGTAAAATCACCATCCGCTTCAATACATTAGCAGACCGATAAAAAGTACTACCCAAATGTTCGAACAAACCTTTAAAAATATTGACGATATATTGCACAAAGACGCTGGTTGCGGCAGTGAATTGGACTATGTGGAGCAAACCTCTTGGATTTTGTTCCTCAAATACTTGGACGACTTGGAGAAAGACCGTGCCACAGCAGCCGAACTGACAGGCAAGACTTATACGCCTATCATTGATAAAGATTACCAATGGACAGTTTGGGCAATGCCGAAAGGCAAAGACGGAAAACTCGACCACCACAAAGCCCTGACGGGTGACGACCTCACTGACTTTGTAAACAACCAACTCTTTCCTTACCTCAAAAAGTTTAAGCTGAGTGCCGAAAGTGCCGATACCATTGAGTACAAGATTGGCGAGATTTTCAGCGAACTGAAAAACCGCATACAAAGTGGCTACAACTTGCGTGAAGTGATTAACCGCATTGACGAATTGCGTTTCCGCACCCACGCAGAGAAGCACGAAATGAGCCACTTGTATGAAGACAAAATAAAAAATATGGGCAACGCAGGGCGAAACGGTGGCGAATATTACACACCCCGACCGCTCATTACAACTATTGTAAAAGTGGTTGCCCCAAAAATTGGCGACAAAATTTATGACGGTGCAGTAGGCAGTGCAGGCTTCCTTTGCGAAGCGTTTGACTATTTGCGAAACAGTAAATCACTTTCTACCAAAGAAACCGAGATACTGCAAAAACGCACCTTTTACGGCAAAGAGAAAAAATCATTGGCGTATATCATTGGCATTATGAATATGATTTTGCACGGTGTGGAAGCTCCCAACATTATACACACCAACACGCTTGCCGAAAACCTTGCCGACATACAAGAAAAAGACCGCTATGATGTGGTGCTTGCCAATCCGCCTTTTGGTGGAAAGGAACGAGCCGAAGTGCAACAAAACTTCCCCATTAAAACAGGCGAAACCGCTTCCCTTTTTTTGCAGCACTTTATTAAAATACTGAAAGCAGGCGGCAAAGCAGGTGTGGTAATTAAAAACACTTTTTTGAGCAATACCGACAATGCCACGGTTGCCATACGCAAAACCTTGTTGGAAAACTGCAACCTGCACACCGTGTTGGATTTGCCCGGTGGCACTTTTACCGGTGCAGGGGTAAAAACTGTTGTATTGTTTTTTGAAAAAGGTAAATCCACGCAAAAGGTTTGGTTTTACCAATTGAACCTTGACCGCAATTTAGGCAAAACCAACCCACTCAACGAAAACGACTTGGCAGAATTTGTTGAACTGCAAAAGACCTTTGCCGATAGCGAAAACTCCTGGACGGTAAATTTAAAAGACATTGACCAAAGCACATTTGATTTAAGCGTAAAGAACCCGAACAAAAAAGAAGAAGTAACGCTACGCCAACCGCAAGTCATTTTGGAAGAAATGAAAGCATTGGATGAAGAAAGTGCCGAAATCCTTAACTCAATTTTGGAACTGATATGAAGCAAGGTTGGGAAATAAAGAAGTTGGGAGAAATTGGTAAGGTATCAATGTGTAAAAGAATATTTAAAGAAGATACTACACCTGAAGGAGATATCCCATTTTACAAAATTGGAACTTTCGGAAAAACACCTGATGCATTTATCAGCAAGGAACGATACAATGAGTTTCGTAGTAAATTCTCATTCCCCAAAAAAGGCGACATTCTTATCTCTGCATCAGGGACAATAGGTAGAAGAGTAAGATATGATGGACAGCCAGCGTATTTTCAAGACTCTAATATTGTCTGGATTGACAACAATGAAAAACTTGTTCTAAATGATTACCTCTACCGCTTTTATGAAATATGTAATTGGGGAGCATCAAAAGGAGCAACAATTTCAAGACTTTACAATGATAATCTTAAACAAATTGAAATTCCTTTTCCAAAATCAATTCAAGAACAACATCGCATTGTTTCCATATTAGATGAAGCCTTTGCCACCATAGAAAAGGCAAAAGCCAATGCCGAACAAAACCTCAAAAACGCCAAAGAACTTTTTGAAAGCTATTTAAAGGGGGTGTTTGAGAATAAAGGAGATAATTGGGCTGAAAAAACTTTGAAGGAAGTTTGTGCAAAAATTACAGATGGAACTCATCAAACACCTAAATATTTTGATGATGGGATTATATTTCTTTCATCTAAAAATGTAACCAGTGGCAAAATAGATTGGGAAAACATCAAATACATTGATGCAAAGCAACATATTGAAATGCACAAACGAGTAGCTCCAAGAATTGGGGATATTCTATTAGCAAAAAATGGCACAACAGGTGTAGCGGCAATGGTTGATAGAGATGTTGTGTTTGATATTTATGTTAGTCTCGCTCATATCAGAGTTTTAGATGAAATTATTCCTGATTTTATGTTGTATTTCATAAATTCTCCTATCGCAAAAAAACAATTTAATAAGCGACTTAAAGGGTCAGGCGTTCCAAATCTACATTTAGAAGAAATTAGGGAAGTAATAATACCATTTCCCAAATCAAAAGAAGCCCAACAAACCATCGTCCGCCAATTAGATGCCCTGCGAGCCGAAACACAAAAGTTAGAAGCGGTGTATCAAAAGAAAATAGCTGATTTGGAAGAACTGAAAAAATCCATCTTGCAAAAGGCGTTTGCGGGAGAATTGAGAACTGAAAAAGCATTAGCGATATGAGTAAAGATTTAACAAATTCCAGTATTGACAGAAAAAACATTCTGAATAATAATATTGCCATACAAGAAGTGTATGAGCAAGTGGGTTTTTATGGTATTAAACACGATGGTAAATACCGATTTACAAAGCAGCAAGTAGCCCAATATTATGAAGTTGATATTCGAACCATTGATCGGCTTTTAGAAAATCATAAGACTGAATTAGAGCAAAGCGGTTATGAGTTATATACCGGACAAAAACTTAAATCATACAAAGAGCAAGTAGTTGATTTTGTGAAACTTGCAAAAGAAAAAGGGGATGTTCACGACATTAATGTCGTGAACATCCTTCAACTCTCTGAAAATGAATTAGATAGCCTATCAAAATCCCCCCAATTATCCATTTTTACATACAAGGCGTTTTTGAATGTAGGCATGTTGCTAACTGGTTCTGAAAAAGCTCAAAAGCTTCGGTCCGCAATTTTAGATATTGTAATTGATGTGCTTAACAAAAAGTTAGGGGGTAAAACAAAGTACATCAACCAACGAGAAGAAGAATTTTTGCCAAGTGCAATTCGTGAGTATAACTATCGTCAAGAATTTACAAATGCCTTAGATTTTTACATAGTAGAAAACAAATTCAAGTATGGTCAATTAACCGATAAAATTTATAAAAGCATTTTTAAAGAGAATGCCAAAGAGTATAGACAGATTTTAAAACTCAACTCAAAAGAAAGTGTAAGAAGCACCATGTATTCAGAAGTGTTGGACTTGATAGCAGGTTATGAAAATGGATATGCTAATTCACTTAAAACTGAATTTGAAAAATCAGGAAGAAAATTAAGTCTTTCTGAGGCTCATACATTATTTACTACTTATGAAAAACTGACTGAAGCTACATTGATTCCACTACGTGAAAAGGCACGAAGTCTAATGGCAAGCCGTGATTTGGCTTTCAGAGAGGCACTGCACGAAAAACTGAAAGACTACATCAATGAAGTAAGCACAGAGGATTATGATAAGTTTTTGGGCGAACGAAGTATGGATTTGGAAAAGAGACTGGAAGATAATAAAGATGTTTTCAAACGATTAAAAGACCGATAAAGATGGAGTACAATTATTTTACATCGGAGTACTCCATCAAAATTCACGACAAAATTATTGAAATTTCGGGTGGCATTGAGGGAGTAAAAGTTTATGGAAATTTAGATAGCCCACTTACTCATATTCAAAACGATGACTACTATCCAACTTTTGAAAAAAAGCTAACGCATCTTGTTTTCTCATTCAATAAATTTCATGCCTTTAATGATGGGAACAAAAGAACATCCATAGCAATGGGGGCTTTCTTTTTAGAAGTAAATGGGCTTGATGTGTTTGTCGATAAATTTATTATTGAAATGGAGAATATTGCAGTAACCATTGCCGATAATCTAATCGAAAAAGAATTATTGAAAGAAATAATAACATCAATTATTAATGACGAGGATTACAGCGAAGAATTGAAACTAAAAATTATCAATGCGCTAAGCCAAGTAAAACCAGAAACCGAGCCATTAAACATAGGAGTTGAATTTTATAAAGATTTATTTTAATTATGAACGAAGCAGAAACAAGAGCAGAACTCATAGACCCAAAGCTAAAGGCTTGTGGTTGGGGCGTTGTGGAAGGCTCTAAAGTCCTTCGTGAATACAACATAACGGCAGGTAAAATTCAAACAGGCGGTGGCAGGGGCAAAAGAGAAATTGCCGATTATGTGTTGGTTTACAAAGGCATCAAGTTGGCAGTAGAAGAAGCCAAAAGTGACGAATTGGAAGTGAGTGAAGGCGTAATGCAAGCCAAAAAGTATGCAGACAAACTAAAATTAGAAACCACCTACAGTAGCAATGGTAAAGCCATTTACCAAATCTGCATGAAATCAGGCGAAGAAGGTTTGGTAACAGATTTTCTAAGCCCCGAAGAACTCTGGAATAAAACATTCCCGAAAAACACTGACACTGAGCTTGCCGAAGTGTGGCGAGAAAAATTTGCCAATATTCCATTTGAAGACAAAAGCGGAAGTTGGCAGTTAAGATACTATCAGGAAATAGCTGTACAACGCACCGTTGAAGCCATTGCACAAAACAAAGAAAGAATTTTGCTGACCCTTGCCACAGGAACAGGAAAAACGGCAATCGCTTTTCAAATTGCGTGGAAACTATACCAAACCCGTTGGAACTTACAACGAGACGGCAACCGCAGACCGAGAATTTTATTTTTAGCCGACAGAAACATTTTAGCAGACCAAGCCTACAATTCGTTTTCGGCATTTCCCGAAGATGCTTTGGTGCGGATAAAGCCCAATGAAATAAAGAAAAGCGGAAAAGTGCCCACCAACGGCACCATTTTCTTTACCATTTTTCAAACCTTTATGAGTGGCACTGATGCAGCAGGAAAACCTGCACCCTACTTTGGCGAATATCCAGCTGACTATTTTGATTTTATCATCATTGACGAGTGCCACCGAGGTGGAGCCAATGACGAAAGCAATTGGCGAAGAATTTTGGAATATTTCAGTCCGGCAGTGCAATTGGGTTTAACCGCCACGCCCAAACGAAAAGACAATGTGGACACATACAAATACTTTGGTGAACCTGTTTACATCTATTCGCTGAAAGAAGGCATCAATGACGGCTTTTTAACGCCATTCAAAGTAAAACGCATCAAAACTACGTTGGATGATTACCGCTACACTTCAGACGACACGATTGTTGAAGGAGAAATTGAAGAAGGTAAATTGTATGAAGAAAAAGACTTTAACCGCACTATTGAAATTGTAGAACGGGAAGCCAAGCGGGTAAATATATTTTTAGATGAAGCTAACCAAAACGAGAAAGCAATAATCTTTTGTGCCAACCAAGGGCACGCAGCATTGATAAGAGATTTGGTAAACCAAAACGCCAAAAACAAAGACCCTTTTTATTGTGTTCGTGTTACCGCCAATGACGGTGAAGAAGGCGAAAGACTGTTACGAGAATTTCAAGACAACGAAAAAACAATTCCAACCATTTTAACTACTTCGCAAAAACTCTCCACAGGAGTTGATGCACGTAACATTCGCAATATCGTTTTGCTTCGCCCAGTAAATTCAATGATTGAGTTTAAACAAATTGTAGGCCGTGGCACACGATTGTTTGACGGTAAAGAGTTTTTTACTATTTACGATTTTGTGGATGCCTACAAACACTTTTCAGATCCGGAATGGGACGGTGAGCCATTAGAACCAGTAATTACAAGCGGGGTCCCTCCCATACCCAAACTTCCCACTGAACCTCAAGAGCCAAACGAGCCAGGGGAACCCAAACCTTTCAAACAAAAAATAAAAGTAAAACTGGCAAAAGGGAAAGACCGTCAAATTCAATTCACTTCGCAAACATCATTCTGGAGTGCAGATGGACGTCCAATATCAGCTGAAGAATTTCTAAGCAATCTATTTGGTGAATTACCCAAGTTATTCAAAGACGAAGAAGAATTGCGGAAACTTTGGAGTAATCCCATTACCCGAAAAGTTTTGTTGGAGAATTTAGAATCTGCGGGTTTCCCGAAAGACGATTTACTGACCTTGCAAAAGTTGGTAGATATGGAAAATAGTGACCTGTATGATGTTTTGGAATACGTATTCAATGGCGATTACATCGCAATGACAAGAGAGGATAGAGCAAAAGCAGCAGAAGCAACAATATTTGCTTTGCTCAACGACAAGCAGAAAGAGTTTATCACTTTCGTTTTGAGTAAGTACATTGAGACAGGAGTGGATGAACTCGATCAGGAAAAACTACCCATCTTACTTACTAACAAGTATCAATCATTAGAAGACGCTAAAGAAATTTTGGGAGACGTGGCAAATATCAGCCGTTTGTTCATTGAGTTTCAAGAACATCTCTATAAGCAGAAAGCTGCATAATTTAAAAATATTTGTTCTTACCAACTCTTCCTCCCAGGCAACTTCGCCGATTTCTTTTGCTGCTGCATTTGCTGGCGAATGCGTTTTTCTTCTTGCTGTAGCGCCTTCAACTGATCATCGGCTTTTTGCTGTTGCTTCTTGTTGTCGGGGTTTGGCTGCGGTTGCTGTTGCTGCTGTTGTTTTTTCAGTTCATCCAGCGCTATGTTCAGGTTGCGGCTTATTTCTGCATCATCGGGTTGGTATTTCAGCGCCTGCTTAAATGAGCCCACGGCTTCTTTCAGTTGCTTGTGATGTGCTTGCGCCAATCCGGCGTTGTTGTGCAGCATGGCTTTGGCACGGGCATCGCTGCCGGCCTTTTGCAGCATGGCTTGATATTGGCTGGCTGCTTTTTCGTAATCGCCTTTTTTGTAGGCAATATTGCCCAAATGCATGCCTGCCATCCAGGCATTGGGGTTGGCTTTCAGCACTTCGGCATACAGCGCAGCGGCTTCATCCAGCTTGCCCTGCTGGTATAGCGCATCGGCCTGTTGGAGTTGGCTGTTGGTATTGGTTTGTGCTGAAGTGGCAATGGGTAGTATCAACACCAAAAAACAAGCAGCTACGGCGGCTATTTTTTTCTTGCTTCTTTTTTCGGTGAGGGCAGTGGCTACAATAATCAGCAACAAGGCCAACGCTATCAGCCAGTGGCTGTAGCTGTAATAATTCACCAGGTAGCTGTTGAGCATGGGCGATTTGGGCAGCTCCCGCAATATGGCCAGCACCGCATTGGCATGTTCTTGTGTAGTGGCTGGTGGCAGGTAACGGCCACCAGTTTGTGCAGCCAGTTGCTGCAGTATTTTTTCGTTCAGTTTGCTTACCACGGGTTCGCCATTCTCATCCCGTACGGGCAGGCCCGTGCCATCTTTCAGCACAATGCCATTGGGCGTTCCAATGCCCACAGTTATGAGCATCACGCCTGCTTTTTGCAGGGCTTCGGCGGCAGCCATGGCATCGCCTTCCAGCTCTTCGCCATCTGTGAGCAGCACCACCGCTTTGTGTGCCGGGTCGGCTATGGGCAGGCTTTCGGCGGCGGTTTGCAGGGCCAGTTGCAGATCGGTGCCTTCGAGCGGTACGGCCTTGCCATCGAGCCCGCTGATGAGCAATCGGGCGGCTTGTAAATCGGTGGTGAGGGGCAGTTGCAACCAGGCTTCGCCGGCAAAAGCTACTACTGCCACTTTGCTGCCTTGCAGGGTATCGGTAAGCTTGGTAGCAATGAGGCGTGCCTGCTCCAGCCGGCTGGGGCTGGCATCGGCAGATAGCATGCTGTTGCTTACATCAATAGCCAGCACCACTTCCATGCCTTCTACCTGTGCGCCGCCCTTTTCAAGGGGTTGTTGCAGGCTCAGCATACCCAGTGCCAGCAGGGTTACAGCTACCAGCATCAGCAATTGCTGCAGCCGCCATTTACGCGGCGAATAAGTTGCGGTAATGGCCGCCAGCAGCGGTTGATCGGCTAGTTTGGTGAGTGTCTTTTTTTTCCAACGGGCATAGGCCCACCAACCCAGCGCCATGGGTACCAATGCCAGCAACCACCATCCGTTTTGCGGATGGGCAAGGCTGTATGCGGCTTGGTGTAATATCATGTGGGTGCTGTTGGAAAAGATAGCTGCAAAACGCAGCTGCGGGTAGATTATTTCCTGCCTTCAAAAAATCCTTTCTCTTTCAAAATGCTTTTCACAATATTGAGGCGAATGGTTTTGAAATCCACCTTCGGATCGGGGCTTTCTACATTGAGCACAAAAAAGTAGGGGTGCTTGTTTTCTTCAATCCATCCAACCAGCCATCCGAGTTGGTTGCCTTTTTCGGTAGTGCCCCAGCCGGTTTTGTAGGCCAGCGTGTATTTGTCGGTCTTTTCCCGAATCATGAGGTCTTTTACAATTTCCTGCTCCCGGTTTTGAAAAGGCAGCTGCTTAAAGTACAGGCGCTTTACCAGACCCAGCTCTTCATCGGGTGTTATTTTCAATGAATTGTCGAGCCAGAAACGATCGATGGTGGCGCCAATTTTTTTATTGCCATAGCCCACGCTGTCCAGCATCTTTTGCATGGTGTCGCGGCCAATGCGGCGGGCCATTTCCTGATAAAAACCCACATTGCTCACGGCAAAAGCTTCCCGCATGTTCATGTCTTTGTTCCAGTCGGTCATGGTATCGCCGCTTGGGCTGGTGCGTACCACGCCATCCCAGGGTACTACCACGGTATCGCTGAAAATACGGCCGGTACCCAAGGCTACCAGCGAGTTGAAAATTTTAAACGTAGAAGCCGGTGTGTAAGCACTATCGCGGTAGCGAGGCATGTTGTAAATGGTAAACTGGCCCTGCCCGTTGTCGAACATGCCGAAGCAGCCCTCCACCTTGGCCGAGTCGAAATACTTTTTCAGCTCATTCTCCTGCGTAATATTATTGGTACTGCAAGCAGTCATCCACAAACTGGCCACTATTGCCATGGCCGGAAATACACGTTTCATCATATCGTTGCAAATGTCTGCCTAAGAACGGTGCAAGGCAAAGATTTGTTGGAAAATGAAAATATCGGGTAAATGATTTTGAAGACCAACCGATATTTATATCTTTGTGGCATGTGGAAAGAACAGGTAACCGATATTTTGAGAGCAGACATGCCGCTGCAAAGGCTCGATGAAAAGAAGGCCGGCATTGTGGCTGTCCGGCCCATTCCTCATGCCGCCATGCTGCGGATTCAGGAGGCACTTTCCATAGAGTGGACCTACAATAGCAACAGCATTGAAGGCAACACCCTCAGCCTGGCCGAAACCCGTGCCGTGCTGCAAGATGGCATTACCATTAAGGGCAAAAGTCTGCGGGAGCATTTTGAAGCGGTGAACCATCAGGAAGCTATTGAGCTGATTGAGGTATTGGCACAGCCGGGAGCGGTCATTCAAGAAAGCATGGTGCTGGATGTGCATGCGCTGGTGCTCGATAAAATTGAAAAAGATTTTGCCGGTCGCTACCGCAATGCAGGGGTAAGAATTACCGGTGCCAATTTCATTCCACCGAATGCAGTGAAAGTACCCGATTTGATGGCGGAGCTGATGGATTGGGTGCAAGAAAACCCGCTGGGCATGCACCCGCTGCAACTGGCTACGGCTTTTCATCACCGCTTTGTGCATATCCATCCGTTTTTTGATGGGAATGGCCGAACGGTACGGTTGCTGTTTAACCTGCTGCTGATGCGGGAAGGCTATCCGCCGGCCATTATTTTGCGCAACGACCGGCGTAAATATTATGATGCCCTCAACCAGGCCAACGATGGCCGTTATGAAAAGCTGTGCCTGCTGATGAGTCAGGCGTTGGAGCGGTCGTTGGATATATACCTGAGCAACATTACTGATACTGCTGAGGCGTATAAGCCCATCAACAATGTGCTGGAAGATGAAGGGCTGCCGTACGGGCAGGAGTACATCAGCCTGCTGGCCCGGCAGGGCAAAATTGCAGCTTACAAAGAGGGCAGGGTTTGGTACACCAGTGCCGAGGCGATTGAGCAATATTTAAACAAAAGAAAACGCAAGCACAAGCAACAATCCTGATGTGGTGCTATAAAAAAGCCCGACCATTTGGCCGGGCTTTTTTTATGAAATAGCGTTGATTATCGGGCTACGTTCACCGCACGTTTTTCACGAATCACAGTTACTTTGATTTGACCGGGATAGGTCATTTCTGTTTGAATTTTCTGTGCAATTTCAAAGCTGAGTTTGTCGCTTTCGGCGTCGGTTACTTTTTCGGCTTCTACTATTACCCGCAGCTCACGACCGGCCTGAATGGCGTAGGCTTTTTCTACACCGCCATAGCCAAGGGCCAGGTTTTCGAGGTCTTTGATGCGCTGCAAATATTGCTGCATGATTTCGCGGCGGGCACCGGGGCGTGCACCACTGATGGCATCGCAAGCCTGAATGATGGGGGAAATCACGTAGGCCATTTCCATTTCATCGTGGTGGGCGCCAATGGCGTTCACCACGCTGGGGTGTTCACCATATTTTTCGGCCAGCTTGGCACCCAGCAGGGCGTGGCTCAGTTCAGTTTCTTCATCGGGCACTTTACCAATATCGTGCAGCAAACCGGCACGTTTGGCCAGCTTGGGGTTGAGGCCCAATTCGGCAGCCATAATACCGCAAAGGTTGGCGGTTTCGCGGCTGTGCATCAGCAGGTTTTGACCGTAAGAAGAACGGAAACGCATCCGGCCTACCATGCGTACCAGCTCTTTGTGCAGGCCGTGTATGCCCAATTCAATTACGGTACGTTCACCAATTTCCATTACCTGCTCTTCAATTTGCTTGCGGGTTTTTTCTACCACTTCTTCAATACGGGCAGGGTGAATACGGCCATCTGTAACAAGACGCTGCAAGCTGAGGCGGGCAATTTCGCGGCGCAGCGGATCGAAACTGCTGAGAATGATGGCTTCGGGGGTATCGTCTACAATCAGATCGACACCTGTGGCAGCTTCGATCGCCCGGATGTTTCGGCCTTCGCGGCCAATGATTTGACCTTTGATTTCGTCTGTTTCAAGGTTGAAAACCGTTACGGCGTTTTCAATGGCTTGCTCGGCAGCCGTACGCTGTATGGTTTGGATGATGATTTTACGGGCTTCTTTGGTAGCCTTTTGTTTGGCATCATCAATTATTTCTTGCTGAATAACAAGGGCACGGGTTTGTGCTTCCTGCTTCAGGCTTTCGATGAGTTGGGCACGGGCTTCATCTGCAGTAAGGGTGGCAATCTTTTCGAGGCGACGCACATGTTCCTCCTGATTGCGGTCCAGCTCTGCTTTTTTCTGGCTTACTACTTCCAGCTGACGGGTGAGGTTTTCTTTGATGGCCTCATTTTCCTTCATCTGCTTGTCGAGGTTGCCGCTTTTTGAATTCAGGCTTTGCTCCTGGCTACGGATGCGGCTTTCTGCTTCGGCTACTTTTTTGTTGCGTTCCAGAATTTCTTTGTCGTGCTCGGCTTTGAGTTGAACAAACTTTTCTTTGGCTTCCAGCAGTTTTTCTTTTTTCAGGGCTTCGGCAGAGGTTTGTGCATCGACCAGCATTTTTTTCGCCTCAATTTCTGCTTCTTCCAGTTTCTTTTTGGTGTTTCCTGCAAAGAGGAATTTGCCCGCCACCAAGCCTACAATGAGACAGATGACACCAATTATAATTGCTATAGGATCCATTGTGTTAGATGTTTTAATCCGACGACAGGCGCAGCGGGTTGCCGGCATGCCAATCGTTGTTGTTGAATAGAATGCGTCTGTTAGCGGGCGAAAATACGGAAAACGGGCCGAGCTTACCGCAAGGTTTTGCTAATGCCATAGCTGAAATGGTGAAAGCCCCGAATGCGGGGGCTTTTTGGTTGTAAATAATTGCAAATCAACGCAGCAGGCGTTTAAAAAGGGACTGCCAAAACTGGCGGGATGTACGCCCCGCATTGGCCTGCCAGTGTACTGATTCCTGTTCTATTTCGGCTTTGGCCAAGGATGCAAACCGCTCATGCATTTGTGAGATGCTGGCGGCTTCGGTGGCTTGCCGTAGTTGCAGATCATGGTCGGCGGCGGCTTTTTTGGCCGTCAAATCCTTGCGAATCTGGTCGATATCAAACTGCTCGGTTTCCATCGCAGCCACTGCATAAGGGCCGGCAGGCATCAGGCTTTTCACAATCACCGGCATCAGTTCTATGAGCATGAGCAGGGCCATTATAAGATAATAACGAAACGCTACGGCATCGTTTTGGGCCACCAGGTGTTGCATAGCCTCGATACGGGTGAGAAAACCGTGGTTGAGCAATTGAGCAAATGCCGCCTCGTCTTTGCGAATGGTTGTTTCAATTTTGGCCAGCTCACGGCGAAGGCTATCCATGGTAGGTTGGTGTTGGGCCTGCCACTGGTTGTATGCCGAGGTTCTTTCAGCATACGCTTGTTGCTTGGCTTTGGCAATAACACTGATGCCTTTGGTGCCGGAGCCTCCCGTACCATCGGCTTCGGCCAGATAGGCTTGCTGAGCCTGCAGCAGCTCAGTGTAACGGGCTTGGGCTTGTGTTTCGAATTGTACCAGTTGTTGAGTAATGGCTGTTTTTTGCCCAGCATAAATACTATCCAGTTGTTGCCGCTTTTGTTGTACCCGCACTCCGTTGTCAATCGATGCTTGTGTTTTTACTTCCTGATCGAATAAATACAAAACGGCTGGTTGGGCCATAAACAAACCAATGACTAACGCCAGTAACAAACGCAACAACAGGGGCAGCCATTGTTTCTTAAACGGGTTCATGGTTTTGATGAGTGCCCGGTCGATGTTTACAATAACAAAGCCCATAAAAATGCCGAGCGGCAGAAACGACCAGGCTGGAGCAGTGGTGGTGCTGAAAAAATATGTCCAGGCCATAACGGCAAATACACCCGTACAGCCTACCGTTAGGCCAATAATACGAAACCGGTTTCTATCGACCGTGTATTGCTGCAAGAGCGTTGGTTCAACAGCAGCCAGCCACCACAGTGTTTTATCAATGGTTGAAATGGAGGGAGGATTGTTGCCTTCCGTTGATGCGTCGTGTTGTTGCATAGTCATGTTGTCCAATAGCTTGATAGTTGATGAAATCAGGCGTCATTGGTTCTCGGTTGGCATATCAAAGAACGCTGACAGCAGTAATTTTATTGGTTGCATAAATGCTCAATGCGATATTTTAATGATAGCAGGCATACTAATTGCATAAATGGTTAGATAATTAGAAAATAACGCTATATTTGGGATGCGTGATGAATTGTTCGAACTAAATAAAAGTGGCAGAACAATATTGTAAACTCTTAACATCCTCCATCAATTGAAAAAGTTTAAATCGTTACCCGGCGAAGAATGGGTAGACCTCAAGCTCAAGGAGCGACTCGGCAGAAGAAAATATGCTGTTTCGAGTTTTGGTCGAGTGGCCAGCTATGTAAAAGGATTGGAAGAAGACGGCAAGTTTTTGTCGTTGTATGCACCCAGTTTCCGATTACAGAAAGTAAACATTTTATTTAAAGATGGGAAGCGTGGCTTTCCGGTGCATAAATTGGTAGCCGAGTGTTTTTTAACACCGCCAACCAAAGACCATTACTATGTGCTGCACCTGGATAAAGACTTGCACAACAACAAAGTATCGAATTTGCGCTACGCAACCATCGATGAAGCAACACGTCATTTCAGTGGTAAAGACATAACTATGAGTCAACAAATCAAATTCGCCGCAGGCGAAGAGTACAAACCCGTAAAAATTACCGGTTTGAAAAAGAAATATGCCATCACCAACACTGGTCGGTTGATTAGCTATTCCAAAAAAATTGAAGACGGCAGTGAGCTGTCGCTCAACATTCACCCACAGGGCTATCGCATTTGGCGCTTCCGGGTAAATGGCGAGTCTACCCACTACCTCATTCATCGTTTGGTGGCTGAGTATTTCCTCAAAAAGCCAGGTAAGAACTACGATTATGTAGTGCATATCGACCATTCAAAAACAAACAACAACGTAAAGAACCTGAAATGGGTTACTTATGAAGAACAACGTGCACACTCTGCACAAAGTGATGCTTCTAAAGCCAATGCCATTCGTTTGTCTCAATGGTCACGCATTACTGGTAAGGGTAAAAAACTAACTGAGGCCAAAGTACGGGCTATTAAAAAGCAGTTGGAAGACCCTAAGAAGAAAGTAAAAATGAAGCAACTGGCAGATCAGTTTGAAATAACCCCCATGCAGTTGTACCGCATAAAGAGCGGCGAAAACTGGGGCTGGGTAAAGGCAGACAAATCTAAAGAAGGGCCAATGCCAACTGCTTTGGTAAAAGCCGTAGCTGCTGCGCCTAAAAAAGCTGCTCCCAAAGCTGCCAAGAAAGCTGCCCCTAAAGCCGCTAAAAAAGCTGCTCCTGCACCCAAGAAAGCTGCAGTTGCCCCCAAAAAAGCCGCTGCAAAAGCTGCCCCAAAAAAGGCTGCTAAGAAGGTTGCTAAGAAAAAGTAACGGGTAGACTTATCCACTACTGATATTCTGAATGCCGTTTGAACGGAAATTGCTTTCTGTTCAAACGGCCTTTTCATGTCAGCAACCAACCGTTCCTCTTTCGATATTTATAAAGCCAGCGCTGGTAGCGGCAAAACTTTTTCGCTTACCCTGCACTATTTGCAGTTGGTACTGCAGCAGCCGCATCTTTACAAGCGGATACTGGCTGTAACCTTCACCAACAAGGCTACCGCAGAAATGAAGGAACGCATTCTGCATGTGCTCCGTTGGCTGGCAACTGGCCATGACAAGGCCAAGTCCTATGAGCAAGCATTGCTGACACAACTGCCCGAAATGAATGCAGCTGCAATAGCTGCTCAGGCTACCAAAGTGTACCAGCTCATTTTACACGATTACTCTCGTTTTTCCATCACCACGATTGACGCATTTGTGCAACGCATCATCCGCTCCTTTGCATGGGAGTTGGGTATTGATGGTGGGTTCAAATTGCAACTGAGTCAAGATTTAGTAAAAGAAGATCTGGCAGAGCGTTTGTACCTGCGATTGGATGATGACAAAGACCTGCAAAACTGGGTAATTGATTTTGCCAAAGAAAGATTGGAAGATGGACGGCGTTGGGATTTTCGGCAAGACATGCTGCGATTGGCTAATGAACTCTTCAAAGAAAAATTCAAAAGCTTTGAAGAAGCCATGGAACAGTTTGATGATGCAGCAGTGCAAGCTGCATTTGCAGGGCTGAACAAACAAGTGCAGACCACTATTCATGGCATTGAAAAGAAGTGGGCAGATGCAGGCAAAGCTATTGTTGATGCAGTTGCTCAAGCCGGATTAGACAGGGAAGATTTTCATTATGGTAAAGCTGGCTTCATCAATTATTTTTTTAAGGCAGCAGAAGGACAAGTAACAGCTCCGAATTCGAGGGTGCAGGAAATTGCCGATGCCCCTGATAAGATGGCCCCCAAAAAAGCCGACGCATCTACCCGCCAACGTATAGCTGAATTACAGCCGGTTATCGAACGTCGACTGTATCAACTCATGACTTGGTATGACGATGATATTGTGCCTTACAGTACCGCAAAAGCCATTCGGCAAAATCTGGGCATGCTGCGGTTGATGCGGGTGTTTGCAGAAGAATTGGCGGCCTATCGCAAAGACAATAATGCATTGCTCATCAGCGATACACACCACCTGCTGCGGGAGCTCACAAAAGATACAAACGCATCTTTTATTTATGAAAAAACGGGCCATCGTTATCAGCATTACCTCATCGATGAGTTTCAGGATACCAGTAGTTTTCAGTGGGATAATTTTTTGCCCTTGCTTACCGAAACTTTGGCGCAGGGCAATTACAACCTGATAGTGGGGGATGTAAAACAAGCCATTTACCGCTGGCGCAATGGTGACTGGCGGTTGCTGCTCAGCACCGTGCAGCAACAGCTGCAAGCCTTCAGGCCACAGGTAAAAACCTTGCAGGATAACTATCGGAGCACCTCTCAAATTATCCATTTCAACAACTTGTTGTTTCATGTGGCGCCGCAGTTGCTGCAAGCAAGTTTGTCAGCAGAAATAACAGCTGCACCTGCTGCTACCCGGCAATTACTTTCTGCCAAAGGCTACGATAGCATTTTTAATGATGCCTATGCTGACAGCTTTCAGCAAATACCAGCATCGGCCGCCGACAATGGTTATGTATCCATGCAGTATGTAGTGCTGCAAGAAGACATGAACTACACCGATGAAGTATTGCCACTGTTGTACAATCAAATACAAGAACTGCTGAAAGAAGGATACCGGCCTTCAGATTTGAGCATCCTTACCAGAACCAATAGCGAAGCAAGAACGATTGTGGAATTTCTGGTGGCCATGCAGGATGCGAATGCTATTCCATTTGGTGTCATTTCAGGTGATGCCCTGATGCTGAAAAACAATCAGGCCATACAAATGCTGCTCTGTACCTTGCGCTGGTTGAATAATCCGAAGCATACCATTGCATTGGCTCAGCTACGACAGCTAATCTATTTGCAAAATGGTGCAGCCACCAACCGGCTGGAAGTATTTGCCAGCAATGGCGATAATGCTGTATTGCCATATGAGTTACAACATAACGCATCTGCATTGAAGCAGTTGCCTTTGCTCGAACTCATCAATCAACTCATCATTTTATTTGAATTGTCAACAGTGCCTAAGCATGCTGCTTATCTACTGGCATTTACTGATAAAGTGCAGGAATGGCTTCGCTATGGCGATGCCGGCCTGCAAGAATTTTTACTGTATTGGGATGAAGACGGACACAAGTCTTCCTTGCCAGCCACAGCTACTGAAAATGCGGTAGAAGTAGTAACGATTCACAAATCGAAAGGGCTGGCCTACAATATTGTGCTCATGCCTTTTTTGGATTGGGATATTTTACCAAAGGGTGGCCCCATGGCCCCAACCTTGTGGACGGACAATAGCCAAACGGATTTCAACAGCATCAGCATGGTGCCGGTGCAATACAAAAAGGAACTGGCACTGAGTGCCTTTGCTGAAGCCTATTACGAAGAATTGGTACTGACGGCCATGGATAATCTCAATGTGTTGTACGTGGCATTTACACGTGCTAAACAACGCTTATACGGATGGGCGCCAGCGAAAGAAAAAGCGACCAAATCGAAAGAAAGTTTTCCTTACAAACATGTAGGCGAATTGATGCATGCTGTGGCAGAAAGCCAAACACCATTACCCACTGTTCATTATCTGGACATTCGTAATGGATGGAGCAAGGATGTACAGCAATGGACGGTGGGTAAAATAGTTGCAGTAAAAGAAAAGAAGGAGCCGGCAACGCCGACACAACAAGACCCACTCTTGTTTACCAACTGGCGAAATGTATTATCCGTTCGTAGTGCAGGAATTGATGTGAAAGATGGCGATGAGCAAAGCCTGCCCCGAAAGCAAGGCGTATTACTGCATGAGTTGCTGAGTAAATTATCTCATCCCCAAGAGCTGCCCGATGCATTACAACGTTTGCGCCGCGAAGGTTGGGTAGATGATTATCAGCAAGTAAAACTCGAACAAACTTTGACCGATCTGCTCAACATGGATGCGTTGCAACCTTGGCACAGCGGACAGTACAAGCGATTGGCCGAACGCAATATGCTGACTGCCGACCGACAACTGCGCCGCCCAGATTTGGTGTTGTACAATCAGGATAGCTGCCTGGTGTATGATTTTAAATTTACTGCAGCCGATGATCAAAAAGAAAAGCATCAGCAGCAAGTACAGGCATACATGGAGCAATTATCGGCCATGGGTTTTAAGCAGGTGAGTGGTTTTGTGATTTATGGTTTGGAAAAGAAATCGGTGAACGTAAATGCAAGAGCGTAACATGAGTATGCAACCTTTTTTACAGATAGTAGCCACGCAATTGCTGGAGCGTTTCAAAGGCCAATTGCATGAGCTGGCAGTGGTATTTCCCAACCGTCGGCAGGCAGTATTTTTCTCCAGCTATTTACAGCAACTGGCAGCGCCGCCTTGCTTTTTGCCTGAGCTGCTTACCATCGAAGAGTTGGTAGCAAAGTCGGGCAGCATGCAAGTAGCCGACAACCTAACACAGGGTTTTGCTTTGTACGAAGCCTATCTACAAATAGCCAAAGAAAAAGGCGATACAGATATTCCGCCTTTTGATGTCTTCTTTTCCATTGGCGAAACCATCCTCAAAGATTTTCGGGAGATAGACAGCTATCTGGTGAACGTGGAAGACATCTGCCAGATTTTATATGATATCGAAAGCATTGACAAACGATTCGATCAACTCACAGAAGAGCAGCGGGCCTTTTTGAAATCTTTTTGGAAGGGCACCATTGACAAAGGAAATATTCAGGAAAAATTTCTCCGCTTGTGGGAGCGGCTGCCTGCTATTTATATTGTATTTCAGCAATTGCTTTCCGATAGTCACTACACTACCATGGGTAGGTTGTACCGTCAGATGGCTACAGATGCCGACACGTTGCAACAATTGTCAACACATTGGGCGCATGTGGCATTTGTGGGGTTCAATGCGTTCAACAAAGCCGAGGAAACTTTCATCAAAGCATGGAACGACGCAGGCTATGCCAGCTGCTGGTTTGATGCCGATACCTGGTATGTGCAGCAAGCACATCAGGAAGCCGGCGATTTTTTGCGCCGCAATTTTGAAGTAGTGGGCTTGCGCAATGAGCTGCACTTGCTCAGCAGTATTGCAGAGCGAAGCCTGCCCATACTGGTGACGGCCACCGAAGGGCAAATGGCACAGGCCAAACAAATTGAGCATTGGTGGCAACACATTTCGCAACAACAACATGACAACAAACGCATTGGTATTTTACTGGCCGATGAAAGTTTGCTCATACCAGTGTTGCAATCGTTGCCGGCGAGTATGCAGCAGGTCAATATTACCATGGGCTATCCGCTACAGCAAAGCCATGTCTACAGTGTGCTGAAATTATTTTTTGATGTGCAGCAGGAAATGCTGCAGCATCAATACAAAAGCGTTCATCATACCATTGCTCGCCGCTGGCTCGAGCATCCGCTCTGCGATGCTGGCAGAGAAGACCTTGCCAAACTGCAGGAAAAAATATTGAGGGAAAACCTGATTCGGGTACCTGTTGCTGCATTAGCATCATTATCTAAAGCGAGTGCTTTATTGTTTGGCCGTATGATGGCCGATATGGAAGCCTTTCAGCGACTGCGGGAGATGATGGAGTTGTTGATACAGTTGCCAGTAGCGAAGACCGATCACATGACGAAAGGATTGTGTACCACTGTTTGGAAAACCCTGCAACAGTTGGAGCCATTGTTTGCAGCCTTGCGGCCCCAACCCGATTTGTATTTCATGGGCAGCTTGCTCATGAAACAACTTGGTAGCCTGAGCGTACCTTTTGAAGGCGAACCGCTGCAAGGGGTACAGCTCATGGGTTTGCTGGAAAGCCGTGGCCTCGATTTTGACGAACTCATTGTGCTCGGTGCCAATGAAGGAAGCCTGCCCCGCATTAAACCACCCGATTCTTTTTTGCCCGACAATGTGCGACGTGCTTTTGGCCTGCCGGTGCCCGAGCATCAGGATTCCATTTTTGCGTATGTGTTTTATCGGTTGCTGCATCGTACTCAACAGCTGCAGCTGGTGTACAATGCATTAGTAACGGACAACAGCACGGGAGAAGTGAGCCGCTTTGTGCAGCAGTTGGAATTTGAATCGAAAATTCCGGTGCATCACTCCAAAGTAAGTTATCAGGTGGCGCCAGATGCGTGGCCCGAAATAACGGTAGCAAAAGATGATGCTGTGATGCGGCTACTCTCTATATACCACATGCAAGAGTCGCCTAAAACCATCTCGCCATCGGCTATTAATACGTACCTCAATTGCCGGCTGCAATTTTTCTTTAAACACCTGGCCCGTATTGAAGCGCCGGAAGAATTGGAAGAAGCCGTAGAAGCATCTGCAGTGGGTAGCGTGGTGCACAAACTCATGGAGCTGCTCTACACCGAATGCGGCTCAACATTCAACAACGCCATTAGCAAAGAAGCGGTGCACTGGATGCAAGAGCACAAGGAACGATTGGTAAACGAAGCGTTTCGGTTGGCATGGCGGCGCAAAGAAATCAAAGGCACGTTTGAGATTACGGGAGAGCTGCATATTGTGCGGGCCATTGTGTTGCAGTATGTCGATTTGTTGTTGCGGGTGGATGAGGATTATGCTCCATTTACTTTGAAAAGTTTAGAAGTAAAACTCGCTGAATCTTTTACTGTACCCATTAAAGGCAGCATGAAAAGAGTAGTGCTGAGTGGTTACGTTGACCGTGTGGATGAAAAAGATGGCGTAGTGCGGATGGTAGATTACAAAACAGGTAGCGATAACCCATCGTTTCATTCGCTGGAAGCCCTTTTTGAACGTGATGGCAACAAACAAAACAAAGCTGCTGCGCAGACGCTGCTCTACAGTTGGATGTTTCGGCAGAAGTTTCCTGCCCAACGCAATTTTGAACCTGCACTCATTGCAGTGCGGCATTTACAGCATAACAGCAATCAGGTGCAGCTGATACACAAAGCGGCAGATGAAGTGGTGTCGTATCAAAACATTCACACGGTACTCGATGCTTTTGAAACGCAGGTACGTACCGTGTTGGAAGAACTGTTCGACCCTGCCGTAGCCTTTGATCAAACACCCGATGCCAGCCATTGCCAGTATTGCGATTTTGTCGGCATCTGCGGCAGGGCATAGCCCCGGATTTCAATCCGTGGAAAAGGATTTCAACCCCGGGGGGAAATAAAAGACAACAAAAAACCAAAGCTTTCGGCTTTGGTCATCCAGTGTCGGCTTCAGGTACCAAGATGCCCGGATACTTCAACGGTGCATCTTGTCCTTACTGCCTATTTATAAAAATCCAGCAGGTGGCGCTTCATGCTCTTCAAGTTCACTTTGCCTTGCACCTGGCCAGATGTTTGTTGATCGTTTGTTGAACAATCTTCAGATTGGGCGCCGCTACGGTTGCTGAGCATTCCGTAGGTAATCAGGGCTACCACCAACATGATGGTGAGCAGTATTCCCGATTTGGCAGTTACAGTTTTCATAGCAGGGGGTGGTGTGTTTGCAGTATGAGACGAAGATAAATCGCAAACGTTACAGGTTTGCCTAAATTTATTTCCCGCAGCTATTTTTAACGAAACTTAACCTGCCAAAGGCCATTCACGCAACACACGGTACCAACAAGTTTAAGGGTTCAGGGGGTGCGGTAGGTGGGCGTGAATGGTTGACGCTGCGAAGCTATCGGTATCAAACCGCTGTTGCATGCACCATTGAACAAACGGTGTCTTTCATTGATTAAAAGGCGGTTTTCACTTTACAAAAGCAGGCCGTGGCAAACTATGTCGCTCCGCATTACCTTCGCTTCGCTTAAAAATTGCCTGAAACATGAACGAAAAATTTGTTGCCCGTATAAAAGCCGAATTGGCCGAAATAGAATCAGCCGGCCTTTTCAAAAGAGAACGCATTATTACCAGTGAGCAAGGTCCTGAGATAACCGTGAACGGCAAGCAAGTGCTCAACTTTTGTGCCAACAACTACCTTGGTCTCAGCAGCCATCCCAAAGTCATCGAAGCGGCTCACAAAGCCATTGATACCCATGGTTATGGCATGAGCTCCGTGCGTTTCATTTGCGGTACGCAGGACATTCACAAAGAGCTGGAGCAGAAGCTTGCTCAATTCCTCGGTACGGAAGACACTATTTTATACGCCGCAGCTTTCGATGCCAATGGTGGCGTCTTCGAGCCCCTGTTCAATGAGCAGGATGCCATCATCAGCGATGCGCTGAACCATGCCAGCATTATCGATGGCGTTCGATTGTGCAAGGCGCAGCGCTACCGCTACGAGCACAACAATATGGCCGACCTCGAAGCCAAGCTCAAAGAAAGCCAACATCTGCGCAGCCGCATCATTGTTACCGACGGTAGCTTCAGCATGGATGGCACCATTGCGCAGCTCGATAAAATTTGCGACCTCGCCGATCAGTACGATGCCATTGTAATGATTGATGAATGCCACAGCAGCGGCTTCCTCGGCAAAACCGGCCGTGGCACCCACGAATACCGTGGGGTGATGGGGCGCATCGATATCATTACCGGCACACTCGGCAAAGCCCTCGGCGGCGCCAGCGGCGGCTTCACCAGCGGCCGCAAAGAAATCATTGAAATGCTGCGCCAGCGCAGCCGGCCCTACCTGTTCAGCAATACCGTAGCCCCGAGCATTGTGGGTGCCAGCATTGCCGTGCTCGACATGCTCACCGAAACCACCGAGCTCCGCGACAAACTCGAGTACAACACCAAATACTTCCGCAGCAAAATGACCGAAGCCGGCTTCGACATCAAGCCCGGCGACCACCCCATTGTACCGGTAATGCTGTACGATGCCGTGCTGGCACAAAACTTTGCAGCCCGCATCCTCGACGAAGGCATTTACGTCATCGGCTTCTTCTTCCCCGTGGTGCCCAAGGGCCAGGCCCGCATACGGGTGCAAATGTGTGCTGCTCACACCCAAGAGCACCTCGACCGGGCCATTGCCGCCTTTACCAAAGTAGGCAAGGAGTTGGGAGTGATTCAGTAATTGTTATTAGTAATTTGGAATAAGGAATTAGGGAGGCTCGTTCAACTTGAACGGGCCTTTTCTGTACCACCTTTAGGAGGCAAAGGGTAAGGCAAGGCGGGGGCTGTCAGCAGCAGTGCAAATCCCAGCTTCAGTTCGCTCCCCTTTGGGCTCACTTCGTTCGGTGCTGCGCACCCAGCCCGCCGGGCAGCGCAGCCCTTCAGCAGTCGCACTTCGCTAAGCCATCCACCCCTTTCGCTGATTGGTTGAGGTCAACTTGCGCATGGCAGATGAATTTTCCGAGGTAAATCCCTCAGTAATGAAACAGGTATGGTTGTTTGTTTTTTGCATGGCTGCAACAGCCGGCATGGCACAAAACGTAGGCATTGGCACCAGCAGCCCACAAAAAAAACTGCATGTGGTAAGTGCAGATAGCATTGCCCTGCAAATAGAAGGGGCTGATTTGAGCAGCAGCACGGCTGCCGTAGGCATTTCCCTCAGGCCTACCAACAATGTGAGTTTTGAATGGATGGCACTCAGAGGCAGAGATGATGCTTTTGTAATAAATTCAGCTCGTCTGTATCTCAATCGTAAATACAATAATGACATACGTACGGTAATGTTTGTAGACGAACTTGGACAAGTGGGCATTGGCGGTACAGAAGCCAATCTGGCTAATCCGGTGCTGGCAAAACTGAATATTCTTCAAAATGGGTTCTCAGGAAATGGCATTTATCTGGAAGCGCCATACCCTTACAACGGACTGCTTATCAGGGGCCTTTCTTCAAGCCTTTACCCTAATCCTTCAGCACAAAGTATTTCTGCCATCCGGTTTGATTATAATCAATCACCCAACAGCAGAATCACAATGGAAAATACGTTTCAACCCACTACTCCGCGAATGAATATCGAAATATATAACCCCGCCACGTACGATTATGAAAAGGCGTTCACGATATCCACTACTTATGCAAGTGTGACTAAAACCCTGTATGTTGATAAGAGCCTTACTGTGACCGGGCCCATATATGCCAATGGTTCTATATTCGCCGGTGTAACAAGGCCTTTTGTAGATGTGGACATGCCCACCAATTATATTGCAGAAATATTTTGTGCCTGCCCCAATGGTTTGAAAGCCATTGGCGGTGGAGGCGGCCACAGAGATTACAATACGGCTGCACAAGACATCAAAATCAATTACTCCGGCCCCGACCCAGGCAATGACAGCCGATGGAAAGTGATAGCTACCAATACCAACACCACTCAATTGCGGGCCGTAAGGGTGTACGCCATTTGCGCCGCAATACAGTAAATGAATAAATCACCTTTTATGCGATTAACACTATTGCTGTTGTGTGCAATTGGCGTAGCAATAACGAATGCGCAGCCCGCCAAAAAACTGCCCATCATCGACATGCATTTACATGCATTAGCTGCCAATGATCAGGGCCCGGCACCCTTGAATGTCGGTGCGCCTTTTGCACACTGGGGCTGTCACGATCCGAAGCAGCCCTACATGCAAACCATCATGCAAGTGTTCAAGAATGGCGATTGGACCAGCCATCCGCTTACTTCTCCCCTTACAGATTCTGCATTGATGGTGCAAACCATTGCCGTGCTTAACCAATACAATGTGTATGGTGTAACCAGCGGCGAGCCACACATGGTGCGGCGTTGGAAAGCTGCAGCGCCAAAGCGCATCATCAATGCCGTGATGTGGAATTACTACGATGTGCAAATGGTTGGGCTGTCGGTTGATTCGTTGCAACAGTTGTTTCAATCCGGTGAGTTCAAAGTGTTTGGCGAGTTGGGCCTTCAGTACGAAGGCATTTCTTTTAGTGACAGTCTGGTGGAGCCATTTTTAGCCATGGCAGAAAAACTGGATATACCCGTGGGCGTACATGTGGGTCCTGGCCCGCCCGGCGTTATTTACATGGGTGCAAATAATTACAGAGCCAGATTGCACAGCGCTACACAACTGGAAGAAGCGTTGGTGCGGCATCCCAACCTTCGGGTGTATGCCATGCATGCCGGCTGGCCCATGCTCGATGATATGCTGGCTACTTTATACGTACATCCGCAACTACATGTTGATTTGGGCATTATTGCTTTTGCCATGCCTAAAAAAGAGTTTTATTTCTACTTGGAAAGATTAGTGAATGCAGGTTTTGAAAAGCGCATCCTGTTTGGCAGCGACAATATGGTATGGCCACAGAGCATTGGCGTTGCTATCGATAATATCAACAATGCGCCTTTTCTTTCGCCATCACAAAAAAGAGATATCCTGTTCAACAACGCAGCCCGTTTTTTACGCTTGTCCAAAGAACAAATTCAACAGATGCATGAGTAAAGCGTTGGATGCAGGCGGCTTCGGATTATATTAGGCACTTGGATATTCATTTGGCATCATTGGGACGATATCTTTTTTTACTCTTGCTGGCAGCAATGTTGCAGCAAGTGGCGGCGCAGCCTTTTCCATGGCCGGTATTTACCAGCTATACCCAAAGCAGCGGGTTGCCATCGGCTACCGTACAGGGTTTGGCAAGAGATGAGAGGGGCTACTTGTGGGCTGCTACACCTGCTGGTTTGGCTCGCTTTAATGGCCGTCGTTTTGAACCCATTTTACTTACAGACAGCAGCGGCCGTCCGGTAGAGCAAGAAATAAAAAACATCGTACTGGATCATCAGCAACGGCTCTGGGTATTGCTACCCAATGAGCTGGGTTGGGTCAATCATCGTACACTTCGGTACACCCGTGTTAGCAGTTGTGTGTACAGGGCTATCAGTAAAGATGCAAAAGGGAACGTACATGCATTTACGCAAGACAGTGTATTTGTTTTTACCAATAATGCAAAGCAGGCAAAACGAACGGGCATAGCCATGGATGGCATGAAGCCTTTTGATAAAATCCGCCATCTGTATTGGTCGGCCAATACACTGATGGTGGTAGATCGCCAATGGCATTTTCAACAAATCTTGACCATTGCACAAGACAGTCAACCGGAGCCAGTTACCATTCGGGATATATTGGTGTATACGCCTGATAAAGTTTTTATAGCCAGCTATGGCAAAGGCGTTTTGTACTTCAATCCGCAAACCAGACACTTGCAAACGCTGCCGGGTTTTACCGGACGAAGCACTTGTAAAAGCCTGACGTTGTGGAAAGACATTCACGGCAAACAATGGCTGCTGGCAGCGGCAGACAGGCAGTGGTGGATGGTAGATCCGCAAACCCTTGCTTACCGCATATTGACCTATCACCCCGGCGATGTACATGGGTTTCCTTTTGCCAACCAGAGTTTGCTGGTGTATACCGATGCGCAGGGCATTGTTTGGACAGGCAATGAAGATGGCATTGCCGCTATCGAGCCATTTCGACAACAGATGCACAGGTTGAATTTTAGCAGTGCAGTACGATGGGGTGGCCAACCTGTATTTGATGGCTTGGCTATGAGCCTGTCAATTGTACCCAGTGGCTTTCGCATAGGTGGTTGGTACAGCAAGGGCTGGCATTGGTTTGATGCCGCATGGGCGCATCAGCAATCGGTGCAGCAATTGCATGGTTCACATCAACTGTTGTGGCAAGGAGTATACGGCCAGTATTGGCAACAGCCTGATAGTTGGTGGTTGTCATCCGATAGTGGCTTGCTGTGCAAAAGCAATGGACAAACAACGGTGTATTTTCCACCGGGTGCCAAGCA
The DNA here is from genome assembly GCF_036803085.1 of Phnomibacter sp. NCBI lineage: Bacteria > Pseudomonadati > Bacteroidota > Chitinophagia > Chitinophagales > Chitinophagaceae > Phnomibacter > Phnomibacter sp. The sequence goes on along the minus strand of NZ_DAIRUZ010000003.1, from coordinate 183,275 downwards.
TGCAGATGATTTTATTTTGCGCAATATCAGTCGGTATAATGATTCACTATTGAATGTTTGTGGCAGAAAGGGCATTTTCATATTTAATACAGCATCTCAACAGTTTCAGCAAAGCTATTGGGCAAATGGCAGTGGCGAAAGTGGACTGCCTGACGCCAATGTTGTGGCCAGTTACTTGTCGTCATCGGGCCATCTCTACGCCAGTACCAGTAAGGGTTGGTTTAGAAAAGAAAGAAACAGCAACCGGTTTCAGCTACTGCTAAATACAGCAACCGGTGCTGCCACCAATGGTTTTGCTGGCATGGCCGAATCGCCAAGTGGAGAAGTGTACGTGGGGTCAAAAAATGGCATCTATGTTGTACAAGAAGGTACCGATGCAGTGAAAGCCTTATCGGATGTGCCTGCTACCAACATTTTCAAATTGCAGTTTGATAAAAACGGCCAGTTATGGGCAACCACAGCCACTGGTATATGGTGCCGCTTAGCTGCAGGCGATTGGTGGCAGCTGAACACCGCCAATAGCGCTGTGCCCAATGACTATTTGGATGGCTATTTTGAAAAAGATAGTTTGGGTAACCTGTATGCAGGTGCCAATAAGTGGCATGTTGATTTCAATCCTTCAGCCCTGATTGCCGCCAGGCCCATCCCCATCATTGATGTGGATGCAGCCATGGTGAATGGTGAAATCTTTTTACCTGAAGCACAAATGCTGTCGCTGCCGGCTGGCACAACTACCTTTACGTTATTGGTCAACAACCTCAATTTCGATGGCTCGCCAGGCAGTGAATTGTGGTATCGCTTGCAGCATGAATCTGATACGGGCTGGCACAGAGTGGGTGAGGGAAAAATATTGTTTGCCAACCTGGGCCCCGGTCGTTACACACTCGATATTCGTGGCCCCATCGATCTGGTTACAATCCCATACAGTTGTACTGTTGAGATTGCCGCTTTCTGGTATCAAGAGTGGTGGTTTTATGCATGCTGTGTAATATTGGCAGCCTTGTTGTTGTGGTGGTTGGTTCGGAGGCAAATGCGCCAGCAACGTATGGCAGCCTTGCACGAAAAGCAATTGAAAGAAGCGCAGATGCAGGCATTGCGTACGCAAATGAATCCACACTTTATTTTTAATAGTTTGAATAGCATCAACAGTTTTATACTCGATCAAAAAACTGATGAAGCCAGTGAGTACCTGACTACGTTTAGCAAACTGCTCCGCAATACGTTAGAACTAACCCGAAACAATACAGTTAAACTGGACCGGGAGTTGGCTGCATTACAACTGTATATTGACTTGGAAAAAACGAGAGTGCCGCACTTTGATTATCACATTAGCATTGGCGCAGCTGTACAGCCCGACATGATAGAAGTGCCTCCGCTGGTATTGCAGCCCTTTGTAGAAAATGCGATTTGGCATGGATTAGGCAACAAAAAGGAAACTGGACATTTACACATCAATGTTCAGCTGTATGACTCCAATGTTGTATTAATAACCATTGCAGATGATGGCATTGGAAGAGCAGCCACACAGCAAATACAGAAATCACATACCTCGCTGGGCATCGAGATTACAGTACATCGATTGAAGATGCTGAACGCAGCAAACGAAGTGCTGTATGAAGATTTGTACAACAACGGGCAAGCTGCAGGCACCATGGTAAAACTCTGTTTACACCTACACTAAAACTGCTACATGATTAACGCAGCTATTATTGACGACGAATTTCATGGTATCAATGCTTTGTCACATTTGCTGCAAAAGCATTGTCCTGAAATAAACCTGTTGTTTTCCACACAACAACCTGAAGACGCTGTTCATTTACTACAGTTACATGAACCCGACTTGGTGTTTTTGGACATAGATATGCCCAGGCTGAATGGCATTGCTTTATTGCAGCACCTGAGCAGCATCCCCTTCAAAGTTATTTTTACCACGGCCTACGATCAGTATGCCATTCAGGCCATCCGCATGAATGCTTTGGATTATCTGCTCAAGCCCATTGACAAAAAAGAATTGCGCAATGCTGTGGATCAGTACCTGCAGTTTCAGCAGCATACCAGTCCTGTGCAAGTGGCTTCGTTGCAGCGCATGCAGCAAGGGCACACTATTGATACGCTGGCTGTAACCACCGGCCAGGGCCTGAGTTTTGTGAAGCTGGAAGAAATAGTAGTGCTGGAAGCAATTAGTTGCTACACCCAAATTGTACTGCAGGATGGGAAGAAATTATTAGTGAGTAAAACACTGGCTTTATTTGAGGAAACCCTGCAGCATCAGCCACAGTTTTTTAGGGCACACAAATCGTACATGGTGAACGTAAAGGCCGTGGTTCAATACATTCGAGGTGAAGGTGGCGAATTGCTGTTACGCAATGGAATGCGCATAGCACTGAGCAGGCAAAAAAAGCAGGAGTTTCTGGCACTGTTTACTAAAATTTAGGACGTTGATGCCAGTCGATGAGAAAGAGTAAAAACTTCCTCGTTATTTTGATAGAAACAGTGCTATGTAAGTTTGATGCAGCGCAATACCTTCCTTGTTTGTATAAATAAGTCATTACTATGATCATTCATCACGTTTTCTTTTGGCTCAAAGAGCCCGATAATGCTGCCCATATTGCCCAGTTGAAAAATGGATTACATACGCTTGCCGCCATTCCTCAAGTCAAACAATTACTGGTGGGCGGGCCAGCTTCAACCGAAAAGCGATCCGTAGTAGACAATAGCTATCAGGTATCAGAACTCATGTATTTCAACAGTCTCGAAGACCAGGCTGCTTATCAGGAGCATCCTATCCATCAGGCATTTGTGCAAGCGTGCAGCCAATTGTGGAGCAATGTGCTGGTGTACGATATGGCTGTCGATCAATAGCCGTTTACTCAATCATGCTGTAAATCCACTATTTTGGTGAGTGCTATCAGCTATTTTTCTCTTTAGTTCGCCACTCATTGTAAACTGCCCCTCCTTTATGAAAAAAAATATCCTCCTTGCCTTTGTATTGCTTACAACTGCGCAGGCATTTGCACAAACAAAAACGGATAGTACTCAACAACAACAAGCATACATGAATATGTACCGCCGGTCGCTGGAGTACGACGATATGAGCAGTGCCGCCTATGCCCTCACCGGCTACCTGATGCATGGTGGTGCGGCGCAGTTTAAAGACACACTGGCCGTTGTCTATTATCGCTTAGGTAATCTCAATGGCGCTTATAAAATGGCCAATGAAATCAATCAGGCTAACCCCAAAGACATCACGGCACTCACTTTGCTGGCCGACATTACCGGCCGTGCCGGTGATACTAAGGCCAGCCTCGATTGGTACGAAAAACTGTGTGCCCTTTCGCCGGAGCCGTACAACTTTTATCAGCTGGCTACCCGCCAGTTTTTGCTGGAACGCATTGGTGAGTGCAAAGCCTCGTTGAATAAAGTGGTTGCCGATTCGGCCAAAGCCCGACAAGAAAAAGTATCACTGGAAATAAGCGCCGGCAATAATGAGGCGGTGCCTGTATTGGCTGCAGCGTACAACATGCTCGGGGCGCTGGCTTTCAGAGAAAAGCAAAATGCTGAGGCAAAAAAGTTTTATGAACTGGCGGTGAAAGAGTTTCCTGAGTTTGTAATAGCCCGGCAAAACTTGCAAAGTATGCAGCCTGCAGCTCCAAAACCGGCAGCTGGTAAGCCTGCAGCTAAGCCAAAAAATCATTGATAATCAATGTTTTCGAACATTGCCATCAAAAAAAAGCGTTGAAATCCTTGATTTGTTTGGTTTTTATTTTGCAGAAAAGATGCTCACCCCTACCTTTGCCGTCCTAAAAAATGCGCCATGAACCAGGATGCAATCAAGTTTATACACGAACAACTGACTACCGCCAACGATCTTCCAAAGTTTAAGGCTGGAGATAATATTACCGTTAACTACAAGGTAGTTGAAGGTGCTAAAACACGTATCCAGAGCTTCAAAGGCGATGTGATTAAGCGTCAGGGCACTGGTGCTACTGCAAGCTTCACTGTTCGCAAGGTAAGCGACGGCGTAGGTGTAGAACGTACCTTCCCTGTAGTAAGTCCTCACATTGATAGTGTTGTGCTCAACAAAGTTGGTAAAGTGCGTCGTGCCCGTTTGTTCTACCTGCGTGAACGCAGCGGTAAGAGTGCACGTATCAAAGAAAAACGCTACACTGCAGAATAATCTGCAGCTCTACAATACGAAGAGGAACGCTATGCGTTCCTTTTTTTATGGCATTGGGTGCTAGAAATGCAAAACCTGTACTTTTAGCCACGCAACACTTACCTTTACAATCCAAAAAAATAGAATCATGTTGTCAACTTTGCTGTTAAGCATGCCCGGCGGAAGTGAGTGGATCCTTATTGTGCTGGCTGTACTCATCCTTTTTGGTGGCCGTAAGATCCCCGAGTTTATGCGTGGTTTGGGTCGCGGCATCCGTGAGTTCAACGATGCCAAATCAAACGTGAAAAAAGAAATTGAAGATGGCATGAATGAAAAAGAGAAAAAAGCTGAAGCTTAATTTTTTCATTCCTTTCCTTCCATAAAGTACAGTCAAAAAGCAGATGCTTGCTAGCCGTAGCAGCTTCTGCTTTTTGTATTATTCCCCCAGCGTATGTCGTTTCAGTTTTCAGGCATTAGCCAATACCATCAGCAATTACAGACCGGTACTGCTACTTGTGTAGCTACTGTGCAGCATTATTTACAGCAAATAGCCAATGCCAAACCGCTCAATGCCATCCTGCATGTTTTTGAGCAAGAGGCCATGGCGCAGGCCTCAGAACTGGATGCTGCTGTAGCTGCAGGTAAACCTCTACTGCCACTGCACGGCGTGGTGGTTACTATCAAAGATGTGCTCAATTACGAAGGTCAGCCTGTAACGGCTGGCTCTCACATGCTTGAAGGGTATAAGGCAGTGTATTCTGCCACTGCCGTCAAACGGTTGTTGGATGCTGGCGCCATCATTATTGGTTCTACCAATTGCGATGAATTTGCCATGGGCAGTACCAATGAAAACTGTGCTCATGGAGTGGTGCGGAATGCTGCCGATCCTAACAGGGTACCCGGTGGTTCATCGGGCGGTGCTGCGGTTGCCGTGCAGGCAGGCTTGTGTATGATAGCCATTGGCAGCGATACGGGCGGTTCGGTAAGGCAGCCAGCCGATTATTGCGGTGTAGTGGGCCTCAAGCCCAGTTATGGCCGCATTAGCCGCTATGGCCTCATTGCATACGCCAGTTCTTTTGATTGTGTAGGGGTGTTGGGCACGAATGTAGCCGATGTAGCCACAGTATACGATGTACTGGCTGGCCCCGATGGATTGGACAGTACGGCTATGCAGGATGAACCAACTCCTGCTGCTACGCAATTAGCAACACCACAAAAGCCATTGCGATTTGCCTGGCTGCAGCCCACTTTGGGCGAAACGAGCCCTGATGCCGAAATACAAACCGCAATCCGCAACACTTTTGCGCAGCTGGAAGCAGCAGGACATACCGTGACCGCCGTGCCGTTTGATTTGATGGAATACATTGTGCCTACCTATTATGTACTTACCACGGCGGAAGCCAGTAGCAACCTGGGCCGTTTTGATGGCATTCGCTACGGGCATGCCGCCAACGGCAATGCGGATGATTTAACAGCCTTTTACAAGCAGAACAGAAGTGAAGGTTTTGGTACCGAAGTGAAGCGCCGCATTATGCTCGGCACTTTTGTACTGAGTGCCGGTTATTTCGATGCCTATTTTACCAAGGCCCAGCAGGTACGTGCCAAAATTGTGGCTGAAACATCGCTGATTTTCAGTGAGTTTGATGCCATACTGATGCCAGTAAGCCCAACAACAGCACCATTATTGGGAGAGCTCAATCAAGATCCGGTGAGCATGTATCTGGCAGATATTTATACAGTTTTCGCTAATCTGGCGGGCATTCCGGGCCTGGCTTTGCCGCTCTACAAACACAGCAATGGCATGCCCTTTGGCCTGCAAGTGTTGTGCAACCGGGGCGAAGAAGTACTTTTGCACCGCATTGGCGCTTACCTTGAAGCCAGCTTCAAAGTCAACTAAGCCATTGTTCAAACCATTTTCGCATGCAGCAGCGTCGTTCATATTTCAGCACTTTGTTTTTCAGCATAGCCATGCTGATGACAGTTGCTGCTACTGCCACTGACCCTAAAGTGAAGCCTGCGGAAAAGAAAGACACAACTGCAGGAAAGGGTTTGGAAGAAAAGGGATTTCGCAATTTGTTTGTGAACACACCCGGCACAAATGGTGTAGCGGCTGCACCTCAGCTCAATCCGCAGGTGCTGCCTTTTGTAGAAGATTACCTGAAAAAGCACGAAAAGCATTTGCAATCAATGAAGGGTTGGGTTGGTCCCTACTTTTCCATGATGGATGCCATTTTGCAGAGCTATGGTTTGCCAAAAGAACTGAAATACCTGGCCGTTATAGAAAGTAATTTGCAGTCGTATGCGCAAAGCTGGGCAGGTGCTGTTGGGCCTTGGCAGTTTATGCCAGAAACTGGTCGTAGAATGGGCTTGCGCATTACTTACCGTTACGACGAACGCACCGACTATTACAAAAGTACTCATGCCGCAGCCAAATACCTGCGGGAACTACACGGCCAATTAGGCGATTGGCTGCTGGTGATTGCTGCCTACAATGGTGGCCCCGGCAATGTACAATCTGCCATTCGTAAAAGTGGCAGCCGCGATTTCTGGAAGTTGCAGTTTTACCTGCCACAAGAAAGTCGCAACCACGTTAAGAAATTCATCAGCACACATTACATTATGGAGGGTGCTGCGGGGCAAACGACCAGCACCAAAGAAGAGTGGGCCAACCATCAAACCAAGATGGTAGATCAGATTGCACAAATGCAAACCCAGTTAGACCCTGCCGTACTCAACAGTACGGCCACAACAGAAGTGCAGGGTCGTTACAACTCTGTGGTGGTGGCCAATGCATTGGCCATGGACATCAACACTTTCAATGCATTGAACCCGGGCTTTGATGCCATAGTAAATACAGAAAAGGGTTACACGCTGCGCATCCCAACCGACAAGATGGAATTTTTCAAAACCAACCGGTTTAATATTCTTTACCAATCGGTGGTGGCTACCATGCAGCAAGCTACCAATAGGAGCACACAGTACCCAGCAACAGAAACTAAGCCTGCGGCCAAAAAATCATTGAATTAAGCGTTCCTTATTGTGTCTGAAGTTTACTCAGCACTTGCTCAATAGCGGCCGACTTCCACTGGCATTCTTCATATTCTTTTTCCGGCACACTGTAATGGGTGATTCCGCTACCTACATGGTAGTGTAGCTGCTTTGCAGCTTGCTCATACACGATACTGCGAATCACTACATTGAAATCGAAATCGCCGTTGGGTTGAATGTAGCCCACAGAGCCAGAGAAAATGCCTCGCTGCCCTTGCTCATATTTATCGATGAGCGACACCACACTCGGCTTGGGCGCACCGGTCATGCTGCCCATTGGAAAGGTGGCTTGTAAAATCTGTGCAAAGCTTGTACCAGGGCGAAGTTCTCCTTCAATGGTGCTGATCATTTGATGCACCTGCGGGTAGGTGTAAATACCAAACAGCTCAGCCACTTGTACAGAGCCGCTGTTGCAAATCTGCGACAGGTCGTTGCGTACCAAATCAACCACCATCACGTTTTCGCTGCGGTCTTTTTCACTTTGCTGTAATTGCTGTTTCAATGTTTCGTCTGTATCGGTATTGTATTTATGCCGGCTGGCTGTGCCTTTAATGGGCTGGCTGTACAAGTGGTTGCCACGTTTCATGAGGAAACGTTCAGGGCTGGCACAAGCCAAATAGTTGCTGTCAATTTTGTAATAGCACGAAAATGGATTGGGCGATACTTCGCACAACGACAGATACAATGCTACAGGATCAACCACAGCATCGGGTACTAAAAACTGCTGACAAAAATTAATCTCATAACAATCGCCACGCAAAATGTGCTGCTGCAACGTAGCAATGGCTTGCAGGTATTGTGCCTGCGAGAGAACAGGTGTCATTTGCCCAATGCGCATGCAGCTTTGGGTAGAAGCATTCCCTACATACTGCGATTTGATGACTTTGAAAATTTCATCGGCCAAGCGAACATCATCAGCATAAATACAAACTGAGTTGTCGTTGCATTGCAGTACTATTTCTGGTACAAACAAGCATGCATCAGCAAAACCATCGGGATCGGGATGTGGATGCTGCGATTGTTGCTGCATCAATTCGTAAGTGAGGCCGTAACCAAGATGGCCGAAAATCCATTGGCCGCGGTGCTCTTGTGTAAACGCATCTATTTGCGCCAATGCTTTACCAGCTTGTGTTTGCAGCATGGCTTTGGCTCCCACAGCCAGCAGACACTCCTGCTGCTGCCATGGCGATGCGTATTGATGATTGTCTAAAAAGCAACAACTGCTGAACTGGTTGGCCCAGCTCAACAGTTGTTGCTTAAATACGCTAAGGTTATGAATGGGGTAAACCTTACCTGCTTGCATGTTTTTGTATGCGACTCAATTAGAAGTCGTCTTCGTCGTCAAAGCTATCGCCGCCGTCGCCAAACAGGTCGTCGAACTCATTGAGGTCTTCGTCCAGTTTGAAGTCGTCTTCTTCATCCTCGCCTTTTTTGCCGCCTTTTTTAGCGCCAGATTTTGGCAAATCAAATTCTTCGAAGTCAGGGTCCCAGCTTTCTTCTTCGTCTTCTTCACCCTTTTCCCAATCGTCCTCGTCGTCTTCTACGTCTTCATCGTCTTCGTCTTCATCTTTGGCTTTTTTGCCACCTTTTTTCTTGGGGGCATCATCCTCGTCTTCATCTAAATCGTCGTCGTCATCATCTGCCTTTTTACCAGCGATAATGTTGCCCAACAGCTCATCTATTTCGTCTGCGGGTGTCAGGATATCTTGTTCCAATGTTGCTTTTCTAATAGCCATGTTGCGAAGGATTAGAAATGTAAAATTTGGGAGTGAAATTTATTTAGCCAAAAAAATGACGGAACTTTTTTTCAATGATTCAATCAAACTTTTTTGGACCGTTTTTCAATGTAAAACTATAAGGGTACAATTTGGTCTCGACCTGGGCCATTGCTTACCCATTTTACCGGCGCACCAATTTTTTCGTTGATGAACTGAGTATAAGTACGCATGGTTTCGGGTAAATCGTTTTCTGTTTTGCACACGGTAGTGTCGGTATTCCAACCGGGGAATGATTGTAGCACCGGTTCGATATTGGCCTTGCAAAGATCGAATGGAATCTGGCCAGTTTCTACGCCATTTACATTGTATGCTGTGCACACTTGCAATGGAGTGAACTTGTCCAGCACGTCGGCTTTGGTCATTACCACTTTGGTTACCCCGTTGATCATGCAGGCGTAGTTGAGGGCTACCAAATCAATCCAGCCGCAGCGGCGAGGCCGACCTGTAGTGGCGCCAAATTCATTGCCTGCTTTGCGCAGTTCTTCGCCGGTTGCGTCGTGCAGTTCGGTAGGGAAAGGACCGCCGCCCACACGGGTGCAATAGGCCTTTGTAATACCGATTACATCACGCACCAATTGAGGCGCTACACCCAAGCCACTCATAACACCGGCAGTAATGGTATTGCTGCTGGTTACAAACGGGAATGTGCCAAAATCGATATCGAGCATGCTGCCTTGGGCACCTTCTGCCAGTACTTTTTTACCAGCCCGTATTTTTTCGTTGAGGAAGTATTCGCCATCTACAATATTGAGGCTGCGCAAAAACTCTACTGCTTCAAAAAACTCTTCTTCCCAAGCGGTAATGTCTTCGTTGAAATTATGGTTATCGAGCAGGCGCTGATGCTTTAGGCGCAGCTTGATGTAATTGGTGGTAAAGTTCTTGTCGAGCAGGTCGCCAACACGCAGGCCATTACGTCCTGTTTTATCCATGTAAGCGGGGCCAATGCCTTTGAGGGTAGAGCCAATTTTGCCATCACCTTTTTGCATTTCGCTGGCTTTGTCCAAAGCACGGTGCGTAGGCAAAATGAGGTGGGTACGCTTAGAAATAAACATGTTTTTGCGAACGTCGGCACCAAATTTGGCTACCGATTCGCATTCTCTTTTCAGGGTTACTGCATCGAGCACCACACCGCTGCCAATAAGGTTGGTGGTGTGGTTGTGAAATACACCGGAGGGTATTTGGTGCAGCACAATTTTTTGGCCGTCTACATACAATGTGTGGCCTGCATTTGGGCCGCCCTGAAAGCGGGCAATAATATCGTAGTTAGGAGCAAAGTAGTCTACGATTTTTCCTTTGCCCTCATCGCCCCACTGTAGGCCGAGTATAACGTCAATCATGATTTGTTGGATATGCCTGTTGAACGGCAAAAATAGGAGGTTGCACCCGTGTATAGCCGATAATTGAAGGGAAGATTTAATTTGACAATTTCCTTACTCAATTACTTCTTCAATGTGGTATACTGGGCGCTGTTTGGTTTCGAGATAAATGCGGGAAATATATTCGCCCAAAATGCCCAAGGCTAGCAGCTGCACCCCGCCCAAAAAGTAAATGGGCAGTGTAATGGATGCCCAGCCCGGCGCATTGCGGCCGGTAAGAATGACGAAGATGACCCAAAATGAAGCCAGCAAACTGCCAATAAATACCAGAAAACCAACGTAGGTGATAATTTTCAACGGCACATTACTAAACGAGGTAATACCATTCACCGCCAGGTTCAGCATTTTCCGAAACGGGTATTTAGTTTCGCCAGCAGTGCGGTCTTGCCGGTCGTAGTACACCGTGGCATTGGCAAAGCCCATGCGGGGAAAAATGCCTCTCAGAAAAAGGTTTACTTCGCGGTAGCGGCCAAACTCATGCAACACCTGATTGCTTAGTAACCGAAAATCGGCATGGTTGTACACCAGATTAACCCCCAGCTTGTGCATGAGCCCGTAAAACCACAGGGCGGTTTTGCGTTTAAACCAGGTGTCGTTGCCACGGCTTTGCCTCACGCCATACACCAGTTGTGCTCCACGCAGGTAAGCTTCCAGCATGGCTTTGGTGCAATGAATATCGTCTTGCAAATCGGCATCCATACTAATCATGCAATCACACTTGCCGGTTACAAAATGCATACCTGCAAGCAATGCACTTTGGTGTCCGCAGTTGGCACTCAGCTTCAGGGTTTTAACCTGTGCACTTTTGTGCTGTCGCAACAGTTCCAGGGTGTTGTCGCGGCTGCCATCGTCTACAAACAACAGATAGCTTTCGGCGGCTATCAACGATTGAGCAACATAGTCGTTGAGCAAATGCTGCAACCGCTCCACAGTGCTGGCAATAATAGCTGACTCGTTGTAACATGGTAATACGATGGCTAACAGAGGAGGACGCATGCTGGCTACTTTATAGGGCGGCAAATTAGCGATTTCCGACGGGCTGGCAGATTGCCTGCCATGAGGCTATTACCTTCGCACAAATTTTTTGGGCATGAACAAAACTTATTGGCCACTCTGGTTGCTGCTGATTTTGGTGCTGGCAGCGGGTATGTTTTTTCCAAAACTGATGGATACCGATGCGCCGGAATATGCTGGCATTGCCATGCACATGCATCAGCAAAATAACTGGGCCGATATTGTAAACAGAACCTACGAAAATGGCCAAGCCTACGATTATCTCGATAAGCCGCATGTGTTGTTTTGGAGTGCATGTCCGGGCTATCAGCTGTTTGGCGCAACAGATTACGGCTACCGGTTGGTAAGCATACTCATGAGCTTGCTGGCTGCTTTTGCTACGGCAAAGCTGGGCGGTTTGCTGTACAATAAAAGAGTAGGGCAGGTAGCTGCGCTGATGTTTATGACCTCACAAGCCATACTACTGGCCAATCACGATGTACGTACCGATTCGTTACTCACCAGCTTTGTGGTGCTGGCTGTATGGCAGCTGGTATTGTTTATTCAAAAAAATAAATGGCAGCACCTGCTGTGGGCAGGGGCTTTTTTGGCAGGCGGCGTGGGCACCAAGGGCATGATTGCGGTATTGGTAGTGGGTAGTGTTACCTTCTTTTACCTGCTTGGTCAGCGTAATTTTAAAACCTTGTTTACCTGGAAGTGGGCCCTACTGCTGGCATCTTTCTTTGTGTTTTTGTCGCCGGTGTTGTACTACTATTATCAGCAGTTCGATTTGCATCCGGAGAAGCTGGTGAATGGTAGCTATGGCATGTCTGGCATCAAGTTTCTTTTATGGACCCAAAGCTTTGAACGCTTTGCCGGCGATAGAACTTTTGTAGACAATCCTGAGTTTAGTTTCTTGTTTCACTCGCTGCTGTGGGCAATGCTACCGTGGAGTGTGCTGTGCTACAGCGGTGTGGTTAGTCGCATTAAAGACGCTATTCAAACCAAGGGACAATCGCTGTGGCAGGTGGAGCAACTCACTTTTGCCGGAGTATGGGCCATGTTCATTTTTATGTCTATGTCGAGCTTTAAGCTGCCACATTATATCAATGTGTTGTTTCCGTTCATGTCCATTTTTACGGCACAGTTTGTTCATCAGTTTTTTGAAAAGGGCAATTTCAAAGCACTCCGTATCATCCGCAATTTTCAGTGGGTGATTGTGGGTATTCTAGGTGTATTGTTTGTGGTGCTCAATGGCTGGGCTTTTCCGGTGCAGCATTGGGGTGTTGCATTGGCAATATTGCTGTTTGCCGCCATCATCATTTGGTATTTTTTACGTACGCCTACCGATTTGTTTGATAAAGCATGGATACCTTCTGCTGCTACAATTTTGCTGGTCAATTTTGGATTGAACCTGAACTTTTATCCGCAAATAGCCCGCTACCAAGGTGGAAGTGCTATGGCAGAAGTGGTAAAAGAAATGCGGGTGGATAAGCAGCAGCTTTTTTTGTACCACACCGTGCTGCGTTCTTTTGATTTTTACCTGCAAGACTGGCGGCCCATGCTAAGTGATACGGCCATCCGTGACCGCATTGCCGCTAAGCAACCAACCCTCATTTTTACCAATGATGATGGCATTGCTTTGCTGCAAAAATCATTTGTGTTGCAAGAGCTGAGCAAGCAGCCCGATTTTCATATTACCGGTCTTAATGCACAATTCATCAATCCTAAAACAAGAAGTAACAGTTACGGATTTGTGCACCTGGTGGCCGTTGCCGGTGTTAAATAAATCACCTGACTTTTGTACATAAAAAAAATCCCTGCAAGGACTGGCCTTGCAGGGATTTTTTTTATGTGGACGATGGCTGTTATTCTTTCACCAAACGCAGTGTTTGACGATTGCCATTGCCAGTTACTTCTATGCTGTAGATTCCTTTGGCGAGGTTGGCAGTAGCCAGTTTCAGCTGGTTGGCACCTGCACTTACCTGTTGTGCGGTTTGCATTACCAGCTGGCCGCGGCTATCCAATACACGGATGTTTATTTTTTCGGTAGCAGTAGCCTTATACAACACCCGGGCTTCGCTGGTTACGGGGTTTTGCAGTAAGGCTGCACCCAAATTTACCTTACCCGGACGGATAGATTTGATGTCGCTGTAAGCGGCTTTGCCATCTCTGTCTATCATGTGCAGGCGGTAGTACACTACACCTGTGTGGGGCACTTTAGCCAGGTTGTCGGTAAAATTGTAGCTGCGGCTGCTGTTGCTATTGCCGGCGGCATTTACTTTTCCGGCCACGGCAAAGTTGTTGCCATCCAAACTACGCTCTACATTAAAGTGGCTGCTGTTTTGTTCGGAAGCCGTGTTCCAGTCAAGCTTAGCAGCAACGCCTTCTGCACGGGCAGTAAAGTTTTTGAGTTTTACCGGCAGTACGTTCAGGCTGGTTTGCATAAAGAAACCGCTGAAGCCAGTTACATCAAAGCTGATTTCCCATTTGCTGGTGGTACTGTTCCAGATGATGTCTGTATCTACCGGATCGATAATGGTAGTGCCACCACTATAGTTGGCCGGGTTGCCATCGTTGGGAGAGCTTGAGCCTGCATATTTAGTGAAACGGATATTGGCTTTATTGTTTTCGACATCAGCGCCATTGTATGGCAGGTCGTTGCCATTTGGTACAGCGTTAAAGGCATCAAATTCGGCCTGTGTAAAATAAAGCGTTACACGGGCAGTAGTACCGGAGGCCGGGGTAATTTCATAATGACGCTGCAGGTAAGGAATGTTGCCTACGCTTTGCACACTACCATCAAAGAAAACCTGAGCAGTAACGTTGCCACTTACTGGGGTAGCACCGTTGGGAACTACTTTAGCCACGATGCTACCATCTGTACTGCCCAAGGCATACACATTGTTTGCAGAAATGCCGGTGATAGTGGCCGTTTGTGCAGTGATTGCAGCAGTAAGGTCGCCATGCAGGCGGGCTATGCGGGTGCGGGTAGCACCATTGAATGTAGTGAAGCTGCCCACGGCAACAATTTTACCATCGCTCTGCAGCGCCAGTTGGTTTACAAAACCGCCGCTATTTGCGCCAGGGTTGGGTACAAAGTTGGTATTAACAGTGCCATTGGCATTGAACGAAGAGATGCTGTTGCGGGTAGGCAGTACGGATGGTGTGGTAGTACCCGAAATGGTAAATGAGCCACCTAACAAAAATGAATCATCGCTTTTTACCAAAATGGCAGTAATGGATGAGTTAGCACCTGCAGTAAAAGTTGCATCAACCGTACCATCGGGGTTGAGCCGAACCAAACGAACAACGGCAGACCCATTCCAATTGGTAAAGTCGCCACCAAGCAAAATTTTACCATCGCTTTGCACAGCTACGGCTCTCACAGTATTGTTGGCTCCAGTGCCAATGTTGGTCATAAATGTAGCATCAGTGGTGCCATCGGCATTCAAACGCACTACTCTGCCAATTGAAGCGCCGTTGAAAGTAGTCACATTGCCTACGGCAATAATTTTATCATCAGGTTGAACGGCAATTCTTTCAAAATCACCGACGGTTGCACCTGTACCAATATTGGTGTTGAAAGTGGTGTTGAGCACACCTGTAGCTGAGATACGGGCAATTTTTCCAACAGAGCTACCATTGAAAGTGGTAAATAATCCGGCTGCTACAATATCGCCACTTGAAAGAATACCAATGGTATTGACACGAAGGTTGGTGCCACTGGCAGGTGCATACGATACATCACGGCTACCATCATCATTCAGCAACAAAATGCCGCCCGGGGCTGCAGCTCCATTGAATTGTGTAAACGCACCACCAATCCAGATTTTATTGTCGCTGCGGATGCGAAGAGCTCTTACAATGGCATTAGGACCATTGCCACCCGTGTTGAAACTGGCATCAAAACTGCCATTCGAATTCAACTGAGCCAGATTGGTTTTGGTATTGCCATCCACTGAGTTAAAATCACCGGCAATGATGATTTTGCCAGTAGATGTAATGGCGGTATTGGAGATAAAGTTATTTCCGCCGGATACACCGGCTCCAAAAGTTGTAGCATCTAATACTCCGCCCTGTTGGCCAAAGCCAATGTGTGTGCCCAATAGCAGGAGGGCACCTGCCATGGCTTTTTGAAAGTAAACGTGTTTCATGCTTGTTAGGTTTATGCTATTAAATGATAAATGGCGAAGTTTATTCAATCAATCTTGGGTTCTTAAGAAAAGCAGCAGCTACAATTGCAATAGCAATAGGCAACACCTACGCTACAAGTTTTGTAACTGTACCCGCAGGAGTATATCACTTTTCTTCAGTAAAAATGGGTTGGTAAGCGAAATGGTTTTTGGGGTATTTACTTATTGCAAAGTAAGAAATTCATTGTTGTAATGCTGAATTTCCTTTGCAAGAATATGACCGAGGGATAAAAAACTTTTTAAGCACTGTTTCTGCCAGCATTGATAATGCCAAAAGAGCAACGCATCACCAGCTTTTCGTATTTGTTTTTGAGTGGCGAGGTCATTACCTGTTCTTCCATACGCCGGAGCTGTGCCAGCCCAAACTGCTGTATGGTTGTGAGCGGTATTACAATGCGTTCCCGCATTTGTATGCTCAGCTGCTCCACCGGGTAGTTGCCCATAAGTTCGGTATTACCGCTCAGTTTCAGCACCATTTTGCGGGTAAGGTTATACTCGTCGTGTATCATATGCCATACTTTGCCATATACGGCATGCTCTCCCAGGTACGCCGTTAGCGGAAAGAAGCATTTTTTCATGGCCATTTCGCTGTTATCAATCAGTGTGCGGAAGAACAACGATTGCTGATAGAGATCGGCCACTTCCTGCCAACGGCCGGCAGTTTCAAAATGATGCAAAGCCGTGCCCACGCCATAATAGCCGGTTACGTTTTGCTTTATCTGGCTCCATGCACCTACAAATGGGATGGCCCGCAGGTCTTTCAACGCCAGTTTTGCAGAGCCTCCCCGCTTGGCCGGCCGGCTGCCAATATTGGTGTCGGCATAAAAGCGTAGCGGACTGGCACTGCTCAGGTAATCCAAAAAGTTGGGGTGATTTTTCAATCCCTGATAACTTTTGTACCCGAGGTTGGCCAGTTCTACCAGTATTTGCTCTTCTGCTTTTTCCAGGGTGGATAGTTTTGAGGCAAACAGGGTGCTGCTCAAACCGGCATTCATCAGTTGCTCCATGTTGAACTGTGCAGCATCTACGGTGCCAAAGTTGGAACTTACGGTTTGTCCTTGTATGGTTAATTGTATTTCGCGGTTCGAAATGTTTTGCCCCATGCTGGCGTAAAACTTATGCGTTTTGCCACCGCCACGGCTGGGCGGGCCACCACGGCCATCAAAAAATACCACCTCAATATCATACTTGCGGCTGAGCATGGTGAGTTCTTCTTTGGCTTTGTAAATACACCAGTTGGCCATAAGATAGCCGCCATCTTTGGTGCCATCGCTAAAGCCCAGCATAATGGTTTGCTGATGGCCGCGGCGGCGCAGGTGCTCCCGGTAGCCGGGCTGCATGTACAATGTTTCCATAATGGCCGCCGCACCTTGCAAGTCGTCGATGGTTTCAAACAAAGGCACAATGTCTACCGGCATTTTTTCTGGTTGCCAGCCATTCAGCAAAAACAGGCCAAATACTTCCAGCACATTTAGTGCACTCTGGCACTGGCTGATAATGTAGCGGTGGCAACCGGCTTCACCATTCAACCGCTGTATTTCGCAGATGGTGGCTGGTATTTTCAACGTATCCTGATGTATTTCGTTGCTCAGCACATTGGGCGACAATTGCTGCTGCAATTGCATAATGGCATCCATTTTGCCTACGGCATCCAACTGGGCATAGCCATCTGGCAAAATGCCAGGCACTTTGGCCAGCTCTTGCCACAGTGCCGTGTGTACACTGCTGTCTTGCCGCACATCCAGCGAAGCAAAATGAAGCCCAAACACTTCTACTTTATTAATGAGGGTTTCTACCAAATGAATAAACAACCCGTTGTGCTCTTTTTTCAGTGTTTGCCGAATGTGCAACAGCGGCCCTAAAATATCCTGCAGCACCAATTCGCTTTCGTAACCCGGCACAAATACATGGTCGTAGAGTAGCTTTTCCAGTTCGGCCAAAGGTTTGGTAACACCCTTAAAAGTGAGGCGGCGCTTCAGTTTCCGGATATCCAGGTAGTAGCATTTTAAAATGCTGGTGCGCAGTTCTTTGGCCACTTTCAATGTGGTATCCACTTTTACAAATGGGTTACCATCACGGTCGCCGCCCGGCCAAAAACCCAACCGGATAATAGGGTTTTTCGGGTTGGGTACATACTGCAGGTGCCGTTTCATAAAAAACAGAATACGACCTGCTGCAGCATAAAATATATTTTCTAAAAACCACACCAGGCTGATGGCTTCATCATATGGGGTAGGTTTTTCTTTTTTCAAAAAAGGTGTTTTGCCCAGCTGCTGCAGGTACATATTTACCTGTGCGTTATTGTCTTCGCTCAGGGCTTTGGCGAGGTCATGAATAATGCCCAACACTTCGCCTGGATAAAACTGCGTAGGGTGTGCAGTAAGCACCAGCCGAATGGCAAAATGCTGCATCAGTTCTTGCAGCACAGCCTGCTGATTTTCCTGCTCTACCCCTGCCTGTAGTTGCTTGAGCGAACCGGTACCGGCAAAGTCGTGCAGGTCTCTGAACGCTGCATCTTCCAGCGCATCAAACAACACAATTTGCCGCTCGGCATATTGCAAAAAACGAAACAGCAAATCAATGCGTTCTTCTTCCGATTTGCGACCGGTATGTTTATCAAAAAAATCGTTGAGAATGTCTACGGGGCTCATGCCTTTGTCGTAGCCTTCTTCGCAGTTGCTGAGTAGCAACGACAAAAGGATACCCGTTTTTTCAATGCGATGAAAAGGCAGGCTGGTAAACAGGCTGTTGAACAACTGAAACTTGATGCCTACTTCATTTTTGAAGCGTTCAAGTTGCGTTAGTGAGTTTGGATCCATATCTGATGAATATACTTCTTAGGCAGCAATCGTATTACATCAGGCAGCATGCTAAACTAAGGAAAATGCCGGACAGCATTGGATAAAGCCTTCGTGAAACTGTCGCTACCGTTTGCCACAAGCCAAACAAACACTACTTGTTTTCTTCAGGATCAAACCGGTCAACCGTTTGTATGCCACGCAAACTTTTGAGCCTGCTCACCAGTTCGTTCAGCTCTTCTTTGTCGTGCACATACACTTTTATGTTGCCTTCAAACAAGCCATCGCGGCTTTCGATGGTAAGGGCATTGATGTTGATGCGCATGTCGCCGCTAATGATGTTGGTTATTTTATTGATAACACCCACATCATCGAGCCCAATGATTTTAATACCGGTGAGAAAAGCGATGTCTTTGTTTTTGGCCCACTTGGTTTTTACCACCCGGTGGCCATAGTTAGCCAGCAGCCTGGCAGCATTTGGGCAGCTGGTGCGGTGTATTTTCAAGCCTTCGGTAGCTGTTATAAAGCCAAATACATCATCGCCTGGAATGGGCTTGCAACAGTTGGCCAGCGTGTATTTAAACTGGTCGCCGCTTTCGCCAAAAATAATCAGCTCCGTGTCTTTCGGAGGAACAAGTGGTTTGTGGTGATCGTGGTGATGCTCTTGCGGTTTGTGCTCCTGATGCTTAGGTCTTGGCAAATCAAGCCGGTCGCCAAACACCTGAAATTCTTTCAGCTCTTTGAGGTCGATATTTTTTATGGCGATATTGTAATACAAATCCAGCGAAGAAGAGAGCTTGTAAAACTGGGTTATGAGCTCCACGTTGCCGGGCGTAACAGCCGCTTTCATGCCTTCCAGTTTCTTCTGCAAAATGTATTTGCCGTCGTCGGCTATTTTGCGTTTTTCCTCTTTTAGTGAATCTTTTATTTTGCTTTTAGCCTTGGCCGTAATTACCAGGTTCAGCCAATCTTCATGCGGCTTTTGCTTGTTGCTGGTAATGATTTCAATTTGATCGCCGCTGCGCAGTTTGTGGCCAATGGGCACCAGCTTGTGGTTTACTTTGGCACCAATGGTTTTGCTGCCAATGGCACTGTGGATGTAAAACGCAAAGTCGAGGGCAGTACTGCCTGCGGGCAGCATTTTTACATCGCCCCGTGGCGTATACACATATATTTCTTCGGCCAGAAAACTGGTTTTGAAATCATTCAGAAAGTCTACCGAGTCGGCATCGGGTGAGCCAATCACATCCCGTATCTGCTGAAACCACTTGTCAAAACGGTCTTCATGCCCCGTGCCTTCTTTGTATTTGAAATGGGCGGCCAAACCACGTTCGGCTATTTCATCCATACGGCGGCTGCGCACCTGCACTTCTACCCAGCGGCCTTGTGGCCCCATTACAGTGGTGTGCAAAGCTTCGTAGCCATTGCTTTTGGGGCGGCTCAGCCAGTCGCGGAGGCGTTCGGGTTGCGGCTGATACTCGCTGGTAATGATACTGTACACCTTCCAGCAGTCGGCTTTTTCGGCTTGTAATTCCGAATCGAGAATGACCCGGATGGCAAAGAGGTCGTACACTTCTTCAAAGCTTACACCTTTCTTTTTGATTTTATTCCAGATGGAGTGTATGCTTTTGGGCCGGCCGTAGATGTCAAACTTCAGCCCGGTTTGTTCTATTTTTTCTTTGAGTGGGCGAATGAACTCGTTGATGTAGCGGCTGCGTTCCCGTTTGGTTTCGGCCAGTTTTTGGGCTATGTCGCGGTAGGCATCGGGCTCCATGTACTTCATGGATAAATCTTCGAGCTCCGTTTTAATAGCATACAGGCCCATGCGGTGTGCCAGCGGCGTGTACACCCAAATGGTTTCGCTGGCTATTTTCAACTGCTTTTCCCGCTTCATGCTGTCCAGGGTACGCATGTTGTGCAGGCGGTCGGCCAGTTTTATCAAAATCACCCTTGGGTCATCGGTTAGAGTGAGCAGTATTTTTTTAAAATTTTCGGCTTGCTGGCTGCTGCTGGCATCTATTACATTGCTGATTTTAGTAAGACCGTCTACAATGCGGGCTATCTCATTGCCAAATTCCCGCTGCACATCTTCCAGCGTTACTTCGGTGTCTTCTACCGTATCGTGCAGCAGGGCACAAATAGTGCTGCGTACCCCAAGGCCAATTTCTTCGGCACAAATCATGGCCACGGCAATGGGGTGTAAAATGTAAGGCTCACCGCTTTTGCGCCGCATGGTTTTGTGGGCATCGGCGGCCATTTCAAATGAATGCCGCACCAGCTCCCGGTCGCCGGGCTTAAGCTTGGGTTTGAGCACCCGTAGCAAGGCACGGTATTTCCGCAGGATTTCGTTTTTCTCCTGTTCCTCGTTGAGAGTATACGTTTTCGTAGGTACGGCTGGTGTTTCCAATGGCACTGTTCTAATGCGGTAAAGATAAGCGGCGCTGCACTGATGCAGACCGGCCCTAAAATAGGTTATAAATCTTCTTCCCGCTCCAGCATCAGTATGGCGCTTTGCGGTACAATAAAATACTTTTCACCTTCATACATAACTTCTGTAGCACCACTTACCAAAAAAATGGCAAGGTCGCCTTCACGGGCTTGCAACGGAATGTATTTTACCTGATCTTCTTCAGCTTTCCACGGCTCACTATCTACCGGCATGGGTATGGCATAGCCCGGCCCGGTTTTGATGACATATCCTTGCTGCACTTTTTCCTTTTCCTGTACCCCTGGTGGCAAATACAGGCCACTCACGGTTTTCTCTTCGGGCTTGCTTGGACGAATGAGCACCCGGTCGCCAATCACAATGAGTTTTTTGAACGTATTATCAGAAGTAAGAATCATAGCCATGTGTTTTGGGTACTACTACAACTTGTATACAGTTGCAATCGGTGGTTACAAATTGTCAGATCGCAGTGACTAAAATACAGGTAAACGCCATAGCCTGCATGCAGCATTAACCCGCTCATTAACAATTTATTGGACGGGGGGCTGCTATTTTCTATTTTTATTTGTACAAACACCATTGATATGGAAAAGAAATACAAGATTCTGCTGTGCGAAGATGACACCAATCTGGGCATGGTATTGAAGAACTACCTCGAACTGAACGACTACGATGTAACCCTGGAGCGTGACGGCCGCCTTGGTCTTGCTGCTTTTCAACGGGAGAAGTTTGATATATGCTTGCTGGATGTAATGATGCCCAATATGGATGGCTTTACACTGGCCGAAGAAATCCGCGATGTAGATCCGGATATACCGCTGTTTTTCCTGAGTGCCAAAACCATGAAAGAAGACATCATTCAAGGCTACAAACTGGGTGCCGATGACTACATCACCAAGCCTTTCGACAGCGAGGTGTTGCTGCACAAAATCAAAGC
Source organism: Phnomibacter sp. (assembly GCF_036803085.1). Taxonomy (NCBI): domain Bacteria; kingdom Pseudomonadati; phylum Bacteroidota; class Chitinophagia; order Chitinophagales; family Chitinophagaceae; genus Phnomibacter; species Phnomibacter sp. Next base: position 161,547 of record NZ_DAIRUZ010000003.1, on the reverse strand, counting down.
CATTTTGAAGCGCAATGAAGAGATGAACCGCGAACAGGAAAACATGGAGTTTGACTTGGGCAATTTCCACTTCAACCCCAAGCTGCGGGAGCTGAGCATTGCCGGCAAAACACAAACACTGAGCCCCAAAGAAAATGAACTGCTGCGTATGCTGGCCGAGCACAAAAACGACCTGCTGCCCCGCGAAAAAGCCCTCAAGAAAATTTGGGGTAGCGATACCTATTTCAACGGCCGCAGTATGGATGTGTACATTGCCAAGCTGCGCAAATACCTGAAGGAAGACGAAAACCTGGAGATTGTAAATATCCACGGTAACGGCTTTAGATTGGTGGAGAAGGAAGCGTAATACAAACCCTCATCCCCGCCTCTCTCTAAAAGGAGAGGAGCCTTTAGCCTTCGGCTTTTAGCTTAAAAAGTCTTAAATATTTCAATCCCCTGCCAGTATGGCGGGGGATTGTGTTTTTTGGTATGTAAATGGATACAACTACAGTATGAAAACATTGAAAATTTTTCGCAACATCTTACTGCTATTGTGGTTTGGCTGGTTTGCGCTGGCCGGTATAGTAGTTACCGGTTTGATGGTATGGCTTACGTCTATCAGCCTAAGCGGATTGGCCATAGTAGCTTGGGGTACACTGGCTGGTGTACTGTTGGGTGGAGGTGTAGCTGCCGCCTTGCTGGTACTCATTTGGCGCCGTATTGGTGCGCCGCTCATGGGTGGTTTGGCTACCATTCGGTTTATAAGGGAGCAACTACTGCAATTCAACAGTCGGTATCGTTTTTAATACAGCCACGCACAGCTATTGGTGCAGCCGAATGTTACCCGAAAATTCTCTGCAGCTGATCGGTGGAGTACTCCACATACGTAGGCTTGCCGCCTGGTGTGGTGTTGGGCGTGGTACATAAAAACAGTTGCTCCACCAAGCTGCGCATTTCCTTTTCGCTGAGGTTGCGGCCCGCCTTGATGCTTTGCTGCCAGGCCAGGGTGCGAATGAGTTTTTCGCGGCGGCTAAACTTCACTTCTGCAATGAAGTTTTTGTAATGTTCCAGTATGTGCTCAATGGCTTTTTGCTCATTGCCGCTGTCTACATCGGCAGGCGTGCCGTGTATAATAAAACTGTTGTGGCCAAAGGGTTCTACCTGATAGCCGAGTTGCAGCATATCGGGCAAAAGTTCTGTCAGCAGCACAGCATCGGCAGGTTGCAATTCAATGCTCACCGGAAACAGACTTTGCTGTGTGGCAATGGGTTTACCGAAGATGGCTTTTTGCAATTGCTCATACAAAATACGTTCGTGAGCACCCTGCTGGTGAATGAGCAAATAGCCATGGTTGGTAATGGCAATGATGTACGCCCAGTGTACCTGCATGAGCGGCGTTTCGGGTATCCACTGAAAACGCTTTTCGCGGCTGATGGGCCGCTGCTCATGTTCAAAATCGTAGTATGGCGTTTTGGGCGAAATCTCAAAGAGTTGCTCTTTTAGTTTGGCCAGTTCACTTTGCCAGCCAGCAGCCCCCTCTAACTCCCCCGGTGGGGGAGAACTGAAGCCACCCGCTTGTTGAGCAGCTTTTTGAATGTCAACCGTCTGTTGTTTTTCTGCTATCCAACTGCCGGGCATGGGGCGCATGGCACCAGCACTGGGTTCAATTTTGTGCGCCTGATTTTTTTGTGTAAAGGTTTGGTACAAACTGCTGCTGATGGTGCGTTCGGCTATGTCATCGGTCACCGGTTTACTCACGGCATCCAGTTGTTGTATATCGGCATTGAGGCTAAAATCAAGCGACGGCGCAATGCTGAACTGCGCCAGTGCATGCTTGATGGCAGCCTGCACAAAAGCATACACAATCTTTTCATCATCAAACTTTATTTCCTGCTTGGTGGGGTGCACGTTGATGTCCACATGCTGCGGGTCAAGTTGTATAAACAGCACATACGAAGGGTAGCTGTCTTTCGCCAGCAGGTCTTCATATGCATGGGTTACCGCATGGTTGAGGTAGGCACTTTTAATAAAGCGGTTGTTGATGAAAAAGTATTGGTCGCCACGGGTTTTGCGGGCCGTATCGGGCTTGCCTACAAAACCGCTGATGGTGAGGTAATCGGTATCTTCTTTAATGGGTACCAGCTTGGTATTGTACTGGCTGCCCAGCAGTTGTACAATGCGCTGTTTGAGGCTGCCTTTTTCCAGCATAAACACCTGCTGCCCGTTGCTGGTAAGGCTAAACCGCACATCCGGAAAAGCCATGCCCACCCGGGTAAATTCATCCATGATGTTGCGCAGCTCGGTGTTATTGCTTTTCAAAAAATTGCGGCGGGCCGGCACATTGAAAAACACATTTTTCATGCTGATGCTGGTGCCCACGGGGCATTGCACCGGCTCTTGCTGTACCACCACGCTGTTTTCGATGCGGATGAAAGTGCCCAGTTCGTCTTCGGCCCGGCGGGTTTTTAGTTCCACCTGTGCCACGGCCGCAATGCTGGCCAGCGCCTCGCCCCGAAAGCCCATGGTACGCAGGCTAAACAGGTCTTCGATGGTTTTGATTTTGCTGGTGGCATGCCGCTCAAAGGCCATGCGGGCATCGGTCGCACTCATGCCCTTGCCATTGTCTATCACCTGCACCAGTCCTTTGCCTGCATCGGTTACAATCAGTTGTAAGTCGGTAGCCCCGGCGTCAATGGCGTTTTCCAGCAGTTCCTTTACGGCACTGGCTGGTCGCTGAATCACTTCTCCGGCGGCTATCTGGTTGGCAATGTGGTCTGGTAGCAGTTGTATAATATCGGGCACTCGCAGTTTCTCCTTGTAGCCGGCAAAAATAGGGGTTCGGGGAGAGTCGGTAGATAGTAGTCCGGAGACGGAAAGACGGGAAGTCCGGAAGACCGAAAGTCCGGAAGACGGAAGCCGGGAGTTTTCGTCATGCTGACGAAGGAAGCATCTCTTCAATCAGCGTCCGGAAGACCGGAGTCGGTGGTCCGTAGTCTGTCGTCCATTTGCTTTCCCAGCCCTGCAAGGGCGACCTACTTCAGCCATGGGCAACGCCCATGGATACAACAAGCCCTTAATCCAAAAGCCCTGTAGGGGCGGCATCACACATTAATAAGCGTAGAGATTAATTGGGGCTGTCAGCAGCGGTGCATGCTCAGCAACAGTTCCGGCTGTCCGCTTGTAGCCCCGACCTGCGGCGTCGGGGGCTACCGCTTCCATCCGGCAGCCCATCAGCTGTTGTACATAAATCAGCTATGAGTTGTAGCGTATCTAAGCTGCATGGATGACATGAATTATGCCAGATAGTGTGTGCAATCCAGCAACCCATTGCATCAACAATACATGCTACCAAAACTATATTATGTGCCTGGCTTCATCAGCTTACTGCTGCTGTTTCCGCTTTTTTATTATACCGCGGAGCCTAAGCTGCACCCCCCAACTACAGTAAGTTTTTATTTACCAAAGGATAAAAATCCGGAAGACGATCAATTCATGGCATATACAGTTCCGGGCATTGAGCAGAGGGTGCAAAGCAAGCAGCAAACCAGATTTTGGTTAGGAGAAGTTGCTGCACAAAGCAAACTGTCGCTGCAAATGATACAACAAGAAGCCTTACAACTAAAGCTCACTCACGATACCAATAGGGTAGTGGCGGCAGTATTGTTGCCATCTGCCACGTTCAACGATTTTGTAAGCCTCATCAATATCTGTTTGATTAACGAACACAAACGATATGCTTTGGCAAGAGATACGTTTTACATTTTTGCAGATCCACCACCTAATAATGAAGTTATGACTTGTGGCGGAGTAATTTGTAAAGTGATCAATGTTGAAGAACAACCACCGGGAATGCTTGAAAAAATGAAAATGTATTTTGACAACAACATCCTTCCCTATTGGTATTGGTGGTGTTGTTATGCTGCTTTGGTAGGCGGTGCAATTGTCAGTATCATGCGCAGCTATTGGCCGTCCTCCCCAAAAAAAATCTCCACCCCTCATTAAACGTTCCCTCGTCATGCTGCGTCATACCTGCACAAAAACCGAAAGAACATGACACGCACTACTACCAAACAACTCCTGCTGACTGCCGCCATTGCACTCGCCACTTTTACCACCCAGGCCCAAACCCGCGACCGCAAAGAAGATGTACGGGACAAAAAAGAAGACGTTCGTGACCGCAAGGAAAACCGCCGCGACCGCCGCGAAGACAAGCGGGACAAAGCCGAAGACCGTCGCGACAAACGCGAAGATGTACGGGATGCCCAACACGATGGTGGCCGCCGCGATAAACTCGAAGATGTAAGAGACCGCAAAGAAGATGTACGGGATAAAAAAGAAGACCGCCGCGATAAAGCCGAAGACAAAAGAGACCGTAAAGAAAACCGCCGCGACCGTGCCGAAAACAAAGTCGACCGCCGCACTGGTCCTTCCCGCAGAGGTTAAGGAAAGAAGTACGAGGTAAGAAGTACGAGTCTTTTGCAGTAATACATGACCGTTACTTCCAGCTATCTTTTCTCCTGTATCAATAGTAAAAAAGCGAAGCGTTTTGGCGCTTCGCTTTTTTATTGAAGGATTATGGAAAATTACTGTGCAGCACCAGCCAACACTTCACGTACTGTTTCAGCGATGGGTGTGGTGGGGCGGCCAATCAATTGCGCCAGTTGCTGCTGTTCGTCCAGCAAATCGTTTTGCGCAATGCCTGTTTCCCATCCGGCAATGGTTGCTGCCAATGGTTCGGGCAAGCCAAAACTGCTGAGTAGTTTGGCGTAGTCTGCTACCGGCAGGTTGTTGTACTGCACGGGCTTGCCTGCTTGCTCCGCTACAATGGCAGCCAGCTCGGTAAGCGTATAGCTGCTGCTGCCTGCTAGTTCGTACACTTTGCCTTCGTGGCCGGTGCTTGTCAGCACCACAGCTGCAGCTTCCGCAAAATCTATACGGGCGGCAGAAGAAATTTTGCCATCACCCGAACTGCCTGCTATGGCGCCTGCATGCAATGCACCTGCTATCGCGTTTGCATAGTTTTCGTTGTACCAGCCATTGCGCAAAATCACATGCGGTATGCCCGATGCCTGCAACAATTGCTCTGTGGCCACATGTTCTTCGGCAAGGCTAATGCGAGATGTATCGGCATGCAACAAACTGGTGTATACTATCAATTGTACGCCGGCTTGCTGTGCAGCACGAATTACATTTCCGTGTTGTGTTTTGCGTTGGCCAATTTCATTGCCCGAAATCAACAAGAGTTGATCAATACCCTGCAATGCATATACATCGGGTTGGCTGTAATCGAATGCCCTTGCTTCAATGCCGAGTGATGCGGCTTTTTCTGTGTTGCGAACGAGAGCCACCAACTGGCTGGCTTCGGTTCTTTGTAAGAGTTGTGCTACTACCAGCTGACCCAGCTGTCCGGTGGCGCCTGTGATACCTGTTTTCATAGAATAAAATGTAATTAAAAATGTTACAATTATGAATAAAAAAAATTAACGGTGAAATTGGGCTACAAAACTGGCGAGGGTTTTGCCTGCTAAAAAAGCAGCTATTATCTCGTCTGTTTCCAGAAACAGTTGATCGAGTTTTTTATTGATGTTTTTGCCTACAGGGCATTTATGATTGGGGTTCAGGTTTTTGCGGCCCAGCACTTCCGATTGTTTGATGGCGGCATACACTTCGGCCAGTGTAATGGCTGCCGGGGGCTTGCCCAGCATCGATCCGCCATCTTTGCCTTTGCGGGTTACTACCAGCCCTGCTGCCTGCAACACACTCAGTTCTTTGCGCACCATCACGGGGTTGATGTTGATGCTGGTGGCCAGCCACTCAGAACTCTGCCACTCGCCAGGCATGCTGGCCAGCAGGGTGAGAATGTGCATGTTGGTTGCAAACCTGGCATTGTTCATAATGGGGCAAATGTAGGACTTGTTTTTAATGTAACAAATATAGTTACATTAAAAATTACTGAAAGCAATACGGCCTTTCCTGAAGTAGCGGACAAAAAAGGGAAAGCTACATAGTAGTAATTGGTTGAATGGTGCCAACGCCACTGCTGATACATAGTAGTACCACCGCTGACCCCCAAAAAAGAAAAAGCGTAGGAAAAATTCCTACGCTTTTACATGGTTGAAGACACTTCGTAACTCGTACTTCTAACCTCAACATTATCTGGTGAGTGCTGTAGCAGGCAATGGCTTGTCACGCTTCAGCATCTCGTTGCGGTTGGCTATTTCCCAGGCGGTGAGGAATACCAGCTGGGCACGTTTGGCCATCAGCTCAAATTCAATTTTGTCTACCGTATCGGTTGGGCGGTGGTAGTCGCGGTGAATGCCATCGAAGTAAAACAGGATGGGTACACCATGCTTGGCAAAATTGTAGTGGTCGCTGCGGAAGTAAATGCGGCTCTTATCCAGCGGGTCGTTGTAGCGGCCATCGAGCACCATTTTCAAATTTTTGTTGGCCAGTACAGATACGCCGGGCAGGTCGCTGCTCAGCTTGTCTTCACCTACGAGGTACACATACAAAGCAGAATCTTTTTTGCTTTCGTACACGGTATCGGTGCGGCCAATCATATCGATGTTGAGGTTGGCGGTTGTTTTTTCCAACGGATACACAGGATTGTTGCCGTAGTGTGCACTACCCCACAAACCTTTTTCTTCACCACTCACAGTCATAAACAAAATGCTGCGGCGGGGGCCCTTGCCTTCTGCTTTGGCTTTTACAAAAGCTTCGGCCAGCTCCAGCACACTTACGGTGCCACTGCCATCGTCATCGGCACCATAGTTGATGATATCGCCACGGCGGCCAATATGATCATAATGACCGGTTACCACCAGGAACTCATCTTTTTTATCGGTGCCTTCCAAAAAGCCGAGGATATTGTTGCTCACCAGAGTGATTTGCTTTTCGTGGTAGCTGAAGTGCACACTGGCTTTGATGTTTTTGCTCTGCAGTTTGCCGCCTTTTTCAGTAGCAGCATCGGCACCCAACAGTTGTGCAGCAGCAGCGTCAGATACGCTAAAGAAGTTGATGCCTTGGCGGGCAGGATCTTTTACTACCGTCATACCACTCATCACAGGTTCTTTGCCATCGTTGATGCGATCGCCCAGTACGAGTACGGCAGCAGCGCCTTTGGCCTGCAGCTGACCCACCACCATAGCGGGGCCGCCAAAAAAGCCACGACCACCGGCACCGGCCGCTGGGGCTTTCATGCGTACCAGCACCAGCCGGCCACTCACATCTACTTTGTTGTTTTTCCAAAGGCTGTCTTCCATGTTTACATACACAACTTCGCCAAAACTCATGTGGCTGTTGTAGTTAGCTGTAGTAGCACTGAAATCTTTGTAGAGGTTCAGCTTGCTGCCATTTACTTCCAGCGAAGCTTCGGTCAGGCTGTCGCGGTACACGTTGTACGATTGTGTCCACTGGCCATTGTTGCCGGGTTGCAGGCCAATGGCTTTCATTTGTTCGATGATGTAGGCTGCGGCTTTGTATTCGCCGGGGGTAGCGGTTTCCCGACCTTCCATTTCGGCGCTGGCCACAATGGTCAGGTGTTTTTTCAAATCGGCAGGCGTAATGGTTTGGGCATATTTGCCGGCCTGTTTGAGCGTTGGCTGCGCCATGGCTGCAGTGCCACAGAGGCAAAGACCAACGAGCAATACATGTTTTACGTTCATGGTTGTTTTCATTAAAGTTTGGTAGAACACTGCATCAATAGATGTGATTGCCGGAAAAATCCAGCGATGGCAATGTAGGGAATAGTCGGGAAGTCGGAAAGACGGAGAGTCCGGAGACAGTAGTTGGGAGAAAGACGTGAAGTCAGAAAGTCCGAAAGTCCGAAAGCCGGAACGACCGGAGTCGGAAGGGCAAAACTGGTAGCACAATCGGTTGATGAACTTTGGAACACTGTAACTTCTAATCCCGATAGCTATCGGGACGAGAACTTGTAAACTCGTAAACTTGTACCCTCGTAACCTTAGTAACAATAAATAGTTCAGAAATGCGTCGCTTGCTTTTTATGATGTCGATGTTGTGTGCTGGTCAGTTGATGGCGCAAAAGCAACAATGGGTAGATAGTGTGTTTCAATCGTTGAGCAATGAAGAACGCATTGCGCAGCTCATGGTGATACGTACCAGCAGTATGGATGCCAAAGGCAATCCCATCATGTTTGATAGTTTGGCCAACGATTGGGTAGGTAAATACAATGTAGGTGCAGTGTGTTTATTCCAAGGTAGTCCGGCGCAGCAGGCCGCACTGCTCAACAGCATTCAGGCCAAGGCCAAAACGCCCATTATGGTTACGGTAGATGGTGAATGGGGATTGGGCATGCGTTTCGCAGGTGTGAAATCATTTCCATATCAGCTTACTATGGGTGCGGTAAATGATGCAGCCGTGGTGTACAAAGTGGGGCAGGCCATTGCCGACCAATGCAAGCGGATGAACATACATGTGAACTATGCGCCGGTGGTTGATATCAATAATAACCCCGCCAACCCGGTGATAGGGGTGCGCAGTTTTGGTGAAGACAAATACAAAGTAGCCCTCATGGGCACCCGCATTATGCAAGGCATGCAAGATGCCGGTGTAATGGCTTGTGCCAAACATTTTCCCGGTCACGGCGATGTGAGTGTAGACAGCCATTACGATTTGCCCATCATCAATAAAAACATGGATGAGCTGACGGCGTTGGAGCTGTATCCTTTCAAAGAAATTTTTGCCAAAGGCATTGGTAGTGTTATGGTAGCGCATCTTAGTATTCCAGCCATTGATAGCACCCCAAACAAACCAACTTCTATTTCTTACAATAATATTACCACGCTGATGCGCAATGAGCTCGGTTATAACGGGCTCACATTTACGGATGCATTGGAAATGAAAGGGGTGGCCAAATATTTTCCCAGTGGCGAAGCTGCTGTGCAAAGCATCATTGCCGGCAACGACATGCTGTGCCTGCCCGCCGATGTACCCAAAACCATTGATGCCATTAAAAAAGCCATCGAGGCAGGAAGATTGACCTGGAATGATGTGTATCATAAATGCAAGCGGGTGCTGGAAGCGAAATACGATTATGTGTTGGGTAAAACTGCTACAGTAAATGAAACCAATTTGCTGAACGATTTGAATGCTCAGGTAGATGTGCTGCGCAAAGAAGTAGCCACACAAGCACTTACAGTGGTAAGAGGAAATGCAATGCATACCAAGCCAAAAGCCGGCAGCAAAACAGCGTACATCTTAGTAGGAAATGTGCCTGACATTCCTATGGCCAGGTTGATGAAAGCTCAACAGCATCAGGTATTTTTTATGCCATTGAAAAATGGCACTGCAGCAACGGCCGATTCATTGCTGAAAAAAATCAATGCCTTCAAACCCGCCAACATTGTGGTGGGCTTACATGATGTGCGTCGTCAGGCGGCCAACAATTTCAGCATGGGCGAAGCTGCAGTTTCATTGGTAAAAACATTGGGTAATAAAAAGGGTAGTTCACTGTTGTTGTTTGGCAACCCTTACGCTATGGCGCAGTTCGACTCTACCGGCTATGAAAACCTGGTGGCTTGTTATGAAGATGATTCTGTGTTTCAAACGGTGGCGGCCAGCTGGCTCAAAGGACAATTTGCGGCCACTGGGTCATTGCCTGTTACCGTAGGCAATTGGAAATTTGGCACTGGTGCTACAGCGGCCAAATCCTTTGCTGCCGTGGCCCCGGAAGCAGTGGGCATGAGCAGCGACACCTTGCGCCAGATAGATGCCATTGCTGCAGAAGCCATTGCTGCAGGTGCTACGCCGGGCTGTGTGGTAACGGTGTTGCGCAAAGGCAAACTGGTGTTTCAAAAAGCATACGGCCATTTGGATGCGGCTCAAACATTGCCCATGCAAACCAGCACCATTTTCGATTTGGCGAGTGTGACAAAAATATCTGCTACTACAGTAGCAGTAATGAAACTGGTAGAACAAGGCAAGGTGGATGTAAAGAAAAAAGCCAGCGATTATTTGCCTTGGCTCAAAGGTGGTGATAAGGAAAACCTGACGGTAGAAAACCTGTTGTTGCATCAGGCCGGTTTGGTAGCATGGATTCCTTTTTACAAAGAAGTAACGGATGCAGCTACTGGCAAAGCTTCGCCAGCGGTTTTTACGCCGTTTAAACAATCGAATTTTTCGGTAGAGGTAACAGACCAACTCTTTATGCGCAACGATTGGGTAGATACCATGTATCGCCGCATTTATACCAGCCCGGTAGCTGCTAAAGAACTGAAGTATGTGTACAGTGATAATGATTTTATTTTGCTGGGTAAGTTGGTAGAAGCTGTGAGTGGCTTGCCATTGGAGCAATATGTGCAGCAGCAGTTTTATGCGCCCATGGGTATGCGTACTACAGGCTTTAAACCATACGAGCATTTTGCCAATAGCAGCATTGCACCTACTGAGCAGGAAAAGGTTTTTCGCCAGCAATTGGTTTGGGGTTATGTGCATGATCCTGGTGCAGCCATGTTTGGCAATGTGGCCGGTCATGCTGGTTTGTTTAGCAATGCCGAAGACCTTGCCAAACTGTATCAAATGCTGTTGAATGGTGGCCAGTTTAATGGCAAGCAATATTTGAAAAAATCTACCATTGATTGGTTTACCAGTTATCAAACACCCATCAGCCGCCGTGGTTTGGGTTTTGATAAGCCGGAGAAAAACAACAGCCTGCGCAATGAAAAAACAGCTTATCCTGCGCAGTTTGTTTCTGCTGCCACTTTCGGGCACACAGGCTTTACTGGTACTTGTGTATGGGTAGATCCTGCTACTGAGCTGGTATATATTTTCCTCAGCAACCGGGTGCATCCCGGTGGTGGCGATAATCGTACACTGCTCGACCTCAACATCCGCAGCCGCATTCATGATGTGCTGTACAAGAGTATGCAGTCAAAGCCGTAGCCTGTGTCGGCCTAATCTGGGTGTTTAAAACCGTTGAAACGGTTTTTTCCAAATTCATGGCTTCATTGCATCCCACGGTTGAAACCGTGGGCTATGATTTGTTGTGATAGTAATTTCATCCAAATTATTACCCGCCTATGTGACGCTTTTGGCTATTCTATTACCAAGGTGTAAGAATTTTTCTTGGTTACAGATTTCAGCCCACGGTTTCAACCGTGGGTGCAATGTGATGGTCAGTTTTGTAGAAAATGGATTTATCCATTTCAAAGAAAAATGAAATGGCGGCACGTTTTTATCTAACCAAATGAATCCGTATTCATACCTACGGTTTCAACTGTGGGTATGAATAATAATGATGGGTCAATAAATTCATTTACTCATAATTATCGTACATGAGTTAGTGCGGTATCGAACGCTTGAGGTAAGTGCTGTAGTCGGGCACTTTGCATTCGTATTTGTGCTGCATCAGCGGGCTGGTGAGCAAAAAGTCGGCGGTGCTGCGGTCGGTAGCCATGGGTATGTTCCATACGGCCGCTAAGCGAAGCAGCGCTTTAATGTCGGTATCATGCGGTTGCGCTTCCATGGGGTCCCAAAAAAATATAAGCATGTCTATTTCGCCATTCGAAATCATGGCGCCAATTTGCTGATCGCCACCCAACGGGCCACTCATGAGTTTACGTACCGGGCGGTCCAGTTTTTCTTCGAGCAACCTACCTGTGGTACCGGTGGCAAACAGTTCATGTTTGGCCAGCATGTCGCGGTTAAAATATGCCCATTCAATAATATCATCTTTCTTATGGTCGTGTGCTACCATGGCAATGCGTTTGCGGGCCGGCAGCTCTCTGGTTTCAAATTTCATGCATGAAAAGTACCTGCTTTCTGCACAGGTGCAAAATCCGTTTGTACAACCAATGTTTATAGGTTTTTGCTGCCGCTCATGGTAGCTACAACCAGCACTTTGAGGCATTCACTGCCGCCCTTGTATTATCGGGCTGCGGGTTTGTGCATCCACTGCATTCCCCGCATCTTTGTGTCAAATTCTACTATCACTTATGAACCGTAACCGTTTTGCAGGACTCCTCGTATTGGCCGCCATAGTGCTGGCTTCCTGCGGCAAAAAAGGCCCCGAATACACACGTTACATTCCCAAATCTGCAGGCTATGTACTGGCTTTTGATGTAAAAAGCATGGTACAAAAACTGGAGAAAGATTCGCTGAGCATCGAAAACATGATGCAGGTGCTGAAAGATGAAAAAGGCAACACCGGTTATACCGAAGCCCTGGACATGTGGAAGCAATTCAAAGACGCCGGCATCGATTTTCAGAGCCGCGTATTTGTAGCCGTACCTGAAATGAATTTCAACGGTGGCAGTCTTTCTTTTCAGCTGGTAGCAGGATTGGAAGATGCTGCAAAACTGGAAGCATTCATCGGCAAGCAATTCAAAGACGCCAAGATTGAAAAGATGGGCGACATTTCAGTTGTGAGTCTGCCCATGGTTTCTATTGGTTGGAAAAAGGATGCGGTGATGATGGTGGGTAAACAATCCACTGCAGATTATGGCATGGTGGATATGAATGACCTGATGGGCGATACTGCAGCAGGCAATACCACAGCACCTGTACTATCCACTGATACCAAGCAAGACATCAAAAAATATTTTGAGCTGAAGAAAGATGAAAGCGTTGCCAGCATTGATGTATTCAATGAGTTGATGGAAAAGCCTGCTGATGTGGCCATGTTTACCAGCAGCGAGTCTGCAGCAGGTGTAGCCAGCAACCCTTTCATGAACATGATGCCACAGGTAAAAGAATTGATGGCTGATGCATACAGTACTTCTGTCATCAACTTTGAAGATGGCAAAATTGTGATTGAAGGTGATAGCTATGTAGGCAAAAAGCTGGGCGATTTGCTGAAAAAATATGCCGGCCCTGTGGTGGATATGAGTCTGGTAGAACGTTATCCCAATGCCAATGTAAATGGTGTAACGGCCTTTAGCTTTAAGCCAGAATTGCTTCCTGCATTTGTAAAAGAACTGGGCGTTGAAGCCTTGGTAAATATGGCTTTAAGTCAGGGTGGTGTAACTGCCGATGAAATTGCAAAAGCCTTTAAAGGTGATTTTGCCGTAATGTTCAGCGATTTTGCTTTCGAATCAAAAACATTTGGTAAAGACGCCAGTTATAAAAGCGTAGAACCCACCGGCAAATTGCTGATGGCCATTCGCATTGGCGACAAAGCCGCATTCAACAAGTTGATTGGTTTGGCCGAAAAAGAAGGAGGCATCCGCCGCGAAGGCAACCGCATTATTCCTGTATCACCACAAATAGAAGTGGAAGATGGTGAAATGACGCAGCCCATGCCGCAGCTTGGTGTGTTTGCCGGCATTGAAGGAGATCTGATGATCATCAGCAACGACAGTACAGTGTACGCCAACTATGCCAGCGGAAAAGCCGGTGCCAAGTTGCCCGAGCAAGCCCGTACTGCTTTGAAAGATCAGAGTGTTGGTTTTTACCTCAACACACCATCTATCCTCAAAGGCATTCCTGAAACCATGTTTGACAGCAGCGATGTGCATGAGAAAAACATCCTGAATCGTTCTAAGGAAATCTTTGGTGAAGTATGGTTTTCTTCGGGCAACTTCGATGGCAAGAAACTGACGACAAAAGGTGAAATGCAAATGGCGCCGGGCAAAAACACCTTGCCGCAGCTGGTGCGTTACCTCATGTTCATAGCCGACGAAATGAAGGCGAAAGAGAAAGAGGAGGAAGAAATGTACAAACGCATGGAAGCTGAAATTGAAATGCAATAATTGTGTTCCTGAATAAGTGCATTGCCATGGTTACTCAACCATGGCAATGTTTTTTGGTTAATATTGCTGAGTTGTCTTTATCGTTATCATGACCATCACACTGGACCATATTGTACCAACACCCATTCGGGAAAAAGTATTGCAGCGTTCCTCACAAATCTGGAACCAGCAAGTGCAGCTGCATGCCAGCGAATGGATTAAGGTGAAAGCCCCCAGCGGTACAGGCAAAACCACGTTGCACCACATCATCTGGCATTTGCGCAAAGATTATACGGGCAATGTATTGTACAACGACCAACCCGTATCGGCACTTTCGCAAGAAGCATTGGCGGACATAAGACAAACACAGTTGAGTGTGGTGTTTCAGGATTTACGGTTGTTTGGCCAGCTCACAGCTTTAGAAAATATTGAACTGAAACGCCGCATGCCGGCTACGCCTTACTGCAGCAGTGAAGATGTGCAGGCAATGGCCGAACGCTTGGGTGTGGCGCATGTGTTGCATCAGCAGGCGGCTACTTGTAGCTATGGCGAGCAGCAACGCATTGCCATCATTCGTGCCTTGGTGCAACCCTTTGAGTGGTTGCTGATGGATGAACCTTTCAGCCACCTCGATCAGCAAAATACAGCCAAAGCAGCAGCGCTGATTGCAGAAGCCTGCACCCAACGCAAGGCTGGTTTTTTGCTCACCGATCTCGACGACGATCAGCATTTTTCTTACACCCGTTATTTGCAATTGTAACCCATGGCCACGCAGCCTTCCATACAACCCTTGCTCAAAAAACTGATTCGTGCCGGTATTGGTAAAGTACGTTTTTTAATGGCTACTATTGGCATGGGTGTAGCCATGATGTTTATTTTGCTGGCTGTGCAAACCTTCATGAATTTTAATGAGTTGTTGCATGGCAAAAACAACGACAATGAAACGGCTGATTTTCTCGTCATCAACAAGCAAATCACCGGCGAAAGGCAGAGCAATAAAGCATTGAGTGCTTTTACAAAAGCAGAAGCTGATAGCCTGCAGTCACAACCTTTTGTCGAAAAAATGGGCGTGTTGACAGCGTCGAATTTTTCGGTGAATGTGAGTAGCTACAGCGATGCCATTCCTTTTTACAGTGATGCTTATTTCGAAAGTGTACCCGATGAATTTATTGATGTACAAACCAACAGTTGGCAGTGGCAAAAAGGACAGCGGGATTTGCCTGTCATCATACCTACATTCTTCATCGATTTGTACAACACGGGTATGGCCATGAGCCAGCAAAATCTGCCACAGTTGTCCATCGAAGCATTGAAAGTAATTCCGCTGAAAATAACGATCTCAGGTAAGGGCAGTTCAGCAGAATTGGTAGGTCATATTGTAGGCACTTCCGACCGCTTGAATTCTATTTTAATTCCGCAATCCTGCATGGATTGGGCCAACCAATTGTACGGCTACAGTACTACACCACTCACTACCCGCCTGGTCATTAAAACCAATGATCCTTCAGATCCCGAATTAGTGAAATACCTGGCTGACCGCGGCTGGCGTACCAATACTGATAAAACCCGCTTCAGCAAAGTGCGGGTGATTGTCAACTGGATTGTAGGTATTGTAGGCAGCATAGGTTTGGTAATGTTGCTGTTTGGTATGCTGGTGTTCAGTTTGTTTATACAACTCACCATTGCCAGCAGCCGGCCCGATATAGAATTGCTGAAAACCATAGGCACTTCACCCAAGGCATTGCAGTCATTTTTAATGCGGCAATTCATGCCCGTGAATGGTGCGGTGATGTTGACGGTATTGCTACTGCTCAGCGGCATTCAATACGGCATGCATTATTTGCTGGCAGCACAGCAAATGAATATTGCAGCATTCATCAGCTGGGTAACCATTGCTGCCATGCTACTGGTGATGCTGCTGGTGTGGCTTACCAACAGTAGCACAGTACGGCGTTATTTGCGCAGCTGATTTTAGCGATCCATTTCTTTAATACGGGTGGCCAGCATGGCCAGTTGTGCCGCATTTTTCAAATCCAGTTTGCGGAGCAAATTTTTGCGGTGCGTGGATACTGTGAGTTGACTCAAACTCAGCTTGTCGGCAATTTCTGCGGTTGTCAATCCTTCGCATACCAACAGCACAATTTCTCTTTCCCGTTTGCTCAAACGTTGCAGTTTATCGTGCTCAGACAGGGGCAAATTATCAGGTTGTCGCCACATGTAATATTGTTGCCGTTGTTGCACGGTTTTTATCGCATCCAGCAGTTCCGTTCTGCCGGTCGATTTGAGCAGATAGCCGCCAATGCCCATGTCTTTACACTGCTGCATAATGCTGCGGCTATTTTCCATGGTTAGGAAAATTACGTGCAATGAAGGGTCTTCCTGCATCAACTGTTTGGCCAAGTCGAGCCCATTGCCATCGGGTAAAAAATAATCGAGTAGCAACAGGTCGGGTTGCAGTACACGGCAGCCTTGCAAGCCTTGCTGCATGTTGGTAGCACTGCCCAGCCATGTTATCTCTGGTACATCGTACAGCAATGAATACACGCCTTGTGTAAACAACAAATGATCGTCAATATGAAATATCCGAACTGGTTTTAACTCCGGCATAAATATCAAATGGGTAATGTAATAACAATGGTAGTGCCAGATGTGTTGGAGTCGATGTGCAGTGTGCCTTTCAGATATGCAATTCTGTTGTCGATGTTTTTCAAACCTATGCCTTTTGACGATGTACTGTTGCTGAAACCTTTGCCATTGTCTTCGGCAATGATTTGAATGGCTCCACTGTCTTCGGCAATGCTGAGGTTGGCTTCGCTGGCTGCTGCATGTTTCATTATGTTGTGTAGCAACTCATGACAAATGCGGTATACCAGCAACTGAAATGATTCCGGCAGTTGCGTGTCAACCGCATAATCAAATTGTACTTGCAAGCCTGCTTGCTGATTGATGCTGTTGATGTGGTTGAGCATCACTTGCTCCAATCCAATGTCGGCCAAATGCGGTGGCACCAGGTTGTGCGAAATGCTCCGAGCTTCTTGCATGGTCGTAGCAATCAATGCTTGAAGCCCGGTAGCTTCTTCGGGTAGTTTTTCCTGATGAATCAACTTGTTCAACCGCATGTTGATGGTGGCCAGCATGCTGCCAACCGTATCGTGTAAGTCGCGGCCAATTCTGGCCCGTTCTTCTGCTTCTACAGCAATGATTTTTTCTGCCAGTTGTTTTTCCTGTTCCAGCAATTGCCGGGCCAGTTGTTCTTTTTGTTTTCGATGAAGATTGGCTCTGTGGGCAAATCCCAAACCAAGAATGGTGCTTTCACCAATGAGGCCAAGGCTGCTGCCATACATGTTTAAAAACTCATTGGGTGCAGCAGAAATGCCAAACTGATGCAAGTTGAGTAGTAGCGTAACGAACAGCAAAAAGCTAATGCCGGTAAAGTAATAACCAACGAGTGGCGCATTGTTTCGCCATTGGCGCCACAGGTACAATACACACAGCACAACCGAAATAATACTACATACAGAGCATACCTGTAAAAAGGGAACCTTTATAACGGATGGCAATTGCTGATAGTTGAAAAAAAGGAGTACGATTGCGAGTGTCACCTGTACTCCAATACTGATGTGAATACTCTTTACCAACCATTTGCGGCCACTAAAAGGAGGGAAGAATTGGGGAAGCGTTGCTAAAAAACTTGCGGTGCAGAGCAACAAAAAAACGGGTCTTGCTTTGCTCGGAAAATCGGTGAGTTCCGGCCATAAATACTGAAAGCCAATGCCCCAGTTGCTAACAATCCAAGCCATGGTGAACAGTACGTACAAAGCGTAGATAAGCGCAGCTTTATCCGATAAGGAAATACCGAGAAATACAGAGAGCAACACTATCAACAGCAACCAGCCAAGACCGGCACCCATGAGCAAATTTTGCAGATGCCGCATTTGTTCAAATGCTTCGTTGCTGTATAGTTCGGCATGCAGTTGTAGCGACTCATTTGCTTTATCTACCAACAACAAAATCGGTATGCTGTCGTGAGGCAAAATCTGCAAGGGAAACACAAAGTCTCTGTCTTGAAAAGGACGTTGGGCAAATGGCAGCCAGTCGCCGGTAATGTGAAGCGGCGTGGTATTTCCATTTTGGTAATACTTTAGCAGGTTGATGTGCGGATTATTTAGCACTAGCTTGTATTGCTGCACTACACTATCGGTGTTGTACACCGTGGTAGTAAGCCACCATGCGGTGTTGGTAAAGCCCGGGTTGAATTGTCCGTTTGTAGCTGTTGTCGTAAAATGTGTATGCCATGGCAGTTCTCCTTTGCGAACAGCTGAATCGGGGAGCAAGCGTATTGACAACTGCGCCTGCAAGCCTGATGTACAAATCAACAAACTGCATAAAATGGCAAAAGCAGACAGCAGTTGTCTTGGTTGTTTTGCCACAGGCATTCGCCAGTTTTGTAAAAGACAGTTTCTCATTTGCAGCAGGCAAATTACCCATAAATAGGTATTGCGGCATGCTTGTATGTGTAGGAATATTGCTGTTGCCGTAGAGCCATGCCTGCCATCATGCGCTTTTGTACTGGCTCTTTGCACAAGCATCACACCCCGAAAGAAATGAACCCACCAACTCTTTTGCAGCTTTCGCAATTGGTAGCTGTGAACTCATGTAAGAAACGTTCTGGTAGGACGTGTACTTGGTGTTGATTGCCTCTGGCCTGTTAAGGTCCGCACCCACACCAAATCAAAAGCCCCGCAATTCCTTGCAGGGCTCTTGTATCATTCTAAATGGTTGTGCTGATTACAGCAGGTCCATTGCTTTGGCAAATTCGGTTACCACAAAAGGAAGCAGCAGCCAAAACCACTGTCCGTAGGGTGAAAACATCAGCACCATCATGGCGATGGTCCAGAAAAAGAAAAGGGCCCAATGCTTGCCGGTGCTTTTCTTGGCTACTTCTTCTACATATTGTTCCATGAGGATCGGTGTTGTTTATTGAGTTGCAAATATAAGCGGGGTTATCAAATAGGCAAGTTCCTTGCTAATTCTACCAATCAGGCTTCGCCTTCAGGTTTTGGAGGCCTTGGTCCGCGGGGCGGTTTATTGCGCCGCTGGTTGTTGCCCTGCCCGCCGCCTGCCTGCTGCTGACCAGGTTGCTGCGGCGGCCTTTGTTGCTGTGGCGGTCGCTGCTGCTGCCGGGGGGGGCGTTGCTCCTGTTGTTGTTGGTTGCCTCCTTGGGGGGGGCGCTGTTGTGGGGGCCGCTGCTGTTGTTGTTGATTGCCCGTATTACCTGTACCACGTGGTGCTTGTCCACGGTTGCGGCCATCGTTATTACCCCGTTCTTTTTCCCGTTGGCGGCGGCTGGTTTTTTCAAGGCTCCGCAGGCTTATTTGGCCTACCACATCTACAAATTCGGGTTCTACTTCTCTGGCTTTGTTGGTCACCACTTCCACAGCCTGCAGGTCATCGGGGCGTTCGCCGTTGCGGTTCATGGCTTTTATTTCCTGCACCCGTTTCAGCGTCAGCGGATATTGCTTGGTGCTGTCGGGCAGGGTGTACCACATCAGGTTTTTGAAAATATCTTTCTTCACCAAAAAGGCCCGGCCACGGCTTACTTCCAGTACATCGGCATCGTTGGGAAAATGTTGCAGGGCATCGAGGTATGTATCGAGCTCGTAGTTGAGACAGCACTTGAGGCGGCCGCACTGACCACTCAGCTTGGCCTGATTAATGCTCAGGTTTTGGTAGCGGGCTGCCGTAGTGTTGACACTTTTAAAATCAGTAAGCCAGGTGCTGCAGCAAAGCTCACGGCCACAGCTGCCAATGCCACCTACTTTGCCCGCTTCCTGGCGGGGGCCAATCTGGCGCATTTCCACTTTTACCCGAAACTCACCGGCAAAAATTTTAATGAGCTCCCGGAAATCCACCCGGTCGTCGGCAGTATAAAAGAAGGTGGCTTTTTTGCCATCGGCCTGTATTTCTACTTCAGCCAGTTTCATTTGCAGGCCCAACTGCCGGGCTACGGCACGGCTCCGAATAAGGGCTTCCTTTTCGCGGCCTTTGCTTTCCTGCCATTTCTCCAAATCGGTGGGTGTACTGCGGCGCAGTATTTTTTTAATATCGGCACTGTCTTCGGGCAGGTTGCGCTTTTTGAGCTGCATGCGTACCAGTTCGCCGCTCAGGCTTACTTCGCCTACATCAAAACCACTGACACCTTCTACCGTTACTAGTTCGCCCTTGGCAAAATATTGCAAGGACGCATTGCGATAATATTCTTTACGGCTTCCCTGGTTGAAGCTTACCTCCACAATTTTGCAACTGCTGTTGGGGTCAGCAAAGGGTAAATTGGCCAGCCAATCGTGCACATTCATGCGGTTACAACCGCCGCTGCTACAGCCGCCGTTGCTTTTGCAACCATTGGGTTTGCCCGATGAGCCCGAACCACAACTTCCACATCCCATATCTCTATTCCCTTTTCCTAATGATTGATTACCAATAACTACGTTGGTTACTATGTACCTAACGTTGCTTTGGAGTTACTTGTTTTTTTTGGTGAAACCATTTTGGTACAGCTCTTGAGCTTCTTTGTGTCTCCCGATAGCTATCGGGACACTTGTACAGCAGTGCAAGTATCGGCTTTGCACCATACTTGTTGCCAATGGGCCGGATGGCTACCCTCGGTAGCGGTGGCTGGCAAGCTGGGCAAACGGGGTTTGCCTTTTTATGCTGAATAAAGAATCAACAGTTGCAGTGTCCCGATAGCTATCGGGAGACACAACGCCAATTCCATGAGCTTACGACTGGTTCACAAAAAAGTTTCGCCTCAAAAATCTTTCTCACGGATTACTGCGTCAAAAATAGGTGATTATGGTATAGGAAGGCGGGGCGGAATGAATCCTGTTGACCATCCCATTGATTTGCAAGAGGCTTATTTGTTGGTCAAAAATCTGTCAGTCGTTTTTTTGCGTGGTTCAGTAGCATTATTACTGTGCTTTGGGGTTCAAAAAATCATCCCATCCGAAAATCCAATCACTCTTTTTTGGAAAGCTGCTTGAACAGTAAGATGGAATAGCCAGAAGGGCACCTTGAAGTCGTAGGTAAAGGGTAGGGGTAACCTTTTCTATTTTCCCCTTGCTGTATTTTCCTTTGATTACCCAGGCAAATGGTCTCTGGCAATCAGCGCAGGTATCTTGGCTTACAAAAGCCAACGATTCCTTTGCTGAGGGTTTAAGTTTAATTGCTGAATTGCTCTTACATACAAAGCTTCTGCTGATAATAGACAACGGGTGCAGTTGTGTGCTGCTATCGGCAAAAATGATTTGGTGTTCAGTTAGTTCGGCAAACACATTATTGGTGCAATGCACTAGCATGTATTTCAGTTCATTCTCATTTTGAACGTTCGGCCTGACAATTATGCATAGAATTCTTGAGGTATCATTTTGCTTTTTTAGAATGATTGCATGGTCCCAATCATATGCTTTCAACTCCTTTCGCTTCAAGTATTGTTCAGCAAAACTTTTTGCACCGGATGCAGTAGGTGATATGCCGGAAGTCGTGTCTGTTTTTTGTGCGATACCATTATTGCCAAGTAAAAGAACCAGCAAGCTTAAGAAAGACGCCCAGAAAATGCGGGTTATGGTGTGAGGAGTGGCTATAAGCATTTGAATTACAGGATTGGTTGTCGTGCAATTTAGGGAAGAGAAGTTGTTATCCTGCAAATCTGAATCTATGCGCAGAGCGTAAATTTTACATCAATGACTGCTCATCACAATTTTCTCCAGCACAATGCTCCTTAATTTGAGTGTTAGAGCATGAAACAGCATTTTGGCGTTAGCGTTCCGCTCTATGTAGTAAATGGCTTTCTCCAGTTCTTCGGCGATGGCTTTTTGCTGGCCCAGGCCACTAAACTTGTTGAGCCGGAGGGCAAAATCTTTTTCGGTAGGGGGCAGGTGTACCTGCTCTTCGCCTATCAGGCGCAGGCGTATGCTTTGCTCTACCAGCTGCAGAAAGTAGCGCAGAAACTGCTTTTGTCTTTCGCGGCCGAGTGAGCTTACGTTGGTTACAAACTTGTTTTGCAGGTCGAAGCGTTCAAAAGCCTTGGCGCCTTTCAGCAGGCTGGCATTGAGCCAGTCGCGGAGCAGCCCGTTGAAATCGTCTTCGTTGTGCTGCAGCAGTTGCTGGGCTTCGTGGTAGTTGCCTTCGCATACCATGGCCAGCTGGCGGGCCGTATCGGGGGCGGCATTGCAGCGGCTGATGAGGGCTTCTTCTACATCGGCTTCGGTAAGTGGCGGCACCCGTATGGTTTGGCAGCGGCTCACAATGGTGGGCAGCACGTCGGCCTCGTTTTCGGTGGCCAGTATAAATAAGGTATCAACCGGTGGTTCTTCTATCAGTTTCAGCAGCTTGTTGCCCTCTTTGCCCAGGTATTCGGGCAGCCACATCACCAGCACTTTGTAGCGGGCCTTAAAGGTTTTGAGGCTCAGCTTGCGAATGATATCGTTGCACTCTTCAGCGGTAATGTTTCCCTGCCGGTTTTCGGCATTAATGCTTTGCAACCAGTCGAAGCCGGAGCCATAGGGCATGAGTTTGAAAAACTCCCGGAACTCGCTGATATAATCGGTACTCACGGGTTTGTCGCCTGGCTTTCTGGAAAGCACGGGGTAGCTCAGGTGCAGGTCGGGGTGCATAAGCTGTGCAGCCAGCGGGTCGATGCTGCCAGGTGCTTCGGGTGCCGGCTCGGGTGGGGCAATGGGTGCGCCAAACAGGTCGGTGCCGCCGCCAAACAAATCGGGGGTGGGTGCTGCTGCGGCCGCTTTTTCGGCGGGCATACTCACCACGTACTGGCCAAAGTTGATGGCCAGCGGCAGCAGTCCGCTTCCTTCTTTACCCACCAGCAGCAGGGCATGGCTCAGGCGGTTGTTGTCCACCAGATCGAGCAGGTGCTGCCGGGTTTCCAATTGTCCTATTACATCCGGAAAAAGCATGGCTGCAAGATAGGGGGTTGAGGGGTTGGGTAAAAATTGAGCTATGCAGAGCACTGGTTTTTGCATGTCACTGCATAAAAAAACCGCTGCATGAGCAACGGTTTTGTACAAACAAAGTGGAGTTCTATAACAGCCAGTGGCTATTTCAAATATTTGGTAATGGCTTCATCGGTAGGTTCTACACGGCTGGCAAAGTGCTGAATGAGCTGGCCGTTTTCATCCAATAAAAACTTGTTGAAGTTCCAGCCAATGTTGGCATCGAGTACACCATTTTCAGCTTTTTCAGTAAGCCATTTAAAGATGGCTGCTTTATCGCTGCCCTTTACACTCACTTTGGCCGCCATGGGAAAGCTGACATCAAACTTGCTGGTACAAAATTCTTTTACCTCTGCATTACTGCCGGGTTCTTGCCCGCCGAAATTGTTGGCCGGAAAGCCTACAATCACCAGCTTGTCTTTGTACTGGTCATACAACTTTTCAAGGCCTTCGTATTGATACGTATAACCACATTTGCTGGCGGTATTCACTACCAAAATTTTCTTGCCTTTGAATTTCGAAAAATCAATAACGCCGCCATCAATGCTTTCTACTTTGAAAGCATGAATGCTGGGTTTAGAAACGGGTACAAAAGCCATCAGGGCCAGCGCCAGTAATACAGATAAATATTTCATGGTAAATGGATTGAGTGATTCAGGAAGGTAACAGCTAAAAAAGGCAAATGGTTGAGTTATTGTTTTTCGTAGCAGCCAATATCGGGTCGGGTGCCTGCAGGGCGGGGGTTACCGTCGAGGTCGGTAGCGGGGCCGCCAGCAATACCGGCATTGCGGGCCGGCGATTCATCTCGCAGCCGGAAATTGTACTGCTGCCGGCTGGTACTGATGCTGTCGAACAGGGGCTCCACATTTTTCAGCGAATTCAGGAAGCTTACATTGGCCGGATCATTTTTTACTTTGTACAAACAGTTGCGCAGCTGAATGCTGAATGCCGTGTTGCCGGTTTTGCTTACCACTATTTCATCGGTGGCCAAACCGCCCTGCCCGTATACAATACAGTTATCCATTTGCACTTGCAGGGGCAGGCTTTGCAATCCACTGTTGTTGCTGATGAACAACGCTGGCTGCTTGTGGTTTTGATAAAAGTTGGCATAGGTAGCAATGGTACAATGATTGAAGGTATAATTACCCCCTGCGGCAAGGAGTACGTTGCTGCCGCCAAGGCCGGTTTCGCCATCATTGCCCACTTGCGAAATGAGACAGTTTTCTGCTACAATTTTGGTGTTGAAAGCCAGCAGGCCTACATCATACGCATTACTGATTTGGCAGCTAAACAATGTGAGCTTTGGCGTAATGTCATTAGGATTTCCTTGTGCAATCACGGCTTGATAAGCATTGAGCACATTGGTGTAGCGCAGCTCATTGTTGCTGCTACTGTTGTTGAACACTATGCCAGGCCAGGTGCCGGGAAAGTCGCGGTAAGTTTCATCCAGCCTGTCGCCACGAAAAGTGATGCGGGTGCTATCGTACACTTTCCCCAATGCTTTGAGGGTGCCATTCACAATAATGGGGGCTGTGGCATTGCAGTAAATACGTGTGCCTTCTGTTATCGTCAATGTAATGCCGTTATCTATCGTCAATGGTTTTACAATTACATACGGAAGCGTGTTGTTCCAGGTGGCATTGCTGCTGATGCGGCCACTGCTGATGAAGCGGGCATTTTGTCCGTAAGCTTGCAATTGCACTTGTTGAGTGTTGCCATTGATGGAAAATCGAATGCTGTCTTTTACCAGAAAAGGCAAGTCACTGCTGCCTGGGTTGATGTTCACTTTTACAAACACATACAAGCTATCGAATGCATTGAGGCGAATGTTGCTAAACGATGTACCACTACTGCCATTGACATTGATGCTGTAGGCAGAGTTGCTGCCACCCATCAACTGAATATTGCTGATGTTGAGTGGTTGGTCATAAGCATTTACCACAGTAAATGATTTGGTGATGGAACCAACAGTGGTGAAGACCGTATCGAAAGTGAGTAGTTCTGTAGCCAGTGTTAGTTTGGCATCGGCACTGGTGAGCAGTTGATCTTTTTTACAACTACCCAAAGAAAAAACAACAACAGACAATATGAATGCAATGGCCAACCTCATGCGGTGAAAATAATGTACGTCAAACATAACGCCATTTTCGATAGCCTATTTCACAGGGTTGAGTTTTAAATACGGGAGGCATATGCCAGACTGCACAACGATAACTGCAGGCCTGGAATGCGGAGCAGCACTTCGCCCATGGCTTCCATGGTGGCGCCGGTGGTAATCACATCATCTACCAGCAGCACATGTTTGCCTTCCAGCGATTGAGTTTCCTGCACATCAAACACATGCTCCACATTCATCCAGCGCTGTATGCGGTTTTTCTTGGTTTGGGTGCTGGTGTAGCGGGTACGCATCACGGCTTGTGTATGCACAGGTACTTGCAATATCTGGCTGATGCCTTTGGCCAGCAACTCCGCCTGGTTGTAGCCACGTTGGCGTAGTTTCTTCTTATTTAGCGGTAATGGAATAATGTAATCGAGTTGTTGAAACCGATCAATCGATTGCATTTTTCGGCCCATCATTTCACCCATATATATACCCAGTTCTTTTTCACCTTTGTACTTAAAGCGATGGGCTACAGCCTGCGTAATCGAGTCTTTGTTGAAATACAGCAAGCTGAAAGCTTCCTGTAATTTGAGCCGGCCGGTAAAAATGCGTTTCACCGGATTTTCAGCATGCTGCTCAAAGCCGGTAAATGGCAATTCTTCGAGGCATCGCCAGCACAGCAATTGCTCTTGTTGAAACACTTCGTTGCCGCAGGCTTTGCAGAGCAACGGATAAAATAAACGGCGTAAATTTTCGGCAGCTTGTAATAGCACGGGCACGGGTTTGTGCAAACAAATTACAGCTGCACATCCACAAATGCAAGTGGTTTAAAACAAAGCCCGGTACACTTCATCTACCCCTGCTACTGGTACTACTTCTATGTCAGCGTGTTTGCCCAATCCTTTGGTATGAAAGCGACTGATAAAAATTTTATCGAAACCCAATCGGGCAGCTTCTGCAATGCGTTGGTCTACGCGGTTCACAGCACGTACTTCACCATTCAATCCTACCTCTCCGGCAAAGCAAACGTTAGTGGGAACTGCGGTGTCATCATAGCTACTGAGCAGGGCTACTACCACCGCCAAATCGATAGAAGGATCTTCTACCCGCAAACCGCCAGCAATGTTGAGGAAAACGTCTTTCATGCCAAATTGAAAACCTCCTCTTTTTTCCAACACAGCGAGTAGCAATTGCAAACGGCGTAAATCAAAGCCACTCACGGTTCGCTGCGGTGTTCCGTATACGCTTTGCGTTACCAGTGCCTGCACTTCTATCAATAAGGGGCGCATACCTTCCATAGTAGCGGCAATAGCACTTCCACTCAGGTGATGTTCTTTTTGTGAAATAAGAATTTCCGAAGGATTGCTCACAGCCCGCATGCCCAAATCGGTCATTTCATAAATACCTAGTTCGGCAGTAGAACCAAATCGGTTTTTAAGGGTGCGTAAAATGCGATATGTATAATGACGGTCACCTTCAAACTGCAGCACGGTATCTACCATGTGCTCCAAAATTTTCGGGCCGGCAATGTTGCCGTCTTTTGTAATGTGACCAATGAGAAAAACAGGCGTGTTGGTTTCTTTGGCAAAGCGCTGCAACTCTGCTGCACATTCTTTTATCTGGCTGATGCTTCCTGCTGCACTATCAATGTAGGGCGACTCCAAAGTTTGTATAGAATCAACAATAAGCAGTTGTGGTTTCAGCTTTTTTATTTCACTGAATATTGTTTGTGTGTTGGTTTCTGTGAGCAGGTAAAAATCGTTGGGGGTTGCTTTGAGCCGGTCGGCCCGCATTTTAATTTGTTGCTGACTTTCTTCACCACTAATGTAAAGGGTGGTTACGTCTTTCATTTGCAAACCGAGTTGTAAAAACAAGGTGCTTTTGCCTATGCCTGGCTCGCCGGCTACCAGCACCACGCTGCCCGGCACTATGCCGCCACCAAGCACCCGATCCATTTCGGCATCGCCGGTTGAAAAACGCGGTTGTTGGCTGGCATTTACTTCCTGAATGAGGACAGTTTTTTTGCCCGGGCTGGGTGCATCATTTCCTTGCCAGGGAGCTGCTTTGCCGCCCTTGGTTTCTTTATGAATTACTTCTTGAGTAAACGTATTCCACTCGCCGCAAGAAGGGCATTTGCCCGACCATTTGGCACTTTCATAACCACATTTATTACAGAAAAAAGCCGTCTTTACTTTACTCATTTCGCAAACCTACATTTTTGGAAGCAGCAGCTGTGCCCCGCATTCTGAATATGGATGCCAGCGGCACAAAAAAAGGACCGGATGTAGAGACATCCAGTCCTGTTTACTTACTAACCCATTAAATTCTGTTGCTAAAATACAAATAAGGTGCAGAATGCAAAATAAATTTTGCCCGACAGGGCAATCAAATGGCCCTTTTTCCGGACGGTTTGCTGGCCTGAATTTTGGGCCGGGCAATGGTCTGATTTTGGGTGACCGGCTGACAGGATTACTGGTAATTTGGTCAAGTTGGCAGTAAGGAGTTTTGAAACTAAAGTGTTGATTTTCAACATAAATAATTCCAGAAATGTTAAAAGGGGACTTTATACAGGAATTGGTAAGCCGTTTGCACACATACTTGAAAAAGAAAAGAAAATGTCAGGAATTTATTTGGTCTCCATCATTTTTTTGGGCATCAGTTGGCTGGTGTCGATGCGGTTGAAGTCAAAGTTTTCCGCATATAGCCAAGTGCCGCTGCAAAATGGCATGTCGGGTAAAGAAATAGCTGAGCAAATGCTGCACGACAACGGTATTTATGATGTAAAAGTGATATCGGTAGAGGGTCAGCTGACCGACCACTACAACCCGATGGATAAAACCGTGAACCTGAGCCAGGATGTATATTATGGCCAGCACGTATCGGCGGCGGCGGTGGCTGCCCACGAATGTGGCCACGCTGTACAGCATGCACAAGCCTATAACTGGCTGATGCTCAGGAGCCGTTTAGTGCCGCTGGTTCAGTTTAGCAGCAATATTGTGCAATGGGTACTGTTGGCCGGTGTGCTCATGGTAAATGCATTTCCGCAATTGTTGATTGCTGGCATCGTATTGTTTGCCGCTACCACCATTTTCGCTCTCATTACCCTGCCGGTGGAATTTGATGCATCCAAAAGAGCCTTGGCGTGGTTGCAGCAAACCCGCATTACTGCCGGCCAAACCCATGAAAAGGCAAAAGATGCCCTGCACTGGGCCGCCATGACTTATGTAGTGGCAGCACTGGCCAGCGTGGCTACCTTGCTGCAATATGTGTTTATATTGATGGGCAACCGGGACAGGGAAGAATAAAAGAACGGAAATTCAGTAGACATGCGCTGTTTGAAACCATAGAGGGTTCTGGCAGCGCATTTTTTAATTTTTTGGGAATGTTATTCTTCTCCTATTTTTGAAACTGACTAACTGCGCATGGAAAAGAAAGCTTAAGGTTTTCTTTTGGGAAACATGTATGAGTTAAATAAACTGAGT
The DNA here is from genome assembly GCF_036803085.1 of Phnomibacter sp. Classification (NCBI taxonomy): domain Bacteria; kingdom Pseudomonadati; phylum Bacteroidota; class Chitinophagia; order Chitinophagales; family Chitinophagaceae; genus Phnomibacter; species Phnomibacter sp. The sequence goes on along the minus strand of NZ_DAIRUZ010000003.1, from coordinate 133,291 downwards.
TCGATGCCAGTTTACGAGCTCCTCATTATCACTTGCTTCTTTGATTGCACTACTGTGCCAAACGGTACGGTTTGGTGTATTTGAAGAGGTTGCTGTGGCAGGTTCAGTTTCAAAAACGTAGTATATAAACCAGCATCTGGTGTGCAAGGAAGGGAAAGGCAGACTGCCAAACTGATGCCATTTCTAACTAAGGACGCCAAAACATTTCTAAACTCAACTGTGTATGATGAAAAAACTGTCGTTGTTTTTGATGGTACTATTTGTGTCCGTCAGCCATTTGGCTTTTAGCCAAAAAACGGTAAGTGGTAAGGTGTCCGATGCCACAAATGGCAAGCCGTTAGAAGGTGTAACTGTGTCTGTAAAAGGCACTTCAGTCGGCACTTCTACCAATGCCGATGGTTCCTTTTCTTTTGTTATTCCTGAAAAGGCTGCCATCCTCGTTTTCTCTTCTGTAGGTTTCAGAGAAAAAGAAGTAGCAGTATCTGCTAACCTGAGCATGATCCAACTGACGCCCTCTAGTGGCGATTTGGGTGAAGTAGTAGTAGTAGGTTATGGTACAACACTCAAAAAAGAACTGACCGGCACGGTAGCCCGTGTAAAAGGTGCTGATGTAGCTAACATGCCGGTACCCAACCTCAACCAAGCGTTGCAGGGTCGTGCTGCCGGTGTGTTTGTAGAAGCCGAAAACGGTAAAGTTGGTGAAGGTATCAAAGTACGCATTCGTGGTAGTGGCTCTGTAAACAGTAGCAACCAGCCCCTGTATGTGGTAGATGGTATTCCTTTGTCAGGTGGTTTTGCTGGTGCTTCTACCGCCGATATCAACTTCAACGATATCGAATCATTTGAAATTCTGAAAGATGCTGCTGCTGCTGCTATCTACGGTAGCCGTGCTGCCAATGGCGTAGTAATTATTACTACCAAGCGTGGTAAAGCAGGTAAAACCAAGTTTAATTTGGGTGCTCAGTTTGGCGAAAACACCCCTACCAACAAGCGTGGTTTCTTAAACGCAAAAGAATATGTTGATTACTTCCGTCAGGCTGGCCGTGGTGCTGCAGAGTACCACATGCGCCCCGATGGTGGCGACAACTGGTTTGGCTTCACCGATTTGGCAGATGCCTATGCTTACATGGATAATGTTGTTATTGGTCGTTTAAACCGCTACAGCGGTTGGAGACCCTTCCGTGGGGGTAAAGACTGGCAAACAGGTGAAGTGAATACCAACTGGGAAGATCAGGTATTACGCAAGGGTAATACCAACCAATTGGAGCTGAGTGCTGCTGGCGGTAACGATAAAACTCGTTTCTACATGGCTGGCAACATCAATAACCAGGACGGTATTTTGGTGGCCAACAAGTTCCAGCGTATGAGTGCTCGTCTCAACCTCGACCATCAGGTAAACAATTGGTTGAAGGTAGGCATGAACACCAGCCTCACTAAAACTTCCCGCAACCAGGTGCCTTTGGACAATGCGTTCAGCACCCCAATGCAGGCAGTAGCTTTGTCGCCTATTACACCAGTGCGTGACTCTTTGGGCAACCTCTTCGATCGTCCTGTTGCTACTTATTACAACCCGCTGATTGAAGTAGAAGAAACCATCAGAAAGTCTTCTGCATACCGCAACCAGGGTTCCATTTTTGCAGATGTAAAACTGGCTCAAAACCTGACTTTCCATACCGATCTTGGATTGGATATGGTACAGCAAACCAGCGAAAACTGGTGGGGCCCCCGCACACTGGTGGGTGCTGCTACCGCCGAGCAAAAAGGTGAAGCCGACAGCCGCTGGTTCCGCAATACCCGCTGGATGACCAACAACTACTTTAGCTACAAAACCACTTTTGGTGAAAAGCATAAGTTGGACGCCACTGCAGGTTTTGCATTTGAAAACGTAGAAATTTCTGATGTATATGCCGATGGTCAGGACTTCCCGGATATTGCCTTGAAAACACTGGCCAGCACCGCTACCCCTAGCGATATTGATGGGGCCCGCTCTGAAAACAACCTGCGTTCATACTTTGGCCGTGCCAACTATGTATACGATGGCAAATACCTCTTGGGTGTAAGCGTTCGTAATGATGCTGACAGCCGCTTTGGTACCAACTACAAGGCCGGTACGTTCTGGTCTGCTTCACTGGCGTGGATTATGTCTGACGAAAAATTCATGCAAGGCATTTCCTGGCTGAGCTACCTGAAACCACGTGCCAGCTACGGTACCAGTGGTAACAACTCAGGTCTTGGCTTCTATCAGGCCCGAACTCAATATGGTGCACAAACCTATGGTACTGCCAGTGGTCTTGGTGTAAGCAACTTTGGTAACGATGACCTGCGTTGGGAAACGACCAAAATGCTCAACATTGGTTTGGAATTTGGTGTGTTCAACAACCGCCTGACCGGTGAATTTGAGTGGTACGACAAGCGTACTGAAGACATGCTGCTGAATGTGCCTGTAACATCTGTATCTGGTACTACCAGCGTGTATGGCAATGTAGGTGGCATGAGCAATAAGGGTATTGAATTAACCTTGAACAGTGTAAACGTTGCCAGCAGAAACCTCCGCTGGACAACCAGCCTTAACCTGGCCAAAAACAAAAACACACTGACAAAACTGGATGGTGAGCAGAAAGAAATTCTGCCAAACGACGCCCGTTTTGCCAACGCATTGATCGTTGGCAAGCCCATTGGTGTTTTTTATGCGCCGAAGTTTTTGGGTGCCAATCCTGAAAACGGAGACCCCATGTTCCGCAAGGCAGATGGTACCACTACCCGTGAGTACGACGAAGCTGAAAAAACAATCATTGGTGATCCTAACCCGGACTGGATTGCTGGTTTAACAAACACTGTAAGCTGGAAAGGCCTCGAACTGAGCGTATTGTTCCAGGGTGTGTTTGGCAGCCAGGTACAGGATGGTGCAGGTGGTTTTATGAGTGCCAGCGCCGACTGGTTTGATAACCAAACCCGTGACCAGCTGAATGCATGGCAGAAAAAAGGCGACGTAACCATGGTGCCTCAGGCTCGTTTGAACTGGTTTGGCGATTTCGCTTCTCCCAGCATTAGCAGCCGCTATGTGTACGATGCTGATTATGTACGTTTGAAAAATATTACACTGGGCTACAATATTCCTCAAAAGACAATGGCTAAAATTGGTTTGACGAGTGCCCGTGTATATGTATCAGGCGTAAACCTGCTCACATTTACGAAGTATCCAGGATGGGATCCTGAAGTGAACACTGACTACCGCTCTTCAAACGTAAACCAGGGTGGCGATTTTTATGCTGCTCCTCAAATTAAGAGTTGGGTATTTGGCCTTAACCTCGGATTCTAATCAGCAACAAAACATACGAACATGACAAAGAAAATATCGATATCTCTCCTTGTTGCTGCTACGCTGTTTGCAAGCAGCTGCGATAAAAAATTGAATTTGCAGGACCCACAGGCAATTGATGCCACAACTGCATTGAGTACCGATGACCGGGTAAAAAAAGTACTCATAGGTAACTATGCAGCGCTTGGCAGTGCATCACTCTACGGTGGCGATGTACTCTGGATGAGCGAATTGCTGGCCAGCGATGGTGAACTGACATGGGTGGGAACCTTCCCCGACCCTCGCCAGATTTGGGGTAAAAACATGCTGGTGAATAACTCAAACGCATTTGCAACGTATGCAGCCGCTTACCGGGTTATTTATAACAGCAACAATATCCTCGCCAACTTGAGTGTGGTGAAAACCGCCGATCAGCCAAAAGTGGAAGGCGAAGCCAAATTTCAACGTGCTCTTGCCTATTTTGAACTTGTAAAGTTCTTCGGCGAAAAGCCTTATGTAGCTGGTAGCACCACTACGCTCAAAGGTGTTCCTGTAATTACCACCCCCGGACCAAGTGCTCCGCAAAGTACCGAATACAACCTGCCCCGTGCTTCTGTGGAAGCTGTTTACCAGCAGGTAATTCAAGACCTTACCGATGCGGAAAGCAAACTGCCAAACACCAACGGTGTATATGCCAACAAACCATCAGCTCAGCTGGCACTGGCCCGTGTGTATTTGCAACAAGCCAAATACACCGAAGCCAGAGATGCAGCCAACAGGTGTATTACTGCTGCTTTGGCTAACGGGTTCTCACTGGTATCAAGTTATGGCGCTGCATTTAATAACGCTGCCAACACCAGAGAAGATTTGTTTGCTATGCAGTACAACCTTGTATCAGGCACAAACTCATGCTTCACCTACTTTAGTACTGGTACCTACGGTGCCCGTGATGGTGACATTGAGGTTACCGATAAGCACATGAATAAATATGCTGCCGGCGATACCCGTAAAGATTTGTTCTTCTTTGACGCTGGTGCCTACCGTGTTGGCAAGTGGAGAGACAACTACAGAAACGTAAAAGTGTTCCGTTTGGCCGAAGCTTACCTCACCCGTGCTGAATGTAATGCCCGTTTGGGTCAGAATGCTGCTACTGTAGCTGCTGATATCAAACTCATTCGTGACCGTGCAGGTTTGCCTGAACTGGCAGCACCCACTTTGGCGCAAATCCTTAACGAACGTGAGCTGGAACTGGCCTTTGAAGGCCAGGGCATTTGGGATGCCAAGCGCCTGAAGCTTTCTGTTGATGGCCGCTCTTGGGATGATCCAAAGTTGACTTTCCCAATGCCTTTGAGAGAAAGAAACATCAATGGCGGGTTAGATCAGAATCCTGGCTACAACTAAGCCTCATATCAGTTTAGTTTTCATTACCACCGGCAGCTTGTTTTCAAGCTGCCGGTTTTTTTGTGTGGCTCACCAACATGTCAGGCGGTTAGCTTGAAACAAGATGAAAATTTTGCCAGATATAACTTTCGGTTATATCATTTTCATACATTTGAGTTAACAAAAAACTAACAACATGAGAAGAATGTTATTGCTGCTAATGGCGGCAATTCTTCCTTAGCTAATGCTATTGGCGCAAGGCAAGAAAATTTCAGGTACAGTTTCGGATGGAGCAGGCAAGCCAATTGACGGTGCAACCGTACTGGCAAAAGGTGCTGCAAAAAATGGTACATCTACCGATGCCAACGGCAAATTCGAACTTACCGTTCCCGAGTCAGTGAAAAGTATTGTTATCTCAGCTGTGGGCTATGAGTCACAGGAAATTGCCCTTGCCGGCAAAACATCTTTTGCCGTATCTATGAAAGATGTAGCTACGCAAGAAATGGGCGATGTAATTGTAACCGGCGTGGCTGGTGCTACCAACCGAAAGAAAATGACTGTATCGGTAGCCAAGGTTTCTGCTGAGCAATTGCAGGCTGTGCCAGCTTCATCGGCTGCCAACGCCCTTGCGGGTAAGGTTGCCGGTTTGAAAACTTCAGCTGTAAACGGTAACCCCGGCCAAGGTGCAGACTTGCTGCTGCGTGGCGACAATAACCTGAGCACCAGCTCCCAGCCCCTCATTTTGGTGGATGGTATTATTCTTTCCGGTAGCCTCGCCGATATCAACATCGACGACGTAGAATCGATGGAAGTGGTAAAAGGTGCTGCGGCATCCGCCCTCTATGGTTCACGTGCCGGTAATGGTGTAATTTCCGTTATCACCAAGCGTGGTAAAGGCATTGCTGCCAATAAGCCAGTCATTACGGTTCGTAATGAAATAGGTGTGCAGAATCTGCAGCATTATCTCGAAACTTCTCAGAGCCACTATTATGCATTGGCCAGCGATTGGGAAACTGCCAAAGGCAAATACACCAAGTATGCCGGCGTTACTTATCCTGCCAACTATTTGGGAGCTGGTTTTAGTCCCGGCATTGCCGGCAGCCGTGCTATTGATGCCGATGGTTATATGGACAACCCTTATGGTGTGTACAGAAACCAACAGGCTGAGTTTTTCAGAACCGGTATGAACATGGTAAACTTCATTTCTGTTGCCAACAGAACAGAAAAAAACAACGTGTACCTCTCTTTCGAAAACAACAAGCAAGAAGGTGTGGTAAAGTTGACTGATGGTTATTCTCGTCAGAACTTCCGCTTCAACATCGACCAGAACATTACTCCTTGGTTGCGTTTCAGCGCTTCAAACCTGTTCATCAATACATCTTCAAAAACACCAGGTGCCGCCAGCGGTCTCTTCTACAGTATTGCCCGTATGGAAAAAGACGTGAACCTGTTTGCTGAAAACCCCGATGGTCAGCCATACTACCTGCGTGTAAACAACTTTAACGCAGAAATTACCAACCCGCTGTATCCTTTGTATAAGCAAAAAATCAGCAACACATCTCGCCGTTGGTTGGCTAATTATTCTGCCAATATCAAGTTCACCTCTTGGGCAGATTTGGATGTGGCTCAAACCATTGAAATCCGTAACAGTCGTTCTGGTACCATCAACCCACAAGATACCTGGACCCGCTCTGGTCTTTCTTCCGTTAATAATGGTATGTCTTATACTGGCGGTGGTATGTCTCAGTCTACCAACGAATCAAAAACAGCCAATACACAGGTTACGCTGAATTTGTCGAAGAAGTTTGGTGACTTCAATACAAGAGCAAAGTTGTCGTACCTCTATGAAAACAGACACTATGAGAGCAACTATATTTCTGCTTCTCAGTTCCGTATTTCTGGTATCGAGAACTTTGAAAACTTTACGACCATCAACGACGCTTCTTCTTACATAGAAAACGAAAAAGCCCAGAACTACTTCGCTATCCTTGGTGTAGACTGGAAAGAAAAAGTATTGTTGGATGGTATGTTCCGTTACGATGGTTCTTCATTATTTGGACCAGAAGCCCGTTGGAACCCTTATTACCGCGTATCAGCAGGTTACCGGTTGTCTGAAGACCTTAAAATCAAAGGCATTGATGAATTGAAAATTCGTGCTGCTTATGGTACCGCAGGTATCCGTCCTGGTTTCGACTGGCAGTATGAAGTGTATGACCTCAACAACGGTGTAGCTGCTGCCAGACAAAAGGGTAACAAATTCCTGAAGCCTTCTCAAACTGCAGAAAAAGAAATCGGCCTGAATGTTGACTTCCTGAAAAAGTTCAATTTCGAAGTGACCTATGCGGAATCTGAAACAAAAGATCAGTTCCTCAACGTACCATTGATTCCTTTCCTGAACGATGGTTTCAACAGTCAGTGGCAAAATGCCGGTACCATTAAGTCCAACACTTTGGAATTTACATTTGGTGCCAACTGGGTGAAGAAGAAGAACTTCTCTTGGAAAACAACAGTTGTATTCTCAAGAGTGAAGCAGCGCATTACCGAACTGCCCATTGCACCTTATTTGGCTAATGGTCAGGATTACAACGGTGACCAGAATATTTTCTATATTAAAGGTGGCGAAGTGTATGGCGCTATCTACGGTTACAAAATGGTACGTACCCTCGATGAAATGTCAAGACAATTGCCAGCAGGCAAAACCATTGCTGACTTCGAGGTAAACAGCGAAGGTTATGTAATTGCCAAAGGCACACAGGGTAAACCCAACGAATTGCCTATTAAAATGCTGAATGCAGATGGCACGCCTTGGTATGGCAAAATTGGCAATGGTAACCCCGACTTTGTAGCCGGTATCACCAACACCATCAACTTCAAAAACTTCCAGTTATACATGTTGCTCGACTGGAAACAAGGTGGCGATATTTATAACGGTAAAGAACAGCGCCTTACTTTCAACTACGTAAGCCAAAAGCAAGACATGACCAACGTACCTACTGCCAGCAAAAGAGCTGCTGCATATTGGGGTGCTGGTATGTATGATAACAACAATGCCAATGCGTATTGGGTGGAAGATGGTACTTACCTGAAAGTTCGGGAATTGGCCATTGGCTACACCGTGCCTTCTAAATACCTGAGCACTGTGTTCAATGGTTTCATTAAAGGCATCAATGCTAAAGTGGTGGGCCGCAACCTGCTTACCTTCTCAAACTACTCTGGTTACGATCCTGAAGTGGGTACTATCCGTTACCCTGTTGATGGCATCAACGCCAACCCCATTTACAGAAACTACGCTGTTTCTCTTTCTTTCAATTTCTAATCTGTCAATTGATACATAATGAAGAATATTAAAAAACTACTGTTCTCCGCAGCCTTGTTATCTACGATGATGGTGGGCTGTAAAAAAGAAGAACTTCAAGTAGCCAACGAAAACGACCCTGACTTTTTGAAAGTGTATGCCAAAGGGGATGACGTTGAAAACGTTGCATCAGGTTTGTTCAACACCGTTTTTCACGGCGAACACGATTTTACTGGGGTACAAATGATGATGGCAGTAGCTGCCGATCATGCAACCTGCTCATGGGGTAATGCCGGTATGCGGGATATGTCTTGGGAACCTAGAAACTTCGGTTGGAACAACTCGCCCAGCTACAGCAACAGCGGTGTGCTAAAAGCTACTTACGATAAAATGTATTCCGCCATTTCTACTTCTAACCTGGTAATAAAAGCGGTAAATGGTGGTGTAAACATTGGCGACAATGGTGCAAACAACAACAGAGCTCTGGCGGTGGCCCGTTTCATTCAGGGTATTTCTTATGGCAACCTCGCACTGTTGTTCGACAAGGCGCATGTAGTAGATGAAGTCACTTCTGTAGATGGCGTGTTGGAAACAGCCGTGCCTTACAGCGAAGTAGCTAAAGCAGCTCTCGGCTATCTCGACAAAGCCATTGTACTGGCTGGTAATTCTTTTACCATTCCGGCCAGCTGGTTTGGTACCCCCGCCGATATTTCCAGTGCCGACTTCAAGAAAATGTGTAACACTGCCGCTGCCCGTATTCTTTCTTACATGCCTAGAAACAAAACAGAACTGGCGGCTGTAGATTGGGCTAAAGTGAAAACTTATGCTGATGCTGGCATTACTTCCGACTGGAAGATTGTAATGGATGGTACTACCAAGTGGTACTTCGAAGCAGGTGACTACCTCACTTATCCTGGTTGGGGTCGTACTGATATGTATGTGGTGAACCTGATGGACAACACGCAGCCCCAGCATTGGGATGATGTAGCGTCTTTCCCTCACCCACCTGCATCTACCAATCCTCAGGACAAGCGTTTGTTATCAGACTTTGAATACCTCGCATCCAACGACTTCCTGGCTGCCCGTGGTTACTACCATTTTTCTAACTACCGCAACTCTCGTTACGATGGTGTTTATGTAGCCGCTATTGGCGAAAAGCCACAAGTAATGAAGGCTGAAAATGACATGCTTCGTGCTGAGGCCCGTGCTTACACCGGTGATTTGGCTGGTGCGGCTACAATCATCAACACTGGCACTCGTGTTACACGTGGTCAAATGGCACCGGTGGCTGCCAATCTTGCCGATATCGTAAAAGCCATTCACCACGAAAGACATGTTGAATTGTATACAACTGGTATGGGTGTACAGTTTTTTGAAATGCGTAAGCTAAACCTGCTGCAAAAAGGTACACCCCTGCATTTCCCTATTCCGGCTAAGATTCTGGAACTGTTTAAGCAAACCACTTTCTACACCTTTGGTTATTTGGCCAATGCTGATGGAAAGGGTACTTCTAACGGTGGCTGGAGATAAGCTCATCAGTACTAGTACTGCATAAAATATAAGCGCCACTTCAACTGAAGTGGCGCTTATTATTTGTACCTGCTGTTGGTGAAAAAGAATGCAAAAGTGTATTACAAACGTTCAATTACTCCCGCAATACCCTGACCACCACCCACACAGGCCGTTACCATGCTGTATTTTTTGTTGAGGCGTTTCAAATCGTGCAGGGTTTGAACGGTGAGCTTGGCACCGGTACAACCCAACGGATGGCCCAATGCAATGGCGCCACCATTAATATTCACGATATCAGGGTTCAATCCAACTTCCCGAATCACCGCCAGCGATTGCGATGCAAAGGCCTCATTCAATTCTACCAAATCAATATCGCCCAACTGCAAGCCTGCCTGCTGCAATGCCTTTGGAATAGCAGCTATAGGGCCAATGCCCATGAGCCTTGGTTCTACACCAGCTACGGCACAAGACACTATTCTGCCAATAGGAGTAAGGCTCAATTCTTTCACCATGCGTTCACTCATCACCACTACAAAAGCAGCACCATCGCTGGTTTGTGAGGCATTGCCTGCAGTCACTGTTCCATCAGCCGCAAATACTGGTTTCAGTTTGGCCAGTGCTTCCAGGTTGGTATCCGTGCGGGGGCCTTCGTCTGTATCTACCACGTACTTTTTGGTAGCACGTTTTCCTTTTTCGTTCAGGTACACTTCTTCTACAGTGATGGGCAGAATGCCTTCTTTAAAATAGCCGTTTTGAATTGCTGCAATGGCCTTCATGTGGCTGTTGTAGCTAAACTGGTCCTGATCTTCCCGGTTCACGTTGTATTCTTTGGCCACCGCTTCGGCAGTTAGGCCCATACTTAGGTAGTAGTCGGGTTCGGTGCTGGCAACGGTATAGTTGGGCACGGTTTTCCAACCGGCCGTAGGTACCAGGCTCATGCTTTCTACACCACCGGCCACAATGCATTCGGCCATACCACTTCTAATTTTGGCCGAGGCAATGGCAATGGTTTCCAAACCACTGGCGCAATAGCGGTTAACGGTCATGCCTGGCGCACCTACCCCTAAGGCTCTGGCGCTGATGATGCGGCCAATTTGCAAGCCCTGCTCCGCTTCTGGCACGGCATTACCCACAATTACATCATCCACCCGTTTGGGGTCGAGCTGTGGCAGGCTGGCCATCAGGCCTTTTATCACATCTACTGCTAAATCGTCGGGGCGAACAAATCGAAAACCGCCTCTTTTACTCTTGGCTACCGCTGTGCGGTATCCGGCTACTATGTAAGCGTCTTGCATAGGTGCATCGTTGTTTAAGATGGCTAAAATAACGAAAATAGTTGTTTATGCAACTAAATTATGATAACGATAATGAAGTAGCTCGTTCCCGTATTGTTCATCCGGTTTTCTCTATCAAAGTTTGATGATAGTAGGTTGAAAGCACTACATGCATCCGTGGGAATCAGTACTTCATCCGTGCAAATCCGCGTCCCCATATCAGTGTACTATCAAATCTGTGGCTATCTCCAACAACCCCAACAGATAGCATTATTTTCGCGGCATGTTTTACAAAGTCGTTCGCAACATCCTCTTTCTTTTTCCACCGGAAGCCGTGCACCATTTTGCCATGAACTGGCTGGGACGTATTTGCAGTATCAGTTGGCTAAAAAGGATGATGAAGAAAAAATACAGTTTCAACAATCCATCTTTGGCTACCACCGTGGCGGGCATTCCCTTTCCCAACAAAGTAGGCTTGGCGGCTGGTTTCGATAAAAATGCGAAGTACCTGAATGAGTTGGATGCATTGGGCTTTGGATTTGTAGAAATTGGCACGGTTACACCAAGGGCACAGGATGGCAACCCTCAGCCACGATTGTTTCGCCTGCCCGAAGACAAAGCGCTGATCAACCGCATGGGCTTTAATAACGAAGGTGCCGATGCCGCGGTGGAAAGGTTACAAGCCTGGCGGCATCGTTTTCCATTGTACCGCAAAGGAGGCAAGCCCGGCCAAATGATTGTTGGGGGCAACATTGGTAAAAACAAAACTACGCCCAACGAAAGTGCTTATCTCGACTACGACATTTGCTTTCGCAAATTGGCACCATACGTCGATTTTTTTGTGGTGAATGTTAGCAGCCCCAACACACCGGGCTTGCGGGCCCTGCAGGAAAAAGATGCGTTGCGTACCATTTTGGTACACCTGCAAAACCTGCGCAGTGACACCAATGAGCAGCTGCCCATCTTTTTGAAAATAGCCCCTGACCTAACCGATGAACAAATAGCCGATGTGGCCAGCCTGGCTGCCGAAATTAACCTCGATGGTATTGTGGCTACCAACACCACCATCAGCCGGGCCAACCTGGGTGATGCCGGTAAAATACGTGCCGGTGAAGCAGGCGATGGCGGTTTGAGTGGTGCCCCTGTACGTGTCCGTTCTACTGAGGTGGTTCGCTTGCTGCGCAGTCAGTTGCCGGCGCATATTCCCATCATTGCTTCGGGTGGAATTTTCACCGCAGCCGATGCCAAAGAAAAACTTGCAGCGGGTGCTCAACTGGTACAGGTATGGACGGGCTTTGTTTATGAAGGGCCGGCCATTGCCAAAAACATTTTGCAAGAATTATAACCGATTGCAAACACCTGATAGCTTTACCTAATTTTGCGGCTCTTACACTATGGAACATTTACTTACCTCAGAAGCCATTATCAGCTTCGTTATTCTGGTGATACTCGAAGTAGTACTCGGTATCGACAACGTGATTTTTGTGAGCCTCATCATGAACCGCTTGCCCGAATCGAAGCGGAAAAAGGCCCGTACTTACTGGATGATTTTTGGCATCATCAGTAGGAGTGCGTTACTGTTTGCACTCAGCTGGTTGCTGGAGCAAAAAGGCAAGGCCTTGTTTACCATCAACGGCAAAGGTTTTGATTTGGCCAGCATTGTGATGTTGTTTGGCGGTTTGTTTTTGATGTACAAATCGGTAAAAGAAATTCACCACAAACTGGAAGGGGAAGACCCGGCCATGACCACCGGAAAGGCTGCCACACTTGGCTTTGCACAAGCCATGGCGCAAATCGTACTCATCGACATGGTGTTTTCATTCGATAGTATTTTAACCGCCGGCGGTACGGCCAAGCATCTTGAAATTATGATTGCTGCTGTTGTGATAGCCATGCTGGTGATGTTCTTGTTCAGTCCAAAAATTTCGGGCTTCATTGCCAAGCATCCCACGTTGAAAATGTTGGCTCTTTCTTTCTTGGTCATGATTGGCTTGAGCCTGATTATAGAAGGATGGGATAGCGAAGCAGCGCATGAACTGCACATGAAAAACTACATCTACTTTGGTATGGCATTCAGTTTTGCTGTAGAACTGCTAAACATGGTGATGCGCAAAAAAATGGAAAAACAAAGAGTGGTGCGCCTGAATGTGCCTACGCTTACAGAGCCCAGCAAAGACTATAACGACATGGCTAAATAGCACGTATTTGTGCAACATGCCTTAGGGCAACAAACACAGCAGGCTGGCTCCCACCACGCCTGCTGTTTCTGTTCTCAGGCGGGTGTCGCCCAAGGATACGGCGGCAAAATTTTGTTGTACGGCCTGCACTATTTCAGCCTCGGTAAAATCACCTTCGGGACCAATCAGTAACAAACTGTCCGTCATGCCGGGCTTTACAGCGTGGGCCAGGTGATGCTTTTCAAAATCGGCGCAATGGGCTATCCATTTGCTGTGGTAATCAACCTCGCTGGCAGCTACCTGCTGCATCAATGCCTCATACGTGAGTGGCTGATGTAAAATGGGCAACCAGGCTTGCTGGCTTTGCAGCATGGCACTGATGCAAATGCTGTTGAGCCGTTCGTAGCGGAAATGCTCCCGAACAGTGCGGTGGCAGGTGATGGGAAAAATTTCGGTAACACCCATCTCAGTTGCTTTTTCCAAAAACCACTCCAGCCGGGCGGTGTTTTTTAGCGGCGAAATAGCCATGCCTACTTTACGATGTACCTGCCTTGGCTGCTGCTGCAATGCAAGCACGTTTACCACGCATTGTTTTTTGCCTAATGTTTGAATGGTCGCATTTCCTATAAGACCGGCACCATTGGTGAGAACCAACGCATCGCCTTCCCGCATCCGCAACACTTGTACATGTTTGGCGGCAGGTTCATCCAGCGCTACCGCTCCGGTTGTGCTAAGTGCAGGCAAATAAAACCATGGCGTTTCCATGCGGCAAAGGTAAGCGGCGCTTTGTGTTTGAAGATAAAGCGACGATGAGCCAAAAGAAAAAAGAGAAGCATTGACAACAATGCTTCTCTTTGTATTGAATCTTTTAATTGCTTATATCAGTTCTTCTTCGTCAAATCCATCATCAAAGTTTTGCATATCGTTCATGCGGCTGGGCTTTTCGATGAACAATGCAGCACCACTGCCGCCACCTGCTTCACCGCCACTCAGCTTTTTAAAGTTGCCGGCATTGCCAAATGGATTGCCGCCTTCTTCATCAAAGTCTTCAAACTTTTGAATGTGCAGCTTGCCTTGCAGCTTCACCATATCCAACTGTCCGTTACGGTGCTTGGCTATTTTTATAAGCGTTTCACCCTTGTTACTTTCGCCGTTTTCGTTTTGGTTGATTTCGTAATACTCGGGGCGGTACAAGAACATAACCATGTCGGCATCTTGTTCAATGGCACCCGATTCACGAAGATCACTCAGTTGTGGAATTTTGTTGCCTTCTTTCCGGCTTTCTACGGCACGGCTCAACTGGCTGAGTGCAATGATGGGTACACTCAATTCTTTGGCCAAACCCTTTAGTGAACGGGAGATGGTACTAATTTCCTGTTCACGGTTCATGTTGCGATTTTCGCTACCGCCGCTCATCAGCTGCAGGTAGTCGATGATGATCATGCCCACTTTGTGCTTGTTCACCATGCGTCGTGCCTTGGCCCGTAGTTCAAAAATGTTGAGGGCAGCGGTATCATCCAGGTAAATAGGTGCTTCGGTGAGGCGCTGAATGCCTTTGGTGTAGAGCTGTTGCATCTCATGGTCTTCGAGGTGACCACGAGAAATTTTTTCCATCGGCACTTCGCTTTCGGCACTCAGAATACGCTGTACCAGCTGGGCATTACTCATTTCCAAACTAAACAAACCCACAGGTGTAGGCCGCACCGGATGCAGGGCTGCATTGCGGGCAAGGTTAAGGGCAAACGCCGTTTTACCAACCGACGGACGGGCTGCCACAATAATGAGGTCGGTGGGCTGGAAGCCGTTGGTGATTTTATCGAGTTTGGTGAAGCCACTTGGCACACCAGAAATATCTTCTGTTTTGTTGCGCAGTTCTTCAATGCGGTTTACCGCCACGGCCAGCACATTGGTGATTTCTTCAAAGTTGCGCTTGGCAAAGCTGTTGCTCACTTCAAAGAGTTTGCCTTCAGCATCGTCCAGCAAGTCGAAGGCATCGCTGGTGTCTTCAAATGCATCGCTAATCACTTCGCCACTGATACGAATGAGCTCCCGCTGAATGAACTTTTGCACCAGAATTTTACAGTGCGTTTCTAAGTGGGCACTGCTCACTACCGCATTGGTAAGCTTTGTGATTTTGTAGGGACCATCCACCGCATCGAGTTCACCCCGGCGGCGCAGTTCTTCTACTACGGTCAGCAAGTCGATGGGCATGTTTTTTTGCTGCAGACCCATCATAGCGCTGTAAATGCGCTGGTGTTTGTAATCGTAAAAGACAGAAGGATTCACCAGTTCGCTGGCCACGTCGAAGGCGCTTTTTTCCAGCATAATGGCACCCAGCACGGCTTCTTCCAGCTCCAGTGCCTGCGGTGGTTTTCTCCCAAACAGCAGGTTGGTGTTGGCGGTTACATCGGGCGTGCCTTTGCCCGTCCGCCGTTTTTTATCTTTCCCGAGGTTCGTAATTTCCATGTGTTGTTTCTGTCCAAATGTTGTGTACCAATTACCCTTATTGTCCGTCCTTTTTCAACGTCTTACTTTGTGATGCCCGAGCCAAATTCAGAGGCCAAAAAGTCCACTCACCAATACCGTTGGGTATTCGTCAGAAGCGGAGAATGGCCACCGGTTGGCGTGGCTCGGCTACCTTGGTTGGGAAGTCGTTTTCCGTAAAAGGAAGTCGAAGGTAAAGGCAAAAAAACCATTCTAAAATGACCTCTTCACAAATATTTTATTCCATGCGATGTGCACAAGAAACCCGGGTTTATTCCAATAGTAGCTGGGTTTATACACAGCCACGGCGGGTATTTACACAAACTCAAGTATTTGTAAATGTGTTGTACACAATTGCTTGTGTGTAAATAAACCGCTGGTAAAAAGGGGTTTGTACCCTGTTTTTTACATCACAATTTGGACTTCAACAACTGTTGAAATGGCCTTTGTGTACACCACTAAACAGGCTGAAAATGCGGCTGATTTTTTGCCCTGCAAGCAGGCCCCACAGCCCGTATCTTTGCGGCCCAAGTTTTAATAGCAACATGACGATATCGTACAAATGGCTTTGTGAATACCTGCCCGTGGGCGAAAGCCTTCCGGCAGAATTGGTGGAACCCGAAAAGCTGTCGAAAATACTGACCGCCGTAGGGCTCGAAGTTGAAAGCCTCGACTATTATGAAAGCCTGAAAGGTGGTCTGAAAGGCGTAGTGATTGGTGAAGTGCTGACTTGTGCCAAGCATCCTGATGCCGATAAATTATCCATTACTACTGTAAGCATTGGCGAAGGCGAACCTTTGCAAATTGTGTGCGGTGCGCCCAATGTGGCCGCCGGCCAAAAAGTAGTGGTAGCTACCGTGGGCAGCACCATTTACCCCAGCACCGGCGAACCACTCACCATGAAGAAGGCCAAAATCAGGGGCGTGGAAAGCCACGGCATGATATGCGCTGAAGATGAAATTGGTATGGGCAGCAGCCACGCCGGTATTTTGGTGCTGGATGAAAAGGCCGTGCCCGGTACTCCGGCTGCGGAGTATTTCCAACTGTATACAGACTGGATTTATGAAATAGGCCTTACGCCCAACCGCATGGATGCCATGAGCCACCTGGGTGTAGCCAAAGATGTGTGTGCTTACCTGAGCCACCACCACAAAAAACATATCGCTGTAAAAACGCCGCTGAAAAACAATTCTCTGAAAGCTTCAGAAACAGTAAAACTGCCTATTGAAGTGGTGATTGAAAATACAGAAGCCTGTCAGCGCTATGCTGGTGTAAGCATTGCTGGTGTTACGGTAAAAGAAAGTCCTGATTGGCTGAAGGACAAACTCAAGAGCATTGGTTTGCGACCCATCAACAATATAGTGGACGTTACGAATTTTATTTTGCACGAAACGGGTCAGCCCCTGCATGCTTTTGATGCCGACAAAATTGCCGGTGGCAAAGTGCTGGTGAAAAACCTGCCCGAAGGAACGCCGTTTGTAACCCTCGATGAAAAAGAACGCAAACTAAACGAAGCCGACCTGATGATTTGCAACGCCAACAGCGAAGGCATGTGCATTGGCGGTGTGTTTGGCGGTTTGCATAGTGGCGTGAGCGATACTACTACCAACATCTTTTTGGAAAGTGCCTGGTTTCATCCGGTGAGCATTCGCAAAACCTCGTTTCGTCATGGCTTGCGTACCGATGCTGCCACCCGTTTTGAGAAAGGTGTAGACATCAGCAATACGGTAGCCGTGCTCAAGCGGGCTGCCGCTTTGATACTGGAAACCGGCGGTGGCGAAATAGCCAGCGATGTGGTGGATGTGTATCCCAACCCTAAAGAGAAAAAGCAGGTAGCGATTAAATATCACTACCTCAAAAAACTCAGTGGTAAAAATTATCACCCCGATGCGGTGAAGCAAATACTGGAAGCACTCGGTTTTGAATTTATCAAAGAAGGGCAGGATGATTTGTGGTTTGCTGTGCCTTTCAGCAAGCCCGATATTTCTTTGCCTGCCGATATTGTAGAAGAAATCATGCGGATAGATGGCTACGACAACGTAGAAATTCCGGCGGTGATTTCGATGGCGCCATCCAACGACCTGATGGGTCCCGAAGAAGCCCTGAAAGAAAAAGTAGCCAACTATCTGGTAGGCTTGGGTTTCAACGAAATGCTCACCAACAGCATTACCAACAGCAAATACTATACAGCAGAAGTTGTGGCCGGCGGGGTAAAAATGCTGAACAACCTGAGTGCCGATTTGGATATGCTGCGGCCATCGATGATGGAAACTGGTTTGGAAAGCATTCTCAACAACCTCAACCGCAAAAACAACCAACTGCAGCTGTTTGAATTTGGTAAAACCTATCACAGTGCAGGCGTGGGCAACTACAGCGAAAAACGCATGCTCACGTTGTTTGTAACCGGCGAAGCCACCAATGCACATTGGCGCAGCACCGGTGCTCCTAAAGATTTGTTTTACCTAAAAGCAGCTGTGGCCAATCTGCTCAGCATTATTGGTTTGCAAGGTGTGCAACTCATTCCCTACAGCAGCGATGAACTCAATGGATTGGAAGTGTTGCTGAATGGTAAGCAAAGCATTGGTGTAGTTGGTTTCATTGGCAACGCCAAGCTGCGTCGCTTCGATATTAAGCAGCCGGTGCTGATGGCCAACCTCAACTGGGATAGCATTTTGACTGCTGCTTTGCAGCAAAAAGTGTCGTACAAAGAGCTGGCCAAGTATCCTGCAGTAGAAAGGGACCTGGCACTGGTGCTGGACAAAGCCGTGAGCTTTGCACAAATAGAAGCAGCGGTACTACAAATAAAACTGCCCCGCTTGCAAAGCATGCGCCTGTTTGATGTATTTGAAAGCGACAAACTGGGTGCCGGCAAAAAATCGCTGGCCATCAAGTTTGTGTTTCAGGATGCCGAAAAAACGCTGACCGACAGCGATGTGGAAAGCATGGTAGGCAAACTGATGAAGACATTTGAAAAAGAACTGCAGGCCGAAATCAGAAAGTAATCCACCATGTGCAGCCCGTCGCTGTAAGCTACGGGCTGCACAATATCTTTACAGCGCATTATCTTCATTGCCATGCCACAAGATGCCACCGCCTATTTTCAGCAACTCTCCGGTAAACTGCAGCAACTCGGCCGCATGCAGGAGCAATTGCTGAAAGACAACGAAAAGCTTCGCCAGGAAGCGGCTGCCCTGCGGGAAGCTGCCAAGGCATCGCAGGAAGAAATAGCCGGCCTGAAAGAACAGGTGGCCATTTTGCAAACAGCCACCGGCCATTTGGACGAAGCCAGCCGCAAGGATTTTGAAAAACGCATCAATCAGTATCTCCGCGATATTGACAAAGTGATAGCCCATTTGAACACCGCTTAAGCATTGCCCTGTGAGTGAACTCATTCCCATCACCATTACCGTAGGCGACCGTAGCTACCGCATCAAAGTAGAGCCGGAGCATGAAGAGTCTGTTCGCAAAACAGCCCGCTTTATTCACGATAAAGTGCAGGAGTTCAAACAACAGTTTGCCGGCAAAGACATGCAGGATTATGTGTCGATGGCACTGATCTGGTTTGCTACCCAAAATGCCCAGCAGGTGCAGGGCCAGCTGCTGTCGCAGGAATTGGAAGAGGGCTTCAACCGGCTGGATGCCATGCTGGATAAGCAGATTGCTGCACTTGGTGCTGATGGGAATCAGTAGTTTTTCTTCTCGATTTTGCTTTGATTTCGAATAGCGATTTTCTCGAAAAGCAGCAGAATATTAATCGTGTCTGTTTGTGCATTGCTACATACAGAAGACTATACTGCGAAAATCATTGCTTCATCAATACAATCTTTCAGTGTAAATTCGGGTAAACAGAATACGAATCATTATGTCTGCAACAAACACATCTACAATATCTGCGGTTCAGCAGCTTTTTGAACTGGTCAAACAATTACCTCAAAAAGAAAAGCAGCAACTCACTGATTTATTGCTGGAGGAACACGACAGTATTGAAATTCCTGAAGCTCAAAAACAGTTTGTTCGCAGTAGCATTCTGCAACACAAGAAACATCCTGAATTATTATTAACTGAGGAAAAAGCATGGAGCATGATTGACCAAAACCAGCCGAATGAGTCGCTTTAAAATTGTGTACACACAGGATGCAGTGAATCACATTTTACATATAGCTGAATGGTATAACCAACAACGAATTGGATTAGGAAGTAGATTTTTGGGCAACCTTAAGAAAGAAATGACTGCAGTAAAGAAAAACCCATTTACCCGTTCCTTACGCTACGATCAGGTAAGGTTTGCTGTCGTTAAAAAGTTTCCCTACGCAGCACATTATACCATAGAAAATAACAGCATCATTATTCATGCGGTTTTTGGCTTTAAAGAAAACCCAGATAAATGGAGAGACTGGTGATGAATATGAAAGATTCATGTCCTACGGACCTAGGCGTATGATCAAGAAGAATTGGTACGTTTATACCATCTCAACTTAAAGTTTCGAGTTTTTTACTTTAAAGCTGAAAGCTAAAAAATGAGCCCACTTCAATCTTGCAAGAATGAATTCGGAATAATTCTTAAGCCATTAGGGTATAAGCAGCAGGGTAAAAGTTGGTATTCCCTAAATGAAAACGGAGTGATAAAAACAATAAGTTACAAAATAAGTAGCGTAGCTGCGGATGAATTTCTATTCAGTATAAATTATAATATTAGTTTCAACAGAGTTCATCAATTAGTTAATAACCGTCCTTATGACTTAAGGAGAAATCTTGAAATCGGGCTGATAAAATCTTCATTGAATCCGCTTAGACAAAAGAAGTCATTTGATTTTTTGCCGAACACTCCCATAAGTCGTTTAATTGAATATACACATCACAGAATAGCAGACGAGGCAATTCCCTTTCTTTCAAAATTTGAAACTGGCGAACAAATAGCTCTTTTTTTGGAGGAGAATTTGGAGAAATTCATGAAGTCAGACACTATTCTTGTTTTAAATTTAGCTGCTTTGCATATTCTCTTAGGAAATAAGGTACGAGCTGCTGAATTAGCAAAAAAGGTAATAGCTGAATCAAAAGTTCCCTTTGTATTTGCTGAAGATTTTTTAGATAGAATTTTTTAATCTCCGTCGAAGCAGGTGTTAACAAAGAAAAGTATCAGGGCTAAGAATAAATTGGTAATGGGCAAATTCATAAGCTAATGTGCCAGCAACGATAACCTCCAATGGAATACCTGAAACAGTTAAAAAATTCTTCCCTCAATCCTGCCACCGGACAATAATCCGTTTCCTTCTTCGTTTTTCAATGTTTCACCATGCTTCGGTACGGTTATTGTACTGTTGTGTGTCCACTACCTTATCCCCGCTATTTTTTGAAACTTGAAA
This sequence comes from Phnomibacter sp., assembly GCF_036803085.1. Lineage (NCBI taxonomy): Bacteria > Pseudomonadati > Bacteroidota > Chitinophagia > Chitinophagales > Chitinophagaceae > Phnomibacter > Phnomibacter sp. The sequence continues at coordinate 112,508 of NZ_DAIRUZ010000003.1, read as the reverse complement.
AACTGAAGCATGCGTTTATTGCTTGCATTGTTTCTCGGTATTGTTTTGTACTCCGGCGTAATGGCTGGTACAAATGGCAACAGCCGCGAAACGCTGGATAAAGAGGCTCAACTTTATAAAATGCCGGTGGCTTACATCAAAGCGGCTACCGAGCTGTACCAGCAGTTGCAGCTGCAGCAAAAGGGTTTGGAAAAAGACATTTTTGTAAAAGCCTACAAAGGCTACCTGCACCTACAGGCACAGGGTTTGGTGCACAATGCCGACATGCTCAGCATTGCCGATTTCAGCCAGAGCAATCAGAACAAACGACTCTACATTATCAACCTGCGTACCCGCAGCCTCATGATGCATACCTACGTATCGCATGGGCGCAACAGCGGTAACGTGATGGCTACCTCGTTCAGCAACGTCAACAATTCCAACAAAAGCGTACTTGGCTTTTTGCTTACCGCCGATACCTATGTGGGTGCCAATGGTTTGTCGCTGCGGTTCAGGGGTATGGAAAGAGGCATCAACGACATGGTAACCACCCGGGCCATTGTGGTGCATGGCAGCAAGTTTGTGAATGAACAGGAGCTGGCCCGCCGCGGCGAAATGGTGAACAGTTTGGGTTGCCCTGCTGTACCCATGGCACAAAGCAAAGCCATTATTGAAGCCATCAAAGGGGGCAGCGTATATTTCATTTACCACCCCGATGAAATGTATGCCAACCGGTCGCCCATATTGAATACACCACTGCAAACCACGCTGCTGCCCATGCTGGCCAGTCAGCCTGTTGCCGATTCGCTTACGCCACCCAATAGCAACGCCATTACCCGAAATAATTAACCGAGAATCCTATAAACTTTTGCCGGCCTGCACTCAGGCCGGTTTTTTTATACAATGAAGTAAGCCGCCACCTGGCAAATGCCGCCAGCTAAGTAGCCGGCATATATTTCACCCGGCTCATGTGCACGGCGAATAAGGCGGGATGTACCCACCAAACCAGCCAGCAATGCCACCGGTGCCAAGGCGCCCAGTGGCCAATTGGGGTCGGCCGCCGTTTGTATAATGAAGAAAGACAGTGCTCCGCCTGCCGCCAATGTGTGCAGGCTTATTTTCATAAAAATATTGACGAACATGGCAGCGCTGCTGGTGAGAAACACACCCAGCAACCACTGGTGTACCGCCTGTGGAATCACCTCCCAGTTGCGGCTTACATAAAAGGCCCAGAAGTAAAAGAAGATGCAGGACACCAGGGGAATGATGCGGTCCCGCTGGCTTTCGAGGTAAATGCTGGGAATAAACTTGAGTCGCCAGATGAGGAATACAAATAAACCGGGGTACAACACCGTGTTGATGAAGCTCATGGCCGCTATGCGCAGCCTGATGGGCTCATCGGTGAGTAGCACATTTACCGGGTGGCGGTACAGCACAAACAGCACTACCATAAACGGAATGAATAGCGGGTGCAGCAAGTAAGAAACAACTTGTGCCAGCATGCTCAGCCACTTGGGCTGTGCGGGCATGGTAGATGGAGTAACAGAGGCTATAGTTGTTGTCATACTGCGGTGCCGGTTAGAGTTCTTTGCGCAGCCTTGCCACGGGTACATTCAATTGTTCGCGGTATTTGGCTACGGTTCGGCGTGCAATGTTATAACCTTTTTCTTTCAGCATATCCGTCAGCTGATCATCGCTGAGCGGTTTGCGTTTGTCTTCGCTTTCCACCAAATCGCTCAAAATCTTTTTTACCTCACGGGTGCTTACTTCTTCACCACTGTCAGTACTCAGGCTTTCGCTAAAGAAAAACTTGAGGCGGTAGGTGCCAAATTCTGTTTGTACAAACTTGCTGTTGGCCACCCGGCTCACGGTAGAAATATCGAGGCCGGTTACTTCGGCTACGTCTTTCAAAATCATGGGGCGGAGTGTGGTTTCATCGCCCGTCAGGAAAAATTCCTGCTGGTGCATCATGATGGCATACATGCTGTTGTACAGCGTTTCGTGCCGTTGTTTAATGATATCAATGAACCACTTGGCAGCATCAATTTTTTGCTTGATGAACATCACGGCATCTTTCTGCTGTTTGTTCTTTTTGCTGCCCCGTTCGTACTCCCGCAGCATATCGCGGTAGTCGCTGCTGATGCGCAACTCCGGCGCATTGCGGTTGTTGAGCGTCAGCTCCAGTTTGCCGTTGATGTTTTCAATAAAAAAGTCGGGGATGACGTAGGTTTCTGCCTTGTTGATGGTGGATACCACGCCGCCGGGTTTGGGGTTGAGCCGAATCAGCTGGTTCATTACTTCCCGCAGTTTGGCTTCGTCTATACCCAGGCCCCGCTGTATTTTTTCGTAGTGCTTTTTGGTAAATTCTTCGAAGTAGTCTTTCACGGCATTCAGTGCCAGTTGTACATCTTTGCCTTCGCTGCGCAGCCGTTGCAATTGCAGCAGCAGGCACTCCTGCAGGTTGCGGGCACCTACACCGGTGGGGTCAAACAGCTGTTGAATCTGGCTCAGCAACAGCTCCACTTCTTCATCGCTGGTTTGCACATTTTGCCGAAAGGCGAGGTCATCTACAATGGAGGCAATTTCGCGGCGGAGATAACCGTCTTCATCTATGCTACCCACAATTTGTTCGGCCACTTTGAGGCGGCGTTCGTCCAGCTCCAGCATGGCCAGTTGGCCAACCAGCAGATCATGCAGGTTATTTTCAACTTTAATGGGCGTGGGTGTTATTTCCTCGCCTTCACCGTAGTTGATGTCTCTTGTCTGGTAGTCGGGAATATCGTCTTCCGGATCCCATTCGGGTTGGTCTACGGAGCCAAACTCCGCCATGTCGGGGCCATCATCGGCCATGCCAGCATCTTCGGCAACTGTGTCGGCCGGCTCGTATTCAAAATCGTCGATGGAGTCTTGGTTGCTGAGGTCTGTATCTTCCTGCCCGTCGTGTTCTTCGCCCATTTCCAGCGCCGGGTTTTCTTCAATTTCTTCTTTGATGCGTTCCTCCAAATTGGCGGTCGGTATTTGCAGCAATTTCATGAGCTGAATTTGCTGGGGCAACAGTTTGAGTTGTTGTTTTTGAACCTGTCTTAAACCTTGTCCGAATGCCATCTGTTATCTTTACACGCTATTGATTGCGGTAAATTTACAGGCTCCCATGCAAGTTTGTTCAATGAGGCGGGTGTTTTTTACCATTTTGGCATCATTATTGCTGAAAGGGACGGCTGCGCAGCTAACCAACAATCATTTTTTACAAGAATCGCTGCGCAAAAAACCGGTGCTGTCGGCCATATCCAGCATGGCAATGCCGGCGCAACCACCACTGTCGAACTCGCAACGACCAGCCTTAAGACCGCATAGCATCAGCCCCGATTTTTATGCCCGCTACATGGCATGGACCTGCAGGCAGGAGCTGAAAATGCAACAGGCCATTAAGCTGCCGCTGTACCTGCGGTTGGGCAACCTTGACCATGTCAATCGCCTGGAAGGCAAGCTGCCTTAGGCTTCTTCGTCGAAGTATACTTTGTAAAAATGCTTGCCGGTTACTTCATCGTAGCCACGTTCTATCAGGTCGCGGCGACCATGAATGTAGATGTGAAAATTCTTGTCGAGTTTCAGCACACTCTTGAACACTTTGCTCTGCTTTTTTACTGCTGCCAGATGAATGTCGAATTCATCTTCAAACTGCACATGCCGGGCTTTTTCGTAGTTGTCTTTAAACTCCTGAAACTGATCCATCATTTCCGGCACTGCTATCACTTCTTGTGTAAACTGCTGCATGACGAAGTGCTCGTTTTCTTTAAAGTAATCGAGGCTGCGGTGCATGATGTCTATCTGTTGACCTTTGGTAATGTCGAACTGTGCGGGCAACGCTTCAGTTACAAACTGCTTACACATGCTTAGCACTTCGTTGGTATGGTGGTAGTTGTCGGCCACTGGTGTCAGCTGCAAAAAATCGGTGAGCCAATATTGAGCATCCTGTTGCTTGTTGGTGTTATCAATAATGCAAACACGATAGCCGTCTGCTTCTGCCGTTTTAAAAATCAAACACGCTTTATCGGGCTTTTGCATGTTCAATCCTTCTTCAGCCACAATCTCCAGGGTTTTGCCGTGCTGTAGTAGCTTCAAAAAAGTATTCTTGCTTTCGCTTTTTACCAATATGAGAGCTTCAACCTCTTCGCCTTCAAAAGGAACCTGTTGCAGGTGTACAATATAGAGTTCGCCTTCTTTAATACGGGCATGCGTACTCACCTGATACAGCAGTTGGGCTATGTGGCGGCTCTCCGGTATAAAAGTACTCTGGTCATGAAAAATGTGTTTGCAATACGTGTACACTTCATTGAGGCCGAGGCTGCTGTGGTGGGTAAACTTGTATTGCTCATGCTCATTGAAATGCTGCAGAAAATATTTCACCAACAGCTGGCGCACCAGCTCATCGTTGAGGGTGAGTTTGTTTTCGCTGAGGGTGAGTTTTTCACCCCGGGCCATGTTGCCCACTTTGTGCACAATGGCCTGATGTATATAAATGCTGTCGGTTGCGTTCATAGTGCGGCGAAGATAACAGCTGCGGGTGCATTCGCCTGCAGGCTCTCGCAGCGCAATCATACAAAGGGCCGATATTTAGGAAAGACGCTTGCTGGCCTGCAAATAAATACTCCTCATTCCCCTAACTTTCAGACATGTTTTTCAATCTCTTTCAAAAGAAAAAGCCTGTACCCACTTTTCGGGAATTGGTATGGATAGATACTTCCGCCAAGTGGAAGGGTATGATTTCGCTGCTGCTCAATAATCAGGAGGTTGTTATGGCAGCTTGGTTTCCAGAGACAATCAGCTTATTGAAACAACAACTTGAACTAACCGGTATGCGGGCAGATGTATTGGATGCACGGCATGTGAGGCAGAGCTTGGTTTCCGGTAAAACTTTAATACTTGCCGAGCATTATCCGCTTCGCTCCAAAGAAACACCGCTTCTGGAAATGGATGCAGCAGCAGTAATCGTATGCAGCGCATTAGATGAACCGTTCTTCTTGCACTTTGGGGGTGAGCGAATATTGGAACTGATGAAAAAATTGGGCGTTAATGCCGATGAAATAATTGAGCACAATATGATCAGGCAATCCATTAAACGTGCACAGGATAATTTGGAAGAAAAAGTATTGTTAGATAACAGCGCTGCATCTGCCGCTGCCTGGTTTCAAAAGAATGTTCCTGCAAGCTGAAAACCACGGGCATTTCGAAAAATCTTTAAAAAAACCAAGTTCACCAAACAGCTTACATTGCTTCAAAATCTTCGCTGCTATGTCATCTTCCCGTCGTCATTTTTTGCAATCTTCCGCTGTGCTGTCAGCAGGCATTTTGCTGCATCCTCAATCATTGTTTGCCGCTCCTGCTATAGATAAGGTGCGACTCGGTTTTATTGGTGTGGGCCTCCGCGGTCAAAACCATTTAGACCTGGCCTTGCGCCGCTCCGATGTGCACGTTGTTTCTATTTGTGATATTGATGAAGGTATGCTGGCCACAAGCCTGAAAATGGTGAAAGACAGCGGCAAGCCCGAACCAAAAGTGTACAAAGGCGATGTGTATGCCTACCGCAAATTGCTGGAGGCAAAAGACATTGATGCCATCATCATTTCTACTCCATGGGAGTGGCACAAACCCATGATTATTGATGCTTTGGAAAGAGGTATTAAATATGTGGGTACCGAAGTGATGCTGGGCATTACACTGCAAGACCACTGGGATGTAGTGAAAGCCTGCGAAAAGCACAAGGCACAGGTAATGCAACTCGAAAACGTGTGCTATCGCCGCGATGTAATGGCCGTGATGAATATGGTGCGTCAGGGTGTGTTTGGCGAAATCATTCACCTGCAGGGCGGCTACCAGCACGACCTGCGGGGTGTAAAATTCAACGACGGAAAAACGCCGTACGACAGCGGTGCCGAGTTTGGTGAAAAAGGTTACAGCGAAGCCAAATGGCGTACGCAACACAGCGTAGACCGCAATGGCGATTTGTATCCCACACATGGCATCGGACCCGTGGCCATGATGATTGACATCAACCGCGGCAACCGCTTCACAAAGCTAAGCTCGTTTGCCAGCAAGGCCCGTGGCCTGCACGACTATGTGGTGAAGAAAGGTGGTGCTGATCACCCCAATGCCAAAGTGCAGTTTAAACTGGGTGATGTAGTGACGACACAAATTGGTTGCGCCAATGGTGAAACCATTTTGCTGCAACACGATACCAACCTGCCACGTCCGTATTCATTGGGCTTCAGGGTGCAGGGCACCAAGGGCTTGTGGATGGACATTAACAAGAGCATACACATTGAAGGCATCAGCAAGCCACACCAGTGGGAAGCCGCCAAAGAATGGTTGGATAAATACGACCATCCGCTTTGGAAAAAGTACGGTAATGATGCACAAGGAGCGGGCCACGGCGGTATGGATTTCTTTGTGGTGCATGCCTTTATTGAAAGTGTAAAACGACAGACCGTTACGCCGCAGGATGTATACGATGCTGCTGCATGGAGTGCCATTACGCCGCTGTCAGAAATATCTGTGGCCGAAGGCAAAACGGTTGACTTTCCTGATTTTACCAATGGCAAATGGAAAAACAGAAAGAATACGTTTGCCATTGACGACACCTATTGATGGTACATCACATGATTTTTATTTTCAAAAAATGATGATAACATAGCCCACGGTTTCAACCGTGGGTTTTAAATAGGCAATAACACAAGTTGTCCGTTGCGACGGATTTAAACCTGCTTTCGATGCAAGAAGTAAAATCAATTTGTACGGCATTTGGCATTAGCCCAACAGCAATAACCCCAATTACTCAGGGGCTGATTAATCAAACCTACAAAGTAACAGATGCCGGTGGTGATGCGTTTATAGTGCAGCAAATCAATACCCGCATTTTTCAACAGCCGCAGCAGGTGCAGCAAAACTTTGTACAGCTGCGGGCTGTATTGAAACACTACTACCGCATGCCCGAATTGATACCTACTGCACAAAATGAATTGATGCATACGCATGGCAATGAAGCGTGGCGCTGTTTTACATACCTGCAAGATAGTTACACGCCAACTGGAGCCATCTCCGAAGAGCTGGCTTACACTACGGCAAATTGTTTTGGCGAATACACTCGTGTCCTCAGTGCAGCTTCTCCCAAACTGCATACTATTTTACCACGGTTTCATGATGTATCGTTAAGAGCGGAACAATTGCTACAGGCAAAAGCCGGTGCTACACCAGAGCGGTTGAAGCTGGCGGCCAGATGTCTGAACGAATTAGATAACTACGATGAACTGCTGAAGCGATACAAATATTGGGCGGCGCATCCGCAGTATTTTTCGCAGCGCATTTTGCATCACGATGCCAAACCCAGCAATATCTTATTCAATAACAAAACGCAAAGTGTTTTGTGTCCCATTGATTTGGATACAACGCAAACAGGTTTATGCTTCAGCGATTTGGGCGACATGATACGCAGCATGGTGCCCAGTCATGAAGAAAATGATGTTTGCTTTGCAGACATCGAAGTCCGGCAATCATTTTTGCAAGCCCTTACAGAAGGCTATATGGACGCCACTCATACCCTGTGGACTGCTCAAGAAAAGGAAGCCTTGGCTTACAGTGGTAAAATGCTGTTGTATATGCAGGCCATGCGTTTTTTGGCCGACTTTCTCAACAACGATATTTATTATCAGACGAAGTACGAGCTGCACAATCTGGATCGTACAATTAATCAGTTGACTGTATTGCGTCAGCTATAATTGGGGTAAAAGAAAAGCCCCACCAAAAGTGAGGGCTTTTATAGTACACGTTGTTTTTAGTTACTCAATGCCTTCTAAAGCTTTCGTTATGGCTGCCAGCATTTTCTCTCCCTTCTCTTTCAGTTGTTCTTCTGTCCAGCTCAGGCTGATAGCCGTGCTGATGCAACGGCTCATAATACCATCGCTGACAGGGAAACTTGTTTCAGCCAGTTTGTCGAGAGCTTCTTTTTGCAATGGATTCATATTGTTGAGCGTAGCACCAAACTTCAGGTGATCCCACTTGCGGATGTAATGCCAGTTGTTATTGTACCAGTAAAAATTACCAGCGAGAATACCTTGTGCTTTCAGTTCATCCACCACGGCTTGTGTTTGCTCGGCAGATGGCAAAAACCAGCTGAGGAATGAGGCGTTGTCGCCCTCAGGATCAGGAATAACCCGGAAACTAATGCCCGGAACCTGCTCGAGGTAGCTGCGCAATGTTTTATTGTTGCGGCGCTGGATGGCCAGTATCTGGTCGAGCTTGCGAATTTGCGCCAAACCCACAGCTGCATTCAGTTCGCTGATGCGGAAGTTGTAGCCGATAAACGGATGCAAATCGGCACCACGGTCTACACCTTTATGATCGTGGCCATGGTCGGTATAGCCATCGCATTTTTCATAGATGTCTTCATCGTTAGTCATTACCACGCCGCCTTCGCCGCAGGTAATGGTTTTTACATAGTCGAAGCTAAATGTACCGGCATGACCAATGGTGCCCAGTTTTTGACCTTTGTACGTACCGCCAATACTCTGGCAGGCATCTTCCAGCAACAGCAGGTTGTTGGCCTTGCAAATGGCTTTGAGCTCACTCATGTGGGCCATGCTGCCACACATGTGTACGGGCATTATACATTTGGTGCGTGGCGTAATGGCTGCTTTTACCGCTGCCGGATCCAGTGTCAGGCTTTCATCAATATCAACCAAAACAGGAATGGCACCAACGCTCAGGACAGCCTCAAAGCTGGCTACAAACGTAAAACTCGGCATAATCACTTCGTCGCCATAGCCAATGCCTAAAGCACTCATGGCAGTGGTAAGCGCTGCCGTGCCACTGCTGGTAAGCTGGGCATGCTTGCAACCAAAAGTCTGGCAAATGGCTGTTTCCAGTTCAACTGCTTTCCACATGCCTTTACGGGGCCCATCGAAGCCGTAGCGCATCAGCACACCGGTTTCCAGTACATCATTTACTTCTTTGCGTTCTTCGGCGCCCCACAGTTCAAAACCAGGCATATATTCAAATTTTTCTTGGCTATAAAAGAATGCTTTAATCAAGAACCCAAATCATTTCGGGAAAATTGCGAGCAGCAAAATTAGGCCTTAACTATAGCATAATAATGCTCAGAATTCTCTTAAAGTACCACCTTATTTACCAGCAGGCTTTTTGGGTAGCCAAGGCATGGGCGGTGTTGGCACTTGCACTTTGTAATAGTTATTTCTCAAACTATCGTTCCAGCCGTTGGGGTTGTTGTTGAAGCTCTTGCTACTGAAATATACCTGACCCTGAATATTGGGCGTAGTTCTGGACAGCTGAATTTGCCGGGGCAATTGAGTTTTGTCTTTCCAGGCAGTATTGCTATTGGCCCGGTAAGGAGCCAGGCCAATATAGCAATGGCGGCCAAAACTGTTTTTACTCCACCAATCTATCAAGGTGGTGTAGTCAGCTTTATCGTGACCAATTTCCCAATACAGTTGAGGTACAACATAATCAATCCAGCCTTTGCGCAGCCAAAGCAAAATGTCGGCATACAAGTCATCATAGTTGGTTTGGCCGGCTTGCGTGTTGCTGCCGTTGGGGTCTTGGCTTTTGTTGCGCCACACACCAAAGGGGCTGATGCCAAATTTTACCCATTGTTTTTCTTGCCGGATTACTTTGTGCAGTTTCACAATAATGCTGTCTACATTGCTGCGGCGCCATTGGTCTTTACTCATGCCTTTGCCATATTGCTGAAAGGTTTTGGCATCGGGAAACTCTTTGCCAGGAATACGGTAAGGATAGAAGTAATCGTCGAAATGAACGCCGTCTACATCGTAGCGTTTTACCAGGTCGCGGATGATATCGGTCAGATAGTTTTGTACCTCGGGCAGGCCGGGGTTATAGTAGCGTTTTACAACGGTCGCATCGCCATAATCTACAAACCACTCCGGGTGAACTTTGGTAGGATGGTTTGACGCTACACTGCTGCGGGCAATATTGAACACAGCACGATAGGGGTTGAGCCATGCATGAAACTCCATGCCCCGTTTGTGGGTTTCTTCAATCATAAACTGCAGCGGATCGTAATAGGGTGATGGTGCCTGCCCTTGCTTGCCGGTGAGGTACTCACTCCATGGCTCGTAGGGGTTGGGGTAAAAAGCATCTGCCACCGGACGAATCTGCATCACGATCGCATTCATGCCATTGCGGCGATGCATGTCCAAAATATTGATGAATTCCCTTTTTTGTTCTTCGGTACTTAGCCCTTTTTTGCTGGGCCAGTCAATGTTTTCTACAGTGGCTATCCATGCGGCTCTAAACTCTGGTTGCTGTGCAAAACCTTGGCTGCAAAATGCACACACAGCCAGCATCAGGCTGCATGCTAATCGAATCATCTTCATGTAAGTGTTGCTGTTTGCAGCGAAGATAGGCGAACAAAAAAGGCTTCCCGTGAAGGAAACCTTTGACTTTAACAATCTTGTGCGTGGTGATGATTACATCACAGCTCTCAGAAAGGGAACTTCTTGCTGGGCATCTGCCGACCGCAATTTGTCGAGCAATTGACTCAGCAATCCGATTTCATTTTCATCGAGACTGCTCAGTATGCCGTCCATCTTGTGTTCATGGTCGTCTACTTCTGCCAAAAGAGAAAGGCCTTTTTCTGAAATAACTACATCTACCAAACGCTTGTCGTGCAGCGACACTGATTTTTGTACCAGACCTTTTAAGACCAAACGGTCTACAATGCGGCTGGTGTCACTCATTTTGTCTAACATTCTGTCTCGAATCTGCATGGTGCTCAAAGGTTCTTCGGCACTACGAAGAATACGTAAAATGTTGTACTGCTGATTGGTTAGGTTGAAATGATCTAGAAGGTCCTTCATTTTCTCCATTACCCAGTTATGGGTAAGGATAATGTTCATCATGGCCTTCTGACAATCATTCCTGTAGGTTTGTTGACGCAAAGCGTACTCAATGCCCATAGGTCACTGTTTAAGGGTTACAAAAGGGGGTGTTTAGGGGGCGTTTGAGTAACGAAGGTAGCCAATGCATCTTAGAATTTCTGCATATACGATGAACAAACTTTGATTATTTGGTATTTTTTTAAAAAACCAATCATTGTTTGAACAGTTTTTGAAGAAATCAACGGTTAAACGATAAAAATTCGCTATTTCTCCCAAACTTTTAGGCCTTCGCTACAATTGGCACAAATGTCAATGTTTTTGCGGCTGGTCATCAGCTCTTTTCTGAATTGGCGATAGTTGTCGTTTTGCCAAACCTGCCGGAAGGACTGCATTTTCAAATTGCCCAACTGGTGCATAGCATCTTTATCAAAACAACAGGGTACTACCAGGCCATCCCAGGTGATGACATTGCCGCTCCACAGCCGCCAGCAATGGTTTTGCAGGCCGCTTTTGATTTCCATTTGGCCCTGGCTGTTTTTGCGGTAGCGGCTGTATTTGTCAATCGTGGGAATGAGTTGGTTGGGGTCAGTTTCGTAGTCGTACACCTGAGCGGTTTTAAACCGTACCTGGTCTACTCCAATCTCTTTGGCCAGTTGTTTGATGTCGGCTATCTGATGCTCATTGGGCTTTACCACCAAAAACTGGAAGAACACAAACGGCGTCTTGCTGTTGAGGGCTTTTTTCCATTGTACAATGTTGCGGGCCCCTGCCAGCACCTTCTCCAATTTGCCACCCACCCGGTAGCTTTCGTACACATCTTGCGTGGTTCCGTCTATGCTAATGATGAGGCGGTCGAGGCCACTTTCTACTGTTTGGCGGGCTTTTTCATCGGTGAGGTAGTGGGCATTGGTGCTGGTGGCTGTGTAAATGCCCTTGCTGTGGGCATATTGCACCATATCTAAAAAATGCGGATTGAGGTAAGGTTCGCCTTGGAAATAGAAAATGAGGTACAGCAGCTCAGGGGCAATGTCATCAATGGTTTGGCGGAAAAAATCTTGCTGCAGCATGCCTGTGGGCCGCGAAAACTCCCGCAACCCGCTGGGGCACTCAGGGCAGCGCAGGTTGCAACTGGTGGTAGGCTCAAACGAAATAGAAACAGGCAATCCCCATTGTACAGGTTTGCCGGATATTTTACTCAGCTGGTAGCTGCACCACACTTTGGCGACATTCCATACCCTTTTGAGTGTTAGCTTCGATACCAGGTTAATACTATCGTTCCAGTTGATATACATGGGGTTGCAAAATACGGTAGCAATCCTGTTTATATGCATTCTCCGGTTTTCGATTCCACAAATCGGAAGTAGACAGCTTGCTAAAATTGAACTAAATGCAGCATTGATAATGGTGGTGCAAGCAGGCGGGTTATTTTCGCTGCACACTCTTTGGGTACCCATGGCCAAAAAAAGAAATGGTTTATTCTTCCGGTTTTCCGTCATCGTCCTGTTGTTCATAGGCGGCTTGCTGGGCGTATTTGTTTGGCAGCAGTTCAACAGGGCGTGGAGCAGTTGGCAGCATCGGGATGATCCGGACAATACATTTACCCTCTATGCCGGTTTTGGTATTTGGCTGCCTAATCAATACAGCGTTCATGGTATAGATGTAAGCAGGTATCAAAAAAGAATCAACTGGTCGCTGGTAAGCAAAATGAAAGATGCCGGGGTGCAGTTGCAGTTTGCGTTTATAAAAGCAACAGAAGGCTCCGACATGCTGGATGAGCAATTTCTCCGGAATTGGAAAAGGGCAAGGCAGCATGGCATGCTCCGCGGTGCGTATCATTTTTTCAGAGAAAGTTCTGGCGGCCATGAGCAGGCGCTATTTTTTATTAAAAATGTACCTCTCGAACCTGGCGACTTAGCCCCCGTGCTGGATGTGGAAACATACACCGGAAATAATGTGGATGTGTTTTTGACAGAGATTGAAGTGTGGCTAAAACTGGTGGAAGATCACTACGGGGCGAAACCCATTTTGTACAGCAACGCCGCTTTTTATAATCAATACCTGCACGATAGGTTTGCAGATTATCCTTTGTGGGTGGCGCATTACCAAAACCGGCTGCAACCTAGAGTAGACAGAGATTGGCAGTTTTGGCAGCACAGCGAAACAGGAAAGGTAAACGGGATACGTAGTAAAGTGGATTTTAATGTATTCAATGGCAGCATGGAAGAGCTGAAAGCTCATTGTATTCCGTTAAAAAAGCGCTGAATGTGTCACCGTGATGTAAAACACCGCTTTGAAAATTGGCCGACCCGGCAGGCTGATTTTTCTTTGCAGCAGTATTTCATTTAACACTGTATTTTTATATAAAGCCTGCTTGATATGCTGCACAAAATTGTTCTTGCCTCGGGGCTCTTGAGCATGTCGCTTGTTGCCAGTGCCCAACACCATTCCGGTCAGTTTATTTCGCTGTTCTCAGAAGAAGTGGTGCTGCACCATTCTTCTTATTCCACCCAGCAAGATGTAAAGCCAACAGCAGCGGTAATGCCGGTGGCTGCATTAAATCAAAAAAAACTACAGCTGCCCGCTACTTTGGTACAGCAGGTAGCCCGCTGGAAAAAAGAACCCTTTGGCAGGCATGCTACCATTGTTACAGGATGGTACAGTAATGGGCAAAAAGCAGTAACAGTTACCCTGCGCCAACAGCAAATGAATGGCAACTGGCAAACCTGGTACAGCAACGGGCAGCACAGAGATAGCGGCCGACTCATCAATAATTTACCCGATGGAGTGTGGAAGTTGTGGCATCCCAACGGGCAGTTGAGAAGTATACGGCATTACAATGCCCAGAAATATGAAATGATGCAAGTGGCACTGCGTCAGCAAAATCCGAAACTCACTTTTCATCCGTTGGCCATGCAATCGCATAAGCAGCCCGAAGTTTTTCAGCGGCATACCCGTACATCGGCTGTACTGCCTGTAATGGTGGGCGAAACTACTGCTCCTGAATTGCCTTTTGCCGCAGGACTGCCACACGGCGTGGTAGCCGATTATAATCAACAGGGAGCGTCACTCATTGCCGGTCATTATCACCAGGGCCTCAAAGAAGGTTTTTGGCAGTATTACAATGAAGACGGACTAATGGCCAGTGGTTACTACTGGCAGGGCCAGCGCCACGGTGCATGGAAAATATTTGGCCACGGTGGTAAATTGCGCATGATGCAGGAGTACCAACATGGCAAACTTGTCTTTAGCAAGAAATACAAATAACCATCTCATCCGGTAGTCACTGCAGCACAATGCTATTTGCCGGCTATCACGTTGGCAAGCATACCTTTGCGCCTCATTTTACTATTTATGAAGAATACGCCTTTTACAGAAAAGCACATAGCACTTGGTGCTAAAATGGCCGAGTTTGCCGGATACAATATGCCCATTAGTTACAGTGGCATCAACGATGAACATGCAACTGTACGCAGCAATGCCGGCGTGTTTGATGTAAGCCACATGGGTGAGTTTATTTTGAAAGGACCCGATGCGCTGGACCTCATTCAGCGGGTAACCAGCAACGACGCCAGCAAACTGACAGCCGGTAAAGCACAGTACAGCTGCCTGCCCAACCACGAAGGTGGTGTTGTAGACGACCTCATTGTGTATTGCCTCGAAGAAAACAAAGCCTATATGCTGGTGGTAAATGCCAGCAATATTGAGAAAGACTGGAACTGGATAAGCAGTTTTAATACCAAGGGTGTAGAAATGCACAACATCAGCGATAAAACTGCTTTGCTGGCCATCCAGGGTCCTAATGCTTGCAAGATGTTGCAGCCACTCACCGAAATCGATATTTGCAACCTAACGTACTACACATTTGCGAAGGGTGTGTTTGCAGGTGTAGATAATGTGCTCATTAGTGCTACCGGTTATACAGGTAGCGGAGGTATCGAAATTTATTTTGAAGATAGCAATGGCAATGCCGAAAAAATCTGGAATGCCATTTTTGAGCTTGGTACACCACAAGGCTTGAAGCCGATTGGCTTGGGTGCCCGTGATACATTGCGTTTGGAAATGGGCTATTGCCTGTACGGCAATGATATTGACGATACCACCAGCCCGCTGGAAGCTGGCCTTGGTTGGATTACAAAATTCACCAAATCATTTACCAATAGCGAAGCCCTGCAGTTGCAAAAGCAAAATGGGGTAAGCCGCAAACTGGTGGGTTTTGAAATGGTAGACAAAGGCATTCCCCGCCACGGTTATGATATTAAAAATGCCGCCGGCGAAGTGATAGGTGTGGTAACCAGTGGTACACAGGCGCCTAGCCTTGGCAAAGCAGTGGGCATGGGTTATGTAGCCAACGGACTCAACAGCATCGACAGCGAAATTTTTGTAGATGTTCGTGGCCGGCTGCTCAAAGCCAAAGTTGTGAAAATGCCTTTTGCATAATTAAAGTTTACAGCTACCAATAGCCGACAGCCTCCTGCTATGGGAGGCTGTCGGTATTTTCAGAATTTTCGAAGAGGCGTATTTCTACGCAGTTGAAATCATGGTTTTAGGGGATTGAAGAACGCTGGGTGAAGGCTCATCTTGTGGCACCATTTAAAAACTTTCAAAACATTCCCCAACCATGAAAAAGATTGTAGCAGGCGCCGCATTGCTGGCGGCCATCACCATGCCCCAACTGAGTTTTGCCAAAATCTGGCGATTGAACAACAACGCCGGCGTTACTGCCGATTTTACCAACATCAACGCTGCCGTTACCAATGCCAGTGTAGTGTCGGGCGATACCATACACCTCGAAGCGAGTGCAACAGATTATGGTAGTGCTACCCTTACCAAACGATTGGTGATAATTGGGCTTGGCTATTTTCTTGATGCCGGCAATACTTCATTTCCTGCCAATACTGGTTTGCAGGCAAGTTCTTTGTCAGGCATGCTATCCTCGCTTACATTGGGTACAGGCTCTAACGGAAGTAAATTCATCGGCGTTTTATTCAATAGTTCTGTCAGTATATCCGCCAACCCAAACCCGCTCAATTTTGCGTTTGAAAAGTGCCTGATGAATTCTGGTGTTTTCTTTCCTTCCACACCTGTTAGTGCAGTAACGATCAGGAAATGCTTTTTCAATAATGCCCGTATTGAAGCCAATACTGCCAATACGTTGTCAGATTTCGTTTGTGAAAACAATATTTTCTATAGCACATTTGCTTACCTGAGTTTGCCAGGATTGACAGGAAGTAATAATATTTTTCGCAACAATAGTTTTAGTGGCGTAGGTGCGGCCAGCACTATCAGCAATTGCTATGTAGCCAACAATATTTTTGGCACCAGCCCCAACATTGCATTTACCAATTGCACTATTAAAAACAATTTGTTTCAGGCGAACCAAACCTTGCCGCCCACTGCTACCAACAACCAGATTAATGTGAACATGACCAATGTTTATGTGGGTGGAACTACGGGTAGCATCGACTCTCGTATGGCATTGAAGTCGGGCTCTCCAGCCATTGCCGCCGGCCTTACAGTAGGTGCAGTAACCACACCAGACTGCGGTGCTTTTGGCGCTACCGATCCTTACAAATTATCAGGTATTCCCAATATCCCCAGCATTTATGCATTAACAGTTCCCATTTCTATTCCTGCAGGCAGCAATTCGATGAACGTTACGTTCAGCACCCGTAGCAACAACTAGGGAGTTACAAGTTTTGAATAGTAAACATGGTGAGCAGGTTTGAACTGCTTTCTTGCACACACGTGCACACCATTGTTGTAGCGTAGCATCAATTGATGCGCTACAACAACCTACAGCGCTTTGTCTTCAAACCTTTGCAGGGCAAGGCCCAACATTGATATACCTGAAAACTACCACACATGAAAAAATGTGTACTCCTCCTGATGATGCTGAGCTGTATATGGCGGGCTTATGCACAAGACCCCGCTTATCCTGCAGCACCTGCAGCACGGCCGCTCATCAGTGCCGCAGAATATTTTATTGATGCAGACCCTGGTGTAGGCAATGCAACAGCCATCACAGTATCAGCAGCTACCGATGTAGCAAATCTTGTATTTGCTGCCAATACCAATGGCCTGAGCAATGGTGTACATCGTTTGTTTGTACGTACCCAAGCCGCCGACGGCCACTGGGGCGTAACACAACAAAGTGATTTCTTGTACGATTTTAATCCGGCGTATCCTGGTGCTGCACCAGCGTTACTCAACATTACTGCGGCGGAGTATTACATAGATACCGATCCGGGTTTTGGAAATGGTACTGCCATTACGATTACACCCGGCACCAATCTGTCAAACGTTGCTACATTGGTAAATACAACCGGCCTGAGCAATGGTATACATCGGGTGTACATACGAGTTAAAAACAGCACTGGCCATTGGAGCCTCACCCATGTGGGTGAGTTTTTGGTGGATGCAGACCCAGCATACACTTCGGCACCGGTAATAGTGCCTGTAAATGGTGCAGAATATTTTATCGATACCGACCCCGGCCTTGGTAATGGCACCGCCATTACACTTACTGCTGGCAATGATGTAAGCAATATCATTGCAGGTATCAACACTACTGGTTTGAGTAGTGGTGTACATCGGGTGTTTATTCGTAGTAAAAACACCAGCGGCTATTGGAGCATTGTACAGATAGGCGAATTTGTGGTAGACAGCGATCCCGTTTATCCGGCTGCACCTGCTGCGGTGTCCAATATTGTTGCCGCCGAGTATTTCATCAATACCGACCCCGGTGCAGGAAATGCAACGGCTATTCCTGTAATCGCAGCAACGGATATCAATAGCTTGCTTGCCAGCATCAATACATCAATGTTGATTCCCGGCACATACGAGTTTTTCCTGCGAACAAAAAATGCTGAAGGTGTATGGAGCATTGCCAACCGTTCTCGCTTTATAGTGGAAATCGTTTCCGATCCTTTGTACCCTGATGCACCAGCAGCTGTGCAAAATATTAGTGCCGCTGAATATTTCATCAATACCGACCCCGGCTTTGGCAATGGTACACTCATAAGCGTAAGTGCTGCTACCCAATTGGCAGATATCAATGTGCCAATAAATACCAACGGACTATTGCCGGGTACTTATGAACTGGTGATTCGTACTAAAAGTACGGATGGCAAATGGAGCGTTAGTAACGTACGTGAATTTGTGGTAGACATTGCCAATGATCCGGCATACCCATCTGCACCTGCAGCTTCGGCCAATATCACTGCTGCCGAATACTATATTGATACAGATCCTGGTAATGGCAATGCAATACCTGTAACCATTGCCACAGCTGCTACCGTGCCCAATGTAAACGTAATGGTAAATACCAGCGGTTTGTCATTAGGTATACACCTATTTGCTTTGCGTACCCGTGATGCGGCTGGCATTTGGAGCATCCGCAACATACAATCATTTGTAGTGGGCACATTAACAGTGCAGCCCGATACTGTTCGTTTTGGCGATGTGCCGGTTACTACAACCGTCTCACAAAACATCAGCATTACCAACAATAGCGCCACTACGCAAACCATCAACAGCATTACTGTTGGCGGCGCATTTGCCAACACAGCTGTAGCACCGATGACCATCAACAGCGGCCAAACCATTACCATTCCGGTGAACTTTACGCCAGTGGCTGTATTACCATATCAAAACAGAGTAACACTGGAAACAACCGCCGGACAGTATGTGGTTGAATTGAAGGGTACAGGTTTGGGTGTCATCAATGCATGGACGATAGAACCTTCTACCGGCCGCAACTATGGCACAATAGAAGTAAACACTAACAGTACATACAATTTTACGCTGCGCAATACCGGCAATGTAGCCATCACTTTACAATCAGTGAGCAGTAGTGATGCGGCATTCACGCCTACATTCACTGCTGGTACCAGTATTGCAGCGGGTGCTACCATTAGTGTGCCTGTAAGATTTACGCCCACAGCTGTAGGAACATTCAGCAGTATTCTCAAAATAAAAGCAGCCACGGGTGGCCCCGATTCTGTCACCACAACGCTTACAGGTACGGGATACATTGCAGCAACACCACCTGTATTGCGTTTTGTTCAGGCTGCACCTTATCTCGGCACCACAGGTGTCAATCCGCCAGCGGGCCAAACGGGCACTTACACCTACAAAGTGGTGTACAGTTCTGCAGACAACAATGCGCCTGCTGCCAATCAACCACAAATAGGCATCGATCTGAACGGCGACCAGGATTTTAATGATGCAGGCGAAGGTATTTTTAGCATGACGAAAGAGGGAAGCAGCAACGATTATGTAACGGGCGTAGTGTATAGCTATACCGCCAACTACAATAGCTATAGCAATACCATGGGCTATCGCTTTTTTGCCAAAGATGCCTTGGGCAATCAGGCTACTACGGTCAACAGCAACTACATTGCTGGTCCTGTGGTAACGTTCCAGTTGCTTGATTTGAAATTGTTTGCCAATGACATCAGCTTTAGCAAAGCCAATCCAGCGCCGGGCGAATCGTTTGTGGTAACAGCGAAGATTACCAACAACAGCGCCTTTACCAGCAGCAATGTGCCTGTGTATTTCTACAGAGATACCATTGTGTTGGACAGCACTATCATTCCAACAGTCAGCCCGTATAGCATCAGCACGGTTACCAAAACCATGTCATTTGCGGTTGATGGTTTCTACCCCATCAAAGTATGGGCCGATCCAAACCATGTATTGAATGAAACCAATGTGCTGAACAACTATGCCATACGTCCGGTGATTGTGGGCAAACCTATTTTGCCCGGAGGTATTACCGTTACTTCAACGGCGCAATTGCAGACCTGCCCGTTGCGGTTAATCATTAGTGGCAACGCTGTGTATTTCGGAACTAGTATCGCCACCAATGTAGCCGGTGCAGAAGTAACCATCAACACAGGTACCGGGCTGTATACCACTACTACCGATGCCAATGGCAACTATCGTTTGGTGATAGAAAACCCTGCTTGTGGAGGCACTTTGCAATACACCGTGAGTGTAACAGACTTTACATTTACGAGCAGCTTGTTTACAGGAGCTATCGCTATTGCCTGCCCTGCACCCAATGCCTGTGTGCCGCCGCCATCTTCGGGTGGTGTGCAAGCCAGCTTTGTAGCAACCGGCAATCCTTGCGCCAATACCGTAGGCAATACCGTGCAGGCAAATGTGACCGTCACCTATCGGTCGAGAGATTTGTCGAACTTCTGGAACAGCCAGGACCGCATTTTCAAAGACACCATTAAAGTGTTCCTCGATGGTGTGTTGATTGATACTTATTTCAGTTATGAAGATCCCATTTTTGGTGCCGCAGCCGGGCCTGGAGATGTGAAGACCATTCCGGTAAATGTGCCCTTGTCTTCAGCAGGCACACATGTGGTAACTGTGGTGCACAATTACGTGTACAATGAGTTCTTCCAAATTGAATCGCCATTCTATCGGGGTGAGATGAAGCCAATCAGCAACACCACAACTACCAGTGTTTTTGTGGCACCTAACCTGCCCGATTTAACCATTGGCAATTTCCGTCAAACCAGTTACAGAACCTTTACGTTCGACGATATCAACAACAACTGTGCAGATGCGGGTTCGCATGTGGTACGGGTATTGGATGTAACCGGTGCACCGCAGCTGTTACAGGAAATTACCGTGGCTTCTTTGCTCAAACGCAGCAGCAGAAATATTGTGTACAGTGGTCCTGTTTTGTCTGTAGGTACTCACGTTATCCGCATTGTAACAGATGTGTTGAATACAGTAACAGAGGAACTTGAAACGAATAACGTGTTTGAAGTGACGATCGTTGTTCCGGCTACCGATATCAGTGTTACTAAAGTAGAACCAGCTGCTACTGCATTGAATGCAGGAACACAGGTTCGCTTCAAAGCCACTTTGAAAAATACGGGTATTGCTAGTGCCGCATTTGCAGTTCGCTTTACTGCAGGCGGTGTAGCTATTGGCAATGATATTGCTGTAGCGGGTATAGGTGAAAATGCCGAAATCGTGGTGACATCCGATTTGTTTACCGTGACCACAGCGGATAAAGATTGTCCCATAGATATCAACGTGATTGCTGATATCAATAATGCCATTACAGAAAGCACCAAAGCCAACAACAGCAAGCTGGTGAAGCTGGGTAGTGATATCAATCCTACGCAAAAACCAAGTGAGTTTGGCAGCGCCGGCAATCCCAGTAGGGTAAGGGTGAATCAAAGCAAAACCTTCAATGCGTACATACGCAATGTGGGCAACAGGGACATCAGCAATGTGCCGGTTATGTTTGTATACAACAATGTGAAGATTGGTGAAGCCATTATCCCAAGCATTAAAGCGGGAGAATTCTTCCCGGCCGTGGCTACGTTTACCTACAGCTTCAACACGGTTGGCAATGCCATTGTAAGGGTGGTAACAGATTCTGCCAATCTCATTTGCGAAGTAGACGAAGCCAACAACAGCAGTAACTTCCATGTATTGGTGACAGATGTAAAAGAAGACCTTGAAGTATTGTCGCAATACATTTCACCAACAGCATTGAACCCCAATCCGGGTCAGCAGATTTCGCTGGTGGGTACGGTGAAGAATGTGGGCAATCGTACATCAGCGGCTTCTGTGTTGCGTTTCTACGTCGACAATATTCAGTTGGGCAATGACATTCCTTTCAATGCATTGCTGCCCGGTCAGGATACGACTGTTGCCGCTTCTGCGCAATATTCATCACTGATTGCTGGTGTAAAAATCATGAAGATAGTAGCCGACCCACTGAATGTGGTGAATGAAGAAAACGAAACCAACAACGAAGCTACCCGTGCCATGATTGTAGGCGACGCACCAGATATGGCGGTGATGGGCTTGCGGCCGTTGCGCTTCAATCCATCGGGCTTCAAAGCTGGCGATAGTGTGCTGGTAAGCCTGACCGTACAGAACAAAGGCGCTCAGCCCGGCAGTGCCTGGGTACGCTATACCATACTCGATGCCGGCGATGCTGTTGTGGCCATTGACAGTGTATTTTTCTCATTGAACAACGGCGCCAATATGCAGGTGAGCAAGAAGCTGTTGTTTGAAGAAACGAATGGCACTGTGATAGCAGAAATTGTCAACTGCAGCCCTGTTGAATTTGATGTATTGAACAACACTGCGTCGTTGCCTTTCAGCACCATTGGTAGTGCCAGCAGCAACCTCACAGTGAATGGCAATCTGGACATGCGGATGGCATTGCCCGACGATGTGCCCGGTTGGATTGGTGGCAAATTGTTGCTCGGTGATTTTGACCTCACTGTGAATGGTGATATTCTGAATGCAGATACTGCTCACTTCATTGTAACCAATGGCACCGGTCGTTTGCGAATCAACAACAACAAAGCCAGCAATGTATTCCCTGTGGGTACCAGCATTGGCAGCAGCAACTTTGTAAAAATCAGCAACGCTGGTGTGCAAGATAATTTCAATGTACGTGTGTTGCCCTATGTGCTGCGCAATGGCACCAGTGGCGATACCATCGTCAACGGCAGTGTAAACCGCACCTGGCTGATAGAAGAGCAAGTGCCCGGTGGCAGCAATGCAACCATCGAGATGTTCTGGTTTGTGCCGCATGAACTGAGTGGTTTCGATCGCAGCCAAAGCCGTACGGCACACTACACGGCTGGTAACTGGCAGCTGGGCAATGCAGGCATTGCCGGCACCGATTCTGTGGTAGGTCGTTACAGCAGGTCACAAGCAGGTTACAGTAGCTTCAGTCCGTTTACGGTGAGTAATGGTTTTGGTGGCGGCTTGCCTGTTACCTGGTTGTCGTTCAAAGCCAACTTGCTCAATGGCGAAAGTCATTTGCAATGGACAACGGCCAGTGAAACCAACAACAGTCATTTTGTAGTAGAACACAGCCGCAATGGTCAGGTATTTACAGCCTTGCAACAGCTGCCGGCAGCAGGCAATAGTACTGTACCACGTACATACAGTTATGTTCACCAGCAACCAACAGAAGGAGCTAATTACTATCGTATTAAACAAGTAGACAGAGACGGCTCATTTACTTACTCAGCAGTGCAAATGTTGCAGGTACAGCCGGCTGCATTGGTGGCCAGCATTGCGCCCAACCCTGTGGCAGGTATGCTTACGCTTCGCTTGTCGAAAGCGTATAGTAAGCCGCTGCAATACACTGTGGTCAGCAGCACGGGAGCTGTGCTCATGCAAGGCAATGTACCAGCCGGAGCCAATCAGTTCTCATTGCAGGTAGCCCATTTGCCGCAAGGCATGTACAGGCTGGTATTGCTGGCGCCGGAAGAAAGAAAAACACTCAGCTTCTTGAAGCAATAAAACAGTAATTGTCAGCAAGGGTAGACTTCGGTTTACCCTTGCTGTTTTTCAACCCTTTTTACTACCAGTACCCAATCGCCTTCGAGGGGTAGGTAGCCATACTCGTAGCAAAAGCAATACACATTGCCTTTTTTGTTGCTGTACTGGTGGGTGAAATATTGAAAATTGAAACCCGCATCCACCAGCTTTTGCCTCGGGCATTTGCCCAGCTCTTCGCCGGCAGGTATCAGGCGTTCGAGTATGCGGCGATTGCTGCGCAGCACGGCATTTATTTTTTTAATCACGGCCGTGTCTTCTGCCTTTAGTTGGTTGTTGTATTGGGTGCGGCAGTAGTCGTCGCAAAATTTTTTGTCGATGCGGCCCTTGATGGGCTTGCCGCAGCTAAGGCATTGTTTAGGTGTGGGTTGCATACCCCAAAGTAGTAAAAATTATCCGTGTACACACGGGTATACACGGATACATACGGAAGTAAACGGATAATAGCCGACTCGGGTTTGGCGGCGGTTACAGTTTTGCATTGTCAACGCTGCAACAACAGCAGTAGCAAAACAAAAACATTCATCACACAAAAACTGAACCGTTATGAACGCAATGAAGAACAGAGTACAACTGATTGGCCACTTGGGAAAAGATCCGGAAGTAAAAGCCATCGACAATGGCAACAAAATGGCCCGTTTTACCATCGCCACCAATGAAACCTACCAAAACAACAAGGGCGAAAAAGTAACCGATACCCAATGGCACAATGTAGTAGCATGGGGCAAAACGGCCGAGCTGGTAGAAAAGCTGTTGCAAAAAGGCCATGAAGTAGCGCTGGAAGGCAAACTGGAAAACAGAAGCTATACCGATAAAGACGGGCAGAAGCGCTACATCACCGAAGTAGTAACCAGCGAATTTTTGCTGCTCACCAAAAAAACGGCCTGATACCACCCTGCCGTCAACTTTTACCACCTATACCCTTAGGCCGCTGCAGCGCCGTTCCGTATTGGAGCGGCGTTTTGCCGTTGTTGGTCGCCAGACCAACAATGCTTTATAACCTCTACTTGCCAAAATAATATCCAATCATCACGCCCATGTTCCGATTGAAATATTCATCCCTTGGCTGGCGTATTACCTGTCCGTTTTGCTGCTGAATAGTCGTTTCGGCACCATTGCCCAAATTATTCAATCCATGCGTGTAATAGAGCTTGGCAAAAAATCCTTTGGGCAGGGTGATGGCCAATTGCAGCTGTGCTCCCCAGTCAATCCCTTTCAGCTGGGTATTGTTGTACATCCCAAATTCAAGATTTTCTTTGATGGTAAAAGACTGGCCCAGCAACACATTGGTTTCTTTATAGTAACCCGATAATGCTGTAGCCAATGCCGGCCCGGCACCTATACTCAACGTATATTTTTTCAACGGTACATTGTATGCAACCACAATGGGCAGTTCGAGGTAATTAATTTTTTGCTCACCATCGGTTTTGTAGGTTTCGCCTATGTCATTTTTCGCTTCCTTGTATTGGTAGCCCTTCACTACATAGTTGAGGCCGGGATGCAGCGAAAAGCGTTTGCCCAATCCTATGCGGGTATCTACCCCAGCCGAAAAACCAACCAGTGCTTTGTTGGAAACTGTGGCCATGTTTTGCTGCACACTGGCACTATGGGCACCTGCTTGTATGCCGATGCGCAACTGGGCATGGGCGGCAATAAAGAACAACAGCAAGAAGATGGACAGATAGCTTTTTTTCATGCGATTTGATATTGGGGGCGCAATATAGCTGCCCGCCGCATTCAGAAACATGAGGCCGCACAGCAGCTGCCAAAATTTGCCGTCTTACCAACTTTGAAATGGCACAGCTTTTTGTTGGTCAGGCGACCAACAAGGGCGAAGACAAATCATGCTGCACAGAGCAATCACCGCGGCATCGGCCCTCAACCAATATCTTTGCGTCCTATGAGTGAAGCAAAACCTACGTTGTATACCTGCCTCTCACCATCGTTGTTGCATTTGTACGATGTGAAGGATTCGATAGTGGTAGTCATTGATGTGTTCAGGGCTACCAGCACCATTGCGGCCGCCTTGCACAATGGCGCTACCAAAATTATTCCGGTAGATAGTGTGCCCGGTGCCATTGAGTTGGGCGAAGAGCTGGGCGCCATTACCGCCGGCGAAAGGGATGGCAAAATTGCCCCCGGCCTGCAGTATGGCAATTCGCCGCTGGAGTATCCGCAGAATTTTATCGGCGGCAAAACCCTGGTGCTCACCACCACCAACGGCACCCGCCTGCTGCACATGGCGCTGAAAAACGGTGCCACCGAAGTCATCACTGGCGCCTTTGCCAACCTGAGTGCCGTATGCGATCATTTGGTAGCCAGTGGTAAAAACGTCATCCTCGGTTGCGCTGCATGGAAAGACCGTGTCAACATGGAAGACAGCCTGTTTGCCGGAGCCGTGGTTAGCCGGGTACGCCAGCATTTTCAGGTGTTTTGCGATGCCAGCCTGGCGGCAGAAACACTGTACACTACCGTAAAAGACGACCTCTGGAATTATACCAAACAAACCACGCACTACCATCGCTTGGCATCGTATGGGTTGGAAAAAGACATGGAGTGGTGTATCACCCACGACATTGCCAATGTGCTGCCTGTGTATGAGGATGGCGCCTTGATTGCCAAAGCATAACGCAATCCTATTTGTGATTCGCTCTATTTCCATATCCGATTATTTTCAGCAGTATAGCCACGGCTTGCTGCTGGATGTGCGTAGCCCCGGCGAATACGAGCATGCACACATACCGGGTGCCCAGTCGCTGCCTTTGTTTACCAACGACGAACGCAAAGTGGTGGGCACGGCCTACAAGCAGGAGAGCCGCGAAAAAGCCATCAAAATAGGGTTGAAATATTTTGGCCCGAAGATGGTGAAGATGGTGGAGGAAGTGGAGCGGTTGAAGGCGGAGGTTAAGGATAAGGTTGAGGGAGAACCGTCGGTGAATGATTTTCCGATAGTGGTGCATTGCTGGCGGGGCGGTATGCGTAGTGCGGGTGTGGCCTGGTTGCTCGATTTGTATGGCTTTGAGGTGTACACGATTAAAGGCGGTTACAAATCGTTCCGGCACTGGTGCCTGCAGCAGTTGGATGCATCGCATACCATGCGCATCATTGGTGGCTACACCGGCAGTGGCAAAACCGAACTCTTGCATGCCCTGGCCAGTAGGGGAGAATACATTATTGACCTGGAAGGACTGGCCAGCCACAAGGGTTCAGCCTTTGGCAACATCAACATGCCGCCGCAGCCTTCGCAGGAAATGTTTGAAAACAAACTGGCCATGGCGCTGGCTGCTGCCAAGGGTCGTACCATTTGGATGGAAGATGAAAGCCAACGCATCGGCGATGTCAACATGCCCTTTGGTTTTTTCAAAAAAATGCGGTCTGCCCCTTTGTATTTCTTCGACATTCCTTTTGATGAACGCCTCGATTACATTGTAAAAGATTATGGCAAAGGCGATATAGAAAAACTGGTGAATGCCATCATTCGCATCCAAAAAAGATTGGGTGGGCTGGAGGCGAAAAACGCCATTCAATGCCTGCTGGAGCAAGACATCCGCGGTTGCTTTGCTATTTTGCTGCGCTACTACGACAAGTGGTACCTCAAAGGCCTCGATCAACACCGCATAGATGTGGGCGACAGGTTGACAAACCTTACACTGCCAACCACCAATGCTATGGCCAATGCCACGGCATTGCTGCAGGTGTTGTAGTCATTAGAACCACTTTTCCATAGATAAAGCTTGTAACGTCCTTCTTTATGCATAAAGAAAACCGGAAGTTTTTTTGAATCAACTAATTGTGTTATCAACTATTCTTGTACCACAAAACTTACTATGGAAAGCAATTGCTCAAATTGTGGAGCTATCATCACACAAAATTTCTGCGCCAACTGCGGCCAAAAAAAATTCAAACGTATTGACAAGAAATATCTTTTTGATGAGTTGCAGTATACAGTGCTACACACCAACAAAGGGTTTTTATATTCGGTAAAAAGACTGATTCAAAATCCGGGTAAAACGGCCCGCACTTTTGTGGATGGCAACAGGGTGAATCATTACAAGCCCATATTACTGGTGTTTGTTTTGAGTGGTATTTCTGCCTTTATTTCCTTCAAGCTTATTGGGTTCAACCACATTATGGAGAGCTATTACGAACAGCAAAAATTGGCTTCTCCAATGATGAAAGACTTCAACACTATCTGGAGTACTTATAACTCCCTCATTATGCTCCTGTTGATACCGCTGTTTTCAGTGTTTACTTTTTTGTTTTTTCGAAAATGGGGGCATAACTTCTACGAGCATGTGGTTATGAATGCCTACATTCTTGCTTTTTACACTATTTGCTCTATTGTATTGGTGTATCCGATTTTATACCTGGTAAAAGATAACACCGCCACTTTTTTTACTATCACATCATATAGCATACTTTTTGTGCCGGCTGCTATGAGCTGGTTCTACAAAGGTTTTTATCCTGAGAAAAAGTGGTTGCCAATCATTGGCCGGGTACTGTTGGTCAATATCTCCCTTTTTCTGGTATATCTCATTTTTGTGATTGTAGTTGGCATTGTTATAGCCATAAAACTTGGGCCGGAAGGAATGAAATACCTTACTCCGCAGTAGCGAATCTAGAAAGTGAGACCTGAGGTGAGAACTGCCTTACAAGCAAATAGCCGACAACTGTCGGCTATTTGCTTGTATTAATATCTTGAACGTAAGGCGCTTATTCTTCAGCCGCTTTTTTCTTACGGGTTGTTTTTTTTGCTGGTGCCGGCGCTTCCGCAACTTCAGCAGCCGGCTCAGCTACCGGTTCTTCAGCAGCTTCAGGCGCTTCGGCTACACTCAGTTTCAGCTCTACATTGGCGGCTTTCAATACGCCAAACCACTTCACCATTTTCTTCATGTCGCTGCCGTATACCCGCTCAAAGTCCATGTCGGGAAATACTTTTTCGAAGTAGCTACGCAGTGCTTTGCTGTCTTTGGTGTCGGGCAGGCTGGTGCCGGCTTTGTCCATGGCCTGAAATATTTCTACGAGGTTCACATTGTCCTGCACGGTATAAATTTCAATGCTTTCGAGGTGCGAAAACTGGTGAACACGGCTGCTCACAAAACGGGTGCTGCCGTCTTCCAGGCTTTTTACAATGGCGCCATCGTTTTTAGAAGAAACCAGTTCAAACAAACCGCCGAGGCCGGTTACCGAAATAATTCTGTTATAATCCATGTGTCGATTTTTTGAAAGAATGGGGCGCAATGTAATACAAGATGGCTACATAAGCTACCCCCTGCTGCTGGCCGGTCACATATTAACTTACCGCTGCTTACGCTACCGCACCTATTACACATTACATTTGCACACATTTTTAAGGCAACCAATTCCTTTGCATGGAGCATCTTGAAGCGCAAATAGACAAGCAACGGCTTCCTCGCCACATTGCCATCATTATGGATGGCAACGGCCGCTGGGCGCAGGAGCAGGGGCAAGACCGGCTCTTTGGGCACTTTCACGGCGTAGAAAGTGTACGCAACATTGTGGAAGGTTGTGCCGAGCTGGGCGTGGAATACCTTACCCTCTATGCCTTCAGCACCGAAAACTGGGACCGCCCCGAATACGAGGTGAACGGCCTGATGGAATTGCTGGTAGACACCATTCGCCGCGAAACCGAAACACTGAACAAAAACAATATTAAACTCCACGTAATAGGCGACCGCCGCATGCTGAGCGAAGCCGTAAACAAGGAGCTGGATGAAAGCCTGGAAATAACGGGGCAAAATACCGGTCTCAACCTCATTATGGCCCTGAGCTATAGTGGCCGCTGGGAGCTGGTAAATGCCGTACGCAACATAGCTGCCGACGTAGAAGCCGGCCGCCTGAAAGCCGCCGAAGTAGACCAGGCTACCCTGCAGCAATACCTCTGGACCAGCGAGTACCCCGACCCGGAACTGATGATCAGAACCTCGGGCGAATACAGGATCAGCAACTTTTTGCTGTTTCAGCTGGCCTACGCAGAGCTGTACTTTACCAACACACGCTGGCCCGATTTCAGAAAAAAGCACCTGTACGAAGCCATTCTCGATTTCCAAAACCGGGAACGCCGCTTTGGCAAAACCAGTGCTCAAATAACCAACGACCCGCTGTAGCCCTTGTACCGCAATCGTTTTGCTGAAACCGACACATACTTTTGATACGTCCCTTTTAACATTGACTTACCATCAAAGCCAGTAATTTGCCGTCTTTGATCGCAAGCGATAAACCAACTGAAACCTTTTTGTTGCATGTCCTTTAATAAATGCGGGTACTGCCTGCTGGCTGTTTTGATGATGTTTGGTGCCATAGCGGTACAGGCGCAGGATACCACTGCTGTATCGGTAGATCCGGAACTGGAGAATATTTTTTCGCAAAAATCGCCCAAGGAATATATCGTTGGCTCCGTAGTAGTTACGGGCAACAAATACTTTGACAACGCTTTGCTGCTCTCTATTGCCAACCTTAATGTGGGCGATAAAATTGTGATTCCGGGTGGCGATAATTTTAGCCGTACCATCAACAACCTTTGGTCGCAAAACTATTTCAGCAACGTTACCATTTACATTACCCGCCTCGAAAAGCCCAACAAGCTGCACCTGGAAATTGAAGTACAGGAAAGGCCACGTTTGCAAAAGTTCACCTTCAACGGAGTGAAGAAAAGCGACGTTGAAGACCTGCAAACAAAATCGGGTTTGGTAGCTGGCCGTATCATTACCGAAAACAATAAGCAACTGGCTATTGATGCCATTGTGAAATATTATCAGGAAAAAGGTTTCCGCAACATTGATGTGAAAGTGGCCGAAGTGCCAAGTACTACCGTGCCCAATGCCTCTGACCTGGTGTTTGATATCAACAAGGGCAAAAAGGTAAAAGTGGGCGACATCTACATTGGTGGCAATACCGAAGTGCCTGAGCTGCGGGTAAAACGCCAAATGAAGGGCACCAAAGAAACAACCCGCATTACGCTGTACCCTGCCAAAGACACGCCGCTCCTGGCCGAAAAAGAAACCGTAAGCATCGATAAAATTTTGGAGAACCAGGGCTTTTTGCAACCAACGGTTATCAAAAACAACCTCGATCCATACTTCCGCTTCAAACTGTTTAGCAGCGCCAAGTTCGACGCTAAAAAATATGAAGAAGACCGTGAAAAAATTCTTGATTATTACAATACCCTTGGCTACCGCGATGCCCGTATTGTAAAAGATACCATCTACGACAATAGCCGAGGCAACCTGAATGTAGAGCTGCTGATGAGTGAAGGCCGGCAGTACTATTTTGGCAAAATGGTATTTCGAGGTAATACCAAGTTTTCCGACTCTCTTTTGCAGGTGCTTATTGGCATCAACAAAGGTGATATTTACAACAAAGAAACCCTGGACAAAGCCTTGGGTAAGCAAATGAGTGCCGACGGTGGCACCGATATCAGTGCTTTGTATATGGATGATGGTTACCTGTTCTTTCGTGCCGAAGCCAGTGAAACAGCTGTGTACAACGATACCATCGATCACGAAATCCGTTTGTTTGAAGGACCGCAGGCTACTATCAAAAACATCAACATCAGCGGTAATGAAAAAACAAAGGAATATGTAATTCGCCGTGAACTGCGTACCATACCCGGCGAAAAATTCAGCCGTACCGATTTGATTCGTAGCCAACGTGAAATTGCCAACCTCAACTTTTTCAACCAGGAAACCATTGGCATCAATCCCGTGCCTGATATGAGTGATGGTACGGTTGATATTAATTATAGTGTAGAAGAAAAATCAAGCGACCAACTGGAACTGAGTGCCGGCTGGGGCGGTGGTATTGGTTTAACCGGTACGCTGGGTGTAACTTTCAACAACTTCAGTATTAAAAATATTTTGAAAAGAGCTACCTGGGATCCCCTGCCCAGTGGTGATGGTCAAAAACTTAGCCTGCGTTTGCAGAGCAATGGCCGTGCTTTCCGTAGCTACAACTTTAGCTTTACCGAGCCATGGTTGGGCGGCAAAAAGCGCAATTCATTTACTGTAAGCGTATTTGATACTAAGTTTTCAAATGCTTATAACTACCTCACCGGCCAGTACGAACGTACGCCGTCATCATACATTAAAACTACCGGTGCCAGCGTGGCCCTCGGTCGCCAGCTCAAATGGCCCGATGACTTCTTCAGCCTGCTCACGTCTGTAAGCTATTCCCGTTATACATTGAAGGATTACCAATTCTTCCAAGACTTCCGCAATGGGGTAAGCAATAACCTGAGTTTCAAAATTGCCTTGCAGCGGTCAAGTATAGATCAGCCTTTGTTTCCACGCAGTGGTAGCAGCTTTACTGCCAGCTTACAGTTTACGCCACCATGGAGTGTGTGGGGCAAATCAAAAGTGTATGATACACCAGAAGATCGCTATAAACTCATTGAGTTTCACAAGTGGCGCTTCAATGGTGAGTGGTATGTGCCGCTTAGCCGGCCACATGGTGCCGAACGCAACAAGCAACTGGTGTTGAAACTGGCTGCGAAATATGGCTTCATTGGCCGCTACAACAAAGACCTGGATATATCGCCGTTCGAACGCTTTCAGGTGGGCGATGCGGGCCTCAGCAACCAGTTTGCCCTCATTGGTTTTGATGTGGTGGCACACCGTGGTTATCCTGTTTATCAAACCAGCGACCCTAAAATCAACCCCGATCAGCAGGGTGCCAGCCGTTACTTCACCATCTTCAATAAATATGTGGCCGAAGTTCGCTACCCGCTTAGCCTCAACCCCAGCAGCACCATCTTTGCCCTCGGCTTTTTTGAAGCGGCCAACGGTTGGTACAGCATGAAGGATTACAACCCGTTTAAACTGCGCCGCAGTGTAGGCTTGGGTATGCGTTTCTTCCTGCCGATGTTTGGTTTGCTGGGCTTCGACTATGGTATTGGCCTCGACAGACTAACGCCCGGCAACGGTATAAAAGATGCCACCCGCTTTACATTTATGCTGGGCTTCGAACCAGAATAAACACTCCATTTTCCCACAGCTTAACGCTTTGCTAACCATTTTTTTCTTGCCTGTACGTATAGTAGAAGACACAACCAATAAAAACAGCGAGGCTTTAACAGCAAACCAGCCCGGCAATCTTTATTTTCATGCAACTTAAACATATGCCATGAAGCAACTTTTTGTACTACTCGCCATTGTAACCACTACCGCATTTTCTGCAGTAGCACAGCGCTATGCCATCATCGATACTCGTTACATCCTCGATAAAATGCCCGATTATGCCGAGGCTAAAAAGAAACTCGATGCTACGGCTAACATGTGGCAAAAAGAGATTGACAACAAACAGGCGGAGCTCGAAACCATGTACCGCAATTTTGAAGCAGAAAAAGTAATGCTGAGCCCTGAGCTCATTAAAAAGCGGGAAGACGAACTCTTTAATAAAGAAAAAGAAGTACGGGATTTGCAAAAGAAACGCTTCGGTTTTGAAGGCGACCTTTTTGCCGAACGCCAGAAGCTCATCAAACCTATACAGGACAAAGTGTATACCGCTGTGCAGAAGCTGGCTGTAGCCCGTTCGTACGATTTTATACTCGATAAAAGTGAAGGCATTACTGTTATATTTGCCGACCCAAAACTGGACAAGAGCGAAGACGTGCTTCGTGAATTGGGTGTAAAGTCCAACTAAATCTTTCAAACAACATAACAAGAAAAACAATCAAGCATGAAAAAGGTATTGGTGGTTGCAGTGGCCCTCCTCGGCTTTATGGTAACCGGAACCCAACAAGCTGCTGCACAAACTGCACCTAACAAGTTCGGCTACTTCGATCTGGAATATGTACTGGGTCAAATGCCCGGCATTGAAAAGATTGACACGCTGATGCAAAGCTTTGAACGTGACTCACTGAATGTAGAATATCAGTTTGAGCTGGAAGAACTGCAACGTATGGATAGCACCCTGAAAGCAGACAGTGCCAAAATGCCCGCCCGTTTATATCAGCAGCGCCAGCAAGAGCAAATTCAACGCTACTACAAGTTGCAAAACTGGCAGCAATACAGCCAGCAGGTAATGCAGGCCAAGCAGCAAGAGCTGATGGCCCCTTACCTCAACAAAGTGTTGGAAGCATTTCAGGCTGTTATTGCCGATGGCAAATACACCTATGTATTCAAGCGTGAAACATTGTGGCAAGCTCCTCCTGCCGACAACCTGATTCCGCTGGTAGCTAAGAAACTCGGCATCAAACTGCCCGTTGACCCCAACGCTCCGGCCGAAGAAACGAAGCCAGCTCCTAAGCCAGCTGCTCCAGCTAAGAAGAACTAAGCCATTGGCAAACACATAAAAAAAGCGACCTCATTTGAGGTCGCTTTTTTGTTTACTGCCTGATGACTACCGATGTGCCCACAGGTACTATCTGGTACAGCTCATTCAAATGGTCGTTGCGCATACTAATGCAGCCCTGTGTCCACGGCTGCAGGTTTTCTACCGCCCATTCTTCATGCGGCCAGGTGCCATGTATACCAATATCGCCACCTATTTTGGCACTTGGTGGAATGATACCGGCCTTTTTGCGGGCCTCAAATTTGGCATAGTCTTGTTTGGTGGGATAATCTATCCGCATAAACTTGTTCCATTTTTTATGCGGGTACTTACTGGTGATTTTGAAGCTGCCCTCCGGCGTACGGCGGTCGCCTTGGTACAACTTGTCACTAATGTCGTTGTTGCCAAAGGTACAGGGCCATTGTACCAACCAGTCCGATTGGTCGTAGAGCGTAATGGTGTTTTCGCTTTTGTCTACCACAAGGTACAGTACTGACCCCGTAGAAAAAGAAGAAACCTGCAGGGCCGCAAAGGCCAGCAGGCCACCTAGGTGAAGCATTCTGAAGCGCATAGTGTAGGCTGTTTTTCACATCAATGAATGGCACACTAACGCAGCCAATAATTGGGCCAATATGCAAACGCTGCTTCAATATTTATTTTAGGAAAATGGTAACGCTACTGCAACAGCAATAACCAAGGCGCCAATCTTATTTGCCTTCCTGTTCCTTCCACATTTGGTTGAAGGTTTTGGCAGAAAAATCCAGTGGAGCATGTTGCTTTTTCCAATCGCTGAAAAGGCCGTTGACCACTTTGTTTTTAAGTGAACCATTGCCCATGTTCATCATGGTGCGGCTGAGGCTGGCAGTTTTCCAGGCCTTCCATGCCAGGCGTTCGCTGAGTTTGCTTTCGCCCTGTGTTACTGCCTCGTGGCGGTTGTGCAGCAGCAGTTCATGAAGGTTGATGCGTACCGGGCAAACTGCTGTACAGTTGCCACACAGGCTGCTGGCATAGCTCAGGTGTTTATAATTGTGCATGCCTTGCAGCCATGGCGTAATTACTTTGCCAATAGGCCCGCAGTAAGTAGTAAGGTAGCTGTGGCCGCCAATGTTTTTGTACACGGGGCAGGCATTGAGGCAGCTACCACAACGAATGCAATACAAGGCTTCGCGGCTTTTTGCATCGGCCAGCAGGTTGGTGCGGCCATTGTCGAGCAGTATCACAAACATTTGGGTGGGGCCATCACTTTCGTTGCTTTGCCGGGGGCCACTCACCAGGCTGTTGTACACTGTTACTTGTTGCCCCGTGCCATAGGTGCTGAGCAGGGGCCAAAACAGCGGTAAATCGTGTATCGATGGAATACATTTTTCAATACCCACAATAGCAATATGGATATTGGGAAAGGCGCAGCTGAGGCGGGCATTGCCTTCATTTTCTGTAAGCGCAATACTGCCGGTATCGGCTACTATAAAGTTGGCACCGGTGATGCCTACTTCTGCCTGCACATATTTTTGGCGGAGTTTGTAGCGGGCCACCTGTGTAAGCTGCTCGGGGCTCAGGTTGGGCTCGCAGCCCAGTTTGTTGGCAAACAAGCGGGCTACATCTTCCTTGCTTTTGTGCATGGCCGGCGTTACAATGTGGTAGGGCGGTTCGCCGTCTAATTGCTGTATGTATTCGCCGAGATCGGTTTCAATGCTCTCGATACCGTTGCCTTCCAGAAAATCATTGAGGTGAATTTCTTCAGTCACCATGCTTTTGCTCTTCACCACTGTATGGCAGTCAGCTTCGCGGCAAATTTGCAAAATGGCATCCAGTGCCTGGGTACTGTCTTCGGCCCAAATCACTTTTCCGCCCCGGGCAGTAAACTTGGCTTCAAACTGTAGGAGGCTTTCATCGAGGTGCTCAATGGCCTGCCACTTGCGGTTTTTGGCCAGTTGGCGGGCCAACTCCAGCTCGGCAAACTGCGCTTTGCCCTTGGGCACAGCCGCATTGTATTTGCCAATGTTGAAGTTGATTTTGCGCCGGTGATCGAGGTCGGCGGCTTTTACGGTGCTGCGGGCAATAAATGCAGCTGCTCCTCCGGTGGAGGCATGCACATCAGCCTTGGTAGCAGTATCGGCCATGCAGCAACAGTAAAAAACGGTGATGAAAAAAGATACTATGGCCCGCCGTATTAATCAGGGCCGGCCGGCATTAGTGGTGGCCGTGGTCGCCCTTCAGACTTTCGTGCTTGCGCAGTTCGTAGAAGATGGAAATAATGCTCAGGATAGCAAACGTGAGGACACCCAAAATGCTAAGTGCCAATGCCCAACCCTGACCGTAGTCGATGCTTTTAATGAGCATCATAAAACAAAAAATGGTAAGGAGTATGGTGGTAGCAAAAAATGGAAATTTCATGACCGGAATGATTTGCTGCAAAAATAGGGGGAGAAGGGGAAAAGCCGAAAGCGAAAAGCGGAAGGCTTAACGCAAAATGCCAAAGGCGAATTGCCAAATGTCATCCTTACTTTCCCTGTATCTCAAAATAATCCTGTGCCACTGCATCTAGTGCTTCATAAAATTCCTGCCCGTATTTGCGGATGATGGGTTCTTTCAAAAACTGATACACGGGCACTTTGAGTTTCCTGCCCAGCTTGCAGGCAGGCTTGCACAATGTTTCGCGGGGTTCGTAGTTCACGTATTCTGTTTCGCCGTTTTTGCTTTGCTGTATACGTATGGGAAACAGGTGGCAGCTGATGGGCTTTTTCCAGGCTACTTTGCCATCGTTGTAAGCTTGCTCTATGCCGCATTTTACAATACCGGCGGCATCGGTAATGGCGTATACACAAATGCCTCCATTGATTGCGGGTGTTACCCAGCCAAATTCGGGGTCGTATACATAGCGGCCTTGCTTGTTTATTTCGGCTACGTGCTGTGCCGGCAGGTAAGGCAGCACTGCTTCAAATACTTCATCAATACGAGCCAGTTCTTCTTTATCTAAAGGAGCACCGGCGTCGCCATCTACACAGCAACCACCCTTGCACTTTACCAGGTCGCATACAAATTGTTCTTCTACCAGTTCGTCACTCACCAGTTTGTTATCAATAGCTATCATAGCAGTAGTTGGTTCGGTTAATTGGTTTTCCAGCGAAAGGTTTCAATCATGTGCAGCAGGTCTTGCTTCAAAAAATCGTTGACCGGTTGCAGCGAATCTTCGTTGGGCGTTACATCAAAATACAATGCACCCCGCAAAAAATGGCGGGCAGAATCTGTTACAAAAAATTGATTGGCCGTAGCGGCATTGCCACCCACTTTAAAGTACACGCCATGTACACCATTGGAAGTGTGCATTACGCTGTCATCTATAGCCGTGGCTTTGCTGGTATGCTTGTAAGTGAGGTTAAAAGCATCGTTGACGAGCTTGTCGAAATTGGATTGGCGCAAATCTTTGTAGCTGATATGGATACGGCCGTTGAACTGCGGAAAGTCGATGTTAATCCACCACGGATTTTCAGGTGTGCTGTCGAAAAAAGTGGAGTCTTTTATCACGGTTGCATATACGGGCAATTCGAATGAATAGGGATAGCCAGCCTGCTCAAAGGTTTGATATTTCTTTTCAGGAAAAGCAATGTCAAAATAGCCTTTTGGCTTGGGGGTAAACGTGCTGTTGCAAGCCCAGCTTGACACAAGCAGTAAAAGCAAACACCAATGGCGTACAGAAAATCGATGGGAGAAATGATGCATGATAATAGAACGAATGAAAGCCCGGGTCATTATTCTTCCACCGGTCTGATGGTCACTTTAATTTTTTGGATGCGGTTTTTATTGACCTCGAGAATAGTAAAATCAAAATCGCCAACGGTAATGATAGTATTTTGCTGTGGTATTTCGCCCGATACTTCGAGCACCAAACCTGCCAGCGAATCACTCTCGCCTTTTACTTCATCAAAAGTATCGGGGCTGAGTTGCATAATGCGGCACACATCGTTGAGCATGGTTTTGCCTTCAAACACAAAATTGAGGTCGTCAATTTTGCTGTTGATGGTTTCTTCTTCGTCAAACTCATCTTTGATTTCACCAATAATTTCTTCGAGAATATCTTCCATGGTAATGATGCCGCTTGTGCCGCCAAATTCGTCTACCACTACTGCAAAGTGTGTTCTCTTTTGCTGAAACTCCTGCATCAAATCTTCAATGAGTTTTTGCTCATGAATAAAGAAGGCAGGGCGCATCAGGCTGTGCCAGTCGAAATCGGGCGGTTGCTGCAGGTAGCCGAGCAAATCTTTGGTATGCATCATGCCTTTTATTTCATCCAGCGAATGATGGTATACGGGCAGGCGGCTATAGTGCAGTTCTTCTACTTTCTTTTTTACTTCTTCAAAGTTGCTGTCGAATGAAAGGCCGTGCACATCCAACCGGGTTTTCATGACCTGCTTTACAGAGATGTTGCCAAACTTCAGCACCCCTTTCATGATGTTTTTTTCTTCTACCGATGCATCTTCTTCGTTGGTCAAATCAATGGCATGGTTCAGCTCTTCAATGCTGGCTGCGGTTGATCGTTGGCCAAGTTTTCTTTCAATGCCATCGCTCAGGTTTACCATATATCCGGCTATACGGTTAAAGAGCAGGTAAATGGCTTCTACCATCCAGCTGATATCTTTTGCAAAACGGATATTGTTTTGCGCAGCAAATGATTTGGGCAATACTTCGGCAAACAATAAAATGATAGCGGCAATGAGCAGCACTTTGGTAGCCAGCAGCCACCAAATGTTTTGCATTTCCAGGTACTTGTCTATCAAAAAATTACTGATGATGACAATACCAATATTGGCAATGCTGTTGGCCATCATGAGTGAGCCCAACAACACTTTGGGCGATTCCAGCAGCGATATGATGCGTTTATAGCCCGGCTGACTTTTTGTTTTCAGCAGGTTGATGTCTTTGAACGTGAGGGAAAAAAAAGCCACTTCGGCACCAGATGCGCAAAACGACAGGAAAAGCAATGCCAGCAGCAATATCACCAGCGTGGTGGTGAGTTCGGTAGTAATGAGCAGCAATGGCCCGAGGGCCGGTAAATGATCCAATAGAAACAAATTGGTGAATAATAATATGAAGCTAAGCATCATACATGGATTAGCGGCAAAGTAACGGTCATTGCTGCCGGCACTTAGCACCAACGGCAAAAATAACATTCCATCCTCAATAGCCAGAGAGGTCGGGGCCATCGGTGTTGGGCGGTATGTCGCTGCCACTAAAATTGTCGATGCCTTCGGGGCCGAAGCCTTGCCCCTGAGCAAAACTGCCATCACCCCGCTTGTCGAGCATAATCAGGTTTTCGCCGACTATTTCAGTGGCAAATTTTTTATGTCCTTCTTTATCTTCCCATGTGCGGGTTTTCAGGCGACCTTCAATATATACCAGGCTTCCTTTGTGCAGGTATTTTTGCGCCAGCTCAGCCAATCCACGCCACAGTACTACCATGTGCCATTCGGTTTGGCTTACCAGTTTGCCGGTTTTATCCTTGTAAGATTCGGTGGTTGCCAACGGAAATTTTGCAACAGTCACATTGCCTTCCAACACTTGTGTATCGGGTTCTTTTCCCAGGTTGCCAATCAGGGTTACTTTGTTTACGCCTCGCATAGGTTCATTCTTACTTTACCGAAATAGTTATCTCTTTAAAGTTAGTTTTTTTATGCAAAAACGAAACCCGGCCACCCTTTTTAAAACAAGTTGGTTTGCGTAACGGCCTCTCGTTTGTTAAGGTAGTCGCGAATGACTTTGGGAAAAGCCAGCTTGGCAATAGCTGATTCATTTACCCATTGTGCACCGGGCACAGCTACAGCTCCATCTACTGTGCACTCTACAAAGTGGGCATAAATGGTTTGGTGCGTAAGCAGCTGCCTGAAAGGACCATTTGCTGCTACAACCGCAGTGGTTGCAGGCAATAGCTTGCGGGCTTTTTTTAAATATTGTTCATTGGTGGTAAATGCCGAAGCTGCTTCTTCTGCCAGTATGAATTCATGCAAGCCCTGCCAAATGTCTTTGTCATTTCTTTGGCGTACTAAGGTTTGCTGTTGGTACCGAAAAATGAAATAGTAAAAGTGGCGGTCTTTCTTGATGAGCTTTTTCGATTTTACCGGCAGGCTTTCTACCCGCTGATGTACAAAAGCGATGCATTTTTTTTGCATGGGACATTGCAGGCATAATGGGGCAGCAGGCTTGCAAACAGTAGCGCCAAAGTCCATGATGGCCTGGTTGTAGGCGGCAGGCTCATGTTGTGCCAAATGTGCATCGGCTTCTTGTGTAAAGCGTTCTTTGCCGGCGGTTGTATCGAAAGGTTCATCAATGCCATAAAAGCGGGCCAACACCCGAATAACGTTGCCATCTACCACGGCATGCGGCAGGCTAAAGCCAAAACTGGCAATGGCGGCGGCAGTGTAAGGGCCTACCCCTTTCAGGCTCAAAATATCGGCATAGTTGCCGGGGAAATGACCGCCAAACTGTTGCATTACTTGTCGGGCTGCAGCCAGCAGGTTGCGACAGCGGCTGTAGTAGCCCAGTCCTTCCCACAGCTTAAAAACTGCATCATCTTCAGCCGCCGCCAGCTCGGCAATGGTTGGGTAAGCGGCTATAAAACGCAGGTAGTATGCCAAGCCCTGCTCTACCCGGGTTTGCTGTAAAATAATTTCGGAGAGCCAGATTTTATAAGGATCTTTTTCGCCCTTCCAGGGCATGCTGCGCTGGTTGTGGTGGGTATGCCAGTGCAGCAACGTTTGGGTGAACCATGGCTGGCTGGTGTAACCTTTTTTGCGGGATGAAGCAGTAGCAGAAGATGTGGGCATACAGTACAATTACAGCAAGGGTACAAATTCGTTCAAATAAGGCGTTTACCTTTGATAATGAAATATTTACAAAAAACGATTCCAATTATTGCAATTCACGTTTTCCTGTCTTACTTTTAATGACAAACCGTTGTAAATCATTCTGAATCATGCGCAAATCAGACCTCATCAACCAAATTGCCGATAAAACCGGTATTCCCAAAGTGGATGTTTTGGTGACACTCGAAACCATGTTTAAAGAGGTGAAGGAAAGTCTTTCCAACGGGGAAAATATTTACATCCGTGGGTTTGGCAGTTTCATTACCAAAAAACGGGCAGCCAAAATTGGCCGCAACATCAAACGCAATGTAGCAGTAGAAATTCCGGAGCATTTTATTCCTGCATTCAAACCCAGCAAAGAGTTTGTGGCAGAAGTTAAATTGAAGACGAGTGGCAAAAGCGACGCCGCCGAATAGCCCAGCCATATACCTTTGCCCCCGGCCCAACCAATGGGCAGAGGGATATGAATAAGACGCAAAAAATTACAATCGTATTGGCCCTCGCTGTTACAGCGGGGCTTTATTATTTTGGTAGTACTGTAGGGCCCAAAAAGCCGGCGGCAAATGCCACAGCAAAGGCCGACACCAGCCACAACCACGACCCGCTTGACCTGGAAAAAGTACGTGCCGGTGCCATGAGCCAACTGAGCCAGGCCCAGCAGCAGTACATCAATACATTGGAAAACACAGTGAGCCGTGGCGATGTAAAAGGTCAGCAAGCCGCTGCACACCGCAGCCTGGCCAGCTTCTGGAAAGACTCTGTGCCCAGCCCCGTTCTGCATTTTAAGCATCTGTCGTTGGCTTCCGAATTGGATAATACCGAAAAAAGTCTCACATTTGCCGCCCATTCCATTTTAGGCTATCTGCCGTATGCCCATAATCATTTGGAGCAAGAGTGGCTGGCCAACAGAGGAATGGAGTTGTTTGACAAGGCTTTTTCCATCAACCCCAACAATGATTCAACCATTGTAGGACAGGGCGGATGTATAATGTATGGCGCCATTACCCCCGACGGGCCAATGGCTGGTATAATGAAAGTGAGGTCTGTAGCTGAGAAAGATTCAACCAACGTGTTTGCCCAATATATGCTGGGCATAGGCGGTATGAACAGCAATCAGTACGATAAAGCCGCTCTTCGTTTTGCCAAAGTAGTACAAGCACAACCCGACAATTTGGAGGTATGGTTTAAACTGGCCGAAGCTTATGAGCTGGCGGGTATGACCAAAGAAGCCATCAACAGCTACGAAACCATTGAACGAAAAGTAACAGTGCCGGAAATGAAAGCAGAAATCCGGAAACGGATTGAGCAACTGGCCAAGGCCGGTACCGGCAAATAGTTACTGTTTCATATTTAGAACTAATAAAATCATTGAACTATGCCTTGCGGTAAAAAAAGAAAGCGTCATAAGATTGCGACTCACAAACGTAAAAAGCGTTTGAGAAAGAATCGTCATAAGAAGAAGAACAAATAATCAGCTCTTTTTCTACGTGCATTTACCTGCCTGTACTATTACGGGCAGGTAAATGTTTTTCTGGTTTATTCTGTTGCCTGCCTGTTTCACCCGTGCATATTATCCCCCAATAAAGTACCAAACATGCAGCAGGTCTCAGGGACTTGCCATGCACCTAATTCAAACACAAACTGATTGCACTTTGTGAACAAAGAACTAATTATTAATGCAGCACCACAGGGGGTTGAAATTGCATTACTCGAAGACAAAAAACTGGTAGAACTACACCGCGAAAACACCGAAAATCCCTTTGGTGTCGGCGATTTGTACCTTGGCAAAGTAAAAAAACTGATGCCAGGCCTCAATGCAGCTTTTGTAGATGTAGGTTTTGAAAAAGACGCTTTTTTGCACTACACCGATTTGAGTCCATACGCCAAAAGCCTGCTCAAGATCACCCAGATTTGCCAGGAATGGAAAGCCAAAGAACCTTACGATTTCAGCCGGTTTAATGTAGAACCCGAAATTGTAAAAACAGGGAAAATAACCGAAGTGCTCAATGGCAAGCCCAATATTTTGGTGCAAATTCTAAAAGAGCCCATTGCTGCCAAAGGCCCCCGTTTGAGTTGCGAAATTTCGTTGCCCGGTCGTTTTGTGGTGCTTACTCCTTTCAACGACATCGTAGCCGTTTCCAAAAAAATTCATACCAGCGACGAACGCCGCCGGCTCCAGAAAATTATAGAATCCATCAAGCCCAAAAACTTTGGGGTGATTGTGCGTACTGCTGCAGAAGGTAAAAACACCGCCGAGCTGCACGACGATCTCAACCAACTGGTAGCTAAGTGGAAACAAATTCAGCAAAACCTGCAAGGCGCAGCTGTACCTTCCAAAATTTTGAGTGAGCAGGATAAGGCTACGTCTATTCTTCGTGATTTGCTCAGCCCCGATTTCAACCGCATTGTTGTCAATGACAAAAATATTTACAACGATATCCGCCAGTATTTGGTGCGTATTGCACCCGAAAAAGCAGACATCGTACAGTACTATCAAAGTGGCTCACCTGTTTTTGATACTTACGCAGTAACCAAACAGGTGAAGGGCTCTTTCGGTAAAACAGTAAGTATGCCCAGTGGCGCTTATCTCATAGTAGAAGCCACAGAAGCACTACACGTAATAGATGTAAACAGCGGTTACAAAAGCAGCAGCAACAATCAGGAAGAAAACAGCCTGCAGACCAATTTGGAAGCAG
Organism: Phnomibacter sp.; assembly: GCF_036803085.1. Classification (NCBI taxonomy): domain Bacteria; kingdom Pseudomonadati; phylum Bacteroidota; class Chitinophagia; order Chitinophagales; family Chitinophagaceae; genus Phnomibacter; species Phnomibacter sp. The sequence continues at coordinate 69,437 of NZ_DAIRUZ010000003.1, read as the reverse complement.
CAGAAGAGATAGCCCGCCAGCTACGCCTCCGCGATTTGGGCGGCATTATTGTGGTTGACTTCATTGATATGAAGCTGCCCGAAAACAAAAAGAAGCTGGCCGATGCCATGGAAGGCTTCATGCGTACCGACCGTGCCCGCCACAGTATTTTGCCCATCAGCCGTTTTGGATTGATGCAAATTACCCGCCAGCGGATGAAGCCCGAGGTAGACATTAAAACCGATGAGCTGTGCCCCAGCTGCGGTGGCTCAGGTAAAATCAGCAGTACACTGGTACTGGAAGATGAGATTCGCAAGAACCTCGACTACCTCATTACACACGGCCACAAAAACCTGGTGTTAATGGTGCATCCAATTATGGCGGCCTATTTGCAAAAAGGTTTTCCCAGCAAGCGGATGCAGTGGAGCCTCAAACACAAACAATGGATTAAAATTCAGGAAAGCAATACGCTGCACCTGGTTGATTTCAAGTTCCTCGATCAGGACCATGAAGAAATAAAGCTGTAAAAGCGTATTTACTTTCAGCTCAAAAACAACGAGGGCACAAAGAAGATTAACCTGCTTTGTGCCCTCGTTGCATGTAAACTATCGTGCTTGCAGTTATGCTTTCGACTGCAGGTACTTGTGAAACCAAAATGGCCCGAATGGAACCACCGATGCAGCGCAGGCCAATACAAATGTCCGCATACTCCAGTTAAAGGTTTCTTTACAGAGATAAGCTACAGCTAAGTAGCCCACAAACAATACACCATGCGCCATGCCTACTATGGAAACGGCTTTGGGCATGCCCGCCATATACTTGAGTGGCATGGCTATTCCCAGCAATACAATAAATGAAATGGCTTCTGCCAACCCGACGGCGTAAAAAATTTTGTTGAGGCTTTGCTTCATGATGAAAGAATAATGGCTGCAAATGTGCAGCATTTATTTTGCTGTAGGCAATGGGTAGTAGGTATCGAGCAAAAACAGATAAGGTGCCAGCATGTGGTGTACAAAATAATTTTTACCATCAAACACAAACTTGCTGCGGTAAGCATCATTTGTGGCTAATATAACAGGGTTGCCGGTGGTGGCATAGTTCATGCTGCCTGCCAGCGTGGGTTTGGCAAATCCAGGCAAAGGCTTTGCTGCCAGCTTGTACAGTTTTTTACCGAGGTATTTTTCAAATCGCCTCGAGGCTTTGTTACTGCTGCGGGTGAGTTTGCCATATACACTGTTGAGAAACAACCGCACCACAAACTTTTGCTTTCGAATGGAACTCTTGGCATTGCTCAGCGGGTTTACTGCATTGTAATCGTTGATGGTTTGCAGCGACACCGGTGTTTCGGGCACCCAGTCGGCATCGATGATCACCCGAAAGCCCATTTGCCCACGGCTTATAAAATCGAAATCATACGCATAGTATTGATTGCCCGGTTTGGGGGCGGCACTTGCATATGTTTTTAGCCGTACGGCTTTATTCATAGTAGCATAGTGATAGTGCAAAAATGAAGTAGTGAGAAAAGATAACGCACCACCCTGGCTATGGCCCGCTATCATCAGCTCGTGGTGACCGGCCTGCACCAGGCTATCCAATGTGGGCAGTACTTCTTTCATCAGAAAGCCCACACCTGTGAGCCAACCCACATGCACAGTGGCTTGTGGATTGTTGGCCAGCTTGTACACAAATGTGTAATCGTTACTCAGCTGCAGGCTACCAGTTGCTGGCACCATGCCAGCGTAAAAATTTTCTAGCCAGCTCTCCATTTTGTTGACAGTGCCGCGAAGTTGCAGTACCACCACGCCGTCTTTGCGCAGGTAAATGCCACACTTATTATACAAACCAACTTCTTTGGAAATGCGCAGTGTTCGATAGCTGTCTTTTTCCAACTGCACGGGTGGCGTTTGCTGCATGCTGTCTTTCAGTCCATAAAACTGAAGCCACAGCATGTCGGCATATTCCTTCCTGTCGAAACCTGGTTGTAATTGTTGTGCCAGCAGTGGCTGACACGATAACAGCACTGCTATTAAAAATGCATAGCGACGAAAAGGGGTGAGCATGATGTTGTGTTTAGTCAATTAAAATAAAGGATTCTGCGGAGCTGGCAAGGTTTCGTGGTTGCTTATTATTCGACAAATGCGCTGCAGTTTGGGTTCAAATTAGCTTTGCTTTTGTAAACCGAGTCATTAGAAGCGGTACTTTTACGACTCAAATTGTTTGCGTATAAATCACTTAAAATCTTGCACATGAAAAAACTGTTGTTGGCCGCTTTGTTTGCTCTGCCTGTATTGTTTGCCGCTGCACAAGCCAAGCCCGAATGGAAAGAAATGAAAGACTTTCATACGGTAATGAGCCAAACATTTCACCCCGCTGAAGAAGGTAAACTCGACCCAATTAAGAACCGTATTGGTGAAATGATAGACCTTGCCAAAGCCTGGCAAAAAAGCAACCCGCCTGCTGAGTTCAATAAGCCTGAAATCAAAGAAAATCTGAACAAGCTGATGAAAGGTGCCAAAGCACTCAACAAGCAGATCAAAGCTGGTGCTGATGATGCTGCCATCACCAAGCAACTGACTGCACTGCACGATGTGTATCACGATATCGTTGGTCTTTGCAAAGACGAAGGCAAACACTAATTCATGTTGCTTTCGCATAAAAAAATGCACTCCGGTCGGGGTGCATTTTTTTATGTAGCTGAATTGGATTGTTATGCTTCCAGCAAAGGATCTATGTGGCTGCAAATGCGGCCAAAAATTTCATCGATTGTTCCTTCACCTTCTACACGGCTTACTTTATCCTGGTTTTGATAATATCCGGCTACAGGTAAGGTCTCATTTTTGTACACTGCCTGGCGGTTGCGCTGTATTTCCGGGTCGGCATCATCAAGGCGGCCACTGGTTTTGGCACGGCCTACCAGTCGGTTGATGAGCTCTTCTTCATTCACCATCAAAAACAACACGGCATGAATGGCTGTTTTTTTCAGCGTCAGCAGTTTGTCCAGCGCTTCGGCCTGAGCAATGGTGCGGGGAAAGCCATCGAAGAGAAAACCCTTTGCTTCGGGGTTGGCATCGAGGGCAGAGCTAATCATGCCTACCACTACTTCATCGGGTACCAACTGGCCTTTTTCAATCAGGCTTTTGGCTTCGTTGCCGAGTGGGGTGCCGGCCTTCATTTCTTTGCGCAGCAGGTCGCCGGTGCTCAAATGAATCAGACCATATTTTTCAATCAGTTTTTCACTTTGGGTGCCTTTGCCGCTACCCGGAGGGCCAAAAAGAACGAGGTTGAACATGATGTTTGCGATGCTTGAGCCGCGAATATAACACCGCTTAGGAAATGTTTAACAGACCTTAGTCACCTACAAAATTTCTGTTAAGCGTACCTCCATTTATTGAACAGTATTCAATGAGCATTGTAATATTTACAGTATGAAAAACGTAGGCTTACTTTTGGTTTTATCGGTGTGCTGTTTCAGCTGCTCCTTTTCGCAGGCCGATTCAAAAACCAGTAAATCAGCAAAAATGGAAAACGAAAAACCCACGAATAATCCGGTGTACAACCGCGTAGATAGTGGCAAGGTTAACCTCACCGAGGCCGAATGGAAAAAGATTCTACCGGCTGATGTGTACTACATTGCCCGCCAAAAAGGTACCGAACGCCCCTGGACAAGCAAGTTTGAAAACTTCAAAGAAATTGGCACTTATTACTGCCTGGCCTGCGGCAATCCGCTGTTTAAAAGCGATACAAAATTTGACAGCGGTTGCGGCTGGCCCAGTTTTTACGAGCCCATCAGCAAAGGCGCTATCATTTACACCCCCGACCATTCGCATGGCATGACCCGCACCGAAGTACAGTGTGGCCGGTGCAAAGCTCACCTGGGCCATGTGTTTGAAGACGGACCGCCACCTACTGGTTTGCGGTATTGCATCAACGGGGTGATTCTTGATTTTGAAAAAGCCAAAGAAGCCGAAAAGAAGGCGGGTTATAACAAGCCGGCCGGAGAATAATATTCGCAGTGTGGCGAATGGGATAGTGTGTGTGGCGATGAAAAAGGGTTCTGTCTTCGGGCAGGACCTTTTTTAATACCGGATGCTGTGCGCCATGCATTCAAACACATTAAGAGCTACAGTTGCCGCCTGTTCGTTTTTCCATTGTTTGGCATCATTGTAAGCCAAAGGCTTCGTGCCAATATTACCATACAATGCAGCCACGCAAATCAACAGGGTTAGGCCTTGCCAAAACATACGCATGGTTTTATTGTCGCTGCCTTTTTTTACCCCAATCACATGGTGTAGCAAGCGGTGTAGCAAATACATGAGCCAGCCGCCTATGCCAATGAGTAACAGTATAATGACCCACGGCGCATCGGTCATTAGCTTTTTATCTGCCGCTTGCTGGCGGATGAGTTCGTGAAAGGTTTCGCCGCTGGCATGCTGGTTGTAGGCAATGAGGTTGGCTACATCAAAGCCGTACAATAAGAGAAGGAGCGAACTGAAAATGGTAAAAACGATGATGCCAAACTTTTTGCCGGCACTGCTTTTAAACAAATGCAATGAACCGCTAAAACTGGCCAGCAACACGGGAAATGTAAACAGGCTTACATAACGCAAATCGTACTTGAAACCCAGCCACAACAATTGACCCACACTGGCTGGCGCCGGCTCGGGGGCAAACAATGCAAGTACAAACAATCGGTAAGCCATCATGAGCAACAGCATCACCAGCATAGTAGCCAGTATCCACGCTATTGACTTTGGCATTTTAAGCATAGACATCCGCACAAATGTACGTGCATTGCCATATGCCAGCCCTTGCCTTTTTGATGAGTGCAACAACACAGACTAACGATTGTTAGTTTTATTATTGCACTTCAATTGCTTGCCTTATGAAAACGCTGCACAACTATGTACTTGGCCAATGGATACCAGGCGATGGCGATGGTCAGCTGCTGTACAATGCAGTAACCAATGAGCCTATTGCCACGGCTTCTACCAAAGGCATTCCTTTTGCCGATGTACTACAGTACGGCCGATCTGTAGGTAATCCTGCCCTGCGCAACATGACTTTTCACGAACGTGGATTGATGCTGAAAGCCCTGGCCCTGTACCTGCGGGAGCACCTGGATGAATTGTACGCCATCAGCTACCAAACCGGTGCCACCCGTGCCGATAGCTGGGTAGATATTGAAGGTGGTATCGGCAATTTGTTTGCCAATGCCAGCCTGCGGCGTAAGCTGGGCAATGAATCTTTTTACGCTGAAGGTGAAACACATTTGCTGGGTAAAAACGGCACTTTCATCGGGCAGCATTTGCTGGTGCCCAAAGAGGGTGTGGCCATTCATATCAACGCCTTCAACTTTCCGGTGTGGGGCATGCTGGAGAAAATTGCTGTCAACCTGTTGGCGGGTATGCCTGCAGTTGTAAAGCCGGCAACCGTTACCTCCTTTTTGACCGAGGCCGTGGTGCAAAAAATCATTGCCAGCGGCATATTGCCAGCGGGTGCATTACAGTTGCTTTGCGGTAGCGCCGGCGACATGCTCAATCATACCACATTTCAGGATGTGGTTACGTTTACCGGTTCTGCCAGCACTGGCATGATGCTGAAATCAAATCCGCACATCTTGCAGGAAACTGTTCCCTTTACCATGGAAGCGGATTCGCTGAACTGCATGGTATTGGGTGAAGACGTAACACCGGAGATGCCCGAGTGGGATTTGTTTGTAAAAGAAGTACGCAAAGAAATGACGCTAAAAGCCGGGCAGCGATGCACCGGTGTCCGCCGCATTTTTGTGCCTGCCAATAAGCTGGAAGCGGTACAACAATCATTGGCCAAAGCACTGGCTCAAACGGTGATTGGCAATCCGCTGAATGACAAAGTACGCATGGGCTCTCTCGCCGGACAATCGCAACGGCAAGAAGTGAAAGCACAGGTACAAACACTAATGCAACATGCCAGCATAGCCTACGGCACTTTGGATGATATTGATGTAGTAGATGCCAATGGAACGGTAGGCGCATTTATGAGTCCGCTCTTGCTGCTGAATACGCAACCTTTCGATGCCAGCGAAGTACACGATGTTGAAGCTTTTGGTCCCGTAAGTACCTTGATGCCTTATAATGGTTTAGACGAAGCCATTGCACTCAGTAAAATGGGGAAGGGCTCATTGGTTTCTACCATTGTTACGGCCAATCCTTCCATTGCCCGCAAATATGTGATTGGTGCTGGTACGCACCACGGCCGCATATTGGTGCTGAATGCTGAATGCGCCAAAGAAAACACCGGACATGGAAGCCCGTTGCCATTGCTGGTGCATGGCGGCCCCGGCCGTGCCGGTGGTGGTGAAGAAATGGGCGGCTTGCGTGGCGTAAAGCATTACATGCAAAGGCTTGCAGTACAAGGTTCTCCCAATATGCTTACAGCAGTCACCGGTCAATACCAACCCGGTGCCGACGGGCAGCACTCAACAGTGCATCCGTTCACCAAATACTTTGAAGAACTCAGCGTAGGCGACCAGCTCATTACCGAGCCTCGCCTGATTACTGCTGAAGACATTACCGCCTTTGCCGATTTGAGTGGCGATCATTTTTATGCTCACCTTACCAATACCGATTTTGCTGATACCATGTTTACCGGCCAGGTGGCACATGGCTATTTTATTATGAGTGCAGCTGCCGGTTTGTTTGTCGAGAGCTATCAAAAAAATCCGGTGTTGCTCAATTATGGTATTGATGAATTGCGTTTTACCAAACCTGTGTATCCCGGTGCCAGCGTGTACGTTCGTTTTACTTGTAAAGAAAAACTGCCGCAAGAAAAACGGGAAGCAACCGACATACCAAGAGGCATCGTAAAATGGTATGTAGAAATACTGGATGAGCTCAATGAGATTGTGGGTGTGGCTACTATTTTAACCATGGTAAGAAAGCGGGAAGAATAACCTGAAGCAGGCGAGTGAGACAGCATTGCCTGCTACCTTTGTATTGTAAATAACGATTGCTGTTGAGCAATCCTAAATGCTTGCCATTATGACTACTTCATCACAAGCTGGCGTGAGGTATCACGTGCACAATCATATTGCTACCGTTCAGTTTCAGCATCCGCAGAGCAACTCATTGCCTGCACATCTGCTCAATCAGTTGGCGCAAACATTTCATGCCTTGGGCAATGATGATGACTGCCGTGTGATTATTCTACAAAGCGAAGGCGGGAAAGCCTTTTGTGCCGGTGCTTCTTTCGATGAATTGATGGCCATACAAACCGAAGCAGAAGGGCTGCAATTTTTCAGCGGGTTTGCCCATGTTATCAATGCCATGCGTAAATGCAATAAGCTTATCATTGGTCGCATTCAGGGCAAATGTGTAGGCGGTGGTGTAGGTCTGGCTGCTGCTTGTGATTATGCCATTGCGCATCATTCGGCCGATGTAAAACTGAGTGAGCTGGCCGTGGGCATTGGCCCTTTTGTGGTGGGCCCTGCGGTAGAAAGAAAAATGGGTACATCAGCTTTTTCTCAACTGGCCATTGATGCCGGCAAATGGCGCAATGCCGAATGGGCCAAGCACAAAGGCTTGTTTGCCGAAGTGTACGACAACCTGGAAGATGTGGACGAAGCGGTGCATCATTTGGCCGATACGCTGGCACACAGCAGCCCGCAGGCCATGGCCGAAATGAAGGCGATGTTTTGGAAGGGTACCGAGCATTGGGATATCCTGCTTCGGGAAAGAGCCGCCATTAGTGGCAGGCTGGTGCTCAGCGATTTTACCCGCAAAGCCATTGCCGGTTTTAAGGCTGCCCGCAAATGATTGCGTAGATTTTTCGGCTTTTTTATAACCCTGCGTTATGCGTGGCCTGCCATTTTTGGCGGGCAGCCTAACTTGCGCCTTTAATGAACACAGATATATTAATCAGCAACATTACCAACCCCACGTTGCTGTTTTTTTTACTGGGTGTAATAGCTGCAACGGTAAAAAGTGATTTAGAAATACCAGCGAGTTCTTCGCGGTTCATTTCATTGTATTTATTGTTTTCAATAGGCTTCAGAGGAGGAGAAGAGCTGGCACATAGTGGTATTACCAAAGAAGTAGCCGTTACCCTGGCTGCAGCCATTGTGCTGGCCATGCTGGTGCCACTCTATTCATTTTTTATACTCAAAAGAAAGCTGGCTGTGCCCGACGCAGGAGCTGTTGCCGCAGCGTATGGCTCAGTAAGTGCAGTCACTTTTGTGGCGGCTGCTACTTTTTTGGAAGGCCGTCAAATAGCCTATGGTGGGCATATGGTTGCGGCCATGGCACTCATGGAAGCGCCAGCTATTATCATTGGTGTGCTGCTCATTCGCCGCTACGATAAAGAGTCGGGCAGCACTACTTCTATGAAGGGGGTATTGCACGATGCATTTACTAACGGAAGCGTATTGATGATTATGGGCAGCCTGCTCATTGGCATCATCAGCGATGAAAAACAGGCTAAGGGTATTGAGCCCTTTACCAGCGATATTTTCAAAGGGTTTTTGGCTGTGTTTCTGTTAGAAATGGGGATGGTGGCAGCCAAACGATTCAAGGCTTTCCAGCACTATGGCTGGTTTGTAACGGTTTTTGCATTGTTGATGCCATTGTTCAACGGTTGTATCACTGCATGGGCCTCTGGCATGCTGCACATGCAGGAAGGAAACCGATTGATGTTGTCGGTGCTTGCAGCGAGTGCATCATACATCGCTGTGCCCGCAGCCATGCGGTTGGCAGCGCCCAAAGCCGATCCGGGTTTGTACATCCCGATGGCTCTGGGCGTTACGTTTCCGCTGAATATTACCATTGGCCTGCCATTGTATTGGGGCCTGGTACAAATGACCTGATATTACAGGTCGTCGTATTCGTAAATATGATCGAGATGGGTATTTGCATCCATGGTGACCAATGGTTTTAAAATGCCGTTGGCAAGGCTGTACACCCAGCCATGCAAAATGGGGCGTTGTTCATGTTTCCACATTTTTTGAATAATAGAAGTTTTAGCAAGGTTGAGTACTTGTTCCTCCACGTTTAGCTCCACCATTCTGTCTACCCGCTTGTCTTCATCTTCAATGGCGGCCAGTTCATCTTCGTGCAAGCGGTATACATCTTTAATGTTGCGCAGCCACTTGTTTATGATGCCGAGGTTGTGATGGCTGAGTGCCGCTTTTACACCGCCGCAACCATAGTGTCCGCATACAATTACGTGCTTTACTTTCAGGTGTACTACTGCATATTCCAGCACACTCAGCAGGTTCAGATCGGTGTGCACCACCATGTTGGCAATATTGCGCTGCACAAAAATTTCACCGGGTGCTGTGCCGGTGATTTCATTGGCCGGCACACGGCTGTCGCTGCAGCCAATCCATAAAAATTCGGGTGTTTGAATGCCCACCAATCTTTTGAAATATTCAGGATCAGCATCCTTCATTTCTTTGGCCCAGGCCTTGTTTTCCAGCAGTAATTTTTCGTATGATTTCATGGGTAAGTTGTTTTATAAGGTCAATCGAATGATTAGGCAATTGTGCGGTTGTTGGTTTTGAAGAATGTTTTGGAGGCAGTTTGATTGAATTTGATATACACCCGGATGGCTCTTGTTTCAGCATTGACGATAAAGTCATTGACCATGTCTACTACATCTCTGTCAATGAACTCACTCTTGGTAGCATCAATCAATACCGAAGTGTTATTGGGTATAGATTCAATGATATTTTTCATCAGTCCTTTGTTCAAGAAACTTACTTCTTTGCGAAAGCGAATGAGGTAACGGCGCTCATCTTTGATAAAGAAAATAGCCGATTTGAAATTGCTGCGCAGCACAAAGAACATGCCTACAAACATGCCAATGATAATACCAATGAGCAAATCGGTGAGCAAAATAGCCACCACGGTAATTACAAAAGGCAAAAACTGATCCCAGCCTTTACGGTAATGCTCGGTAAAGAGACCCACTTTGGCAAGTTTATATCCTGTAAAAATGAGGATGGCTGCCAGACTGGCTTTGGGAATGAGATTCAGATAATCGGCAAAAAACAATACGGATAGCAAGAGCAACACGCCATGCATGATAGCGGACAGTTTCGACTTGGCACCGGCACTTACATTGGCAGAGCTACGCACAATTACCGATGTTACCGGAAGCCCACCCAACAAACCAGCTACAATATTGCCAACGCCCTGGGCTTTTAGTTCACGGTTGCTGGGGCTGATTCTTTTTTCAGGGTCTATTTTGTCGATTGCCTCAATGCTCAGGAGGGTTTCAAGGCTGGCCACAATGGCAAGCGTTAGTGCTGTGAGCCACACCTGACTATTGGCCAATCCCGAAAAGTCGGGGTGTGGCAATGAAGCAACAAAAGCTGATGGCGCATCAAACACGTCGAGTTTTACCAAATGGTCGCCCGATAAAGCAAGGTGCGGAGCCGAAGATGCAAAAAACTGATTACAGGCAATGCCGGACAATACAACAATGAGTGGTCCGGGTATGAGTTGAAAAATGCGCTGTTTTTTGATTGCCTTGGATTCATACATCAATAAGATGGCTGTAGCAATCAGGGCAATGATGATGGCACCGGATGATATATACTGAAAGGAATTTAAAATGGCAGAAAATGTGTTGCTGTTATCGGGCTGCAAAAAAGCCTCATCGCCTTCGGGGTTGGCATCATAGCCCACAAAGTGAGGCAGTTGTTTTAAAATAAGAATGATACCAATGGCAGCCAACATGCCTTTGATAACGGAATTGGGGATGAACTCGCCTATAATGCCTGCTTTTACAAAACCAAAAATCAATTGTATTACACCTGCGAGTACCACGCTCAGCAGAAAAATGCTGTAGGAATCCAATTTGCCAATGGCACCGGCAACAATGGCCGTAAGGCCGGCTGCCGGACCACTCACACTGAGCTGACTACCGCTAAGAGCACCAATAACAATACCGCCTACAATACCAGCAATAATTCCTGTAACGGGAGCAGCATCGCTGGCTACCGCCACGCCAAGGCAAAGCGGTAATGCCACTAAAAACACGACGATGGACGCAGGTATATCAGCACCTGCATTCCTGAACAAATTTTTCATGAATGGGAAGAATAAGTGGGAAGATCAAAACCAAAAAAAAGAGTACTGTATTGTTGGTTGAGTAGACCAACAATGAACTACAACTCAGGCTTTTGGAGGAGGGATCAAAATATCTTCCGCAGGACCATTAGGAACCATTTCTTTCAGCAAAGCACTACTGTGCATTTGTGTTTGGTAAGACCAGTGAAACGATTCTTTCGGGTGTAAGTAATTGTCAGACCCGTGTAAAGGTTCTTTACATTTTTCTTCCAGTATCTGTGGGGCTTGCTGATGCACTTCTTCATTCAATGTGTTGCTGGCCAGAAGCTTACCTATTTGCATTAATGGCAAAACGGTGGCACTGAATACCAGCATAAGTATGAATGAAATGACTTTGCGGCGCATAGAATAAGCGCAAATATAACCGAGGGTTATTATAGCGCTACACAAATTTCCTTAACAAAAATTAAAACAAAAAAAAGCCGGACTAGACAATCCGGCTGTGAGCGTGATGAGAAAACAGCCTTAAATGGACAGGCTAATGGTGTGTAGCTTGTCCGTTTATGTAAAGTGTTGCTACAACTGCCGGTTGTTGAAAATGGGTGCCTCGTGGCGGGGTTTAGGTTTAGGTAGGGTGGCAGTTGTGGTGCGGTGTTTAGTTGTTTGTAAAAGAGCAGTCTGCTGGTGAAAAGTCCAGGCAGGGATCTTACGGGATCCAACCCCTGGTAGCTTTTCATCTAGGGCTTTTCAAAGCTTCGTTCATGGCAGAACCCGATTTGAAAAGAGTGGTGTGTGTGTTTGATGACACAAAAATGTTCACTAAATCGGTGGCGGACAACCGTGTTTCTGCGGTATTTTATGCGTAGAAATACGCATTTTGATTTTCGACAATCCACTTTACCTTGCAGTTGTCCTAAAACCTTCAAAATCAAAGTCGTATGGGAAAAAAAAATCCAGTAGGTCAAGCTGTAGCTGCTTTGGCCGCCAGCAAGCATGCAATTTCTAAGGCAAATGCCGACAAGTGGGCTAAGCGCTACCAGAAGTTTGTAAAAGACTTGACAAAAGCTGTGGCCAGCGGTAGCCCGGCACCTGCCAATACCCCGTCTATGGGTTCCTCTTTTGCATTTAATAAGAAGAGTGTACAGAAAATTTTGAAGGAAACGGCTGCCGTAGGTATGCGCATTTACCCCGGTATAAATGACGACAAGTGCCTGACCACCATTTTGGTTGCTTTTGATGCAGATGGCAATAACATTACTTACACCGAAATGCCGGCAGCGGCCAAAAGCAAAACAAAGAAGCCGGTGAAAACGACTGACGGAGACGATACGGACGACGGATTGCTGGATGAAGCCCAATCTAACCCGCCATATCCCGCACCTACCTTGCCCTAACTCTCATTCGTCAATGCGTTTTGCATCAACACATGTCTGTTCTTTTCATTAACTATTTAATGTCCATGACCATTTCGCTTGCTGCCATTACCGGCAGTTTGCGTTGGGGTAAAATTGACCCATCCAACAGGCCCATTATTGTGGCCTGGTGGATTGTGGTCATTACGGAAACTATTCAGTATTTGCTCATAAATCTTGGTATGTACAGTAATCTTGTATATAACCTCTATATGGTGCCCTTATCAGCAATGTTACTTTTTCAATTTAATAAGTGGGGGATACTTGGGAAAAGACTAATGCTTGCCATTTTTTTGATTTTAATAGCAATATGGATTGCTGATTATTTTATTATTAATGGATACATGCTTACCACCAGGCGATTTATACACCGGTTGATGTTTAATCTGGTGGTTGTTATGTTGGCAGTTACCAGTATCAACAAGCAAATCATGTCGGAGCGTAGAGTATTGCTAACCAATTCTCGCTTCCTCATTTGTGTGGGCCTCACTATTTATTACACGTATCGTGTGCTTGTGGATGCGTTTTGGCTGAATGAGCTCAGTAATGAATTCACCACAATTTTGGCTAGTTTCAATCGCTACCTGCTTCAATTTTATTATCTCATTCTATTTTTGGCAGCCTTATGGATTCCAAGGAAAAAGAATTATATACTGCCATCCTGATAGCTACTTTAATTATTGCAGCTATCCTCCTGTATTTTATTTTTTCCATTATATGGTATCAAAAAAAATACCGCTCCCTCTCCAAGGCAAAAATTTCTGCTGAAATAACTACGCTTGAAAATGAACGAAAACGAATAGCCAGTGATTTGCACGACGATGTAGGTCCGTTGCTGTCTGCTATAAAAATTCAAATCAATCATTTGGATGGACAGAACGAAGCCGAAGCCGCACTCATTCGTAAAAGCAGCAAGTACATTGATGACATTATTAAACGAATGAGGGAAATTAGCAACGACCTTTTGCCTAATGTGCTTATTCGTAAAGGACTGGCTGCTGCGATACAGGATTTTTTGGGCAAAATGAATGATAGCGACTCTTTAAAAATCACATTCACTTGCCCGCAAGAGCAGCGGGTGCCAGCAAATGTAGAAGTAAACGTGTACCGGATAGTACAGGAAATAGTGCACAATACCGTGAAGCATGCAGAGGCCACCCATTTGCAAATACAACTGGTGATTGATGAACACATGCTGCGCCTGGCATCGGAAGATAACGGCAAGGGTTTTGACTATAAAGAAATGATTGCTAAAAATGGTGGGTTGGGATTGCTTAATTTGCAGAGCCGTGCCGAAGTAATGGGAGGAGAGTTTGACTTTACCACCGAAAAAAGCAAGGGCACCAGATACCTTTTTGAAATTCCCTTGAAAAAGAGCGTATGAGTCGTGTACAAACGGAAATAAACGTGATCATGGCCGATGATCATGAAATATTCAGAGATGGATTCAGGCTAATGCTGAGCAAAAGCCCGTTTATAAAATTATTGGCCGAAGCAGAAAACGGTCGTGAATTGGTGAAACTCACCGAAGCATTGAAACCCGATGTGGTTATTACCGACATTAAAATGCCTGTAATAGATGGCATTGAAGCCGCCCGGATTATCCGCGAAAAATTTCCACATATTGGCATCATTGGCCTCAGCATGTTTGACGAAGAAGACCTCATTCTTGAAATGCTGGATGCCGGTGCCCTTGGCTACCTCATTAAAAATGCCGACAAAGACGAAGTGGCCGATGCTATAAAAACCGTATACAAAGGCGAACATTATTATTGCCGTACCACCAGCCACAAACTGGCCCACATGATAGCCCGTAGCAAGTCGCACAATATGGGCAAACGAGAAAAGGTGGAGTTCACAGATAAGGAAATCGAAGTCATACAACTCATTTGCAAAGAGCTCACCAATAAAGAAATTGCCGACCAGTTGTTTTTGAGCGTTAGAACAGTGGAAGGATACCGACAACGCATATTAGAGAGAATGCAGGTGAAAAACACTGTTGGCCTTGTGGTATATGCCATCAACCACGGCTTGTTTAACCCAAAGGCAGGCAACTAATCAGCTGCCCGATTTGTATTACCATTCACCCAATTGATTTCTCTGCACATGCAAACGGATTATCTCGTAATCGGCTCGGGCATTGCCGGCCTTACTTATGCTGTAAAAGTTGCCACAGCCAAGCCTTCGGCAAAAGTGGTGGTACTCACCAAAACCTTTAGCGATGAAACCAATACAAAGTATGCACAAGGAGGTATAGCCGGTGTGTGGGATGCTATGAACGACAGTTTTGAAAAGCATATAGAAGACACGCTGATTGCAGGCGATGGCTTATGCAATGCCGACACAGTAAAAATTGTAGTAACCGAAGGCCCCCAACGTATTCGGGAAATAATAGAATGGGGAGCACAGTTTGATTTGGATGCCGACGGCGATTATGCTTTGGGCAGAGAAGGCGGACACAGTGAGCACCGCATACTGCATCATAAAGATGTAACCGGTAAAGAAATGGAACGAGCTCTGCTGCAAAAAGTAGCCAGCTTACCCAACATCAGTATTCTTAATCATTATTTTGTACTCGATATTATTACCCAGCACCACTTGGGGTACCTCATTACCAAAAGCACTCCTGATATTGCCTGCTATGGGGTATATGTACTCAATTTGGAAACACATGCCATAGAGCAGGTGCGCAGCAATATAACGCTTCTGGCTACGGGCGGAAACGGCGCTGTTTACCGAAGTACTACTAACCCAGCTATTGCTACCGGCGATGGCGTAGCCATGGTGTACCGTGCCAAAGGCCGAATTGAAAACATGGAGTTCATCCAGTTTCATCCCACAGCCTTATACGAAGCTGGTTTGCGTGGGCAGTCATTTCTCATCACCGAAGCAGTTCGTGGCGATGGGGGTATTTTGCGCAACCATAAAGGTGAAGCTTTTATGGAGCGGTATGACGAAAGAAAAGATTTGGCCCCACGTGACATTGTAGCCCGTGCCATTGATAGTGAAATGAAAATAAGCGGTACCGAACATGTGTACCTCGATTGCAGGCATATTCCATTGGAAGATTTTGTGCATCATTTCCCCAACATTTATGAAAAATGCAAAAGCATTGGCATTGATATAACGCAGCACATGATTCCTGTGGCACCGGCTGCACATTATAGTTGTGGTGGTATTAAAACAGATGAACACGGCCGCACCAGCATTCGCAATTTGTATGCTGCCGGAGAGTGTGCATCTACGGGCTTACACGGTGCTAACCGCTTAGCCAGCAATTCGCTGCTCGAAGCAATGGTGTATGCTCATCGCAGCGCCGTACATGCCTTGCAAGATGCTGTGCCAGTAGCACCACCTGCCAGCATACCAGATTGGGATGCAAGGGGTACCAGCAATCCACGTGAAATGATTTTGATTACCCAAAGCCTGAAAGAGTTACAGCTTTTGATGAGTGATTACGTAGGCATTGTGCGAAACAATGTGCGTTTGCAACGTGCCATGCGCCGACTCGATTTGTTGCACGAAGAAATTGAAGAGCTGTATCGCACTTCGATTGTTTCGCCACAATTGTGCGAACTACGCAACATGATTACTGTGGGTTATCTCATTGTAAAAAGTGCTCAGTTCCGGCACGAAAGCAGAGGGCTCCATTTCAATACAGACTATCCTGAAAAATGTAGCCTGGCTCAAAATATTGTGCTCTGATGACTTGTTATTGTTAACTGCGTAAAACATCAGATTTTGTATTATTTGTTACTGGTAATTTTTTACAGCTTATCTGTTTTGCCCATGTTTGTGCTGTATGCGTTGGGCGATGCAATCCGTTGGTTGGTGTTTGATGTTATTGGTTATCGCAAGGATGTGGTGATGCGCAATCTGGCAAATGCATTTCCTGAAAAATCGGACTCAGAAAGAAATGCCATTGCCAAACAATTTTTTACTGCATTTATTGATACCTGGATGGAAACCATCAAATTTTTATCCATTAGCCAAAAGGGTTTTGAACGAATGATGCAGTACGATTACAGTGTATTGCATAAACATGCAGCCGCTGGAAATAGTGTACAATTGATGGCTGGTCATTTCATGAATTGGGAGTTGATTAACCTCACATTGCCATCGCATCAGTCATTAGTTTGGGTGGGTATTTACATGCGTTTGAGCAACAAGGCTATGGAGCGGTTGTTTAGAAAAATAAGGGGAAGATTTGGTGCCGTGTTGGTGCCTGCCGATGAAGTAAAAACTGACATTGAAAAATATTTGACCAAGCCCTACCTGCTGGGGCTTGGGGCCGATCAGAGCCCATCGAAACCGGCGCAATCTTTCTGGATGAATTTTTTGCAACAGCCCACTGCTTTTGCACCCGGCCCCGGTAGAAACGCCTGCAAGCGACAGTTGCCGGTTGTTTTTTTATGGATAGAAAGAAAACAACGTGGCCGTTATGTTTTTCATGTGGAAGAAATGTTTGAGACTGCTGCCGGGCTTACACCAGAAACACTAACGGTGGCGTATGTAAAACGCCTGGAGCAGGTAATCTGCATGCAGCCTGCCAACTATTTGTGGTCGCACAAGCGATGGAAGCATGCATGGAAACCTGAGTATGCACCTTTATGGATAGACGAAGAGCCATATCCGCCGGCAGATGCCTGTTAAAATTTTGGCTGAATAAGCTTTCTTCCGAAAGCCATTGCTGACAATGCCGTTCTATGTGCTCATCTTTGCGGGCTTTCATCCACTTATTTCAACATGGATCGTTTGGTACATGGTTTAATGTATGCTGTATCGTTGCTGCCATTGCGGGTGCTGTATGGTATTAGCAGCTTGGCGGCATTTGTATTGCACCGTATTGTCAGGTATCGAAAAGATACGGTGATGGAAAACGTAGCACAGGCATTTCCGCATCAATCATTGGCCTACAGAAAAAAAGTGGCAGCTGGTTTTTACCGACACTTTACCGACAACTGGGTTGAAACAATCAAGCTGCTCAGTATGCCGGAAGCAGCTTTTAAAAAACGCATCACCGGAAATTTTGAAGTGTTTGATGAGTTGCATAAAAATGGCAAAACGACCAGCATACTTGCAGCGCATTTTTTTAATTGGGAATGGTTGAGTGTTGCACTTAGTCACAGGCAGTCACTACCTTATATTGGTGTTTACATGCCCATATCCAGCCAGCCTGTAGACTCTTTGTTTAAGCGTATTCGCGGCAGGTTTGGAGCTCACCTTATGCCTGCACCTGCACTTGCCAAAGCCATCATTGGCTGGCGCAACAAGCAGTACCTCATTTGCCTTTTGGCAGATCAGAGTCCTTCCAATCCGGCCAATGCTTATTGGCTCAATTTTTTGGGGCGGCCTACCGCTTTTGTAACCGGGCCCGAACGCAACGCACAGGTGTTTAATCAGGTGCCAGTGTACACAAGGGTTACATGCCCTAAGCGGGGCTATTATCATTTTGAGTTTACAGTGCTATCGCTTACAAACGAAGAAATGCAAACGAAAGGTGAGCTTACTAAAAGATTGGTTAGGCATATTGAAGCAGATATTCAAACGCATCCGGAAACCTATCTGTGGAGCCATCGTCGCTGGAAGCATGCATGGGATGCATCATACCAACGTCTTTGGATTGATGATGCGGCACCGGCAGCTGTTTCAACTCAGGATTGATGATTGGCAGAAAGTGACTGCGCCAACTCTTGCAACGACATTTTTTCTAACACGGTACGAATGGCCTGTTGGTGTTGCATTTCCCATTTAATCAGCCGTATTTCTCCTTCGTGTATTTCTATTCCGGTTATGTTGCCATTGCTAAAACAGCAGCAACCAGTATTGAAATAACCGGGTCTTAGGTTGGCAAAATCGAGCTGTACATAATCGTACTCTTGTCTTCGGCGTGGAATTTCTTTGTCGAGTTGGCGCAGCTTTTCATTGTCGCCGTTGGCAGCGGCCAGTTGGCGCTGTAACAGCAAGCGTTCCAAGTGTGTAAGCGAGGCAAATACCGGCTGATGGGTGTGCCCCGTTATCAGCGCCAGCCCCGGCTGTCGGCTGCTCCATTGATACATCATGCTATTGTGCAGGCTCTTCAGCATTTTGCTGGCAGCAGGAGTATTGGTATTGATGCGTAAAAAACTTTGCAACGGCCCCCATATATAAGTAACAAACGCAGCACTCAGCCAGTTACCGTCGCTGCTGGCATCACCCTGATGGCCATGGGTGCACATTATGTGTAATGGAGTATTTGCAGCGTCGTTAAATTGTAGCAATGTGCCGCCCACTACCGGTATCGATTGGCCGTACATCTGTTTTAAATATTGGCTTGCCAGTGGGTCGTACCGCCAAAAGCTGTCGTGGTTGCCATACACTTTTACAAACGCAGCTCTTTTTACAAATGCTTTTTCTGCTTCAAAAGTGGCCTTGTTGTGTTTGAGAATCGAAAAAATATTGTTCTCCCAAAGCTCTTCACAATCGCCCAGATTGATGTACGTAAATTCATGAGCGTTGTAGTACGTCAACGCTGCCAGATAGGAAGATTCATTGCTGGCAAAATCATCGGCTCCGTTTCTTTTTCCTTTGTGCTGATCAGACAGTAAGATGATAGGCTGTGCTGTTGCTTCAATAACAGAAAGGTCAGCAGTATTTTTTTTAGAGGCACTAGATAGTTGCTGGTATAATTCGGTAAGCGAAGCAAACACAGCCTCCTGCTTGGGTGCTGATGAAAAACGATTGGCCAACCAGGTGACAGGTTTGGTAAGCACTCGCTGTAATATTGCCCGAACTGTTTGTAGCATAATCGGCAGCACTCCGTTGGTTGTGTGAAATGAAATGTACAAAGGATTTATGGAGTACACAATAAAAAATGGAAGCCCATAAAAAATCACGGACTTCCATTGCGCTTTTTAATGAACGCTGTTTTCTACTGGGCTATTAAGCGTATCAAAACAGTAGTGCCGCTTAATAATTGGAGTTCGCCATGTTGAAAGGCAAATGCATTTGCCTGTTCCAGTAGTTTAAACAAACGTTGTTCATCGGCCAGTGTATTTGGGCAAGCCATCATGGTACTGCCCAACTTCGAAAACTTCACAGTACCTGCATTAGCTGAAGTAAAGAGTACAGTTGCTTCACCAAAAAAATTATTACAACCGCCATTGCCGTTAATGCTGCCAGCCGCTTTATCTATTTTTATAAAAGCATTACTGCCCGAAAGTTTGCTGAAGCCTGCTTTGTCGGCTATTTCTTTTACTGCATAGCGGCTATCGCTCAGCATAGCCTCGTAATTGATATTGGCTGGTCCTGTGGGAATAGCCTCCATAGCTGGTTGTGAAAGAACTGCAAACACTTGCCCCGCTTTATCCATCATATACAGCTCGCCGGTTTTCACTTGCCATTGAGTGGCTTTTGTAAATGTCTGCATCAATGCAGTTTCGTGAGCCATGTTGTCGCAGGCCATTTTGGTACTCATTATAGGGCCGGTTTTCACCGTTCCGTCTTTGGCTAACCGCATTTTGCCACGCATACTGTTGCAAACTTTTGCCTCTACGCTGCTATCACCAACTACTACCGTGTAGTGTAAAGATTGAACAGAGATCAACACATTATCGACCAACAGTTCTTTGATTATCCATTCGCCCTTCATCTGAGGTACATTTACAGTAACAGGTTTTTTGCTCAATACTTTTACCAGTTTGCGTTCTATACTGCTGCCATCGGCTGGCGGGTTGGCTATTTTCTTTTCGGTGATTTGCAGGGTGTAGTTATAACCGGCTTCATGCGTAAAACCTTTGATGCCGCCGTACATACGGTGCCACTTGCCTTTGGTGGTATATCGGTATTGCAGGCATTGCATGGGTACTACGCCGGTACAGCTAACGGTGTTGGGATGTATGTAAATTGTTTTTACCTGCGCCAATACGGGCAGTGAAAAAGCAATTAAAAGCATTGCGAATAACCATTTGAATTTCATATCCGGTATTTTATGTGTGATACAAATTGTTGGATTCTTTTTTAGAGAACACAAGCATTAGATGTAATTTGATACGTGATTATGCACTACAAAATGTTAATGCATGCCGTGTGAAAAGCTGTTAAAAAAAACCACTTGCTGTAACCTGCCAGCATTCATGCGGCTTTAAGTGTAAGCACATCTATACCTTGATATAAATCTTTTTTCTATCGAGTAAGTAGGCAATGAGCCAATACATGCTTACAATAAGTATGGCGTAAAGCAGCGAACCGTTTCTGGGATCGGTGCTGATGGGGGCGCATATGTTTTTGTAAAACCAATTGAAGGCAGATGTGTACACCACTTTTCCATTGTCATCCACATGGTCTGTCCAGCGAAACATGGCTACCACCCGTGGCAAAAAACCACTGAGCACAAAAATGAACAACGGGTTTTTGCCAAACGCATCGAAGAATTTACTCCAGGCGCCGCTGGCCTTACGAAACTCAATCAGGTAAATGAAAACTCCAATGGTTATAGTGGCGAGGCCTGTGGTGTACAATACATAGCTGGAAGTCCATATTTTTTTGTTGATGGGAAAGAGTTCGCCCCACATGAGCCCACCCAATGCCATTACAATACCTGCCAGCAGCAGGTTGCTCAGCATTTCATAATTTTTTCCTTTTTGCTGAATGTATTGGCCTACAAAATAGCCAAACACCACCTGCACTACGGCCGGCAATGTGCTGCCCAGTCCTTCGGGGTCAAATGGTACGCCTTCGCCTTTGTACACATGGGCTACACCGAGTACATCTATATCGAGTTGGGTGCCAAAAAAGCCTTGCAAACTATACGGGTCGCCACTGGCACCCAATGCCACGGTGATAACCCAATACAACAGCAACAGGAAGCAACTCAAAAAAAACGTGAGTTTGGTTTTGGTAAAAAATACAAGGATGCTGGCAAATAAATAAGCGAGTGCAATGCGTTGCAAAACGCCAAGAATTCTTATGCCAGAATCGGGATTATCCGGGTCTACCCAATGTTTGAAAACCAAATGGTCGTCGCTCCATTTTATAAAAGGGCTCCAGTTAAGAAACAAACCAATAAGGAAAATGAGCACGAAACGTTTCAGTACTTTTTTCCAAAACTCTGTAGGACCAGCTTGTTGTAAGCGGGGCATTACAAATGCCATGGCGTTGCCTACGGCAAATAGAAAGAATGGAAACACCAAATCTGTAGGGGTGCAGCCATGCCAGGGGGCATGTTTTAGCGGGCCATAAATGTGTCCCCAGCTGCCGGGGTTATTCACCAAAATCATGAGGGCAACCGTAGCTCCTCTGAATACATCCAGCGAGTAGTAACGTTCTTTCACAGCAGGCAATTTGATAAGATGGACTAATGTAAGCAATGATAGGAGATAACGGCCTGCCTACTCTCATGTAAATTAGCAGCAACGGCAAGTAATTTAGTGTCGGTAAATAGCCGGAGGCGGCGCTGTTCATTTCTGCACTACCTGCGTTTAATTGTATGTTTGCAAACCTTTCTAATTTATGCAATACCAAAAAAGTATCATCATCACCGGCGGAGCTGGTTTTATAGGCAGCCATGTAGTTCGGCTGTTTGTCAATAAATATCCTCATTACCGTATCATTAATTTGGATGCACTCACTTATGCAGGCAATCTCGAAAACCTGAAAGACATTGAGCAGGCCGCCAATTATGTGTTTGCACAAATCAATATTCTGGATGCAGCGGCTTTGCAGCAATGCTTTACCGAATACGGCGTAACCGATGTGATTCACCTGGCTGCCGAAAGCCATGTAGACCGCAGCATACTTAGTCCGTTAGATTTTGTGTACACCAATGTAATTGGCACAGTAAACCTGTTGGAGGCTGCCAAAAAACAATGGGCCAATGCTTTTGAAGGAAAGCGTTTTTACCATGTAAGCACCGATGAAGTATATGGCGCTTTGGGTGACACAGGCTTTTTTACCGAAGACACCCGCTACGATCCGCATTCGCCATACAGTGCCAGCAAGGCCAGCAGCGATCATTTTGTGCGGGCCTACGGCGATACGTACGGCTTGCCCACGGTGATTTCTAACTGCAGCAACAACTACGGGCCCAATCATTTTCCCGAAAAACTGATTCCGCTATTCATCAACAACATCATTCACAACAAACCGCTGCCAGTATATGGCGATGGCGGCTACACCCGTGACTGGTTGTTTGTAAAAGATCATGCCACTGCCATTGATTTGGTGTTTCACCAAGGCAGGCAGCACCATACCTATAATATTGGCGGCTTCAACGAGTGGAAGAACATAGACCTGGTGAAACTGCTGTGCCAGCAAATGGACCAGCGCTTGGGCCGTACACCCGGCACCAGCGAGCAGCTGATTACCTATGTAAAAGACCGGCCCGGCCACGACCGCCGCTATGCCATTGATGCCAGCAAAATCAACAAAGAATTGGGTTGGTATCCCAGCGTTACATTTGAAGAAGGCCTCAGCCAAACCATTGACTGGTACCTGAGCAACAGCGAGTGGCTCAATAATGTAACCAGCGGTGAGTACATGAAATACTACGACACACAGTACAAAAACAGATAACGCAGATTTGAACAACGCATGGAACTGATTGAAACTCCGCTGAAAGATTGCTGGCTCATCAAAAACACCATTATTGGTGATGAAAGAGGGTACTTTCTGGAATCGTTTAACCACCGGAAATTTTCGAACCTCACAGGTTGGGAAGGGCAATTTGTACAAGACAATCAGTCGGCTTCGGGCTACGGTGTGGTGCGGGGCTTACATTTTCAGCGGGGCGAATTTGCACAGGCAAAACTGGTAAGGGTACTGCTGGGTAAAGTGCTCGATGTAGCGGTAGACCTACGCCCCGACAGCCCATCTTACGGCTTGTCTTTTTCGGTAGAGCTCGATGAAAGCAACGAGTACCAGCTGTTTGTACCCCGTGGTTTTGCCCACGGCTTTTCTGTACTTACAGAAAAAGCAGTCTTCTTTTATAAATGCGATAATTATTACAACAAGGCCTCGGAGTCGGGCATTCATCCATTCGACCCCACACTGAATATTCAATGGAAGATTGACCCTGCTACCGCCATCCTTTCAGCAAAAGACAAGGAGGCGCAAAGCTGGCAGCAATACCTGGCCGAATTATAAACACCACAAAAAGCAAGGTTATGAAAGGGATAATATTGGCCGGCGGCTCCGGCACCAGGCTTCACCCCATTACCCGGGGCATCAGCAAGCAGCTTATGCCCGTGTACGACAAGCCGATGATTTACTATCCGCTCAGCATTCTCATGTTAGCCGGCATTCATGAAATCTTAATCATTACCACGCCTGAAGATCAGGCGCAGTTTCAGCGGCTGCTCGGCGACGGTAGCCAGGTAGGCTGCCGCTTTGAGTACGCCGCACAGGAAGTACCCAATGGCCTGGCACAAGCTTTTGTGATTGGCAAAGAGTTTATTGGCAGCGATAAAGTGTGCCTCATTTTGGGCGATAATATTTTTTATGGCAGTAAGCTCAGTACACTGGTCAGTTCATTTACCGATGTAAATGGCGCCGCTGTATTTGCCTACGAAGTAAGCGATCCCGAACGCTATGGCGTGGTAGAGTTTGATGCAGATTTCAACGCCATCAGCATTGAAGAAAAGCCACAGCAACCCAAAAGCAATTATGCAGTTCCCGGTTTGTATTTCTACGATAATGATGTGGTGAACATAGCCGCCAACATCAAGCCCTCACCCCGTGGCGAATACGAAATAACCGACGTAAACAACGAATACCTGCGCCAAGGCACTTTAAAAGTTGGGGTTATGGACCGTGGTACAGCCTGGCTAGATACAGGCACTTTCGACAGCCTGCACGATGCCACCGAGTTTGTACGGGTAATAGAAAAACGACAGGGCCTTAAAATTGGTTGTATAGAAGAAATAGCCTGGCGCAGAGGTTTTATCAACCGCCAGCAGCTTGATTTACTGGGCAATCAACTGGCCAAAAGCGGCTACGGACAATACCTGCTTCGCCTGAAATAGCGTAGCTTTTAGTGCCGTCAAAGCCCTTACATTTGTTTACTCTACGCGTACCCCCTATGAGCAAAACCCTTCATTTTGGCCTGATTGGCTGCGGGAGAATTGCAGCCCGCCATGCCAGTATCATGCAGCAGCATGGTGAATTAATGGCCGTATGCGATATCGACGAGCCACGTGCACTCTCGCTTGCTGCCAGCTACGGAGCCCGGGCATTTGCCCACCACGAACAGATGCTGCAAGCCATGGAAGGCCAGCTCGATGTAGTAGCAGTTTGCTCACCCAATGGGTTGCACCCCATTCACAGTATTCATAGTTTGCAGCACGGCTGCCATGTGCTTTGCGAAAAACCAATGGCTTTTACCCTGAAAGACTCGGAAGCCATGATGGAAACCGCTGCCTTGCACGGCAAAAACCTGTGGGTTGTAAAGCAAAACAGATACAACCCTCCGGTAAAAGCTGTAAAAGAATTGCTGAGTGAAAACAAGCTGGGGCGCATTTTAAGTGTGCAGCTCAATTGCTTTTGGAACCGCCCTGCCAGCTATTACGAACACTCCTGGAAAGGAAGTCTGGAGCTCGACGGAGGTACATTGTACACCCAGTTCAGCCATTTTATAGATCTGCTGGTTTGGTTTTTTGGCCCTTTTGAGCCAGCCCATGTACAACTGGCCAACCTGCAGCACCAAGGCATTATTGAGTTCGAAGATACCGGCATTGTTTCCGGCAAGTTTGCCTGCGGAGCGTTGGGCAGCATACATTATACAGTAAATGCTTACCGCCAAAATATGGAGGGTTCCATCACTATTTTTGGTGAAAAAGGGACCATCAAAATTGGTGGCCAATACCTGAATGAATTGGATTATCAGCAACTGGAAGGTGAACCCATTTCGGGCTTACCTGCCGGCAATCCGCCCAACCAGTACGGCAACTATACGGGCAGCATGAGCAATCACCCCGAAGTGTACGAGGCTTTGGCAGGAGTATTGTTGCAAAACGGACACGGCCAAATGCTCAACACTAGTGCCGAAGCTGCCGCTGCCGTAGCCGTTATCGAAAATATTTATTGCATGGCCGGCCGCAGCTTCACTTCGCTGGTGCCCGGCTTCAACACACTACAGCAACCGCTTGGGCATTAATGCTATATTTGCCCGGTTGGAAAATGGTGCAACGCTGTTTAAGATGCTTGCTTTTCAGCTGGTTGCATACATAATTGCTTATTTTTTTCGTTTGATACACCCACATGAAACTAACTGGCTTTTTCTTGCTGCTCACCTGGCAATTGCTGATTGCTGCCAATGGTATAGCTCAAACACTCAACGCAGAAAACCTGCGCAATATTGAAGTGTCTGCCATAGCAGACGAAGAGATAAAAACCTTTTACAACAAAGCTATTTCCAGCGGCCTTACTGAAGAACAACTTTACACACTGGCGGTGCAGCGGGGTATGCCCGAAGTGCAGATAGCCAAGCTGAGGGCTCGTATAAGTGAGCTTAATTTGGGTAAAACCACCAGCACCAAACCACCAGCATCCATTGGCTCCAATACCGAACGCCAGATAATGCCAGGCATGGCCCGTGCCGCCATGCAGCAACTAAAGCGTGACAGCAGCATTTTTGGTGCCGAGCTGTTTAGTGAGGCCAGCAATGTGTTTGAGCCCAACTATAAAATAGCCACCCCCACGGGCTATACCCTCGGGCCCGGCGATGAATTGCTCATTCAGGTATTTGGCTATAGTGAGCAAGCCTACAGTTTAAAAGTAAATGCCGAAGGCGCCATCTACATTGCCAATGTGGGGCCCATACAAGTAGCCGGTTTGAGTGTAGACGATGCGGGGGCAAAAATTAAAAGCCGGATGGCCGCTACTATTTATAAAGCCATTAAAAGCGGTCAAACCAAAGTAAGTGTTACCCTGGGCAGCATCAGAAGCATACAGGTAGCCGTAATGGGCCAGGCTTCTAAGCCGGGCAATTATACAGTGAGCTCACTCACTACCTTGTTCAACCTGCTGTACTTGTGCGGCGGACCATCTAATGAAGGCAGCTTCCGGCAGATAGAACTGATACGGGGCGACAAAGTGTACCGCAAAGTAGATTTATACAGCTATTTGCTGCGGGGAGATAGAAAAGACAATGTGCTGTTGCAAGATCAGGATATAGTACGTATACCCTACTATAGCAGCCGTGTAGTGATGGAGGGCGAAGTACGCCGTGCCGGAAAATTCGAACTGCTGCCCAATGAAAATATCGACCAGCTGTTTACCTACAGCGGTGGATTTTCCGACAGTGCCTACCGCTCCGCTATCAAGGTTATCCGGATAACGGATACAGGTAGAATACTGGCCGATGTGCCGGCTACTGATTTTGCATCGTTCACCCCTAAGTCAGGCGATGCATTTATAGTAGCAAAAGCACTTGCCAAATACAATAACCGGGTAAGTATACGCGGAGCTGTGTACCGCCCCGGCGATTATGAGTTAAAACCCGGCATGCAGCTTAGTGAGCTCATGGCCAAGGCTGGTGGTATAAAGCCCGATGCCTTTATGGGCCGCGGCATTATAGCCCGCCTGAAAGAAGATCAGACTGCCGCCAGTGTTTCATTTCATGTGGGCAATGTGGCAGCAGGCAAAGAGCTGGTAGCACTTGTAAAAGAAGACATTGTAACCATCTCCAGCATCTTCGATTTAAAAGATGCCCAAACTGTAGAGGTGCAGGGTATGGTGCGGCTGCCCGGCAAGTTTCAGTTCCGGGAAAGTCTTACCATTAAAGATGCCTTGCTGCTGAGCGGTGGCTTTGCTGATGGCGCCGATCCGGCCTCCATCGAAATTTCGCGAAGAATGGCCATGGTAGATGTTTCGTCTGATGAATACCGCCAGGCGGAAGTCATTAAAATTGACTTAAAAGCAGGGTTGGATAAAGGCGGCGATAATGTAGTGCTACAGCCATTCGATGTAATTTCTGTAAGAGCCAAGGGCGGATATGAAAAGCAACGTGCCGTATATGTAATGGGGCAGATAATTACCCCGGGCATTTACCCCTTAGAAAGTTCAAAAGAAACCATTTCTCAAATTATCAACCGGGCTGGCGGTTTTAGGGGTAGTGCAGATAGCAGCTCCATAAGCATTCGGCGCTTGGCTAATTATAGCCTCGGCAATGAAGAGCGGGAAAAAACAGTAGAGCGGCTGCTGATGGTAAACAGAGACAGCCTGCTGGCCGATCCTGAGCTGCGGCGTAAATACCTGAACGATATTGATTTTTTGAGTGTCAATGTCGAAAAAATAAAAAGCAATCCCGGTGGCCCGGAAGACCTGATATTGGAAAATGGCGATGTAATAGAAATAGCCCGTGCCTCAAACCTGGTAAGGGTAAGTGGCGAAGTGTACCGCCCCGGTTTATTACCTTTTGAAGAAGGTGCTTCCGCACATTACTATGTAAAGCGGTCGGGCAATTTTACCAGCAACAGCCGCAAAACAAAAACATTCGTTATTTACCCCGACGGCCGTGCCAAATCGGTGAAACGTTTCTTGTTCATCAAAACCTATCCGGAGGTAACGCCACGGAGCGAAGTATTTATTCCTTCAAAAGACAAGGATGGCAAAAAGGGTTTATCTACCGGCGAATGGATAGCACTCTCTTCTATTGGTGCTACACTGGCTACACTGGTCGTTACTGTAATCAATGCGTTTAAATAGGTTGAACAACAAAAGCAGCAGGCATGTGCGGAATAGCCGGAATAATAGATTTCAAGAGCCGGCCTGTATTGCAGGAAGAGTTGAAGAAAATGACTGATGCCATAGCCCACCGGGGGCCAGATGGCGAAGGTTTTTTTGTAGAAGGTGCAGTTGGTTTTGGTCATCGTCGTCTGTCTATCATTGATCTGAGCAATGCAGCAGCACAACCCATGACCCGCTTTGGGCTCACCATTACCTACAACGGTGAAATTTACAACTACATAGAGCTGCGCAGCGAACTGCAACAGCTGGGTATTGTTTTTACCACACAATCAGATACAGAGGTAATACTGGCAGCCTACCATATGTGGGGCAAAGATTGTGTGCAACGCTTCAATGGCATGTGGGCACTGGCTATTTATGATGCTTCACGCAAAGAGGTTTTTTTAAGCAGAGACAGGTTTGGAGAGAAACCATTGTATTATACCGAACGAAACGGGCAATTCTTGTTTTGTTCTTCTGTTTCCGCATTGTTGGCACCCCACCAATCGCCTGTAGCCAACGCTCAGGTATTGATGAACTATTTGGTACAGGAAAAGGCAGAACCTTTACACCATACCTTTTTTTCAAAATATTACAAGCTTGATGGCGGGCAATCTCTGACTGTGCAGGTACAAACAGGAGCAGTAGAGCTAATTCAGTATTATGTACTCGGTAGCAATCAGCAATCGGAGCTTTGCATGGAGGAAGCTGTTAGTGAACTCCAATCACTAATGCAGCACTCGGTGGAACTAAGGTTGAGAAGCGATGTGGCTATAGGAAGTACACTGAGTGGAGGACTCGATAGCAGTTACATTACATCAATCGCTTCGGCCTTTGTTAAATCGAAACAGGCACCAAATTTTACAGCGTTTTCTGCCGGCACAAGCGAAGCTCAAACCAATGAACTTCCGTATGCCCGATTACTGGCAAACCATTGTGGCATACAACTAAACAGCATTATACCGGGCATTAATGAATACAAAGCAGCAATACCTTCCGTTGTAGCCGCACAGGAAGAACCCATACAATCTTTAAGTGTAGTAATGCAATATACAGTGATGCAACTGGCGCATCGAGCTGGATTTAAAGTGCTCATAGACGGTCAGGGTGCTGATGAATTGTTTCTCGGATATCCCATCCATTTGGGCGTAGTTATGCGGCAACAATCTTTGCTGGGGGCTTTTAAAATTGCTACTCAAAGTGCCGGTCGATTTTCCCTTCCTGCTGCTTTACTGGCCAAAATTGGTTGGTATCATGTCTATCCTTTGCGAAAAGCAGCCCGGCAAATAAATCGTTGGTCATCGGTGTTTTCTGAAGCAGCATTGCAACAGGTAACCAACCATAATATGCAACAAATGGACAATGCCATTAAACAATCGGTACAGGCATTTCAACAATTTGATATCGTATCAGGCAACCTGCCTGCATTGCTCAGGCACGAAGACAGAAATTCCATGGCATTTTCAATTGAAACACGTTTACCCTATCTGGATTACCGACTGGTTGAGTGGGCACTTCAATTGCCTCATCAGCAAAAGCTGCACCATGGGTGGTCGAAATATATTTTGCGTAAAGCCATGCAAGCCAACGTGCCAGCCGCCATTGCATGGCGGAAAGGCAAGATTGGGTTTGAGCCACCGGCAATTGATGATGACATTACAAGGCAGTGGCTGAACCCGGAAATTTTACGAAAAAGGGGATTGAAATTGTTGTCGGGTGCTTCTTTACAACATTTATCTGTAGCTATGCGCTGGCGACTGCTTAGTGTACAACTGTGGGCTGAAGCTTTTGATGTTACATTTGAGTAGTCGGTATGCTGTATAGTTTTTACCAGTCAAAAGCTCTAGACCGATACAAATACATCATTTTTGTTTCAAAAGCCGGAGCAAATTCGGTAAATCTTCAGCACATGCATGTCAACAGCAAAGTCGATAATTATATAATATGCAATCACTGATTCAAAAATTTAGCCTACTGCTCGGGCCTTCATTCGGGTACTTACTTAAGCGCTGGTATTGGATTGTCCTATCAGGCATACTGGTAGGTATACTGGCCATTCTGTTAGCCTGGTTTGCAAAACCCAATTACACTTCACGGCTTACGTTCTCGGTTGACGAAGACAATGGCATTGCCAACAATTTTGGAAGTTTGGCAGCATCTTTCGGGTTAGACTTAGGTTCGCCCGGCGGAGTGTTTGCCGGAGAAAATATTATAGAACTGGTAAAGTCTCGCAGAATTATTGAAGGGGCATTGCTGACTGCTACTGAACACAACGGTAAGCAGCTGCCACTGGTAGAATATTATTTGCAGCAAAGCCCCGAAGAAGGTAAAAAGAAAAGACCGGTCTACACACTGCAACAGCCTCGCAATACCTATTCCAGAGAGCAGGACAGCCTGTTGGGTGTGATTTACAAAGGATTGGCTGAGGGCGGTTTATATGTGGGTAAAATCGATAAAAAACTCAGCATCATAGAAATTCAGGTAACGGCCGGCAATGAAAAGTTTTCGAAAGAATTTACGGAGAACCTGATGGCAGAAATTTCGCGTTTTTATGTAGACAGTAAAACATCCAGAAGCAGAAATAATGTGGCGCTTCTGCAAAAGAAAGCGGACTCTATCAGAACTGTTTTATATGGTTCTATTGCTGCCAGAGCGGCTATTATGGATGCAAATATGAATCCAACCTTTCAGGCTCCAATGGCAGGCGTACAACGTAAGCAAACCGATATGGCTGTGCTGACAGCTGCGTATGGCGAAATTTTAAAAAACCTGGAAGGTGCCAAGTATGCTTTAGCAAAAGAAACGCCCTTAGTACAAATTATTGATGTACCCATTTATCCGTTGAAAAAGAAAAAACCAAGCCGTTTAATTTATGGACTGGCAGGCGGCATCATTGGCTCGCTTTGTGCTTTGTTTTTCTTTTATTTTTCACTGTTGCTTAGTGCCCAAGGCGCAACAGAAAGGAAACAACTGGTAGAATTGTAATTGCCAAAATAAATGGCGCCACAATTGGCCTAAACATGAATAATATTAGCCGGGTAATTTTGCTGCTTTTCATCACAGTTAGCTTTTGTACATACACGCATGCACAAAAGCTGCTAATGGCTATGGAAAATTTGCCTCCTGCAGTAAAAGCATTTCAGAAAAAGCAAAATATAAAATCCATCCCGATTTTATATGCATCCGATTTTGACCCAGAAGATGATGGCGTAGCCGACGAAGTAATGTTGCACAACGCTATACATCGTAAAATACCTGACAGTAATTATCAGGGCATTGCAGTAATTGATTGGGAAGATCCTGGTTTTCCTTTGCTGGAAAAAGGAGATGTACAATCAACAGCATTTCAGCAAACTATAGCAAAATACCTTCGAGTGTTACAGTTGTGCAAGCAGGCAAGGCCCAAAGCCAGTTGGGGTTATTATGGTATTCCTTTCACCAGTTATTGGGATAGCGCAACAGTGCTAAACATAAACAAACGCATAGATCCTTTGATTAATGCTGTGGATGTATTACTGCCAAGCTTATACAATTATTATCCAGACAACACACCACAAACAAATAATAAAGCCTATTACACTGCAAACGCCATGGCTATGGCTGCAATGGCAAAAGAAAACCAAAAGCAGTGCTATATTTTCATATGGCATCGTTATCATCCTTCTAATCAGGATGTTGGCTTGCAGCTTTTGCCAAAGACCGTTTTTGCAAGGCACATTCAATGGATGAAAACAGCAGCATCCCCGCTATCTTTTGATGGCTTTATTTGGTGGGGTGCTGATGATTATTACTTTAAAACGGGGAGTGTTGCAATACAAAAAGAAGCAGGCACTATTCCATTTGACAAACATTGGTCTAATACCATTATAAGCTATGGGCAAATGATAAAAAAGCAATTGAATTAATAGGCAAATACAATAGAAAATTGATTGGCAATACAACATATAAGGCTGTAGCAGTAACCGAAGAAAACCAACAATTAGAGGCTTTTTTTTCGATATTTTTTTTATCCCTTTTTTTTGCTTATCCGCTGTCTACTTTCCTGAGCAAGTATTTGCTTCCTTCTTCAAATATCATATCTGTTTTGGCCAGAACCTGGGTGCTCATACTCGGGCTTAAAGCCATTCATCTGAATATGAAGTGGAAGAAAGGCTTGTACGGATTGCCTTTTTTGCTGTTCTTGTTTTTCTGGTGTATTTATTGTGTTCGAATAGCACATGATACTTTATTGAGTGCAGATGAACTTGGCTCAAGCCCTGCATTGTATTTCAACTTTGCTATTTTGCTCAGTTTTATTACCAGCATTGGTTGTTTTACTAAAGTTGCATTTTGGAAGTGGCGGCATTTTCATAAATCACTGCTGGTTATACTGGTTAGCTTGAATGCGCTGATTTTTATAAGTGTGATTACGGCCCCTACAGATTATATTATTGAACGTGGATTCCGGTTTGAAGGCAATGAAAGATTAAACCCGATTACATCGGGAATGATTGCAGCTTTTTTACTGGTATTCATTTTTGTAAAAGTTTATAATGGTCAGATAACGGCTAAATCGGCCTGGTTTTATTTACTGCTTGCGGCATTAAGCGGCGTAAACCTTGTAACAACACTTTCAAAAGGACCAATACTTTTTGCTGTACTGAGCATGCTGCTGGTATTGTTGCGATTGGTATCTAAGGGGGCTATAAAAAAACTACTGGTAATAGCTATGGGAGTGCTGGGCATTGCTGCAATTATGAATTACTTTGGAATAGTTGATATTGTAGGCCTTGTATTAGAGCGGTTTATAGGTATTGGAGAAAGAGATGATAGTACTGCTGAACGACTAATGCTGTATAACAATGCATGGAAACAATTTTTATCATCACCGCTTACAGGCGATTTTTTGGAGGAACGTATTTTGAGAATTTACCCCCACAATATGATTCTGGAATCATTGATGGCGCTTGGCATTTTCGGTGGCTTGTTGTTTATGCTGTACTATTTTATCAGCGGGTTAAGACTGGCAACGGTACTGCTTCGTACCAATGTTCATATTGTTTCGCTCATTATTTTTTACGGGTTTATTTCCAGCATGATTAGTGGTAGCCTTAGTATGGGGCCGGAAATTTGGTATTGCTTTGCTTTTGCACATGTTTTTTATTATCAGTACACGCTCAAAAAACAGCAGCTATTGCCAGTACAAAACCATATTTCTGATACCTGAACGTGCCAGCATATAAGCCACTTGTGCAAATGATTATCTGCTTTTAGCTCAATGAATACTACGAATGCTCTCTAAAATAAAAAATGAAATACTCCATGGAAAGCTGAGGCAGGAAATCAGCACTTCCCCTTTTGTAAAAAGGTTTTTTGGAGTATTTATTTTAGATGTACTGGCAAAGGGGTCGATGTTTCTTTTTTTGCCACTGTACCTGAGGCTTATGTCTAAAGATGAGTTTGGCACATTCTCATATTTGATATTCATTATCATGAATATTGCATACTTCATAAAGCTGGGTATGGATACTGCTCAAGCGAAGCTTTACTATGATTACGAAGGGGCAGATCGAAAAAAGCTATTGTTCAACATTAACCTGCTCACGTTTGCGGTTTTTATATTGTTATATGGTGGATTAATGTTGTCTGGTTTGGATGATGCTTTGTTTCAAAAGATTGGTGTGGAGCAAACGGTATATCATGCATCCCGGTGGTTTGTGGTGTTGTATGTATTTGCATTTATTCAGCAAATCATGCTTCAATCTTATCTGGTGGCCGATAATAAAGCGGGCAAGTTTCAGTTGTACAATTTAGTAAAAGTGCTGGCTATGAGTATTGGCTCATTATTGGTGTTATACTATGTGGCTACCAATAAAATCAGCAACCGGTTGTTGGTTGAATCTTTGTCCGCAGTGTTGGTCTTTACTCCGCTTACAGTTTATTTCATCAGGCAAATGAAGCCGGTTATCGACTGGCAAATACTTCGCAAATCTTTACAGATTGGTTTACCAATGCTGGGTAGCGTATTTGTTGGTTTTGTGTACAGCTTTGTAGATAAGTATTACCTCCAAAAAACACATGGGTTTGGAGATGTAGCGGTGTATAGTCTTGCTATTTTTCTTACCACCCCAGTCAATCTTATTTTCAGTTCTTTCAATTTGCTGTGGTTTTCCAAATTTTATCAGGAAAAAAATGCAGTACGCAATTACAAGCAAACCAAGAAAGTTTACCTGCTCATGCTGGCCGCTTTTTCATTGTTGTTTGTTGGCCTTTGGGTTGCCGTTGTGCTTGCTGTAAAGTACCGGTTGATTGATGAATCTTACCAGCAGGTGGCTGTGTTGTTGCCTTTCATTTTTTACTATAAAGTGCTGGAAAGTTTGTCAAACCTGTATACAAACTTTTTGGTGCAGGGTGAGCAAACCAAGTTGATATTTCGCATCACCATGATCATCAGCGGTATGGCATGGCTTTCTTTTGCATGGCTCATACCTGCGTACGGCTATGTAGCGGCCGCCATTATATTGTTTGTAATGGAACTGATACGTACCGGATGCCTTGTTTTTTTTGCACGTAAAATTGTATTTGGAAATGCATCGGCATTGATGCATAAAGATGGAGGGTTACCGTGAAGCCACAAGAAGTGCTCATTTTTCATAACATTCTTTGGAGCCATTACACAGGAGTTGTATTTGGCCATTTGTCAGCGGAGCTTTGCAAGCACAAGGGTAGTTTGTTTGTGGTGCATGTGGCCGATTCAATGGAAAGCAGAAAGGGTATTGGTGAAGTAGATAACAGGTATCATCAATATCCTTATAAGGTGCTCTTTCCGGGGGCAATTGAGCAGGCCGGAAAATGGAAACAACTGCTGGCCGGTATCAAAATATTCACGGCCTCTAAGGCTACCGATGTGATGGTATTTGGTTACGATCTTCCCATTTATGTGTTGGCAATTATACTGTCGCCGCTCTTGGGCAAACGCCTGCATATAGTGGCAGATGCAACAGCATACGACCGTGCCCGGCAACCTTGGAAAGAAAAGTTGAAAGCATTGCTGCTACGAAGGGCTGCTACAGTTATTTGTTATGGGCAGGCGCATCGGCAATACCTGATGTCGTTAGGCGTACCTGCCACTAAAATTGCCATTCGCTTGCAGGCTACAGATAATGAACAAGTGCGGCAATTGTATCAGCAATGGCAACAGGCACAAGCCCCTGCTTTACCACCTGCTCAACGCAGTTTTATTTTTATAGGCAGGTTAATTGAAGAAAAAAACCTTTTTACCCTGCTACAAGCTTTTGCGCAACTCAAGAGCAACTGGGTACTAAAAATAGTAGGCAGTGGAGTGCAGGAGCCATTGCTAAAAGCGTATTGTGAAACGCATGCTATACAAAATGTACAGTTCATGGGTGCATTGGCTTTAGCAGATGCGGTAACTGTGTTAGCAGCGTCGGATGTATTGGTGTTGCCGAGTGTGTCAGAAACCTGGGGCCTGGTAGTAAATGAGGCCATGCTCTGCGAAAAGCCGGTCATTGTTTCGCATCATTGTGGCTGTGCGCTGGAGTTGGTTCAGCATGGGCACAATGGGTATATTATCAATCCTAACGATGTAGATGATTTAGCCGCTGCCATGCAAAAGTTCGTTTCGGGCGAAGCCGATGTAAAAGCTATGGGGGCGGCATCGCTGGCTATTGTAAAAGATTTTACACCAGAAAAAGCGGCATCGCAGATATTTGCGGCTATATCAGAAAATTGATTTTGCTGCATGGCACACCTTATTTCGCTGCTTACCAATACCGATGCAAGGGGCAACCTTACGGTCATCGAAAAAATTTTTCCTTTCGATATCAAACGCATTTTTTACATCTATGGGGTCGATAGTTCCGTTCGTGGTAAGCACCGGCATCATCTTACCCGTCAGGCAGCTATTTGTATAAAAGGTTCATGCAGGGTTTCTAATCAATCGGGCAAGGGTATGCCAGTGCAAGAATTTATACTCGATCAACCTTCTGTTTGCCTCATGATTGAACCGGAAGATTTTCATTGGATGGATCAATTTTCGCCCGATGCCATACTCATGGTACTGGCTTCTGAATACTACGACCCCAAGGATTATATATTTGAGCCTTATGAGTAATCTCCATATCCCCTACGAAGATCTCAGAAAGGTGAACGAACCTTTTGAGGCGGAGTACCGGCAGGTGTTTGATACATTGCTTCAATCGGGGTGGTACATATTGGGACAGCAGGTGCAGCAATTTGAGCAACAGTTTGCCAGCTATTGCGGCGTACAGCACTGCGTAGGTGTAGCCAATGGGTTAGATGCACTGATACTGGCACTGAAAGCCTTGAACCTGCATCCCGGCTCAGAAGTATTGGTACCTTCCAATACCTACATTGCTACCATACTGGCAGTAACGCAGCTGGGTTTAAAACCTGTATTGGTAAGCCCCGATATAAGAACCTACAATATTGACCCCACTTGTATTGAAGCCAGCATAACCCCAAATACAAAAGCCATACTTGTAGTGCATTTGTATGGTAAGTGCTGCAATATGCAGCCCATCATGGAGTTGGCCAATAAGCATGGTTTATACGTGGTGGAAGATTGTGCACAGGCACATGGCGCTACTTATTTCGGGCAAATGACCGGCACGTTCGGGCACGCCAGTGGCTTTAGTTTTTACCCCACAAAAAACCTGGGCGCACTGGGCGATGCTGGTGCAGTAACTACCAACGATGCAACAATAGCCGATGCTATAAAAATGCTGCGCAATTACGGAAGCCGCACCAAGTATTACAATGAAGTAGTAGGGGTAAACTCCAGGCTGGATGAAATGCAGGCCGCTTTTCTCAACATCAAGCTGCAACACCTCAATGCTATTACGCAGCACAAACAGTTGCTGGCTGCATTTTATTTGAAACATTTACATCCCTCACTTATACTGCCGGTGGTAGAAGAGGGCTATATAGATGTGTACCATATTTTCAACATCCGTACTGCTAAAAGAGACGCATTAAAAAGCTATTTGTTAGAAAACGGGATTAAAACAGAAATACACTACCCGGTGGCCCCTCATGCTCAAAAAGCTATGAAGGGAATATTAGACGGACAATACTGCCCCATTGCTGAAGAAATTCATAGCACCACATTGAGTTTGCCCATTTCTTTTGGAACCTCTTTGCAAGAAGCCCGCATTGTAGTTGAATTTGTAAACCGCTTTATCAATCAGCATCAGGCATGAAATTAAAGCACTACAGTTTTTTTAATTCTGGTGTAAAAGCCATCAACACCCGGGATAACTGGGATAGTGTAAGGCTTGATGAATCGGAGCCGGATTACTATATACCCACCACTATAGATGCTTATGAGCAGCTGCCAAGTGTTGCCAATAGTAAGCCTTTAGCAAAATGGATGGCCAACCAAATGGCATTGGTACATTCCAATGTTATGTACTCAATTGGTTGCGGCGTGGCCTATGTGGAGTACAACGTAAAAAAGACTGCAGGCATTCGTGTGGTGGTGTCAGACTTTACGCCATCGGTGATGCGCCTGCAGGCATTGCAGGTGTTTGATGAAGTTGTTGAACTGGATATTACTAACCAAGACCCTGCAATTTCACCCGGTACGGTGGTGTATTTGGGCCGGATAGATACAGAACTTACCGATGCACAACTGGAGCAAATTTTCGCCCGGTTGCATCGGCTGAAGGTGCAACATATTTGTATGGTACCTGCGCAATTGCTTACCCCCAAAGCAGCAATTATAGAAGCTTATATTTTTCTGAAAAGCATACTTCAACGGCGCCCCCGGACTTTTTGTGGCTACAACCGGTCACTCGGATTATTCCGAAAGCTGGCAGCCCGGTATTTTCAACTTACTTTTCATATGATAGAAGGTAAACCGGTGTTTTGGCTGTACAAAAAAGATTAGCATGTTACATTTCTGTACCTATTTCGATAGTGGTTTTTTACCGAAGGGCTTAGCCCTCATCGATTCCTTAAAAGCCCACACCCCCGAGTTTTCAATAACAGTATTGGCACTGGATGATAAGGCTTATACCGAATTGGAAAAACGCAACGACCCTGTGGTAGAACTCATCAGTCTGCAGGAGTATAAAACGTATTTCGATATCGACGTGTTGAAGTATGCCGATAAAAAACAGTTTTACTTTTCCATCACCCCCAATATCTGCCTGTATCTTTTTGAAACAAGGCCCAATCTCACCCGCCTTTTTTACCTCGATGCCGACTTGTATTTTTTGCAATCTGCCGATGTTTTACTGCAAGAAATGGGAGAACACAGCATACTAATCTGTTCACATCACTTCAACCCGCTACATCAGCTAATTGCCACTCATTATGGTCACTTTAATGTAGCCATCAATGGGTTTGTAAAAAATGAGGAAGGTCTGAAATGCCTGCGTAGCTGGAAGCAGGATTGTGAAAGCTGGTACCCGGGTATGCCGGGCTATCCACACAGTTTTTTCAGCGATCAAATTTTTTTAGACAAATGGCCGGGCCTGTACCCGTCACTAAAAATTGTAACGAATAAATGTATCGATGTAGCCCCTTGGAACCTCAATAATATCCGCATTACCCGGCGCAACGGAACTTTTTTGGCCAATGGTAAACCATTGGTGGTGTTTCATTTTTCTTCGTTAATGAAAACAGGGGCAACAAGCTGGCATACCAATACCGCTAAGTTTTTTGTCTCTATAAAAGCGGATGTACTGGCATTGTATAAGCAGTACATCAACCAAATTGAAGGCTATGGCTACGAAAACCGCATTGTACAAACACTGAATTTTAAAGCAGGAAGTTTGAGGCGATTGGTACAAAAAGTATCTGGCAAACTGTTTAATGAATTTGTGGAAGTATAAAGACATGTCAGATTAGAGGCAGAAATAATTCATACCCCATAAAGGGGATGATGCTGTATGGAGTCGCTGCCTATCTTTACGCCCCAAATTCTACCGCATCGGGCAACTGAAAAGATGACACTCAGACGGTCGTCCTGTATTGAATCATAAAAAACTCATGGCAACAAAGCACTCTATATTGCTCACAGGTGGCGCAGGTTTTATTGGTACACACATACTTTCCATGTTTCCTGACACGCAATTTGTAGTAGCCGATATTCAGTCGTCACAGCAAATTCTACCAAATACCATTTATATAAAAGCAGATGTAAGAAACGAAACCGACATGCG
This sequence comes from Phnomibacter sp., assembly GCF_036803085.1. Taxonomy (NCBI): domain Bacteria; kingdom Pseudomonadati; phylum Bacteroidota; class Chitinophagia; order Chitinophagales; family Chitinophagaceae; genus Phnomibacter; species Phnomibacter sp. The sequence goes on along the minus strand of NZ_DAIRUZ010000003.1, from coordinate 30,107 downwards.
GCCCATATTTGAGCAGCATCGTTTCGATTGTGTGTTGCACCTGGCTGCAGCCCACAAAGATTTTGGCATTGAACAAGAAGAATATTTTGAAGTTAACGAAAATGGCACTGCCTTGGTAAGTCAGTTGGCAGGTGAGTATGGTATCAAAAAGTTCATTTTCTATTCTTCTGTAGCTGTTTATGGAGATAGTGCAACGCCTACCAACGATAAAACCTTGCCCCATCCAAGCAATGATTACGGAGCGTCCAAGCTAGCGGCCGAGCAGGTACTTAGCCGCTGGTGGCAGCAAGATGAGAGCCGTACCATCATCATAATTCGGCCGGCACTCGTTTTTGGCGAAGGCAATGTGGCCAATATGTTTCGGTTGATTGATCAAATCAACAAAGGATTATACTTCAACGTAGGCAAAGGAGATAATATCAAATCCATAGCTTATGTAAAAAACCTGGTAGAAGTAACATGGTACCTGATGCAATTTAAAGGTAGCGGCATTCATATCTACAACTACGCCGATCAGCCACACCTGCGTACCGCCGAAATTGGCCTTACCATAGCCGCTGCTTTAGGTAAGCCCAAGCCCAAAAGTATTCCCATGGGCTTACTGCTCATGATGGCCAAACCATTTGACCTGCTTATAAAATTGTCGGGCAAAGACCTGCCGATTTCCAGCCACCGGGTAAAAAAATATGGTACTCAAACCTATCATCAGGCACAACAAATTTTTGCCGACGGCTTCAAGCCAAAATACACCACACAAGAAGGATTGGCAAAAATGGTAGCCTGGTATAAAGAAAGTGTTCAAAAAAACGGTAAATAGCAAGGAATCAAACATGACTGTATCCATAATTACCGTTTGTTTCAATAGTGGCCAAACCATTGCCGATACCCTGCAAAGCATTCGTGACCAGGATTATCCATTTATAGAATCCGTAGTGGTAGACGGAGGCTCAACAGACAATACCATGGCCATTGTACAACGGTATGCCGATGTTGTAACCACTTCCATATCCGAGCCCGATAAAGGCATTTATGACGCCATGAACAAAGGCTTAGCCATGGCAAAAGGAGATGTGATAGGCATATTAAACTCCGATGATTTGCTGGCAGATACGCAGAGCATAAGCCGGGTTGTTCAAGCTTTTTCTCATCAGGCATGTGATTGTGTGTACGCCGATTTGGTGTATGTAGATCAGACTGATACCAACAAAGTGGTTCGCTATTGGAAATCGGGCAAGGGTACCGCCAAAGACTTCTATTATGGATGGATGCCACCACATCCTACTTTTTATGTCTCCCGTCGTGTGTTGGAGCAATGTGGTAAGTACGACCTGCGTTTTCCCGTTGCTTCGGACTATGAGTATATGCTTCGGCTAATCGTTAAGCATCAGCTCACAGTCAGCTATATTCCACATGTTTTGGTAAAAATGCGAATGGGCGGATATTCCAACCATTCTGTCAACAACCGTAAGCGTTCTTTTTTCGAAAATCACGAAGCTTGGAGGGTAAATGGTTTGAAACCATATTTCTTTACAGTCTGGTTTAAAATAGCCCGCAAATTCAAACAGTATCTTGCAAAACCTTGAAAAGCATACAAGTAATTATAACCTTACCGCCTACCTCATGAAAACAGCACTCATCACCGGCATCACCGGGCAAGACGGCGCTTATCTGGCCGAATTATTACTCAGCAAAGGCTACTACGTACATGGCGTAAAACGCCGCAGCTCCATGTTCAATACCGATAGAATTGACCATCTCTATCAGGATCCTCATGAATCTAACGTGCAGTTTAAGCTGCATTACGGCGACCTTACCGATAGCACCAACCTCATTCGGATAATACAGGAAGTGCAGCCCGACGAAATTTATAATCTGGCTGCGCAAAGCCATGTAAAAGTGAGCTTTGAAACACCGGAGTACACCGCCAATGCCGACGCCATAGGCGCCCTGCGTATTCTGGAAGCCATCCGCATTTTGGGCCTTACCAAAAAAACGAAGTTTTATCAGGCCAGCACCAGCGAACTCTACGGTCTGGTGCAGGAAGTGCCCCAGTCTGAGCGGACGCCTTTCTATCCCCGTTCACCATATGCGGTGGCAAAATTGTATGCCTACTGGATAACGGTAAACTACCGCGAAGCCTACGGCATGTTTGCCATGAATGGCATCCTGTTCAACCACGAAAGTCCGCTGCGGGGCGAAACCTTTGTAACCCGCAAAATAACCCGCGGTGTAGCCCGCATTGCCTTGGGCATGCAGGATAAAATCTTTTTGGGCAACCTCGAAGCGCAACGCGACTGGGGCCATGCCAAAGATTATGTAGAAGCCATGTACCTGATGCTGCAGCAAGAAACAGCGGAAGATTATGTGGTGGCCACCGGCATTACCACTACCGTTCGGGAGTTTGTACGCATGGCATTTGCCGAAGCTGGTATCGAACTCGAATTCAGCGGCAGCGGTGCCGACGAAAAAGCAGTGGTGAAAGCCGTAGCATCGCCCGACATTAAAGTGCAGCCCGGTACAGTAGTTGTGGCTATTGATGCCGCTTACTATCGCCCAACCGAAGTAGACCTGCTGATTGGCGACCCTACCAAGGCCAAAACGCAACTCGGCTGGCAGCCCAAATACGATTTGCCGGCATTGGTAAAAGAAATGGTAGCCAGCGATCTGGCTTTGTTTCGCCGCGAAAAGTTGCTGAAAGACCAAGGCTTTCAGGTGTTAAATCAGTACGAATAAACCGCCGCCAACAGCATGGAAAAGCAAGCGAAAATTTTTGTGGCCGGTCATCGGGGGCTGGTGGGTTCGGCTATTTGTAAAAAACTACAGGAAGATGGCTACAGCAATTTGGTGCTGCGTACATCTGCCGAATTAGACCTGCGCCAGCAGGATGCAGTGGCAGCATTTTTTGCCACCGAAAAACCGGAGTATGTATTTGTAGCAGCAGCCAAAGTGGGTGGCATCATTGCCAACAGCACTTACCCCGCCGAGTTTTTGTACCAAAATCTGGCCATTCAAAACAACATCATTCACCAGGCTTATGTGCATGGTGTAAAAAAGTTGTTGTTCCTCGGTTCAAGCTGTATTTACCCCAAGCTTTGTCCACAACCTATAAAAGAAGAATACCTGCTGACAGGCCCGCTGGAGCCTACCAACGATGCCTACGCCATTGCCAAAATAGCGGGCATTAAAATGTGTGATGCCTATCGGCAGCAGTACGGTTGTCATTTTATTTCGGCCATGCCTACCAATATGTATGGGCCCAACGACAATTTCGATTTGCAAAACAGCCACGTACTACCGGCACTCATTCGCAAAATGCACACTGCCAAAGTAACTGGCCAACCCCATGTAACCATTTGGGGCACGGGCACACCCAAGCGGGAGTTTTTGCAAAGCGATGATTTGGCAGCCGCCTGCTTGCACCTGATGCTGCATTTTGATGAACCAGGCCCCATCAACATTGGCACCGGCGAAGACCTCAGCATTGCCGAGCTGGCGCAAATGGTAAAAGAAGTGGTAGGCTTTGAAGGCCAACTTGAATTTGATACCAGCAAGCCCGACGGCACACCCCGCAAACTGTTGGATGTGAGCCGCATTCACGCCTTGGGTTGGAAACATAAAATTGAACTTCGCGACGGCATCAGCGAGGTGTATGCACTGGTAAAGCCAGTTTTAAGTTAACGTGTGCTCATTGTTACAGCCGCTAAAAGGCAAGGTTGTATTTTTGCCGACTTCGTTCATGTGCAGTCGTTAGCCTGGTGATAACCGAATAGTAGCTAATGTTGGCTGGGCCGCATTTGGTCGAATAACCAAATTGTATCTATGAAAGTATTGGTGACCGGGGCGGCTGGTTTTATTGGCTATCATCTTACCGAAAGATTGCTCAAAGACGGGCATGAAGTGGTGGGCCTGGATAGCCTCAACGATTATTATCCGGTTGAGCTCAAACACGACCGGCTGCGGCAGCTGGGCATTGCCATTGGGCATGAACACTCCGGCGATCTGCTGCACAGTAGCCACTATACATCCTTTCAGTTTATACAAATGAAGCTGGAGGATCGGGAGCCTTTGCAACAACTCTTTGCGCAGTTTGCTTTTGATGCCGTGGTCAACCTGGCTGCACAGGCCGGTGTTCGTTACAGCATCACCCATCCGTACAATTATATTGATGCCAATATTGTAGGCTTCATGAACATACTGGAGTGTTGCCGCCACCACAATATCGGGCACCTGGTATATGCCAGCAGCAGTAGTGTGTACGGGTTAAATGAATCCATTCCATTCCGGCCCGATCAGCCCGCCGATCATCCTGTAAGCTTATATGCTGCCAGCAAAAAGGCCAACGAAATGATGGCCCATGTGTACAGTCATTTGTACAAAATACCAACTACAGGGCTTCGCTTTTTTACCGTGTATGGCCCTTGGGGCCGGCCCGATATGGCGCTGTCATTGTTTACCAAAGCCATTGTAGAAAACAAGCCCATCGACGTGTTTAACCACGGCAATATGGAACGTGATTTTACCTATGTGGGCGATATTGTAGAAGGCGTGGTGCGGGTATTGCAACAACCTGCAACACCCAACCCCGATTGGGATGCAGCTCATCCCGAATCGGATAGCAGTTCAGCTCCATACCGTATTTACAACATTGGCAACAATGCGCCGGTAAAACTCACCGCATACATCGAGGCCATCGAAAACAAACTGGGCAAAAAAGCCATTAAAAACATGCTGCCCCTGCAGCCGGGCGATGTGCCCCGCACTTTTGCCGATGTACAATCGTTGATGGAAGATGTGGGCTATAAACCCACCGTCTCTGTGCCAGAAGGGGTGGGCTATTTTGTCGATTGGTACCTCCGCTATTATAAAATCCATTTGTAGTAGTACATTGCCTGCTGCATACTTTATGGCAAAAATTGCAATCATACTGGGCAGGCTGGTGATAGGCGGTACCACCATGGATACATTGCAGGCGGCCCGCCATTTACAACAAGAGCACGAACTACTGCTGATAACCGGTGGTGGTCAGAAAGATGAGTTCGAAGCGGCCTACCTTACTGAGCATCTACCCTCTATCAGGCACGAAAGAATACAAGGCTTCAGTGGCAACATTCATCTCTGGCAAGACTGGAAAACCTACCGTCAGTTGCGCAAAGTACTGCGCCGTTTTCAACCCGATATTGTACATACCCATACTGCCAAAGCGGGGCTAATTGGCCGTTTGGCCGCAGCTGCAGAGCGGGTGCCTGTGCTTGTACATACTTTTCACGGGCTCATGTTTCATGGGTACTATTCTACTTTTGTTAGCCGGTTTATTGTGTATATGGAGCGATGGCTGGCCAAGAAAACGACCCGCATCATTGCCCTCAGCAGCATGCAGCAACAGCAAATAGTAGCGCAATACCGTATTTGCCCATTGCAAAAAGTACATGTAGTTCCGTTGGGCATTGAGCTCGACGCTTTTACCGAACAGCAGGACAGCAAAAGATCATTTTTCAGAAGCCGGTACAAGCTTGATGAAGACGAAGTGGCCATTGGCATTGTGGGACGGATTGTGCCCATCAAAAACCACGACCTTTTTTTGCAGGTAGTGGCGCAGCTGCACCCCCAGTTTCCGCAGGCCCGGTTTTTTATTGTGGGCGATGGACATTTGCGCCGCAAACTGCAACAGCAATGCGACCGCCTTGATATAGATTATACTTTTTTTCCGGAGGAGCCCCGCAAGGCTACCCTCATTTTTACTTCATGGATTACAGAAGTTGACAAAGCAATGGCCGGCCTGGATATGGTAGTGCTTACTTCGCACAATGAGGGCACACCGGTATCGCTGATGGAAGCACAGGCAGCAGGAAAGCCTGTGGTAAGTACCAAGGCTGGTGGCATAGATGATATTGTAAGAAACGGAGAAACCGGCCTTACAGTAAAGCAGCATGATGCGGGCCACCTGTGTGATGCCATTAGTCAGTTACTCAACAATAATGCCCAAAGGTTGGCCATGGGTAAGGCTGGAGAGGCATTTGCCCAGGCACAGTTTCGAAAAGAACGTCAGGTGGCAGATTTGAATTTGCTGTACAAAAGTCTGCTGAAGATGTAGCGTAGCCCGCAGCCTCGGTATATATTTGTGTTTAACTTCATATTGGAAATTTAAAACAATTTGAAGGGCTACCTTGTATTTGGTAAGTAAAAGTGAGGCAACCGGCCCGGAACTATAGTGTTCCGGACAGACCATCAAATTCATTTTGTCATGGATGCGTTTACAATCAAGGATTTAGAAAATCTTTCTGGCATCAAAGCCCATACCATCCGGATTTGGGAACAGCGCTACACGTTTCTCAATCCGCAACGTACGGATACAAACATTCGCTACTACAACAATCAGGAACTGAAAACCTTATTGAATGTGGCCCTGCTGAATAAGTATGGGTTCAAAATTTCGCACATCGATAAGATGAATCAGGATGAAATGCGGGAAAAAATCCTTTCCCTGTCGCAGGTTCAGGCCCAGCAGGAACGCATCATCAACGAGCTGATTCAATCAATGATTGAGCTGAATATTGATGAATTTGAGGAGACGTTGGAGAATTTCATCATGGCACGTGGTATTGAAAAAACCATCACCCAAATCATCTTTCCTTTTCTTGAAAAGATTGGTATTCTGTGGATTACCAACCATATTAACCCTGCTCAGGAGCATTTGGTTACCAATATTATCCGCCAAAAACTGATAGTAGGCATTGAAAGTACCGGCTCACATTTCCAAAGCGACAAGGCCTTGCTGCTTTTTTTGCCAGAAGGGGAGCACCACGAACTTGGTCTGCTGTTTATCTATTACTTGTTGAAGAGCCGTGGGATAAAGGTTTGGTACCTGGGGGCTAATGTGCCGCTGAAAGACCTAACCTATGTAGCTGACATTAAAAAACCCGATTTTATTTATACGCATCTTACATCGGTAGCCAACAACTTCAATTTCGATCGGTTTTTGCAAGCCATCAGCATAAAACTGCCGGCAAGCAGGGTTATTGTTTCTGGTCAGCTTACCCAATCGTACAAGAAAAAGCTGCCGGCAAATGTGCAAGTCAAAACCTCCCTATCTGAGGTAATGGAATACATAGCTATGTTGTAACCGGTTATTTTTACCGGATGGCAACTTTGGCAACCCTTGCAAGGGATGTGAAAAAGGTAAAACAGTTTTGTTTTACCTTTTTTTTGATTTTTTAAACAAAATACTTGGAAAGATGAAGGATTTGTGTTTAACTTCACGTTCTAATAATTAAACACCTGCGGATATGTCTACTGTAGAATTTGATAAGTTGCTGCTGGATAATGCCGATTTTCTCAGGCCATTTGCGGTTACGCTTACCCGCGACCATGAGACAGCCAATGACCTGTTGCAGGAAACCATGTACCGGGCATTAGCCAATAAAGAAAAGTACAACGTTGGTACAAATATTAAAGCATGGTTGTATACCATCATGCGCAACATTTTCATCAACAATTATCGTAGAAAAGCCAAGCAGCATACCATTTTTGATAGCACCCCAAACGAATTTTTACTCAACTACAATCAATCTGTAGTGGCCAATCCTGCTGAGGGTAATATGAAGTTGAAGGAAATCAACAAGGCGCTGGAAAGCCTTCCGGAAATATTCAAAAAGCCATTCATGTTGTACTTCGATGGATACAAGTACCATGAAATTGCCGATATGCTGCAGGAGCCGCTGGGTACCATTAAGAGCCGCATACACTTTGCCAGAAAACTCCTAAAAGCCCATCTGGAACGTCATTAAGCGGTTTCAACTTTTTTCAACTATTTTCCATGTCCCGTTAAACAAAACTGACGGGACATTTTTTATTATACAAAGCCAACACGTTGAATAAGAAAGCAGTAGTAATAGGAAGTGGATTTGCAGGAATGTCGGCTGCCAGTTTTTTGGCCAAAAGCGGCTGGCAGGTAGCGGTGGTAGAAAAACATACCCTGCCGGGTGGCCGGGCACGCAAGTTTGAAGTGGATGGTTTCACCTTCGACATGGGCCCCAGCTGGTACTGGATGCCCGATGTTTTTGAACGCTACTTTGCCAGCTTCGGCCACAAAGTAGAAGATTATTACAAGCTCATTCGCCTCGACCCATCGTACCGGGTGTACTGGCCCGACGACCATTGGGACATACCTGCTACTTATAGCGAACTGGCCGCCATGCTGGAAAGCGTAGAGCCCGGTGCCACCGCCGCCTTGTATAAAGTAATGGCCGAAGCGGCGTACAAATACGAAATAGGCATCAACAAACTGGTGTATAAACCCGGCCAAAGCATAGCCGAGTTTTTAGACAAAGACTTACTGAAAGGTGTGTTTCGCCTGGATGTGTTTACATCTATCAAAAAGCATTTCGGTAAGCATTTCAAACATCCTAAAACAAGAGAATTGCTGGAGTTTCCGGCCCTGTTTTTAGGTGCCCTGCCCGAAGATACCCCTGCTTTGTACAGCCTCATGAACTACGCCGATATTAAAGGCGGCACCTGGTTTCCGGAGGGCGGCATGTTTAAAATTGCCGAAGGCATGTACAAAATGGCGGTAGAGCTGGGGGTGCAATTTCTGTTTGAGCACGATGCACAATCAATTGATGTAACAGGCAAGCAAGCCAGGTCGGTAACGGCTTTGCACAAAGGCACACCCGTTGTATTGGAAGCCGATGTGGTGGTGAGTGGTGCCGATTATCATTTTACTGAAACCAAACTGTTGCAGCCGCAATACCAGAGCTACAGCAGCAGCTACTGGAACAGTCGGGTGATGGCGCCCAGTTGTTTGTTGTACTATGTGGGTCTCAAGAAAAAGGTGCCGGGTCTCAAGCATCATTCACTGTTTTTTGATACGTCTTTTGCGCCCCACGCACAAGACATTTATGCTACGCCCCGCTGGCCAAACAAACCGCTGTTTTACGTAAGTGCCACTTCTGTAACCGATGCCAGCCAGGCACCTGCCGATGGCGAAAACCTGTTCTTTTTGATACCGGTAGCAACAGGGTTGGAGGGCGACGATGAAGCGTTGCGCCAACGCTATTTTCAGCAAATCATAGAGCGTTTTGAAGAGCGGCTGGGCACAACCATCAAAGACGATATTGTGTATTACCGCTCCTTTGCCCTCAGCGATTTTGTGCACGACTACAATGCCTTTCGTGGTAATGCTTACGGACTGGCCAATACACTCATGCAAACAGCTATTTTGAAACCTACGGCTAAAAGCAAAAAGATTGATAACTTGTATTATACCGGTCAGCTTACTGTGCCCGGCCCTGGTGTACCACCCAGCCTTATCAGCGGCGAAGTGGTAGCCACACTCATCAACCAAAATTTTAGCTAACTCTTCAAACCGAATGCTCGATTGATTGTTACAATGCCTTCAATCTTCATCCGATAAAAACCAAGGCACTCAAGTATGATGCAATTGTTTCACCAGGTAAGCGAAATCTGCAGCCGAGTAACCACGGAGCGATACAGCACTTCGTTTAGCAGTGCTATCCGATTGTTGCATCAGGATCTGCGGCAGCCCATTCACAATATTTACGGTTTTGTTCGCTTTGCCGATGAAATAGTAGACACTTTTCACGACTTCGATAAGCAGCAATTGTTTCAGGAATTTAAAAAAGAAACCTATGCTGCTTTGGAAAGAGGCATCAGTCTCAATCCCATATTGCATAGCTTCCAGCTCACAGTTAATCAATACCATGTAGACCGCCATTTGATAGAAGCTTTTTTCTATAGCATGGAGCTCGACCTGAGCAGAAAAGTGTATGATGCCAGTGGCTATCAGCAATACATTTATGGCAGTGCAGAAGTGGTAGGCCTTATGTGCCTGCAGGTCTTTTGCGATGGCGATAAAAACTTGTACGACAAACTAAAAGATCCGGCCCGCAGTTTGGGCGCCGCCTTTCAGAAAGTGAATTTTTTGCGGGATGTGAAAGCCGATTACGAAGGCATGGATCGGGTGTATTTTCCCGACTGCGATTTTCGCAATTTTACCAACGAAGAAAAGCGCCAGATTGAGGCCGACATTGAAGCAGATTTTAAAGATGCTTACCAAGGTATCATTCAGCTGCCCATGAAAGCAAGGTTTGGTGTGTACGTTGCCTACAAGTATTACCTCTCGCTGTTCAAAAAAATAAAGCGGCTGGAAGCCCGCCGCATTTTGGAAGAACGCATCCGTATACCCAACTATGGCAAAGCCATGATTGTGGCCAAAGCAGGCCTGCGCAGCCAGTTCAATATTTTATAAGTTTTCTTTTTGGGTAAGGGCATGCATGTTGCTGCTTTTGCCTTTGTTTGCATTATGATTCAAGCATCGCCCGACGTAATACTGGTAAATGAGCAAGATGAACCCATAGGCACCATGGAAAAAATGGCGGCTCATCAGTCGCCTCATTTGCACAGGGCTTTCAGTATTTTTTTGTTTGATAAACAACAACGCTTGTTGCTGCAGCAACGGGCACACAGCAAGTACCATAGTGCCGGCTTGTGGACCAACACCTGTTGTAGTCATCCTTACCCCGGCGAGCTCGTAGCTGATGCGGCCGCCCGTCGGCTGAAAGAAGAAATGGGCATTAGTGTGCCCGTTGAAAAAGCTTTTCATTTTACCTATCAGGCCAGCTTCGACAATGGCCTGTACGAATACGAATTTGATCACGTGTTCATTGGTGAAATTGATGATGCTACCATCGAACCGGATCCGGCAGAAGTAGCCGCTTACACTTTTCGTTCCATTGAAGAAATCAATGCCGACATGGCTACTTCGGCACACAAATACACAGAATGGTTTAAGATAGCCCTACCATTGGTAGCGCAACACCTGAATGCAAATACGCCTGCATAACTGCAAATGAGTTAGCAATAAAAACAATTAGGAGATGAGTAGCAAAGGCCGGGCAATCATTGTGGGAGCAGGCATAGCCGGATTGGCTACTGCTATTCGCCTGGCAGTGCAAGGCTGGCAGGTGCAAGTGTTTGAAAGTAACAGCTATCCTGGTGGTAAACTCAGTTGGTTTGAGCAAGATGGTTATGCATTTGATGCGGGCCCTTCTTTGTTTACCCAGCCGCAATACATTGAAGAATTGTTTGCTCTCGCCAACGAACCCATTCAGGATTATTTTCAATACGTACAGTCAGACGTAGCCTGCCGCTATTTTTTTGCCAATGGCAAACAAGTAACCGCTTGGGCCGATCATAGCAGGTTTGCTGCAGAAATGGAAACCCAACTGGGCGAACCAGCAGCCAACGTACATGCCTATCTGCAACGCTCCGCTACCACCTACAACAAGATTGGAAAACTGTTTGTAGAAAAAAGCCTGCGCCATTGGCGGCAGTTTAGCTGGAAGGATGTGGCTACAGCCATAAAGCATAGCAGCAAGAGCTTGCTCATGGGTAGTTTGAATGCCTACAACGAGCAGGCATTTACGACGAAAGAAGCCGTACAGATGTTTAATCGATATGCTACCTACAATGGCAGCAATCCTTATAAGGCGCCGGGCATGCTCAGCCTCATTCCGCACCTTGAATTGAATGAAGGCACCTTCTATCCTAAAGGCGGCATGATTAGCATTACCAATGCGTTGCATCGGTTGGCCGAAAAGAAAGGCGTTCAGTTTCATTTCAACAGCAAAGTCGATCGCATTATAGAATCTGCCGGCAAAGCAGAAGGAGTAGTAGTGAATGGCCGCAACATCATGGCTGATTTAATTGTGAGCAATGCCGACGTCTATTTTACGTACAAACATTTGCTGCGCAATGAACTGGCAGCCCAAAAAGTATTGAAGCAGGAACGCAGCAGTAGTGCTCTTATTTTTTACTGGGGCATCAAAACATCCTTTCCACAACTGGGCCTGCACAATATTTTCTTCAGCGATAATTATGCTGAAGAGTTTCGGCATCTGTTTCAAACCAAATCCTTTTACCACGACCCAACGGTGTACATCCACATCACTTCCAAAATGGAAAGTGGACAGGCACCCGAAGGCAAGGAAAATTGGTTTGTGATGATCAATGCGCCGGCCAATGTAGGCCAGCCTTGGAGCGAATGGATTCCGGAAGCCCGGCAACGCATCATCAGCAAACTGAGTGCACAACTGCAGTGCGATGTTGAAGCTCTCATCGAAACAGAAGCAGTGCTCGATCCTGTAACCATTGAGCAACGCACCGCCAGCTATATGGGGAGCTTGTATGGCACCAGTAGCAACAGTCGTATGGCTGCATTTTTACGCCACGCCAACGATAGTGCACAAATACAAGGGCTTTATTTTGTAGGTGGAAGTGTGCATCCCGGTGGCGGTATTCCCCTCTGCATGCAAAGCGCAGCCATCACCGCCAATCTTATTCAACAACAATACAAGACAAACCATGTTGCCCATCACTAATCTCGCCGGCCTGTCGCAGCCCGTTCGGGAAAAATGGGCCTTCATCATTGCACTGGCCTTTCATGTATCTGGCTTTATTGCTATCGGCATTTTCAAGAGCACGTTTTTCATCAGCCTTACCTGGCTCAACTTGTTGGTTTGCCTGGCCTTAGTGCTGTGGACGCAGCCCGACAAAAACCGCTGGTTTTGGTGGTACTCCATTGCCGCTGCAGTTATTGGTTTTGGCACTGAATATATCGGCGTTACCACCGGATTGTTGTTTGGCAATTACAGCTATGGCAGTGTCATGGGTTGGGGTATCAATGGCGTTCCGTTGCTCATTGGTGTGCAGTGGTTGGTGACTACGTACTGTGTAGGCGTGGCCATGCACATGCTGCATCATTGGCTGCTCAACCGGCCCAATAGCCGTGCGGCCAACATGCCCAAAATTTGGCAGGCCGTGTCTGTCGTGTTAGATGGTGCTATGCTGGCGGTGCTATTCGATTGGGTGCTAGAACCCGTAGCCGTATCCTTGGGCTATTGGCAGTGGGCCGGCGGCGAAATCCCGCTATTCAATTATCTTACATGGTACCTCGTTAGTGTGGTTATCTTGGTCTTGTTTCATCAATTCCCTTTTCGCAAACAAAACCTCTTCGCTGTGCATTTGTTACTCATACAGTTCATGTTCTTTTTGCTACTGCGAACGGTGGGATAAAAAGTCGGAAAGACTGGAGACGGTAGTCCGAAGACCAAAGACAAATCTTTTCGAACTTGTGAACTCGTAAACTAATCAACTCGTAAACTAATACATATGCATTGGTCACTTTGGATACTCATTACTCTCGGTACATTTTTCGCCATGGAAGGCATTACCTGGGCTACGCATAAATACGTGATGCATGGTTTTTTGTGGTACCTCCACGAAGACCACCACAACCCCCGTGGCCATGTGTTCGAAAAGAACGATGCCTTCTTCCTCATCTTCGCCATTCCCAGCTGGCTCTGCATCATGCTGGGTTTGCAAAACGGCGTTTATTGGGCCGCCGCCATAGGCTTTGGTATTGCCATGTACGGCTTTGCGTATTTCCTGGTGCATGATGTCATTATTCACCAACGCTTCAAATGGTTTACCCGCAGCAATAACATATACGTTCGCACCATTCGGTGGGCACACAAAATGCACCACAAGCACATTGGCAAAGAAGACGGCGAAAGTTTCGGCATGCTCTACGTAGCCAAAACCTACTGGGATAAAGTACGTGCCGACAGGCAACGACAGCAGGCATCCAAAGCGTAATTATTTTGTGCACCAGCTGCAGTAATCCTATTCAACTTCGTTGTGTCACTCCCTTCAACTTCCGGTAATCCTATGCAGCAGTTCGACCACATCATTCTCGGTGCCGGTTGTGCGGGTTTGTCGTTGGCGGTACGCATGGCCGCTGAGCCTCGTTTGGGACAACAAAAAATATTAGTCATCGATAAAGCCCCCAAAGCAGGCAACGATCGTACCTGGTGCTTTTGGGAAAAACAACCTGGTTACTTTGAGCATTTGGTGCACCACAGCTGGCAGCAATTGTGGGTGAAACATCCGCAAGGCGCCTTGCCCTTGCAGCTCGATGGTTATGCGTACAAAATGATTCGCAGCATCGATTTTTACAAGCATGGCATGCAGCAGTTGGCAGCAGCGCCCAATGTGCAATTGCACTATGGCAATGTGCAATCCGTTGATGCAGCCAACGGCATCATCACCACCGGTGGCGGTACTTTCAAAGCCACACATATTTTTTCATCGGTGCTCTTGCAAGAGCCGGTAATGCAGCCCGATGAGTTTTACCTGCTGCAACATTTTCGCGGTTGGTTTATCGAAACGGAAGAAGATGTGTTTGACGAAGCCGCCGCCGACCTCATGAACTTTCGGGTAAGCCAGGAGCACGGATGCGCATTTATGTACGTGCTGCCACTCAGCAAACGAAAGGCGTTGGTAGAATACACGTTGTTCACCGAAGAAGTACTCACCAATGAGCAGTACGATGCAGGCCTGCAGCAATTCATGCAAGATGAATTGAAGCTGCACAGCTTTCACATCAGCGAAGTAGAGAATGGCATCATACCCATGACCAACCTGCGGTTTCCTGCACAAGAAGGTTGTGTTACTTACATCGGTACTGCTGGTGGCCGTACCAAAGCATCTACCGGGTACACCTTTCAGCACATTCAGCAGCACAGCGAACAACTTGTAAAAGCCTTGCTCAACAATCAATCAACGGCACTGCCCATGCAGCAGCGCTTTCATTTTTACGATAGTGTGCTGCTGCAAATTTTACATGAGCGAAAGTTGCCCGGTGCCGATGTCTTTTTCCAATTGTTTCAGCGCAATCCTGCGGCCCGTGTGCTCCGTTTTTTAGACAACCAAACCAGCCTGTGGCAGGAGCTGCGCCTCATGAACACCACGCCGTGGAAATATTTTGTGCCCGCCGCTCTACAGCAGCTGCGGCACCTGCGCCGCAAAACCGGCTGACCTTTGTCACCCAACAAGTCGGGGTTTTTTCGGAGCATTGCGGCCACAACGCCGTTCTTATGATTGCCCAACCAACTACTGCCGGCCTGCAGCAGGCACAAGTATCCTTCTTACAACAGTACCCCGATTTCCACAGTACCCAACTGCTCGATGATATGCGGGCCACGGAGTACAACCGCCTCGATGCACAAGGTCATTTGTACCTAGATTATACCGGCGGCAATTTGTATGCTGCTTCACAAGTGCAGCGGCATTTAGAACTCTTACAGCAATCGGTGTTTGGCAATCCGCACAGCACCAATCCTACGTCTCAATTAGCAGGCAAGCTGATTGATGAAACCCGCCAATACATCATCGATTATTTTCAGGCACATGATTATCACCTCGTCTTTACGGCCAACGCTTCACAAGCATTGAAGATTATTGGTGAGGGCTATCCCTTTCACGACAATGGCCATTTTTTGCTCCTGTTCGACAATCATAACTCTGTGAACGGTATACGGGAGTATTGCAAAATGAAAGGCGCTTCGCATACCTACAGCCCGGTAGATATTGAAGACCTGCGGGTGAATGAAAGCCAGCTGCAGCAATACCTCGAAGCCCATCCCGATAAAACAAACAAGCTCTTTGCATTTCCGGCGCAGTCGAATGTTTCGGGTGTGCAGCACAGTTTAGAGTGGATTGAGAAAGCCCATGCGTTAGGTTGGGATGTGCTCCTGGATGCAGCCGCTTTTGTGCCCAGCAATCGCCTCAATTTATCGGTGGTAAAGCCTGAGTTTGTGTCGATGTCTTTTTATAAAATATTCGGTTACCCCACGGGTTTAGGCGCTTTGTTTGTACACAAAAAAGTATTCGACAAGCTGCACAAACAATGGTTTGCCGGCGGCACTGTCAAGTTTGTGAGTGTGAGCAGCGATAACTTTTTCCTCGCCGAAAACTATGAACGTTTTGAAGACGGAACCCTCAACTATCTCGGCATTCCGGCACTCAAAATTGGCTTCGAGCACATCCATCATATCGGTATTGATACCATTCATAACCGGGTGAGTATGCTTACGGGTTGGTTGCTGCAGCAGCTGCAAAGCCTGCGCCACAGCAACGGCGAGGCTTTGGTGCATGTATTTGGCCCCAAAGACACCTCAGCCCGTGGCGGCACAATTATCTTCAATGTGTTTGATAGTGCGGGTGTGGCATTGCCCTACCTGCATGTGGAGGCCGATGCCAACCGTGAAAACATTTCACTTCGTACCGGTTGCTTCTGCAATCCCGGCATCGACGAAATCAACAACTGCATCAGCACCGATGAGCTATCGGCCTACTTTACCAGCCGCTCAGGTGGCGATTTTCAAGACATGATTACTGCCCTCGGCCGTATGCGGGGCGCCATCCGCATTTCGCTGGGCCTCGCCAGCAACTTTGCCGATGTGTACCGCTTTGTGCAGTTTTTAAAGCAGTACTTGAAATAGACGGGAAGTCGGGAAGACCGAAAGTCCGAAAGTCCGGAGTTGGTAGTCAGGAGATCGGAGAAATAGTCATGCTGACGATGGAAGCATCTCTGGCATCGAATACGGAAAGTCGGAAAGACCGGAAGTCGGGAGTGGGAAGTCCAAAGTTCGAAGAAGGGCAACCAAATTCAACCATCCCACTCTACGTCACCTCTCCTGTGGAGAGGACGGGTGAGGTTAAAATCCGAAAGACGGAAAGACCGAAAGTCAGAAAGTCCGGAAGAAGAGAAGCTGAAGCCCTGATTCCGATAGCTATCGGAATGCCGAAGGGCGGCAAGTATGAAAGACCGGAAGACGGAAAGAAAAGTAGTTTTAATTCGGTTTTGACTCGCCGAACTAACATCTAACATCTGTCATCCAACATCTCTCAACTACCATCCATCAACCACCAACTGCCAACCATTTTCCCCTGTTAGCCAGCGTAATCTGCCAGTAAAAACGATTTGTGCCAAAGGGGGTGAAACGGCTACATTTGCGGCCGTTCGATGTTTTTAAGTATTGAGATTTATTGGTTGATATTTTTTCAATAATATCTCCTGATGAATGGAAAAACATCAAGAATCATTCAAACCGTTCGCATAATGAGTAATCAAGCTACAACGCTGTTCGACAAAGTATGGGATGCCCACGTGGTGCGTAAAATTGAAGACGGCCCCGATGTATTGTTCATCGACCGCCATTTTATTCATGAAGTAACCAGCCCCGTTGCTTTTTTGGGACTGGAACAACGCGGCATTGGCGTTTTGTACCCCGAACGCACTTTTGCCACCGCCGACCACAATACACCCACCATCAACCAGCACCTGCCCGTGCAAGATCCGCTGAGTGCCAACCAACTCAAGGCCCTGGAAACCAACTCGGCCAAGTACGGCATTTCGCACTGGGGCCTCAACAACCCTAAAAATGGTATTGTACACGTGGTAGGTCCCGAAAACGGCATTACCCTGCCGGGCATGAGCATTGTGTGTGGCGACTCGCATACTTCCACCCACGGCGCCTTTGGTGCCATTGCGTTTGGCATTGGTACTTCCGAGGTAGAAATGGTGCTCTCTTCGCAGTGCATCATGCAGCCCAAGCCGAAGAAAATGCGCATCAGTGTAAACGGTCAGCTGCAAAAAGGCGTGGTGCCCAAAGATGTGGTGCTCTACATCATCAGCCAGCTCACTGCTGCCGGTGCTACCGGATACTTTGTAGAATTTGCCGGCGATGTGTTTGAAAACATGACCATGGAAGGCCGCATGACCGTGTGCAACATGAGCATCGAAATGGGTGCCCGTGGCGGTATGGTTGCCCCCGATGAAACTACTTTCAACTACATACAGGGCCGCGAAAAAGCCCCCAAAGGCGAAGCCTGGGACAAGGCGCTGGCCTACTGGAAAACGCTGAAAACCGATGCCGGCGCCAGCTTCGACAAAGAGTATCAGTTTGATGCGGCCAATATCGAACCCATGATTACCTACGGCACCAACCCGGGCATGGGCATTGGCATCAGCCAAAGCATTCCTACCGCCGAAGCCATTGGCAGCGGTCAGGCCAGCTTCGATAAATCGATGGCGTACATGGGCTTTCAGCAAGGCGAAGCCATGATGGGCAAAAAAGTAGATTATGTGTTTGTAGGCAGCTGTACCAATGGCCGCATTGAAGATTTCAGGGCCTTCGCTTCGGTGGTTAAGGGCCGTAAAAAAGCCGATCATGTAACCGCATGGATTGTGCCTGGTTCACACATTGTAGAAGCGCAGATTCGGGAAGAAGGCATTTACGATATTTTGACAGAAGCAGGCTTTCAGCTGCGTCAGCCCGGCTGCTCTGCCTGTCTGGCCATGAACGACGATAAGATACCTGCCGGTAAATATGCCGTCAGTACCAGCAACCGCAACTTCGAAGGTCGCCAGGGCCCCGGTGCCCGTACGCTGCTCGCCAGTCCGCTGGTAGCCGCTGCCGCTGCCGTAACCGGCGTAGTAACCGACCCGAGGGAATTGCTGTAAGGCATAAGGCCGAAGGCTAAAGTCATAAAGCAACCTTCCTTTCCCCTCCGGGGGTGAGGGGGCTAAAAACCTCCGCCTTCCTCCGTGCATACCTCCTTCTCCTCTGTGGTAAAACAAATCCGAAATCAGACATCCGAAATCAGACATTCTCTATGGCTTACGATAAATTCACCGTGCTTCAATCATCAGCAGTACCCCTGCCCATTGAAAACGTAGACACCGACCAAATCATTCCTGCCCGTTTTTTGAAAGCCACCGAACGCAAAGGTTTTGGCGACAACTTGTTTCGCGACTGGCGATATAACAACGACGATTCGCCCAAGCAAGACTTTGTGCTCAACAACCCCATCTTCAGTGGTAAAATACTGGTAGCGGGCAAAAACTTTGGTAGTGGCAGCAGCCGTGAACACGCCGCCTGGGCCATTTACGACTATGGTTTCCGTTGCGTTATCAGCAGCTTCTTCGCCGACATTTTCAAAGGCAACTCACTCAATATTGGCATTTTGCCCGTAACCGTGAGTGCCGAATTTCTCGACAAGATTTTCAAAGCCATTGAAGCCGATCCGAAAACGGAAATCAAAGTAGACCTGCCCGAGCAAAAAGTAACGATTGTAGCTACGGGCGAACAAGAATCGTTCGACATCAACGGCTACAAAAAACACAACATGATGAACGGTTTCGATGACATCGATTACCTGCAATCAGCTAAAGAAGACATCAAGGCATTTGCTGCCCAATCGCTGTATTAACAGCACTTACAACCCACGGCATGAAGAAGCATATCGAAATTATGGACACCACGCTCCGCGATGGTGAACAAACCAACGGCGTCTCTTTCTCTCCATCCGAAAAACTGACCATTGCGCAGCTCTTGCTGGGCGAAGTAAAAGTGGACCGTGTGGAAATTGCTTCTGCACGGGTATCGGAAGGCGAACTGGAAGCCGTGAAAAAAATAACGGGCTGGGCAGCTACCAATGGCCTGCTCGACCGCATTGAAGTGCTCACTTTTGTGGATGGCGATGTATCCATTAAGTGGATGGAAGAAGCAGGCGCCAAAGTGATGAACCTGCTCACCAAGGGGTCGCTCAACCATTTGCAGCACCAGCTGAAAAAAACACCGGCGCAGCATTTTCAGGAAGTAGGCGAAGTACTAGCACTGGCCGCCAAGCGGGGCATCACGGCCAATGTGTACCTCGAAGACTGGAGCAATGGCATGCGCAATAGTCCGGACTATGTGTACAGCTACCTCGACTTCTTAGCGACACTACCGGTAAAACGGATTTTGCTGCCCGATACCTTGGGCGTACTCATTCCTTCGGAAACCTACGACTACCTCAGCGCCATTGTGCAGCGCTATCCCGGCGTTCATTTCGATTTTCATGGCCACAACGATTACGACCTCGGCGTAGCCAATGCACTTGAGGCCATCAAAGCCGGTGTGCATGGCTTGCACCTCACGGTAAATGGCATGGGCGAACGGGCAGGAAATGCCCCACTGGCCAGTGTGATTGCCGTGTTGAACGATTATGTGCCCACCGTAGAAACAGCTGTGGTTGAAAAATCATTGTACTCGGTGAGTAAACTCGTTGAAACCTTCTCCGGATTTAGGGTGGGGCCCAACAAACCCATTGTGGGCGAAAACGTATTTACCCAAACAGCGGGTATACATGCCGATGGCGATAAGAAAAACAATCTGTACTTCAACGATTTGCTGCCGGAGCGATTTGGCCGCAAACGGAAATATGCACTCGGCAAAACTTCGGGCAAAGCCAATATTGAAAACAACCTGGCGCAGCTGGGCATTCAGTTGGCCGACGAAGATTTGAAGCGGGTAACACAACGCATCATCGAACTGGGCGACCGTAAGGAAACCGTTACTCAGGCTGATTTGCCTTACATCATCAGCGATGTGCTGGACAGTGCCAGTGTAATTGAAAAAGTGAAAGTAGAGAACTATGTGCTCACCCATAGCAAGGGCCTCAAGCCATCGGCTACAGTAAAAATCATTTTCAATGATGAAGCATTTGAAGAAAATGCACAGGGTGATGGCCAGTACGATGCGTTCATGAACGCCATTAAGAAAGTGTACCTCAAAAAGAAGCTACCACTGGCAGTGCTCACCGATTATGCGGTGCGTATTCCGCCCGGAGGTAAAACCGATGCCCTTTGCGAAACCATCATTTCCTGGGAGCATAACGGAAAGGAATTTAAGACCCGTGGCCTCGACAGTGACCAAACGGTTTCTGCCATCAAAGCCACGAAGAAAATGCTGAATTTGATTTGGGAGTAGAAGAAGGAAATAAACAATAAGAAATAAGGAAGTAAGGATGCAGTTCCTAAGGCTGTTCACCAACTTGTGAACTCTGAAACTTTCAAACAACAAACATCATCAACACAAATGGCAACAAAACACATAGCAGTAGTACCCGGCGATGGGATAGGCAAAGAAGTAACCGCAGTCGGCAAAAAAGTATTGGAAAAAATTGCGGCAAAATATGGCCACACATTTACCTACGAAGAAGCGCTGATTGGACACGTAGCCATTGAAGCCACCGGCGATCCGTTGCCTGCGGATTCATTGGAAATCATGCGCAGCAGTGATGCGGTATTGTTTGGTGCAGTGGGTCATCCCAAATACGACAACGATCCTTCGGCCAAGGTACGCCCCGAGCAGGGCCTGCTGAAAATGCGCAAAGAGCTGGGTTTGTATGCCAACCTGCGCCCCATCAAATTATTTGATGAACTGCTCGATGCCAGCAGCATTAAACCCGAAATTTTACGCGGTGCCGATATCTTGTTTTTCAGAGAGCTCACCGGTGATGTATACTTTGGCAAACGGGAACGTATCGAAGACGGCAAAGCCGCTTACGATACCATGATTTACTACAAGTACGAAGTGGAACGCATTGCCCGCAAGGCTTTTGAGGCAGCCATGACCCGTGGTAAAAAACTGATGAGTGTAGACAAGGCCAATGTGCTGGAGAGCAGCCGCATTTGGCGGGAAACGGTACTCGAAGTGGCCAAAGATTATCCTGAAGTAGAACTGGAACACCAGTTTGTAGATGCGGCCGCCATGCTGCTCATCAAAGACCCCCGCCGTTTTGATGTGGTGGTAACCGGCAACCTCTTTGGTGATATCCTCACCGACGAAGCCTCTCAAATTGCAGGCTCTATGGGCATGCTGGCTTCTGCTTCTGTAGGCGATGGCACGGGTGTATACGAACCCATCCACGGCTCTGCCCACGACATCACCGGCAAAGGCTTGGCCAACCCCATGGCTTCTGTGTTATCTGCCGCATTGCTGCTCGATATTTCCTTTGGTATGAAGCAGGAATCGCTGGATGTGATTAATGCAGTGGATGCTGTGCTGAAAGCCGGCTTCCGTACCCGAGACATTGCCAATGCCGACACGCCTGCCGACAAACTCCTCGGCACCGATGCCATTGGTGAAGAAATCTTAAACCGCCTCTAAGGGTAAATGATAGAAGTTTGCAACCTGTGAGGTTTCAAGGCCTCACAGGTTTTTTTATTTTTTCAAACTGCCATAACCAGCGTTTCATATGGATATAAGTGCCGTACTCACCATTACGTTTACCCTGTTTGCGGTCATTGATATCATCGGTTCTGTGCCGCTGCTGGCTTCGCTCAAGCAAAAAATGGGCGGCATCAACGAGCTCAAAGCCACGTTGATTTCCGGCGGCCTCATGATCCTGTTTTTGTTTGTAGGAGAGCCATTTTTACAATTGTTGGGTATAGATGTAAAATCTTTTGCCGTAGGCGGTTCCATTGTCATTTTCATCCTCGGGCTGGAAATGGTTTTGGGCCACGAGTTTTTCAAAAGCGATGGCGACCCTAAGTCGGGTACGGTGGTGCCCATTGCTTTTCCACTGATTGCCGGGAGTGGTACGCTTACCACTATCATTTCATTGCGGGCCAACTACGATGAAATTCCGGTACTGTTGGGTATTCTGGTCAACCTCATTTTCATTTACCTCGTATTGCACAGCCTCGATTTCATTACCAAACTGTTGGGCCCCGCCGGCATGCTGGCCATCCGCAAGTTTTTTGGGGTGATATTGCTGGCCATTGCGGTAAAAATCTTTGCAGCCAACGCTCCCGGCCTGCTGAGCTAACGGGTGTTGGCTCTTTAGCGTAATTGTTGCACATTTGCAGCCCGCTACGGCCTCGTAGTACAATGGATAGTATAAGAGTTTCCGAAGCTCCAGATCCAGGTTCGATTCCTGGCGAGGCCACCAATTGTTAGATAAAATATTCTGAGATCAGCCTTCGGGCTGATTTTTTTGTAAAAGACATTTTGCAGCTAAGTTCGTGTACAATCTTACTATCATGCACTCACGAATAATTTGGAAGGTGATTTCTACTGCTGCTATGTTTTTGATAGCTACGCATGCAGGGGCTCAATAAGGAGGCCGACATGGGTTTTACAGCAGCCATCGTTTTCCGGTGAATACTTTTCAACCTGCTCAACTTTTTTTCGCTGGCGATTCTTCCTGGGTTGGTTTTATATCCATAGCAGGTAATACCAACGCAGACAATGGCTACATCAATGAAATGGCATTTATTTCTAAGATGCCTGATGATACAACAACAGTGCTGAAAGGGAACTCTGTGATGCGGTTTCAACTGGCAGACAGCATTCGCTACATTCAACTGAAAGACGGAAGCAAACTGGTCTTTCAGCAAATGGGGCACATGAGTTTTTGATGCGGGTACTTTACGAATCCCCGCGGGTGTTGCACACCTGTTTGTACAGAGACAGCTGGGAAACTCTCACATCGAAAACTGCTACCAAAGAGAGCTACAATACTTTTTTTGTACTCAAAGACAAAGGCCCGCTACAGGCCGTACAGGGCGTAGCTATGTACAGCCCCAAATTTGCAGCCCGGCGGAGCGAAAAAGCGTTCGTCAAAATGTTCGCTGCTTATCCGGCTATCGTACAAAAACTTACGCAAAAGGATTTCTATTTTGATGCGGCAGGTATGCAAAAATTACTACAGCAGTACAGCGAAGCGCAATAATAGTAACTAATACATGTGCCTATTTGACCTGTTGTAATCAGTAGTTGTGGAAAAGGAAGACATTTTCATCTTAGTATAAAAAACCAAGATTTTTAAAAGTGACGACATACAAAGGAGCTTGACCTCTTTTTATATTATTAACCACATAAATACCTGACCGATGAAGAAACTACTGTTGATGATGAGCCTGGCTATGACCATAGTGATAGCAAATGCACAAAGCAACTGGCCCGATTGGGATGGCATTCGGCTGGAATTGAAAGAAGATTACAATGCCGGTGCTAATGATGCAGCATTGCAGGCCGCACGGTATTTATTTACACATCCTATTGAACAGTCCGATAAACTAAGGGCCAGTGCTACCCGCTACATCATTAGCTGGATGACCGGCTCTCCGGATTATTCATTTACCCTTGATGCCAAAGCCATGAAATTTACAAAAGGGAATGACGACTGGTTGTCGTTGTATTTGGCAGGCATGATACAATACGCATTGGAAAAGAATGCTCCGAAAGCCGATCCGAAAACAGTAACACTGGAAGCCTGCAAAATGATTATTGCGTATGCTAAAAACGGTGACAATAACATGAAGCCCAATGCTGAATTGAAGAGGATGATAAAAGCTTCGGATGAAGGCAAGTTGAGTGAATACTTGAAATAATTACAAACCGGGGCCGTGCCATTACATTGGCAGAAAACGTATTTTCATAGCACATACAACTGTCTATGAAAATACGTTTCGCATTTCTGGCGTTGACCATTTTCCTCTGCACCGCCATGCAGGCCCAGCAAACCCCAGCCGAAAAATTTGTGGCCAATCTGGCACAGCAAAAAAACAAATGGCTGATAACACAACGCTACGACAGCTTGCGTAACATACTCGATGCCCGCTGCCTCTATGTGCACAGCAATGGTTGGACGCAAAATGCTACCGAAGTAATTGCCGACATGCAATCGGGCAAACTCCGCTATCAAAAAATACACTTCACCGATGTGCAGGCCCGCCAGTTTGAAAGCATGGTTATTGTAACAGGCAAAGGCCAATTTGAAGGCAACATGCAAGGCAAAACCTTTTCCATGCCATTGGCATTTACCGAAGTATATGTAAAACGTAAAGCCAGTTGGAAATTAGTGAGCCGCCATGCCTGCAAAATCGAATAAGCAGCGGGCATAGTTGCCTGTAATTTCGCAGCCTTCTTCTTACTCAGAACAATCAGCCAATATGGATTTACAGATTGCGCAGCAGCATTTTTTGGTATGTGGGGCATCGGGTGGTTTTGGTAAAGCCATCGCCGAAACCTTGTTGCAGGAAGGGGCGCAAGTAACTGCTGTGGCCCGCTCAGCCGACAAGCTGCAAGCCTTACAAACAGCGTATCCGCAGCAGGTACATACCGTGGTGGCCGATGTAACAACCGATGAAGGTGTACAAAAAATTACTGCAGCCATACAGCAACCACTGCATGGCATTTTGCTCAATGCGGGTGGCCCGCCGGCCATGTCGGCACTCGAAGCCACACTGCCCGATTGGGATAACGCTTACGCATCTGTGCTGCGTTGGAAAATTGCATTGCTGAAAGCTTTGCTGCCTTCCATGCAGGCACAACAATATGGCCGCATAGTCAGCATCGAAAGTGTGAGTGTAAAACAACCTGTAGAAAATTTGGTGTTGAGCAATGCCATCCGCATGGCGGTGGTAGGTTATCTCAAAACATTGTCGCAGGAAGTGGCAGGGCAGGGTATCACCATCAACATCATGGCACCGGGCTATCATGCCACCGATGCAATGAATCGTTTATTTGACAAGAAGGCAGCTGTAGCAGGCATTAGCCGCGATGAAGCTGCTAATGCTATGGCACAACAAGTACCCGTAGGGCGCTTGGGCACGGCTACAGAATTTGCTTCACTGGCGGCATGGTTGTTTAGCCCGAACAGTGGTTTTGCAACCGGGCAAACTTTTGCCATAGAAGGCGGTTTGTACAAAGGCAGTATGTAAGGTATGTTTAAGTAAGCTGCACAAATTCGTACGAACAGCTAAAGCCAATTCTTTCACCCGGCTCCAGTTCTATCAAACCCATGCGGTTGTTGAATACATCGGGTGCGGCACTCAGGTTTTCGATGGCTATGCTCTGGCGATGCGGTGGTGTGTACACTTGCAGATATGGGTAATTTTCATTGGCATAAATGCAAATAGCGTTGCCACTCTGCGGGTCTTGCAATACGCAGGCCGGTTCCTGGCTGATGCGGTTCAGCAAAAAGCAATTATCGAGTTCGGTATTTTCCAACACTGCGCCATCGGAAAAGCGATGATCGGGTTTGAGCACACCCGTGGGTAGGAGGGCAGCATCAAATTCGAGCATGGTATCGGTGGCTATTTGCAAGTGCAAATCATTTACACTATTGCCCAACTTGAAATACGGATGCCAGCCATCGGCCAGTGGTATGGTGCTGCTGTGGCGGTTGGTTACTTCGGTGTTGATGGAAATTTTTCCTGACTGCAGGGTGTACGTAACCGTCATGTCGAAAGGAAAAGGATAACCTGCATCTTCGGCATTGTAGCGGTGCTGCAGTATCAGCATGGCCAGCTCACCGGTGGCTTCGTGGTGCAATATGTCAAAGGGAACATTGTAGAGCAACCCGTGCAGGGCTGAATCGTTGAGAATGAACTTGCCAATTTTGTATTGGATGCCTTCGTATTCGTACAACTGCTGGTTGAGCCGGCATACATAGGGCGACAACTTACAACTCCTGAAACCTTTGGCTTCGGCGTGGGCCACAAAATCTTCGGGGCTGTCGTAGCCATCTATCAGTTCGATGGTAGTGCCGTTTACATGTTGTGTCCAGCGGTTGAGCAGGGCGCCATGTGACGGCCAAACTTCGGCGGTAGTGCCCTCTGCAGACAGCGTGACGCGGCCCTCGTGTATGCTTACATAGTTCATGCCGTAAATGTACGAGCCAGTTGCATTGGGATACTGATTTATAGTACCGGATTGGATTTTCACGGAAACAAAAAAACACAAGACTTAAAGTTTAAAGTTGAAGGCCGAAGGCTAAAAGCAAACGCTCCGTGTCCTCCTAAGCTCTGTGCGAAAAACTTGGACGCAGATTTTCAGGATGAAAAAGGATTATCACAGACGTAGTTCAAATCAGCCATCGTAAATCTTACATCAGCCATCTTTCATCAAACCTTGTTTTCTTTGCAACAAAGTGTGGAATATGCAGATGGGAATAATTGGCGGCGGCAGCTGGGCTACCGCATTGGCCAAATTGCTGACAGATAACGGACAGGCCATTCATTGGTGCCTGCGCAATGAGTCGACGATTGCACATTTGCAAAAACGCCGTCACAATCCGCATTACCTCAGCAGCGTGTATTTCAACCAGGCCCTGCTTACCCTCAGCACCGATGCTGCTGAAACCATTGCCGCCTGCGACACCATTTTAATTTGTGTGCCCAGCTCTTATGTGCTGGTGACGCTACAGCATTTACCCGCCAATGCGTTCGAAGGCAAGCGGGTAATCTCTGCCGTAAAAGGCATTTTGCCCAACGAAAAATTTCAGCTGCTGAACGAGTGGCTGCACGAAAAATTTGCACTGCCTACCGAACACTATTTCACCATCATGGGCCCATGCCATGCAGAAGAAGTAGCGGCAGAAAAACTATCCTACCTCACGTTTAGCGGCGAAGATGTAGCGGCGGCAACAGCCATTGCCGCTATGTTTAAAACCGACTACCTCAACACGGTGGTGAACCACGACATCTGGGGTACGCAATACGCCGCCACGCTCAAAAACATTTACGCCGTAGGCGCCGGCATTGCCCATGGCCTGGAATATGGCGATAACTTTTTGAGTGTGTACATTGCCAATGCCGCCGATGAACTGGTGCATTTCATCCGCAAGGTGATGGAGCTGAAGCAAGCGCCTGATGCCGGCAAAATCAACTACTCCAGCAGTGTGTACCTCGGCGATTTGCTGGTAACATGCTACTCGCTGTACAGCCGCAACCGTACGTTTGGCAACATGATTGGCAAGGGCTACAGCGTAAAAGTGGCACAGCTCGAAATGAACATGGTGGCCGAAGGATACCCCGCCAGCCGCGGCCTGTATTTTACCAACCAAACCGTGCTGGCCGAAATGCCCATCGCCACTACCATCTACCGCATTTTGTGGGAAGGACTGCCTGCCGCTGAAGGCTTCGCCGCCATTGAGCAGGTGTTGCAGTAAGGCATTCTTTTGCGCAAAAAGAGAAGCTCAATATATCAGGCAACCTACTTTCAGAAGCACGACATCAGGGTGTTATAGCTGGGCACTACAGTAGCACCATTGCTACATCAGGGTACCCACCCGAGATTTGGGTGTAATAAATCTCGGGGGCCTTTTTTGGGTACCTTTTTGGGCAAGCAAAAAGGTGCAAACGCCTTTCTTGAATTGGGTATTTAAAAGCAACGAAGGCTGCCTTACTTACCGCTCATCAAGCCACCTCTGGGGCTTAACGTTTTGCTATGTATACACTGCAACAGCAATTCGTACCTTGTTGTACAACCATGCCACTCTCATTTTCCATATTGGGCAATTACGCCAGCGTTACAGCACTCGGCCTTATCTTATTGGCCAAGGCCCTGCACTATGCGTGGCGCAAATTCAGCAAACAATCTGCTTGATGGTTTTGGTCCTTATTGGACCAAGGCAAAAAGGACATATAAAGAAAAATCGAATGGGTTGGCGTTTCCAGACCATTTGGCCTCACCAGGCCTCTCCACAGGAGAGGTGCCGTAGAGTGGCGTAATTGACTTTTGTTGCACTTCTACGGACTACCGACTTCGGACTCGATCTTCCCGTCTCCCGACTACTGACTTCCGAATCCCGGCTACAACAGCACATCACTCCTCACTTGCAAACAACGCCGACGCAATATGATCGGCATAGAGCTTGCCGCTATTGGTCAGCTGCAGCAGGTGGCGCTGTAAGGTTACCCAACCGTTTTGCATAAATTCATGCAGGTAATTTTGCGCCGAAGCCCACTGATGAGCCGGATAGGTATAGCCGCCAATCTGTTGCGCCTCGAGGTTTACCGGTAGCCCTTCGCTGGTACGCAACAGCGTCATGATGGTTTCATTCATGCGTTGCACAGGGCTCAGCACTTCCACTTCGTAGGCAGGCGCACCAGCTTGCAGCAGGCGGATGTACTCGCTGTTGTTGGCAATGTTCCACCAGCGGGTATGCTGCCCATCGAAGGAGTGGGCCGAGGGGCCGATGCCCCAGTAGGGCTGGCCCTGCCAATAGCTGCTGTTGTGGCGGCTGCGCTTGCCCGGCAGGGCATAGTTCGATATTTCGTAATGCTCATAGCCCTGTGCTGCGGTCCATTGCATGAGGGCCTCAAAATGACGGGCCTGCAGGGCATCATCTATGGGGGCCACTTTGCCTTTTTGTACAAAATGATGCAGGGCGGTTTTTTCTTCCACTGTAAGAGCATAGCAGCTCAGGTGTGGTACCTGCAGCGACATGGCCTGCGCCACATTGTGCTGCCAGCGCTCCATGCTCATGCCGGGTACGCCATAAATCAGATCGATGCTGAAGTTGTGAAACCCCGCCGCCCGGGCAGCGTGGATGGCCGCCAGCGATTGGCTGGCCCGGTGGGAACGGTTCATCCAGCGCAGGTCGTCGTCGTGAAAACTTTGCACCCCCATGCTCAGGCGGTTGATGCCGAGTGCCAGCCACTGCTCCAACCGGGCGGCATCAATATCATCGGGGTTGGCTTCGAGGGTAATTTCGGCATCGGCACTTACGGCAAACTGCTGCCGCACGGCCGCCAGTAGTTGGGCCAGCTCAGCGGCACTCAGCAGGCTGGGCGTACCACCACCAAAGTAGATGCTGCTGATATGCGTGGGCAGTGCTACACCGGTTGGCAGCTGCCGCTGTTGCAACTGCTGCAGCATGGCCTGCAATACCTCGGGCTTGCGGTGCAGCGAGGTAGAAAAATGAAAATTGCAGTAGTGACAAGCCTTGCTGCAAAACGGTATGTGAAAGTATATGCCGGCCATAAATGATGCCGCAAAGGTGCAGGAACTTGGGGGAAGAATGCGAGGCTTGCTAACCGGCCTGTGGGCCGGAGCTGTGGCTATGCACTGATGGAGCAGCATAGAGAGGGTAACGTCCTGCGGCTTTGCGACGTTCGCAGGATGTGGTGATGTATGAAGATAAGGCTGCTGGCGAATGTTGCAAAACCGCAGTTGCCCGCGGTGGCCAACCGTACTGCCTGGAAAATACCCGTCGGGCTATTTGTGCCAATCCCTGATTGGCGAAGTCGACCAACGGGATCGGATGGGCAATTACCGTATTTCTACCTGATTTACCAAAGCTATTGGCTCAGGGTATTGACAATGTCAATGCCAGCCTTTAGCTTCGCCTAAGCTGCTAAAGCGATTCGCTTCGAAAACGCAGGTTTTCAGCAAATCTCATTTGCGCAGCTTAACCGGCAAAATCCATTGCCCCATTTTGCCTTCCGTAAATCAGCTGAAATACACCCCCGCTTTTCCGGCAAACGGAGTGAGCCATTGCGGCGCAACGTTTTCGGGCTTTGCGTTCGGGCGGGTTTCGAAGCACAAATGTTCAATTTACTACTAAAGTTCAATAGAAGCACAAAGCTCCAAGTTTGCACGTCAGCCCGCCTGACGCAAAACCCGTGT